>JBDKGM010000019.1:0-83725 GCA_039798185.1 Bacteroidota bacterium
GAAAAAAATATCTTTTAGATCTTGAAAATAATTCTACAATGTTAACTAGAGTTCAAAAACAAACAGGAGAAGTTCAAACTCAATCATTTAAAATTTCTCAATCCAAAGAAATTATAGATGAAATAGACACCTTACTAGCTCAACATTACGGTTTTACAATGGAAGAATTAGATTTTATAATTAATTATGACATTAAGTATAGAATGGGCAAAGAGTTAGATAATGAAGAGGATTAGTACTAAAGATGCATTACAAATAGTTTCTGATTTTAAAGGTTCAGATTTAAAAGAAAAGCTAAACAAGTTACGAGGTGGTTTGCTAGGTAAAGGTAAAAACAATGTAAAAGAGCCCTTGCATTTGTATGAAGCTGCACTTGTAGTAAAACGTATTAGTGCTCAAATAGATGAAATGGTTCATGCCAGCGGTATTATTAAATGCTTGCCTCATATTCTTGAAGATGGTGAAGTTATAGAGGATTTGTCTTTAGCCTCTGGAGCTGATGGTGCAGGTATAGATTTAGTAACTAATAAAAGAATAGCAGAATTTAAGTTTTCCATCTGGCAAGAAGACAAAGCCAACGGTATGCGCAAACGACAGGTTTTTGGAGATTTAGTACAATTGCATATTAATCCATCAAAAAAGAAAAAAGAAGTTTATGTAATGAGTTATACCTCAGTAATAAAGTTTTTAAATGGAAAATCGAAGTGGGAAAACCAGTTATCAAAGAGTGGTTCACTAAAAGATAAGCTTGGTGATTACCTTAAAAGAAATAGATTAAATTATTTGACTGTTAATGATATTTACAATATTTCAGGTGTTGAAGTAAAAAGTATAGAAGAAATTTTAAAATAAAATGGCGAGAAAGGCAAATACAGGGTTCAATGCAAGACCATATATGGAGTTGGCTATTGCAGAAATGAACAAAAGTAAAAACGAACCAAGACCGGATGGCAAAGTACCTCCCAAAGTAGGTGCTGTACTTGTCTTTCCTGATGGTAGAGTTATTCAAGCCCATAGAGGAGAACTCAGAGAAGGTGATCACGCAGAGTTTACTTTATTAGAAAGAAAACTTAGTCACGAAAAATTAGACGATTGTATACTATTCACTACACTTGAACCTTGTGTAGAACGTAATCCACCCAAAGTGCCTTGTTGTCGCAGAACAACCAATGCCCGAATTAAAACAGTATATGTAGGTATTATTGACCCAGACCCAACGGTTTCTACAAAAGGAATAGAACATTTGAAAAAACACTTTGTTGATGTGAAAATGTTTGATCGTGACCTTCAGAAACAAATTGAAGCAGTAAACAAAGATTTTCTAAAACAAGCACTAGAACGCAAACGAATAGCTGAAGAAGAAGATTTAACCACAACCATTGAGCGACCTATTGCTAATGCATCATTTGACAAACTTTCAGCTGAAGCACTACAAAAATTCATTAACGAAGCAAACTTACCATATACCATAGAACAACCCGAGTTCAAGGAATATTTAATTGACATGGGGGTAATGAGTTTGGATAAAAAAGACAACACATACAAACCTAACGGTAATGGCATCTTGCTTTTTGGTATGGAACCACGAAATGCCTTCAAAGGTGCTGCTTTAAAATGTACTGCAAAATTGGGCAATTATGAATTTAAACCTGAAAGCTTTGATAAAGCTTTAGTTTTAGTTCCTGATTTAGCTCAAGATTGGTTAAAGAAAGTTTTGGCACAGGAAAAAGATACTAGTTCTTTTAAAAGAAGTGAAAAAGAAAGTTTTCCTATAGAAGTACTTCGAGAAGCGGTTATAAATGCTATTGTTCATAGAGATTATACTATTGAAGGTTCAAGAAATAGTATTAACATAAATGATGATGCAATAATTATAAAAAGTCCTGGTGAACCGCCATCAACAATTACTCTAGAGCAGTTAAATACATTTTCGGCTCCATCATATAGTAGAAACCCTGTAATCTCAATGGTTTTCAACAAAATGGGGTACGTAGAAGAAACTGGATTAGGTATGGCTGCTTTAAAATCATTGAATGAAGAATTTGGTTTGCCTTTGCCTGAATATGATTATAAAGATCCAGTATTAACCTTGACCTTTCCTAAAACTATGGAAGCTGTTAGAAGAGTTTCTAAGCACACAGGAGTTGTTAACCTTAATGAAGAAGAACTTAAAGGTTATGAATTTATTAAATCAAAAGGTGTAATAAAACGTGCTGATTATGAAGATTACTTTCAATACGACAAGAAGAAAGCTGAACGTCACTTGAATAAAATGGTAGAAGAATTATTAATAGAAAGAAAAGGAGCAGGACCAAGTACTTATTATGAAGTAATCGCGACATAAATCGCGACATAATGTCGCGATAGAATAAACAAAAGATAAAATAGAAGATAATCGAGACATTAAACATAGAGTTATGTCGTGATTTAATCATATAAGCATAAACACTAGATAGATTGCGACATAGTTTAAGTACTTAATACAATAGATAATCATAGTCTAATTTGAAGCGATGATATGGAAACTGAAATAAAAGAATATATTGGTAATCTTTCATTATTAGAACTAAAGAAAACAGCTTTCTTGTGTAGCAGAAAAGTGCCTGCAACAATAATACTTAAATGCTATGATTGGGCAATAAAACAAAGAGAAGAAGGAAACTGTATAGTTAGTGGTTTTCATAGCCAAATAGAGAAAGATGTACTTCATTATTTGCTTAAAGGCAATCAACCTATAATAGTTGTTTTAGCCAGAGGATTAAAACAAAAAATAGAACCAGAGTTTCTTGAACCTATTGAAAAAGGCAGATTACTAATTATTACACCTTTTGAAGACAAAGTAAAACGTGTAACTTTAAAAACTGCTGAAAAAAGAAATAAAATGATGATTGAATTAGCAGATAAAATTGTAGTTGGGTTTATGTATAATGGAGGCAAACTAGATAATATATTGAAATCAGAAAAAAAGAGTTTTAGAAAATTAACTTTACTTCAAAAATCTGATGATAACAATTGAAGATAAGTACCTGCTGTCAACAGGATTTTTTAAATAAATCTCTTGAACCAAGTAAAATATTGAATGTTGGAAAGCGTCATGAAGGTAATTGCAAAAGAGATGGGTTAACCAATGTATCGGGTAGAAGGGTTATTCATTTTGGATACTATCCTAAAGGTACTACTCAGGGATTACAACTAGCTCATTGGTGTACTAAATATACTGGTACACTTCGACTAAAGGTTATCGCTCTTCCTAATGAAGCAAAAGAATACTTAGAGTTATTGGAAAAAACATTAGCAAAACAACTGCGACCCCTTTGTGGGCAACATTAAAATACAATTATGAAATTCGGTAAAACCATAAAACTATTTCTTATTGACGGTGATCCCAATGGACGCATGACTTGTGAATTGTCAAATTGGACTGGGAAAGCCTATAAGATTCCGCGTATCAAAGTAAAGGATTGTACAGATCGTCCGGATTTAAATAGTACGGGGATTTATCTTTTGTGTGGCAAAAATGATGAAGGAAAAGATATTGTGTACATCGGTGAGGCTGAATCTGTATTGAAACGCCTTAACCAGCACATCGCCCAAAAGGATTTTTGGAATGAAGCCATCGTATTTATTAGTAAAGATGAAAACTTGAATAAGGCCCACATCAAATACTTGGAGAATCGTTTGCATGAAATTGCCAAAAAAGCCAACCGCTACGCCTTAGAAAACTCGGTCATCCCTACCCTGCCCTCTATTGCTGAATCGGATCGCGCCGAAATGGAGGAGTTTATTGAGAATATAAAGTTACTTATCAATACTTTAGGACATAAAGTCTTTGATGAAAAGCGAGAAATTACAACACAGAAAAAGCAAGAACTTTTTGTAATCAAAGCAGCCCGAGGGGCAGATGCATGTGGTGAACCAACTGCAGATGGCTTTGTTGTTCTTAAAGATTCAAAAATTGCAACTACTACAACTGCCTCCATGAGTCCATCGCTGCTTAAACTTCGACAAAAATTAATAGATGAAGGAATTATTGTTCAAATTGAAAATCAATTCTCACTCAATGAGGATTACATATTCACAAGTCCCTCACTTGCTGCTGCAATCGTAATGGGCAGAAATGCTAATGGCTTAGAAGAATGGAAATTGAAAAATGGACAAACGTTAAAAGGCTTTGAATTAACGAATCAAAGTGTTGAGTAAGACTACATAGTATATGGCCCAATTTTTAAACACTAACGGTATTGCTTCCTGGATAGAGCGAATTATCGATGAAGCAGAAAGGGAATTGATTATTTTATCACCGTATATGCAATTATCGGATACTATTTATCACAAATTACTGAATGCCAATGAACATGGTGTAGAAACTACACTTGTATATCGTGAAAACCAAATAACAGAATTCCAAAAGGAAAAACTCAAGGCATTGGATAATTTGAACTTAATGCATCATTCCAATTTACATGCGAAATGTTTTTACAATGAAAAGTATTTATTGATTGCATCCATGAACCTCTATGAATATTCTATAAATAATAATCGGGAGATGGGTGTTTTGTTTCGCCGAACTGATGAAGATTCTTCTGGTTGGAATGATTATAAGAATGGTATTGATGATGATAGTATATTTCAAGATGCAATAGCTGAAATTAAAAACATTATCAGTAGTTCAGAAATTGAACTCGAAAGTAGAGAAACCCAGACTATTGGTTTTGAAATGGATATCATGAAAACTAAATATGATTTAGCTGTTGATAAAAGTTTCATATTAAACAAGTATTCAAAAAACAGGAAATTTATACCCTTTCAATTGAGAGATGAATGGTTTACTATTTGTGAAAACTATATTGATCGAGTAGATGTTATTTTTCAGGGAAAAAAAATAATACTTAATTTGAATTTTGATGAGCCTCGTTTACTGAAAATTTACGATCAGTTAAGTACCGAAGAACATGAAAATAAACATGTAGTTATTGATTGTTTTCGAATGTATTGGACCTATCATAAATCGTCAATAAGCCTTTATTCTTGGGATGCTCACCCTGTATGGCAATTGCCTAAAGACAGTGAAACGTATTATCCTAGTTTATTTGAAGGATTAAATACCCTAATGAAAATTATCAAGTCTGTAATAGAGGTAACTAAAAAATAAACTATGAATCGACTAATCATAATTGGTAATGGATTTGACTTGTCGCATGGGTTGAAGACGAGTTATGAGGATTTTATAGCTAATTATTTATATTTGGTTATTAACAGTATATATTTGAATAGACCTTTTGAAGATGAGTTAATTAATTTAATAGTAAAAAAAGGTAATTATTATCAACCTCTACCTAATGATAGAATAAAAATCCATGAATCTATTCAAGCTTTCATAAGAATATTAAAGGGTGACACTATGTTTAAACTTGATTTCAATTCAATTTTATTAAAAAATACCTTTGAACAAATTGAGAATTTAAATTGGGTTGATTTTGAGATTGAGTATTTTAATGAAGTAAAAAATATATTGAATAGAAAAGAAAATCCTAATTACAGTTTATTAAATGAACTAATTAATTTAAACAAACAATTTGATGTTTTAAAAAACAAATTAATTGAATATCTTTTAAAACAAGAATCGAAATATAGTAATCCATTTCAATTACAACGATATGGAGATCTATTTACAGAGCCAATAGAAGAAAAAGAAATATCCCTAGAAACAGTTAAAACGCATAATCCTAACAATATTCTATTTTTAAATTTTAATTACACCAATACTGTAGAAGGATATATTCAATATTGTAGAGATAAAAAAATAAATACGCAGATAAATTATATTCATGGTAAATTAAACGATTCGGAAAACCCAATCATATTTGGATTTGGAGATGAGTATGACCAAAAATATATTGAACTGGAACATATGAATAACAATAAGTTATTTGAACATATTAAAAGTTTTGGTTACCTTAAAACCGATAACTATGCTAACTTGACACGCTTTGTCTCAGCTGAAAAGTTTCAAGTGCATATTTATGGGCATTCTTGTGGACTTTCAGACCGCACCATGTTTAAAGAAATATTTGAACATGAAAATTGTATTTCTATAAAAATCTTTTACCACCAACGTCCTGACGGAAGTAATGATTTTACAGATAAGTGTTATGATATTTACCGCCATTTTACCAATAAAAATATGATGCGCAATAAAGTGGTTAATGAACAATATTGTATGCCAATGCCTCAACTTTAAAACAATCTGACCATGTGCACCCCTACCACCCTACGATTTTGTACGTGTTCGACAACTGATATTTCGCAACTTACCCATTATTGGCGTTGGATACGCCCAGCGGATGATGTCGTTACGGACACTGTGGGGTTGTTTGTTGTACCTGAAACGACTGTCCTTGACCCTTTGATGCTCGAGCAGCAATTGCAGGCTCCCGATGTATTTGATACAGCTATGGACTTTCAGGATGGTGATGTATTGGAGGTGGTGCTGTTTGCTTCTACCGAAGATGAACAAGAATGGCAGTATCGTTATTTTAATCAGCAATGGTGTTTTAGCAATGATTCATTGGACACAGGTGTTCGACTCGCGAGTGGGAAAATTGAATTCCGATAAATCGTTAGATGTTAGAGTGATTAGTGATTAGTGATTAGTCGTTAGACGTTAGAGTGACTAGTGATTAGTGACTAGTGACTAGTGACTAGTGACTAGACTTATGACTTATGACTTATGACTTATGACTTATGACTTTAGATTTTAGAGTGACTAGTGAATAGTAACTAGTGACTAGACTTATGACTTACGACTTTCGACTTTCGACTTTAGATTTTAGAGTGATTAGTGATTAGTAACTAGTGACTAGACTTAAGACTTAAGACTTTAGACTTTAGACTTTCGACTTTAGACTTTCGACTTTAGATTTTAGATTTTAGATTTTAGAGTGACTAGTGATTAGTGACTAGTGATTAGTGACTAGACTTTAGAATTTAGATTTTAGATTTTAGAGTGACTAGTAACTAGTGACTAGTAGTACTTCTTAAATGTACTTCTTCTTTCCATTTACTTCTTGCTTCTTGCTTCTTTCTTCTTTCAGCATAGCGGTCTTGATTCTGTATCCCTATAATCCACTAAAAGTTTGTATTTTTATAAACTATTTATAAGCCATACATCTTGAAAAATTTACCTGTATACCATACCGAGCCCACTGCCGCTATTTTAAAAACACAATTTCTTTTTGAAAGTGTTGGCTTAAGAACAATCATTAAAGCTATCGAATATACACCGTTAGCAGTTATGGGTACTACTACTGTTTACAACCTTGGTTTTGGTGATTATGATGAAGCCTTGGGAACCATTGTTGATGATGTAAATAGTAATAATGGTGATATGCGCATAGTTTTTAATACTGTATTGAGTACCATTCCGCTTTTTTTTGCAAAAAATCAAGATGCCGTAATTCTCATCAATGGAAATGATAGTCACTCAGATTTTAAAAAAGATTGTTTACCCACTTGTAAAAAAAAATGTACCGAGCATTGTAAAAACTTTCAACGTCGAATTAGAACGTATAGTTATTATGTTGCAAAAAACTTTGATGAATTGAGTGCTGACTATATTTTCTTTGGTCGTAACAAAAGTAAAGTGAATAGATTTGTACACTACGTTCCTTATACTCATTATGATGCAATTTTGGTTTATAAGAAAAAATAAACTAAATTTGTGTTTAGTTAACTAACTGTTAACTAATTATCTACCTGTAAAAAGAATCTCATGAAAACTAAAAAAACAACCTTGAAAACTTCTAAAGTCATAGCCCTATCGGATGCGGCTAAAGCAAAAATCGATACGGTTGCGCATGCTATTCAAGGGAAAGAACTTTTTACCGATAAAATTGCTGCAGCTAAAAAAACACTTAGTGAACTGAAGTCACTGCCTTTGTAGGTAGAAGTTGGAGTTTAGAGTTTAGAGTTTAGATTTTAGAGTTTAGATTTTAGATTTTAGATTTTAGATTTTAGAGTGACTAGTGATTAGTAACTAGTGACTAGACTTTCGACTTATGACTTTCGACTTATGACTTATGACTTATGACTTTCGACTTTCGCCTTTAGATTTTAGAGTGACTAGTGATTAGTAACTAGTGACTAGACTTTCGACTTATGACTTTAGACTTTCGACTTTAGACTTTAGACTATAGATTGACTAGTGGTTCTTCTAAAAAATCTCTAACAGTAAGGTTGCCTTGGGGTTGGATTAGAGATTTACAATTTAGAACCAATCATCCGCGTAGTGAAAAAAACAAGAAATTATTTGATATACTTGAAAGGGCTGATAAATGGTTAGACAACAATACTTTTGATAATGAAATTTTAAAATGGGAAACAAAAGCATGGGGTGAAAATCCTGCTGATTTTGGGAGGAAATAATTTTTAATACTTCTTTTGTAACTTTTTGTAAATATTAACGTTAAATCAGTAGATGTAAGATATATTGATTATTTATATGTTAGAGCACCTGGAGTTGAATGTGTATTATTTTTGATATATTTGTAAAAACTTTCATAACTAAAAAACAAAAATTATGGCAAAACCTATTAAAGAAACTCCTGTTCTTTATGGTAGAGATGCTGATTTATTTGTAAAAGAAAATAAAGAAGTAAAGAAAGTATCCAAAGAAGAAAAAGAGGAGATTAAAGAAGATTATGAAACGCTAATGCGTTTAGCTGCATTTGGAATCTAATAACATAAAATTAATCAGGTTAGAGCCTGATACAGTTATATTGCCGTTCGATTGTGGAGACACAGATTTGAACGGCTTTCTTTTTGATGATGCTAAAAATTATGCTAAAGATTTAATGGCGGTTACCTACCTAATTCAAGATGAACAAAAAACAATAGCTTACTTTAATTATCTAAACGATAAAATTTCCCATACCGATTTAGACGGTAATATAGAAAAATTTGCAGAAAGAATAGGTATTTTTTTACCAAAAGAGAAAAGTCATTATAAAAGTTACCCTGCTGTAAAAATCGGTAGATTAGCGGTTCATCAAGATTGTCAAAATGGCGGTGGTTATGGTAGAAAAATAATTAATTTCACGAAAGTCTTATTCACTCATAAAAACAAAACAGGTTGCAAGTTCATAACTGTTGACGCCTATAGAAATTCTCTAAAATTTTATGAAAAAATGGGTTTCAAATACTTATCTAGTAAAGATAAAAAATCGGATACGAGACTAATGTATTTTAACTTAGAAAGTATTTCTTAAAATCATTCTATTAATAAAAATTACTCTTTGTCTAAATATTCTTAACATTAATTCTGTTTACCTCGCGCTTCTTTGTCGAACAAATTGATGACTTTATTACTTCTCAATACCCATCAAACAACGTCTGTTGATAGACATTTCCATTGAACTTGTTGATTAACTCCTGGTTGAAATCGTAGTGTTTTACGTAAGTGTTGGACAGGGTAATGCGATAAGCTTAATTTTAACATTGCCCCATTTAAAATCGTCACTTACCTAATTAATGAATTGATTAGCAACTTCATATCTTCCGATGGTCGTCCATATTTTCTTCTTTCATTTCGACCTGCACTCGTAATTGAGTCATTGATTAGACTGTTTAGTTTTCCTAGATTTGCATCACACCAATCGGGATGATTACGGTACACTTCGTAGTTAAAAATATAGTGATTTATGGTTCCTATTACCCTTTTGTTATTATTGGTTGGACAAAACACTATGGGTTGGTGCTTTTGGATTATGATTTGCGCTAAATTTTGCTCGATTAAATTATCAAGTGTCAACTGGTCTATCAAACGAGTTAAAAATAGATTATCGAGGTTTTTAACATCTGACTTTTTAACGTTCTCAATGATAACACAATAGAATGATTTATTGTTTACAAAAATCAAATTTTTTGTTCTATTATAAAAGAACAGGTGTGCATTCCATTCACCAATTTCACTATAACCAATTCCATCATCTAAACTATTTGAAATCTTTATCATCAGTTCATTTAACTTTTTTGAACAGTATATTTTTGCCATGTGAAAAATTATAAAACGTTAATTTTTTTCATACCATTTCAAGTAGTGCAATTTATATCCCTTGGAATAATTCTATTTATTAAAGATGCTCTCTTTACAACCTACATTTGATTTAAAATAGTTTTATGAAATGGTAACTATTTGCCCTTCCTCTAATTTTAATCGTTTGTAAATCTAATTGATCTTATCAACGTTTTTAAACAGATCGCTACCTTGTAATCATTTCTATTTTCTCCATCAAAATTTTAAACCGTTGTTCTCTAATTAAGGGATGAATATGCATTGCTAAAATTTCATCTGCTTGTTTATGATTTTTGATTGTAGATAATTCCGCTTTTATAAAGTGAAGAACTTCCTCATCGGCTGCTAAAATTTCATCTACTATTGTTGTGCAATTGTCTATTAGATAGATAATGTCTTCGAAATCGTGACTGCCGTAAAAATCATTTTTCCCTCTGTCGTTGAAAGCTTCTAACTTGGTAGCTAAAAAATAAGGGGAAGGCAATATATTTATATTTGTTCCGTCCGCTAATGCTATTTTTTGTAAGTATTTAAAACCAGGTTTATACCATCTATTTGAAATACCAATACTACTATCATCCGCAGGCATAATGTCTATTGCAATATTTTTATATTGGTATGAACATATGGATTGGCCTTGTGGATCTGGATAGAATTCTAATGCTGCAAGGCGTTCTTGCATTTGAGCCCATTCGTTATAATTGGCTAAATTAATGGTCATGTCAATATCTACCGTCGGACGAATTTCTTCAGCTGCTGGATCATCAGTATATAAACTGATTACCGCTCCACCAATGAATACCATTTCATCGTTCAATTCTTGTAATCCTTGCGCAACTTGTGCCACTAATGCCAGATTTATTACTTTGTTATGCATTTAGAATTCTTTTTTCAAGCTCTTTTTTTGCGATTTCTTTTTCTCTAATTCGTCCAACTCTTATCGCATCCACCATTGTAAGTAATTCATATAATTCTTTATCATTTAAAGTAGCCTCGACCACAGTACTGTAAAGTGGTTCAATAGCTTGCCCTCTTTCCAATCCCCTAGCATAGGGCCAAACATACTTTTCGTGTGATTTAACAATTTGATTTAAAGGTGCTGCCGCATGTGCCGTTAAAACTCCCCTTACGATAGCTCCAGGTTGCTGAGGAAAAGCATAAGCAACACCATGAAGTAAAAACTCAGTAAATGCCAATTTGTTTACTTTTTTTCTTGTATCATCAATTAATCCTGCATATCTTGAACGATTCAGGGATTGACTGACTTCAGATTGACTTATTCCAAGTTCTTGAGCGACTGTATGATGAAACCATGCTTTTTTATCAAGTGCTATGATTTTTAATAAAATTACAATGTCTTGAGGTTTCAAATTATTTTTAGCTTGTGCCATATATTTTATATTGCAATATGCAATATTATACATTATTTTCCTCTAAAACAATATTCTAACAACCTATATTTCATATTGCGATATACGATATCCCATTACAAAGGCTTGTGACTTTAATGAATCTTGTTGATTTCATACAAGAGAGTTTTCAATACCCATCAAACAACGACTGTTGATAGACATTCCCATTAAACTTGTTGATCAATTCCCGTATAAATTCATAATGCTTGACATATTGGTTGGGTACCATGATCAGTTGTACATTTTTTCGTTGAATTAGGTCCTTTTTGAGTTTGTCGGAGGTCATGGTTCTTTTGTTATGGTAATGCTCTGCCCCATTTATTTCAAAAATGACTTTGGGTTGGTTGTTTTCATACACTACTCCGTCAAATTCTTTTTTATTGACTAATGGGTTATCGCGCTCTTCGGGAAATACTGTGCTTACTTTTACATTTCTGCGAAATTGGGTGCCTTTGATTGAACAGTAATGGTGCATGGTTTTAAAGAATTCGTCTTCAAACTTCGAGTTGTTGGAAAAACCTATGGTCAACTTATTGACTTGGCTTTGCGCTACTTCTGTGGTACCATTATGATAGGCATAGGCAATCAATGCATATAAATCGTCGTCTTTTTGGGACAAGGTTTTAATGGCATCAAAGTCGGCAACCACAATTAAATTTTCTTTAGCACGGGTAACTCCTACATTTAATAATTCACTATTGTTTTTAATCCAATCATAGGTCTTTGGTGACGTTTTGGTGGATAACGCCGTAGAAATAATAATCGTTTTGTTTTCTTGTCCTTGCACTTTGTGAATGGTTCCACAATTCACCGAGGCATCGATTGTCTTTTCTTTTTTGGCCTCATTCAAATAGTAATTGATGGCTTCCTCTTGGTGACGGAAAGGCGTTAGAATAAAAACATCAGATAAATTATTCTTTTTCACATAGTCCACAATCGCTATTGCTTCGTCTAATTGTCCATTCTTATTTTTTTGATGGTTATTTGTAATTTTAAGAAGATGGACAGCACCCGGTTCTGCCACAGCGGTTAGATTTAAGCGCTGGTCGTAAAAGCGTTTGTTCGAATAGTTTATGATTTTTTGTCCACAGCGGTAATGGTAGCTCAATAAAATCTCTCGAGAAATGGTATCTATTTTTTTATAGGCCGAAAGTATGGAGTTATGGTAATAATCGTATTCCTGACCGATTTGAAACTGCTGCATGAGTTTAGTATTCTTCTCTTTATCAAAAACGATAATGGGTTTCAGTTGGTTGGTATCCCCTATCAACACCATATTTTTACACTTGGATATGGGGATTAAACTGGTAGGAATTTCGCATTGCCCGGCTTCATCGATGGTCAACAAATCAAACTTGAACCGTTGACCCAAACGTCGGCTCGATATATTAGTGGTAAGAATAATGGGGAATACTTTGGTTAGCTTTTCTAGATTCTTGTCGTCTGACAACCAGGCATTGAATTCTTTTACTTTCTCTTTTTCATCAATAATGTGTAGAATCTCGATTAATTCAAGATACTCTTTCCCTTTCAATCGCTTGATGTATTTCAATGTCTCGAAATAAAAGAATTGCAGTAAGCTGAAGTTGTCTTTGATGATTTCAAATATCCCTTTGACATCATCATCGGTGGTCACTGGAATGGAATTGATTTTACTGAGCAATTTCTCTCGTTCTTGCTCCAACAGCCAATATTTCCCTTTGGCCATCAATCCATCAATAAACTCAAGGTTTTGTAGTAAATCGGCACGCTCTTCGTACTGTTGTAGCTTACTTACCAACTGTTGATTTTTGGCTTTCGAATTTTCTTTTAGGTTATGCAATAGCGTTTCTTTGGGAACATCATTGGTTTTGTAGTCATACAATTTTTTGATGGTCTGCAACGCTTCAAGGGTACATTGATTATTCCCCAAGCGTAAGAAAGGGATTTGTATTTCTTTATTGTTGTATTTGCCCAAATTGAGCTTCTCTTTAATGCCATCAATGGGTACATTGTTATTGGAGGTAATAAGTACCGTTTTGTTGTTGGTCAAA
This sequence comes from Bacteroidota bacterium, assembly GCA_039798185.1. Taxonomy (GTDB): domain Bacteria; phylum Bacteroidota; class Bacteroidia; order Flavobacteriales; family Flavobacteriaceae; genus Flavobacterium. The sequence goes on from JBDKGM010000019.1 coordinate 13,518, forward strand.
CAGTTCACCACAATATTTAAAATGGTTTGTGTTTTCCCTGTGCCCGGTGGTCCTTGTACATAGGTAACCGGATATTTCATCGAATTGTAAATCGTGCGTAATTGGTCAATATTTACATTTTTATCGTATAGAACAATATGGGGTTCTGTTCTATTTTTACGATCTAAGAGCGAGGCGTTTTTAAAAAATGCTTTTAAGGGGATTTGCATTTCTTGGTTTTCATATTCGGCATGAATCTGCTCAAATATAGGTGCAATATCAATTTTGGAATACCCTAATACCACTATTTCAGGTCGGGTATTGGTCATTTCCCCTTGATTGAAATTATCGCTAATGGAATGAATTGCTTCTGCGGGGTCACTGAGATATTGTTCTTCGAAATCGGATGGATTCAAATCCGTATAATACGATAAGGAATATTTGATATCATTGATGTAGAAATTGGGATTGAAATGTGTGGTATTACCTACCAGCATTGTTTTCTTAACAGGATCATAGGTCAATTCGCGATACGCAACCACAAACTTACCTCTAGATTCTAGGTCAATTGAAAATTCACATAATGCTAATTTGTAGTCGTAATGCTTAGTATAGTTATCTTGATAAATTTCTTTAATAATTTGTTTTTGCTGTTCACTTGAAAGTTGATAGGGATTAGTATCCTTTAGGACTGACAAATCAATCGCTTCAATAAGATGTGTATTGTGCAGAAAGGGGTCGTTATTGGCTTTATGGCATTCGAGATAATAATTCAATATATCATTGTTGTAGCGGTCAAATTCATAGACGGCTAAACTGTCTTCCTCTTCAATTTTCTTAATCAGTTGAGGTGGGACGTCATAATGGGAGAACTTGAGTAGTTCGGCGGACTGTATCCCCGAGATTGAAATCGTTTTTTGAAACAAAGGTTCGTCCTTCATGACATTAAACATATTCACTACAATTCTATCATGGGGAGTGATGTCTTGAATGGCAATCCAAAAAGGGGTTATTTTTCCTTCCTTATTTTTGTAGGTAATGCTTAGGTATTGTCCTCCTCTTATGGCTTCTGCTATAGCGACTGTAATACGCTTATTAATCATTTTCGTGCTTTTAAACGCTCTGTTGGGCATAATGTACAATCAAATATAGTGAGATTGTTCATCAAATAAATAGTTTTAAGCAGTATTCCCTTATAAATAGGTTTAAATTATTCGCAATAGCAAAAGCTAGTCAAAGGCTAGTCAAAGGCTAGTCAAAGGCATGGGGATAGTAGAATTTAGAGTTTAGAGTTTAGAGTGATTAGTGACTAGTGATTAGTAACTAGTGACTAGATTTTAGATTTTAGATTTTAGATTTTAGAGTGATTAGTGATTAGTGATTAGTGACTAGTGACTAGACTTACGACTTTTGACTTATGACTTATGACTTATGACTTATGACTTATGACTTATGACTTACGACTTTCGACTTTTGACTTTCGACTTTCGACTTACGACTTATGACTTATGACTTATGACTTATGACTTACGACTTTAGATTTTAGAGTGACTAGTGATTAGTGACTAGTGATTAGTGACTAGACTTATGACTTATGACTTTCGACTTTCGACTTACAAATCATACTTCTTAAACAAATACTGATTGATATCATACTTTTCTATGTGCGGAATCAACTTCTTTTGAATTCCTAAGTTTCAACTTTGTAAGGTGACTTTATCATTACTAATCCAATAATAGTCACTCAAAGAAGATGCACGTAACGGTTGAAAAAAAAGGTATATTACTTGAAAAAACAAATTTAGGTTTTGAAAATCTTGGTGTCTTAAATCCGGGTGTGCTTCATTATGATGGGTGTATTTATCTTTTTTACCGCGCTATAAACAAAGAACATTTTTCGTCGATTGGCTTAGCTCTTTTGAATGAACAGTTTCAAATACTACACCGCGATGAAATCCCCCTACTTTACCCCCAAATGGACTATGAATGTCTTGGTGTTGAGGATCCGCGTATTGTATGTATCGATCAGTTATTTTATTTAACCTATACGGCGTTTGATGGTACAAATGCTAGAGGTGCTTTGGCGCTTTCCGTAGATTTAAAGCACTGGGAAAAACAGGGAATCATTGTTCCCCAGCTCTCGTATACCGATTTTATACATCGGGCGGAATCAAACCTTCCACTCAATGAAAAATACCATCGGTACAATAGTCAAAACAACCTTAGCGACGGAGCCACATCGCCAAAGGTTTGGGACAAAAATGTCCTTTTTTTTCCACGTCGCATTGCTGGTCAACTGTGCTTGATTCACCGCATTAAACCGGATATTCAACTCGTTTTTTTTAATGAACTAACGGACCTAACCCCTGCATTTTGGGATAATTATCTATTGCATTTTAGTGCAGCCATACTTCTAACACCTCGATATGACCACGAGTTAAGTTACCTCGGTGGTGGGTGTCCTCCAATCGAAACCAAAGACGGTTGGCTACTAATCTATCACGGTGTTCATGACACATTAGAGGGTTATGTATACAGTTGCTGTGTGGCCCTTTTGGACTTGGAAAACCCACGGATTGAACGTGCTCGACTCCCTTATCCCCTTTTTGGCCCAGAACATGAATACGAACTTCACGGAATTATTAATAACATCTGCTTTCCCAGTGGCGCTGTACTTCTCGATCAAGTCGTTTATATTTTTTATGGCGCTGCAGATAAACGGATTGCTTGGGCTTCTGTACCCTTACAGCCACTACTTGAAGCTTTACTCAAAAATCAAATTCTAAATCATGACTCTTAAATCCGCTTACCCCGTTAAAGAACTATCCCGTTATCTCAAAAACAGCAGACTACGCGATCTTCAAAAATCTACGATCAAAAGCATTTCACCATCGCTAGTGATGCTCTCTACCTTTCCCCCCAAGGAATGTGGCTTAGCGACTTTTGCCTCCGATTTAGTTCAAGCAATTCAAAACCAGTACAGTGATTCCTATGTGCTCTATAAATGTGCACTTAATCTGCCTGTGGATGAATTTGAAGACGATTTTTTTCATGTACTCGATACTGAAAATCCAGAATCTTTTACCTCATTAGCACAAAAAATTAAAAAATTGTCCTCCAATGAATGGATCATTGTTCAACATGAATTCGGCTTGTACCGCAATCATGAATTGGAACTGTTAGAACTTTTAAATTCCGTTGAAAAAAAAATTATGGTGGTATTGCATACTGTTTTACCGCAACCGCCACCGGAAATTGAAGCGTTTATGCACAGTATCGCCTTTTTGACCCATACCCTAGTTGTCATGACTGCAAATGCCAAAACAATTTTAATTGAACGGTATGCTATTGACCCCGCTAAAATTATTGTAATTCCACACGGAACACATTTGGTAGAACACCAACCTAAATTAGAATTAAAAAAACAGTATGATTGGGCGAACCGTACCGTATTGTCCACCTTCGGACTCTTGAGTTCGGGAAAAAGTATTGAAACAACGCTTTTGGCCTTACCCCAAGTAATCGAGCGCTTTCCTGATGTTTTATTTTTAATTGTGGGAAAAACCCATCCCGGAGTTATTCATGCAGAAGGTGAACGCTACAGAGCATCTTTGGAACAACTCATTCAAACCTTGGGATTGGAACACCATACCTTACAACTCAATGCATACTTAGACTTACCCCACTTACTGGAGATTTTACAACTTACTGATGTTTATATATTCACTTCAAAAAATCAAGATCAGGCGGTTAGTGGAACTTTTGCCTATGCATTAAGTTGTGGTTGTCCGATTGTAGCCACACCTATCCCCCATGCCATTGAAGTGGTTAATAATGGTTGTGGTATATTATTTGACTTTGAACAACCTGACCAATTAGCTCAACAGCTTATTTATGTTTTGGAACGACCGGAATTACAATTGGAAATGCGTCTTAACGGTTTACATCGTATCGAACCCACCGCTTGGCAAAATACGGCCATCCACTATATCAAACACCTTCAAAACCATAGCAATCAACCTCCAATTTTACACTACAAATGGCCTATTATGAATAGCAATCACATCAAAAAAATGACAACTCATTTTGGAATGTTGCAATTTGCCAAATTAAATGTCCCAGACCCCAATTCAGGCTATACCTTAGATGATAATGCCCGTGCCTTAATTGCCATTTGCCAACATTACACCCTGACTTCTGAAGCTGATTTACTTGTATATGTAGAACGTTATTTGCGGTTCATTGTGTTCTGTTTACAACCCGATGGAAAATTCCTTAACTACGTAGACTTAGACGAAACATTTACCTCACAAAATGAGGAAACAAATTTGGAGGATTGTTTCGGTCGTGCGATTTGGGCTATTGGTTTTTTAATGGCTTCACCTTCTGTATTTCCCACCCATTTTTTAAGTTGTGTAGAGGGTATTTTTGAAGATACTCTGCACCAACGCAAGCAGTTGCAGTCGCCTCGTGCCATTGCCTTTACTATTAAGGGCTTGTATTATGCACACCAAACCAACGCAGTCGATAACCGGGAAGAAATTGAAGCATTAGGCAACCAATTACTCCGTCATTTTAACGATACCGCTACAACGGATTGGGCATGGTTTGAGCCTTACCTCACCTATGGAAATAGCATTTTACCCGAAGCGTTATTACTCGCATGGAAAGTTACCCAAAAGCTTGAATTTAAAACCGTTGCTATGAAATCAATGGATTTTCTCATGTCCCAGATTTTTAACGATAATAAAATTCGAGTTATTTCCAACAAGGGTTGGCTCCACGCCGGCCAAGATCGAATGACCATGTCCGAGGGAGGAGAGCAACCCATAGATGTCGCCTATGCGGTAATGGCCCTAGATACCTTTTTTCAAATAACTGGAAATCCCAACTATTTTGAGAAAATGAAACAAGCCTATCATTGGTTTTTGGGAGAAAATAATCGCAATGAAATCATATACAACCCCAAAACAGGTGGATGCTATGACGGACTAGAACACGATCATGTTAACTTGAATCAAGGAGCAGAATCTACCCTTAGTCACCTACTCGCCAGGCAAGCCTTGGAAAAATATAGCAATCAAGAATACTAACTAAAATGAGCATCGCATGAATACAATTCAATCCAACCAATCCCTACAACATGCCATTCAAGAGGCACTTCGTTGGGAGCCACAACTTCATGATACACAATTTGGTGTAATTGCAAATGAAGGTATAATCACTTTGACGGGAATAACGGATTCTTATTATAAAAAAATAGAGGCCGAGAAGACTGCAAAAAAAGTAACCGGTGTGCGTGCTATCATCGATCATATCACGATAGTCGTCAAAGAAAACTACCAATTGTCCGATGAGGAAATCGCAGCAAAAATTGTAACCCTCTACCACGCTAGCTTCACCATTCCAGATGATAGAATAAAAATAACCGTTGAAGATGGATGGGTTACGCTGGAGGGGAAAGTAAATTGGAACTACCAAAAAAATGCTGCCGAAACGATACTCCATCCGATTTTAGGAATCCGTGGAATCAGTAATCATATCGTATCGCAAACAGAACGGGATAGTGAAATAAAAAAAGAATTGATTGAGAGAGCTCTTAAACAAAGTGCTTTATTGTTTGAAAATCTCATAGAAGTGAAAGTCAACAATCGAAAAGTAACCTTGTCAGGCCAAGTGAATACACTCTATGAAAAGGAAGAGGCTGAGCGATTGGCATGGAATGCAAAAGGAGTCACCGCTGTTGACAATCAAATTACATTAGGTCCATTATTACTTAAATCACATAACTATGAATGCTAACGACGAATTACAACAAAATGTACAATTTGCGCTTTCTTGGGAACCTGTTCTCGAACAAACAACGATAGGTGTAACGGCTCAAAATGGGGTGATCACACTTTCTGGAACGGTGAATAGTTATGAGAAAAAAAAGGAAATTGAAAAAATTGTCAAACGTGTTCGCGGTGTAAAAGCCATTGTCGAACATTTGGAGGTCCATAATGCCTTAGTAAATGAATCGGATGAAGATTTGGTGGTAAAAGTAGTTGCCGCAATTCATCGCAACACCTCCATACCCGATAAAGACATCAAAATTGTAGTGACCAAAGGTTGGGTCTACCTCATTGGAGCCGTAGACTGGAACTATCAAAAAATGGCTGCACAACACGCTGTAGAACGTATTATGGGCGTAAAAGGGGTTGTAAATTCTTTATTAATTCACTCCACAAGCACGGATGCAATAGAGCAAGTCGCCATCCAAAATGCTCTAAAACGAAGTAGCCTACTCGAAAAAAATGACATTACTGTAAATGTGGAAGACAATGAAGTCACACTCTCAGGCAGAGTCACCTCTTTTGACCAAAAAGAAGAGGCTGAGCGGATTGCATGGAATTCACCCGGTGTTTGGCGCATAACTAATCAAATTGAAATTCACACGCATTAACCCAATCCTTTTTAACCCTATTAACTATGGAAAAGCTATTAGTAACTACTGATTTTTCGGGACATTCAAGAAAAGCTATTCGATTTGCTTTTCAATACGCACTTCAAATGAAGGCCGAAATCACGCTTATACACGTGTTGGATTTATTCGACCCTGATATTGCGATAGACCGTCAAACATCAACACCTCAACTCCGATGGGATGAAGCTATTCAGCTAAAAGCCAATCAACTAAAGAAATACATCCATGTAGTTTTTCCCAAAGGTGTACCCGATGTGGCGTATGAAATCGTTTGTCATAAACTGGATCGAACTTTAGCCCATACAATAATTCAGTATGCAAAAAAACAGCATTTCAGTAGTGTGTTTTGTGGTGAAAACGGAGCATCACTTTATAAATCTCTATTGGGAAGTCTTCCCAAAGCATTAATGAACAGTTGTCCTATTCCATTGGTTATTGTACCCAAAAATTATAAAATGTTACCCTTGAGTTCGCTTTGTTACATTACAGATATGCAACATCTCGATGATGAAATAAACCCGATTATCGTTCAACAAAAGGCTTTAAACATTTCGTTAAAAGTGCTTTACTTTGATTATGAAATTAACTTTAAAGAACAGCAAAAGTCCTTGCACCAAGCAGCAAAAACCTATGAAAATGAATCGGTACATTTTCATTATATAAAATTAGTCCCTCAAACAGAATTTAAATTGCTATTGGAGCAATCGCTTCAACTTTTAAAACCCTCTTTAGTCATTTTATTCCGCAAACAAAATCGGTCATTGATTAATCGACTTTTATTTGCCGAAAAATCTGTGACATGGATATTGGAAAGTAATCGGCCATTGATGGTACTTCCAAAAAAATGAAAAAGTGGCCTTTTTATGAAGAAGAAACCATTCAACTGGGACAATTTACAGAATTCACGGGTCGTTTCTTCAAAGAAATAGCGTGGCGTACTATCGAACGTCAAGAACTTTTTAAACAATGCTATGAATTTGGGTACCGCTCTCTTCCCTTGGTATCGCTTACCGGTTTTATCATGGGATGGGTTCTTACCCTTCAGTCGCGTCCTGCGATGGCAAAATTTGGTGCTGAATCATGGATACCCAATATGGTCGGACTGTCATTAGTTCGAGAAATTGCTCCTGTAATTACAGCATTAATTTGTGCTGGACGAATTGCTTCAGGAATTGGAGCTGAACTGGGTTCAATGCGGGTAACTGAACAAATTGATGCAATGGAAGTTGGCGCTATACAACCCTATCGCTTTCTGGTAGTGAATCGAACGCTAGCAACAACACTTATGTTGCCCATATTGGTAATTTATGCTGACGGTATTGGACTACTCGGTGGCTATTTGGGAATTAATCATCACAATGAAATTACACTTCGGCATTATTTCCAACAAGTTTTTGATGCCTTGGCGTTTAGCGACATTATTCCAGCTGTTCTGAAAACATTTTTCTTTGGTTTCTTTATTGGAATGGTCGGTTGCTTCAAAGGATTTCATGCCAATAGTGGAACAGAAAGTGTCGGGAAAGCCGCCAATCAGGCAGTAGTAGCGGCTTCAATCAGTATATTTCTTATCGATTTAATTGCTGTTCAACTAACTGATTTATTATGAAAAACACGGATTCGCAAACACCTGTAATTGCATTGTATGCGGTTTTTAAATCCTATGGAGAGCATGCTGTTTTACAAAATTTAAATTTAGAAGTATTTCCTGGCGAACAAGTTGTCCTATTGGGCAGATCGGGTTCAGGAAAATCGGTTGCATTGAAATGTATTGCGGGGCTCACAAAAGTTGACGCAGGGTCTGTCTACTTACTCGGTCAAAATATCACTGCGTATGGAGAAAAGGAATTAAATCCACTTCGAAAAAAAATAGGGTTCTTATTTCAAAATGCAGCGTTGTATGACTCCATGTCGGTAGAAGAGAATCTTGCATTTACACTCCGCCATCACGACTCCTCTATCACAAATCACAAGATGAATCAGCGTATTAAAATTGTACTTGAAAATGTAAAACTACCTCAAGCGCTGCATGTTATGCCTGCTGATTTATCTGGAGGAATGAAAAAACGAATTGGACTCGCTCGTGCACTAATTATTAATCCCGAAGTGATGTTATACGACGAACCTACAGCAGGTCTCGATACCCGAACAGCACAGGAAATTATCGATCTTATGCTGCGTATTAAGTCTGAATACCATCCCACAGCTGTCATTATCACTCATGATTTACAATGTGCTTCACAAACAGGTGATCGGATTGTGGTTTTGTATGATGGGAAAATTATTCTCTCAGGTACTTATGCGGAAATTGCACAAAGTACACTCCCCGAAGTCCAAGTATTTTTTAATCAAACTTCACGATGAAAACAACAAATCAACGCAATTGGAGACTAGGTATTTTTAGCTTTCTAGGGTTAACATTACTGGTTGTTACGATATATATCCTTGGGTTTAATCAAAATTTATTTCGGTCGAGTTTTGTACTCTATGCACGGTTTAGCAATGTAAGTGGCTTAAAACAAGGCAGTACCGTTCGGTTATCTGGAATTAATGTGGGTACTGTAGCCCGAATCGAATTTGTAACTGACTCATTAGTATTGGTAAAAATATGGATCGATAAAGAAATACAACCGTTCATAAAAACCGATGCAATGGCTGCAATCGGTGGAGAGGGTTTGGTGGGTGATAAAGTTCTTGAAATCATTGGAGGCGATCGAAAAAAACCAGCAATTCGCAACAATGACACCATCGAATCGGTTGCCCCAATTCAATGGGAAACACTCATGAAAAGTGTTTCAAAAAGTGCACAAAATGCCGAGGTAATCACTGCTGAATGGAGCCTATTCAGTACACATTTAAATCAAGATAACGGACTAGTGTACCAACTCATTCATAATGAATCGATGGCCCAATCCATGTATAAAATTGTAGCCAACCTAGAACGAAGCACCCATGAATTAGCGCAATTCACCCCAACATTGAATAATAAATCGGGCCCGATTAACCATTTACTCACCGATGAAGAATGGAGCAAGCAACTTTCTTTAACCCTTTTAAACATTCAAGCAACCAGTAAAGAGTGGGATACATTTAGTCAACGGTTAAATCGAGAAACCGGACTCTTGCATCAATTAATTACCAACGATAGCTTACAAAAAACCGTGACACACACTTTACAGGAGTTCGATAAAACTGCAACTTATTTACGGGAATTCGCCCAGCAAATCAATCAACCCAATACGGTACTTTCGAAGCTAACCAATGATCCAAAACTCGGACAACAATTGGATAGTACCGCACAACAATTAGATCAAAGTATTCGTGAATTTCGCGAACTCGAAAAAGCGGCCAAAGCATCGTTTTTGCTGCGAGGATATTTTAAAAAGAATAAATAAATACGAGAAATATGAAACCATTAAAAAAAATGGCCATTTGGATGGACTATTCCAAGGCCCACATTATTGAATTCACGGATAAAGCTCGTGAAATTGATATTATTGAAGTACGTCATGCAAAAAATACCTATGACCGAAATCCACAGCTCAATCATCAAAACCAAGTTGATGAAGCAAACCGAAATGCTTACTTTAAAAAGCTTACGCGATGTACCGATGATTGTGATAAAGTATTACTATTCGGTCCTACACATGCGAAAAACGAGTTGTCGAATCTATGGTTAGAAAAAGAACATTGTTCGCTTAAGAATATGGAAATTATCACTACGGGAAGATTAACAGAACAACAACGTTGTCGATTTGTCAACAACTATTTTATCAATAGGCAGCTAACTACTTAACATAAAAAAACCGCTAAAATTCACTTTGCGGTTTTTTTATGTAGAATTGGGATGCGCATTTCAGTCACGTATACCAACGTATTCGTTTTTCATACCCAACAAAACAATATAGAGAGTTATCGCTAACGCAAGAGTTCCGTAAGGGGTAAAAATGATAAAATCATTATGATTGAGAAAAAGTAAATAAATACCTGCGCCAGCTAAGGTTAAAGCAAAAACCCACATGCGGGGTGTGTATGATATAAAAGCAGGTAAAAAAGTCGCCGCAATCCAAAAATAGATGCCAAACTTTTGAAAATATCCAACTGATGTTTGTACCAAATAAAACCGATCACCAATGTTGACAATATGTACATTGTAAAAAATTATATCCCATGTTCCAATAAGAGCGGATACGAGTCCTAAGTAGGTAAAAAATGTTAGAATCTTTTGAATACTCCACGTTTGTTCCATCCGTTGAAGGGAAAAGGGTACCCATATAGGCCAAATTACCTGAGATAGTATTAAAAAAAATAGGGTAAAAAAATCATTGAGATAAGACAGCTTAGGATGCTGAGCCGTCACCAAAAGAAGAAATAAACTAAACTGTTCCAATGCCAATACCAAAGGCATTAAAGCAAAGGCACAAACTTTTGGACTACGTAGTGTTTTAAACGAATAATACGTTAAAAGAAGAAGTGCAAGTCCCGAAAATAAATGTAACTCAATCGAATTATTCATAGGTAGAATTTTCTTGAAAGACCAAATTAGTTGGCTTTAAACATCTAAAATGTGATCTAAATCATAAAAACATGTGATGTTCAACATGGAGCACACGCGATATCTTCTTGATTTTTACATATATTTTGTAAATAAAATCAGGTTAAAAAATAACCTCCGACTTTAATCACTACCTTGCTAATGAAGTAAGTAAATTCAAATCAAAGGAACTTATTCTCTAAAACCTATAACATATGGCACGAATTTTAATCATAATGGAACACCCGAATAACAGAAATTATCTAGTTCAACTATTGAGTGAGGCAGGCTATGAGGTGATGGAGGCTAAAAGTGGAACAGAAGGCATTCAAATGGCCAATACATATCAACTTGATAGTATTCTTTGTGAAGTACTAATGTCCAAAACAGATGGATTTGATGTACTGAATGAACTTTCAAAAAATACAGGAACTGCTACCATTCCTTTTGTCTTTTTCACAAATAATTTCCATAAAAAATCACATAGAAAAGGCATGGAAATGGGAGCTGATGATTTCTTATATAGCCCTTTTGATGATGTACAGTTACTCAATGCAATAGCCATACGTATTAAAAAACATGAAGCCCAACTGGAATATTTTAAATCACAATTTCCAGAAAAATTAGCTGCTCCAATATTCTTTCATGGAAAAATGGCATTGGAATCGCTGCGGGATGAATCCCTAATTCGAAAAATCAAAAAAAAACAAATTCTATTTTACGAAGGCGACAAGGTAATAGGTATTTATTATGTTCATAGAGGGGCAATTAAAATTACTAAAATCGCACAGGATGGACGCGAACTAACGGTGCGAATCCATTCTGCTGGGGATTACATCGGACTCCATAATTTATTTACGGGTCAAAACCAAACCGATAATGCCGAAGCTATGTCAGATTGTGAAATTAGCATTCTTCCCCTTCATGAATTTGAAAACTTAATTGAGCACCATCCTGATATCGCTAGTAAGTTTATCAAACTACTTTCGAATGAGTCAAGCCAAACTGAAGAACACCTTATACGAATTGCCTATGATTCCGTGCGCAAACGAATTGCAAATTCGCTTATCAATTATTTTAAAACACATTGCACAGAGGGACAAAGCATTCATCTTAGTCGTAATGAATTAGCCAATATATCGGGGACTACACCAGAAACTGTAAGCCGAACACTTACTGAATTTGAACATGAAGGGCTCATTCGAAAAGATCAAAATAGAATACACATTATGGAAGAAAAAAGACTCAACCATTTGAAAAATTAACTTTATGATGTAAATCATACTTTTACCTGACGCATATCAAGTTATTTACGAGAGAGTCGCCCTAACTTTGACTATGCAAAATTCAGAAACCATGTTGAGTAATCACAAACTTAAAAATCATTCCAATACAACTTTTGACGCTCTGTTACTACAGCATTCAATGTTGGGGGATGATCCATTAGGTGAACCGATTCCTGAACATGAATTCCATGCCCTATCCCCTGCAACCAACATTGAAGAATATGAAAACAAGTTCGTAATGTTAATGGTAATGCCGGGTTTAGAGAAAAAGGATATTGCCATTCATGTCAAAAACAACCAAATTACAGTAAAGGTTGAAAAAAAAGTACCCGTTAAGCATCAAAAAATGCGAAATTTATTGCAGGAATTCAATTTCCTCATCCTATATCGCTCTTTTCTTTTGCCTGACGAACTCCAATTGGATAATATTACGGCAAGTTATGCTGATGGCATTCTTGAAATAATACTTCCAAAATTTGAAACAGGAACGCATTTCCCTGCTCAAAATATACCTATACGGTAATTTGGCTTTTTGACTGATCTTAAATCCCGCAGTAGCGGGATTTTTGATTTACTAACCCAAACAATGTATGCATAAAATCAACATCTCCCTTAGTACAGGTCTATTCATTGCCATGAGTGCTTTGCAATGCCAAAAAATGGACTCTTATGATTCTGAACTCAATAATGCTGCCGAACAATGTGGTGGGACTGCCGCTACACTACAAGAGGAATTATTGAGAAGTCAAGAAGGTCTTGACTCGCTAGCAATTCACCTAAAAAATCTCCCGGTAGGAATTCCTAAAAAAGCAGAGAAACTGACCTACCAACGTAATTTAAGATGGAAATTTTCCATTCAAAAATCAGCCGATTCCTTAGCTGCATTTCAAATAAATTGCTCCGACTGGCAAACTAAAAAAGTACATCTTAAAGCTACCGCATTACTCCACGACCTCATTGAACTAAACAATGACATCGAAGCATGTGAGTACTCTATTTCTGTTATAAAAACTGGAAAATAACCCCAACAATGATGCGAAATAAAGGACTAACTTCAAAAGCGGTTCACCTAAATTATCTAAAGTGGGGATATAATGAAGCGACAAAAAATAAGGAACCTCACTTTGGAACTCAATTAATAAAAATGCTAAAAGAACCGGTTATTTTACTTCTAATAACCTGTAACATTCTGTATCTTCTCATCGGAAATAAAATAGAAGGAATCGCATTGACCATTTCTTTGGTTGTGATGATTTCTATTAGTTATTATCAATTTCGAAAAACACAAAAAACACTAGTAGCGCTTAAAGAACTACAAACTCCTTTTGTAGAGGTAGTTCGAGATGGTATAACCCAACGTATTCCGTGTAAAGAACTGGTTCCGGGAGATCTTATAAATATTCACGAGGGTGCCCGAATTGGAGCCGACGCTAAGTTAATTGACGCCACCCACCTGTTCATCGACGAATCGATGGTAACTGGGGAATCATTACCCATAGCCAAATCCAATCAAGACGAATTAATTGGGGGAACATTGGTTGTAAGTGGAAAAGGGCAAGCAATTGTGACCGCTATTGGGAATTGGAGCACTTTGGGAAAAATGGAAAAAACTATGCAACCAGTTGCGAAACCCCTCACTGCAAGCCAACAAGAAATGAAACGCCTTATCAAAGTTTTTTTTGCTATTGGCATAGTGTATACCTTATTTATCGTTTTTTATCTCACAGACACCCGTGGGCATTTTACCACCGCTTTATTGACTGGATTATCCACTGCAATAGCATTAATTCCCGAAGAATTCCCCGTGGTTTTTTTCTTATTCACGGCGTTTGGAGCATGGCGTTTGGCTCAAATTAAAATAGTAGCACAATCACCTGAAACACTAGAATCACTGGGAGCAATTACCATTTTGGGATTAGACAAAACTGGAACACTCACTGAAAACAAAATGGTGATTGAAAAAATCGCAACACCTAAGGGTATCGTTTTGTCATTAAACGCAAACGATTCAATTACACCAACTGCCGATGCAATAATTCACGCAGCCGTATTGGCAACCCAAGAAATGAAAACCGATGCAATTGATCGTGTATTAATTGAATGGAACAATAAAAAACATCCCGACCAACCCATTCCACAAGCTATTCATGAATTTTCAATGGACAGTGACTTTCCTGCTACTGCACAAATTAGAGTCCTAGAAAACAATACATCATCGTACCAAATTTTCCTCAAAGGAGCTCCCGAATGGGTGTTGGAGCGATGTCTTGGAAATCATGAAGAAAAAAAACAACGACTTGATAATCTATTCTTGTTAACAAGAGAGGGCTACCGTGTTATTGCTATTGCTCACAGCATGAATTGGACCGCTCCCTTTCCGAAAGCAATCGGCAATTTAAATTTTACCTATGTGGGTTTAATTGCATTTGCCGATCCATTGCGTCCTGAAGCGTTAACTGTGCTGCAAGACTGTCGTAAAGCTGGAATTCGACCAGTTATGATGACTGGTGACCACCCAGTTACGGCCCAACATATAGCGCAGCAACTTCAGTGGGAAAACCTAACGTATTTAGAGGGAGTACAAGTGGACGCACTTAGTGATATTGACCTACAAAAAGCAGTACAAAACTGTAGCCTTTTTGCTCGTATCCGATTTGAACAAAAAATTCGAATCATTGAAGCCCTAAAAAAAAATGGGGAAACCGTAGCAATGACCGGAGATGGTATCAATGATGCTGGAGCTTTACGCGCCGCACAAATCGGAATAGCAATGGGAAAAAAAGGAACGGATGTAGCACGAGAAGCGGCAGCTCTCATCCTGATTGAAGATAATTTGAATGCACTCCCCAAAGCCATATATCTCGGTCGACGGGTGATGGATAACCTAAAAAAGGCCTTTGGATTTATAATTGCAGTTCATATTCCAATTCTTACGGCTACTTGTATTCCTTTGATAAATAATGATATTCCACTGCTTCTTTTCCCAATGCATATCGTTTTTTTGGAATTAATTATCGATCCAATAAGTGCGATTGCCTTTGAAAATGAAGCCGAAGAAAAAAAGAATCGAACCCAACCCCCACATACAATAAAAACACCTTTTTTTGAGCGATCACTTTGGATTACCAGCGGACTCAAAGGAGGTGTCATGGCATTAATTATGAGCGGGTTGACATTAAACGAAGCCTACCACGGCGCATCAGAAAATACCCTTCGCAGTGTATTCTTTTTATGCATAATTGCCTCAGCAATAGTGTTAACAATCCATATGATTTCTAAAAGCCGTCCCCTTTGGCATTTTTACAAAGCTCCAAATTGGCCGTTGTTTACAATCATCATAATAGTCAGTTTTCTTACCGTAGGCCTTTATGCGATACCTTTTTTTCATACCATTTTTCAAATTGATTCATTACCATATCAAATTGTACTCCGAATTTTAGGGAGTTACTTTGGCATTTTACTTTTAGGTGAGTGCTTCAAATTGTATGCAAAAAAAAGTAGTTCACTGTAATTACGGAAATTGAATATCCATCAAAGAGATATTAGTATTCCTATTCCAATGAACTTTAAAAACTGTAATCGTTAAGAATAACAAACTATTTATGTAATTGCTACAGAAGCTCTTCTTGCACAATGAAATTAATAGCTAGTCTTTTTATCTAGTATAAAGGGCTTACCACTGAAAATATACCAATGCAGCTGCAGCGACTGACATGATAATTAAAGCTGTAAATCCAAAAATATTAGACCATCGACCGTTACAATTAGTCCCCATTATTTTCTTATTGTTTGAAATATGTAAAATAATGGCTATCAAAACTGGTGCGGTAATTCCATACAAAATAGCTGTGTAAATCAATGATTGAATCGGGGTAATTCCCATATAATTCAATGACAATCCAAGAAGTAAAGAAAGGGCAATAATTACATAAAAAGCTTTGGCCTCATGAAATTTTTTGTCAAGACCTTGTTCCCATCCAAATGTTTCGGTAATGATATATGAAATAGAACCGCTTAGAACGGGTATTGCTATTAATCCTGTACCTATAACCCCCATAGCAAAAAGTAAATAAGCCCAATTACCCGCCAAAGGCTTTAATGCCAATGCTGCTTGTTCGACCGTATCAATTTGATGAATTCCACCAGAAAACAAGACCGTTCCTGTGGTAAGAATAATAAAATACATCACGAGTCCGGAAACAGTCATTCCAAAATCAACATCTTGATTCATTGCATGAATTATTTTTTTATTCACAATCAAATGTTTTTTATTGTGTTTCATTTCTTCCACTTCAACCGAAGCTTGCCAAAAGAAAAGATACGGCGAAATAGTTGTGCCCAATATCCCAACAATCATTGCCATGAAGTCTTTATTAAAATGAAGCGTTGGAATTACAGTGGCTTTAGCAATTGCTAAAAAATTCTGACGGTATAAAAATGGAACAATAAAATAAACCAACATCACAATACATAAATACTTGAGTACGGAAGCTATTTTTTGATAGGGCAAATAAATGATTAAACCCAATAAAATTATTGTAAACAAAACACTGAAATAATTGGCATCAACGGAAGGAAATAATAAATTGCCAACGGCTCCCATTCCTGCAATATCCGCTCCTATATTCATCACAATAGCAGGAAAACTAAACACCAACATCAAATACAATATAGGTTTTGGATAATGTTTTTTTAAGGTACCTGTTAATCCTTGAGAGGTAACCAAACCTATACGTGCACACATTTGCTGTATTGAAGCCATCAAAGGAAAGGCAATAATTGCGGTCCATAAAGTTGCTAAACCAAATGCAGCTCCCGCCTGTGAATAGGTTGCAATACCCGAGGGATCGTCATCACTTGCACCAGTTACTAGTCCGGGACCCAGTTTTTTCCAACTCCGTAAAAGTTTAGTTATGTATGAGATTCTTTGTGACATAGAATTCGTGATTTTTGTAAAACATTAGAAACTGTTGAAAAAAAAGGAAATAGATAAATCCAATCTATATATTCTTAATCAATCCTGTATCTTAAAGGTAACCTTTAAAATTCATAAAAAGCGTGACTACAATAAAAATCGGTATGAATTACATGGATTCTCCACAATTAGTTACTTTAAAAGCAGGCATAGGATGAATTACCAGCCGTTATTTGAATTTTATAAAGAAGCCATTTCAAATTTAATTTCCGTTGGAAATGAAAATTAAAGATGCAATACTCCATTTTTAGATTAGTCACGTTTAAAGAATATACTCGACTTTGGATTTTAATCGTTTGAACAATTAGCTTTCAGTTTTTAGCTTACGGCAATTAGTGGTTCTTCTAAAAATCAATTCAGTGCCTCTTGCTTCTTGCTTATTTCAGCAAATTGGTCTGGTATTTTATTGAATATTTAACAGTTGGGTCGCTTGAAAATCCAAAATTTCGTGAATACTTTGTGGTGTCATCTTTAAAAACAATTTCCATGAAAAAACAACTTTTTACTCCTTCCCTTTTGGCTGAATTGATGATTCCTGTTCTTGAAGCTGGTTTTGTGATTGGGCTTATTGCCTTGTGGCGAAGTATTGCTATTCCGTATGAAGTACCAACTAAAACGGTGGATATCGTGATGATTTTGATGGTATTACCGTTGTTTTTGGTTTGGATGAGGAGGATGGCTAGATTTTAGAGTTTAGAGTTTAGAGTTTAGAGTTTAGAGTTTAGAGTTTAGATTTTAGATTTTAGAGTGACTAGTGACTAGACTTACGACTTTTGACTTATGACTTATGACTTACGACTTTAGATTTTAGAGTGACTAGTGACTAGACTTATGACTTATGACTTATGACTTATGACTTATGACTTTCGACTTTAGATTTTAGAGTGACTAGTGATTAGTGATTAGTGACTAGATTTTAGATTTTAGAGTTTAGATTTTAGAGTGACTAGTGATTAGTGATTAGTGATTAGTGACTAGACTTATGACTTACGACTTACGACTTTAGATTTTAGAGTGACTAGTGATTAGTGATTAGTGACTAGACTTATGACTTTTGACTTTTGACTTTTGACTTTTGACTTTTGACTTTCGACTTTCGACTTACGACTTTTGACTTACGACTTACGACTTACGACTTACGACTTTGAGTTTTGGAATTTTAATATTGGAATTTAGTTTACGACTTTTGACTTTTGACTTTCGACTTTACGACGAGTCATCTTGCAGTCATCTTCGGGTTTCCTTCGGTAATATACCGTAGATATACCGTAGATATACCGTAGTTGTTCTGTGAATGAAAAAGGAATTTGAACTATCCATTGCTTGAAAATGGAATGAAAATCGAACCAATATAAAAAGAAACTGGACGTTAGATGTCGGACTTTAGAATGACTAGTGAGCCCCCTAACCCCCAAAAGGGGAATAAAAGGCAGGCTTTCAACTTTTGACTTACGACTTACGACTTACGACTTTGGGTTTTGGAATTTTAATATTGGAATTTAGTTTACGACTTCGACTTTCGACTTTTGACTTTCAGCGTAGCTGTCTTGACTTTTTTTGCTTACAACATGTGTATATACTGAGTCGCTAGGAAGCGATTGGGAGCCAAAATCATAAACTTTAACATCGAATAATCGTGAAACAACTGTTAATTTCGTAACTTTATACATCGGATAACTGCACTCAACGCCATTTAAAACCCTAATTATGCACGAAGCGAAACGTTTACAAGAGTTATTTCATTACGAAATTATGGATTCCAAACCGGAGCAGGTATTGGATGATTTGGCAGAGGTAGCGTCAATTCTTTGCGATACCCCAATGTCATTGGTGACTATGGTTGATGACCATCGCACTTGGCATAAATCCATGTATGGGTTTGATACTTTGGAAGTACCGCGTGAAGATTCCTTTTGCCAACATATAATAGAACATCCCAAAGATTTACTCATCATTGAGGATGCCTTACTCGATAAAAAATTTAATTGTAATCCTTATGTCCACTGTGAAAATGGAATACGATTTTATGCAGGTGCACCACTGGTAACCCCCAATGGTTATGTGTTGGGATCACTGTGTGTAGTGGATACCAAACCCCGGAAATTGAGTGTACGTCAAGAACAAGGATTGCGGATTCTTTCCCAAAAAGCGATGGACTATCTCAATACACGGAAATTGCTTTTGATGCAAAACCAAACCTTGGCGCAACATTCCCGCAAAGTAAAACGCCTTACCGATTTATCACCCGGTGTATTATTTCAATACCGCAATACCGCTGAGGGCAAAGGTTCCTTTGATTTTATCAGTGATGGCTTTCAATTGTTGTTTCCGCACTTACGAAACGAACATGTCTATAGTAATCCGAATGCCATCCTATCCTTTATCCATCCGGATGATGTACAGAATGTGGAAAAGAGTGTGTATACTGCCATTGCGGAAAAAACCAATTGGCACTTTATTTACCGTACTAGTGATTTGGCGTTTCGCGAGATTTGGCACATGGTGAAAGCACGTATTGAAAAAACAAACGAGCAAGAAACCATTTGGTACGGTTCGATTCAAGATATCACCTCGATCATTACCCATGATAAAACCATTGGGGAATTGCTGTTTGAGCTTTCGCACCATTTGCGCCATCCCGTGGCGAATATTTTGGGGATTACCCAACAAATGCAACAAGACGATTTATCGTTAGCCGAACTGCAGGAGTATATTCAAATGATTGCAAAAAGTGCAGAAGAATTGGATTTGTATATTCGACAGCAAAATTCGTATTTTAACGATCAGAAAAAATCAAATTAAAAAAGCTGCTAACTGATTGGAATCCATCACCCTCATTGCTAAAATCCGTATTCTTTTTCCGCGCCTACTCATGGGCTTGGTGATTTGTTCGGGTTATTTGAGTATTCTACATGTCCTTTTTGTGCTACCGCATCGCTTTTTGCATTGGGAAGAAGACATCGTTTTGTATTTTATGCCGATGGTCTCTGCATTGGTTTGGCTATTCTTGATGCGGAATTCGTTTCGGTATTTTGATCGCGTGGGACGGCTCTCGGTTCGTCCCTTAATCTCCTACTCCTTTTTCTTTTTACTCTTTGGAAATATGATGGTGCAACAACTCGTGCATCATGTAGCAGGTGAATCCCATGCGGTGGCGCACTCCAGTGCGATTTCCTACAAGCCCTACTATGCTACTTATACGATAAAAGACTGGAAGTTGGACACCTCTCAAGTCACCGATGTGCGTTCATACACGGTTACAGGAAAATTGGATACCGATTTAAACCTCCACATGACGGCTATTGTTCCATTGGTGGACCGATTGCATCCCAAAGCCACGGAACAGCATCGCTTGTGGGTTTTGATAACGTATTCGGAAACCGTTGCCAATGCGTATGACAGTGATCGAACGAAACAACGAAAGTTGGATGAATACTGTGCAAAATGGCTGCAGGAGGTTAAAACCAAACGCTTTCACTATGCATCGTTTCACCGCTTGGATCGGGTGTATGAACGGCAAACCTTTCAGAAAGTAGCGGAGGGCATTCGACCGGCACAGAAAGAGCAATTGATTTTATTGGAAGGTATACCCGAAGATGACTATGTTTTTTGGGGAGAAGCGCTTATTAGTTTGGTGTTGTTTTTGTTGTTTTTTGGTGGAATTGGCATCGTCTTGTTGCAATCGGCGCATCCCATTGCTCCGGAGTTGCGTCATGGTATTGCGTTTGATGATTACTGTGCAAACTTGGATCGGGCTAGTGGATGGATGGATGCCCTTATTCCGGCCTACCGTTACCAACTCACTCCTTGGTTATTGATTATCAGCAGCGGACTCTTTATTTTCCGTTTTGCGGGTGGTTTGCATTTTGGGTATTTTGACTATGATGAATTAAGAAATATGGGGGCTATACTCCCTGAATCCTACTCCTGGCGGTTATTGACGGCTCCCTTTATCGAGTCCAATGTATTCAGTTTGTTGTTTCAATTAATGAGTTGGTATTACTTAGGGCAGCTTTTGGAACCGGTTGTTCCGGCTAAGAAGCGGTTGGTGCTCTTTATCACTTGTGCCTTTTTCAGTGGTATATTGCATGCGGCATGGAGTTCGGCACCTTGTTTTACGGGGGCTATGGGCGGTACTATGGCATGGTTCGGAATGGTATTGGCGTTGTGGTATGATAAAGATTGGGATTATTGGGATAAGAAAAAATACAAAATTACCTTTCGTTGGATGGTAGCTTTTTTTCTTACGAGTCTTTTGTGTGGGATTTTGAGTGATGAAGAAGACTTTGCGGCCTATCTTATCCATTTTATTTGTGGGATGTTTTATACGGTGATTAAGAAGAAAACCCTTTTATTTCCAGAGGTTTACGCGAAAGCTACCCCTTCATCGGAATAAAGAATAGGAAAAATACTTTGAACAAATAGGGTTTTTCCTATAGGATTAATTCGAAGGATACAGCATATTTGTTCTACAGATAACCCCATTTTATTAACTCTAAAACTTTTTACTTATGAACCAAGGTTTAGGCTCTTCCAGCCATGTTGCAGCACCCGAAAACATTATTGTTATTGACGCCAATTTAGTTGACAACGCATGGAAAACAGCAAATAGCGCATATTTTGCTACCAATTTACTTCCCGCTCCCCATGTTACCGATTATTATATTATTGATTTGAATTTGGTGAGTTCGACCGATCCCAAAGCGATTACGAGTTGGTTGAAAGCCAATGCAGCCTATTTTAGTTATGAGGACAGTTATAATTTCATTGCTTTGGGACATGATTTAACCGATTTGATTTACCATACGCAAATTGAAACAGCGATTACAGCAGGTTTATGTTACCAACTGAGTGGATCGGAATTAGTAGCTCGTGCTCAAGATTTTGACCGTAGTAGTTATCCCCATTATTTTCAAGTGGAAGCCAATGCCTTGGGTGTACCTACAGGGATTATTGAAATCAGTGATTACAATTGTGAAGCCAATGGTTTTTCATTTCCCTTTTTTAAAGCTATCTTTACGTTGTGGGGTATTGCTCCAGAAGACCGACGTAATGCGACCTTCAGTTTTGCCCAAATTGTGAGTCCGACCAACATTACCAGCATTGGATTCAAATTGGAGTATGGAACGAAGACGATGTATTATGATTTTTCTGGAGGTCATATACCACCAATTGTGGCCAATGTAACTGTAGCTTCTAGACTTAAATAAATGGAATGGAATGACATTTTAACGATTCTAAAAGGATTAAATAATATAGTCTGTTACGAAACATTTGTTTGTTTTGTATTATTTCTTTTGTTACCCAAAAAATCAATTAACAATAGACTTTTACTCATCATTTGCTCAATCTATGTAATCAATGAAATTTGCATGGAGGCGTTTGGATATTATATTTATAAAAAAACATATCCTAATTTAGAATTTTGGCAAAGTTTTAGTTTGGCTATAACAGGTATCGTAACGAACATTCTTTGGCTATTTATCTTAAAATTAAATAATATACAAAGTAAAAAAATGCCGTATATCATTATTTATTATTTGATTATCAGCTTATCTATTTGCTTTTTAAATGATTTTAGTAATTTTTTTGGATATGTTTTCAGTTTAGGTGGCTTGATCTACTTATCCTTATATTTTCATGATAGTTTACAAAAGATAAAAACAGAACAATTTGAGCATTTATTTAATTCTAAATTCATATTATTGAGTGCTCCAGTATTTATGATTTTTGGCATTTCTATCATTTTTGTTTTCATTTCTCGTGAAATTTTAGATTACAAAATTCTCAATACTGATTTCCAATCTGTTATAGGATTTTATGTAAATTTTATTAGTTATTCATTGTTTCTTTATTATGGATATCGTGAATTTAAACGTGTTCAAATGGAAAAGAAAAATCAAATTGATATTTAATGGACGCTCAAACTCAGTTTAAAATAGTTGTTGGAATAATTGTAGGGGTTTTCTTTATCAGTTTATTCTCCTTATTCAGTTATTTACTGGCTCGTTTATACATTACTAAAATTAAAAAACACGCCGAGGAGTTGCATGCCAAAGACATGGAATACCAAACCACGTTGACCGAAACGATAGTGGAAACCCAAGAGCAATTGTTGCAAAACATCTCAAGGGATTTGCATGATGATGCGGGGCAACAAATCACGGCGTTGAATTTCCAAATTGAGAATTACAAGCACGATCATCCAGAGGAAGCGGAACGATTGGGCGTGCTTTCACAATCCTTGAATCATCTTTCGCAATCGGTGCGCAGTATCAGTCACTCGTTGAGTAGTCAGTTGGTGATGCAACAAGACCTTAGTAAAGCGATTCGGAATGAATTGGAGCGTTTACAAAAAAACAGTCGCATCCAATTTGGCATCGACGTGAGTGAATCAAAACTCGCTTTACGGGACGATGAGAAATTGATTATCTATCGTATTTTTCAGGAGTCGCTGAACAATTGTTTGAAACATGCGCGTGCCAAAAGCATACGTGTCGAACTTTTGACTTCACCCAAATTTAAGTTATCAATAATTGATGATGGAAAAGGATTTGACTTGAATGAAAAATCATTATCGTTGGGAATGATCACCATGAAGCGAAGGGCTGAATTGATCAATTGCACCTTACAAATCGCTTCACAGCCAGGACATGGCACCCAATTGGTCTTGTACCGCAATTAACAAAAACAACACGTAATAAAACCCTAAAACCATGGAACCCATTCGCATCTGTTTAATTGACGATCATGAGATTGTTCGGCAAGGCCTCAAAGAATTGATCAAACGCTTAGGTGACTACGAAGTGAGTCACGAATTTGATGACGGCGATCATTTTTTGGAATCCCTTCCTTTAGATCCTCAACCCGATATGTATATTTTGGATTATTCGATGCCGCATAAAAACGGCATTGAAGTTCTTCAAGAATTGGAGAAAATGGGAGGTGAATACAAAGTGATGTTACTCACGCAACATATTGACGAACATATTATTGATGATGCGTATCACCACGGAGCTCGTGGTTTTTTGCATAAAAACTGCACTGCAGGGGATTTAAAATCGGCTATTGATAATATCCTAAACATCGGTTACGACAACATTGCTGAGATTTTAAAACGGGTTAAGAATTATGATAATCGCGATTTGGAGTTAACACCCTCCGCGTTTGATATGTCGGATAAAGAATTGGAATTTTTATCCTTGGTTTGTGATGATCGGGAGTTGACTTATGACCAAATGGCTAAGTTGATGAAAGTTTCCATCAAATCTATCGATGCGTATCGATCGGCATTATTTGATCGCTTCCAAATTAAATCCAAAGTGGGATTGGTTTTATTTTCCTATAAATACCGATTAACGGAACCGTTTTTGTAGTTCTTGGGTATTCCCAGAGGATAAACAAATAAATAAGTGGCTGTGTGTTGACGAACTTTTTAACATTAAGCCACTTATTTCGTTTTTAAAAATAACTTACATTTGTTGTGTATAAGCAAGTTACTATTGTATATGAAGTATGTATTCCTTTTCATCGTGCTCCCTTTTTTTTCAATCAGTACAGGTCAGGTTTTAGGTCCGAATTCGGTAAATTATCTTTCCAGTACCACTGGTAACCCGAATCTAATGGGTACGCTTTCCACTGTTGATTTTTATGGGAATAGTTATGTATGCGGGAATTCCTCTACCCCATCTTATTACAATGTAGCACAAAGCAACCTTACGTTAAAAAAGTTTGATGCTACGTTTCAAAATACCTACGTTGTAAATCTTTTAGGGGATTTGCATGTCTATGCGCTAGTTTCAGATGGGAACAACCTGTATATTGCTTTAAATTACATCACTCAATTGGATTATGAGACATTGCATTTAAGTGACACCATGGGAGAACATCCCGTTTTATTGAAGTTGGATAGTGCAGGGCATTATGTATGGCATCTTCCGCTATCAGGAAATAATGTCTTTCGATTTAAAGCACTTACTTTAGACATCAATAATTCACTATACATTGGGTATGACAATTATTTTAATTCTTATATTAAAAAGTTAGATTCCAATGGAAATACGCTTTTTACCATTACACAAAATAATGTAAAAATGGTAAGTAATATCAGTGTGGATCCGCAAGGAAATATAGCTGTAGCGGGTGGCTGTTCCCAAAGTACTCCTGATTTTAATGGCACTTCTGCTTCCAATTCACTTTCTTACAGTACCTACATTGCTTACTACAATGCTTCCCAACAGCTGCAATGGGTTCATTTTTTTGAAGACATTACGTGTTCGGATCCCGATGTAGCCATAGACCCTTCTGGGAATGTGTATTTTACCTCCACTTTGTATGATAATTTTCCACTCCTGAATCAGCCCACTGAAGGTCCAATAGCTGGATTAGATTTCTTTTTAATCAAATTAAATTCTCAAGGAAATTTGGTTTGGTATCGTGAGGTACCTGGCGCGGGGCAGTTTAAATTGGCCAAGTCGAAATCGGTAGCGGTGAGTTGGGGAATAAATTATCCTGCTGTAATTTATGTAGCAGGTACAACGCGCAATTCAGTGCAATGGCTACCTGACTTTGCTACAAATCCGGGAAATCAAGATGATGTTTTGCTTTTGGCATATGACCTAAATGGCAATCTAATTCACCATACAATTGGAGGAAGCAGTACGGGAAATGATCAATTGGATTGCATTTCGATTAATTCAAACAGTTCTATTGCCACCATCTCCGGAATCACGACTGGAAACGGATCGATGCATGGGATACCATTAAATCCAAACAGCTCAAATTACACTCCTTATCTTATTCGACTAAATCAAGTTTTTTTGAATCAACCCGAGTTTACAACCACTAATTGGACCATTTCTCCCAATCCTGCTAAAGAAATGATTACTATTCGAACACAAGATTATTTGGGAAAAGGCGTTCTAACGAATTTACTTGGCCAAAAGTTGCTTGATTTTGAGGTCGTTACATCTGAAACAATCCTGAATGTAAATGATTTACCCAAAGGCATTTATATAATCTCCTTGGGAACCACTTCAAAACGAATCAGTATTAATTAGTCTATTTTTTGAGCAAAAGCTACAGCGATTTGCGCGGCTACTTTTGCATTGTTTTTTATTAAGGCAATATTGGCTTCTAAACTCTCTCCTTGGGTGTGGTCAGCGATGTATTTTAAAATAAATGGGGTCACCTCTTTCCCGCGAACGCCATTTGATTCGGCCGCGGCTAATGCAGCTACTATATGTTCCTCAACCGCCTCCATTGGCATTTCAAATTCGCTTGGAACGGGGTTAGCAATTAATACCGAACCGTTTAATTCCAATGCCCATTTGGCTTTTAAAAGTTGGGCTAAGCCTTCTATACTATCTTCACGCATGGGCGATTGAAAGCCACTTTTGGAGGAGTAAAAACTAGGGAATTCCGACTGTCCATAGGTTACAACTGGAACGCCCAAGGTTTCTAAATATTCTAGGGTGAGACCAATATCTAAAATAGATTTCACACCTGCAGCAACAATCGCTACATTGGTCTGACTCATTTCTGTCAAATCGGCCGAAATATCCATGGTGTTTTCAGCACCACGGTGAACCCCTCCTATCCCACCTGTAGCAAAAATAGAAATACCCGCCATAGCAGCAATACGCATGGTGGTTGCTACGGTAGTGGCTCCATCCATTTTCTTAGCAATTACAAAAGGCATATCGCGTAAACTCACTTTCCACACTCCTTTGGCCTGTGCAAAGTCGTCTATTTCAGCATCATTGAGTCCGACTTTACAATAGCCATTACGAATAGCTATCGTAGCTGGAACAGCGCCATGGGCACGTACAACGGCTTCAACCGCTTTGGCTGTTGCAGCATTTTGTGGCCAAGGCATACCGTGGGAAATAATTGTCGATTCTAATGCGACCACGGGCTTTCCTGTGGCTAAGGCTTCTTGTACTTCAGGACTGATTTGAAGGTAGGTATTCATGGGTAATAGTTTTGTTTGATTTGTTCGAATTGTTCGGCCGTTATTTGTGTATCCACGGCTCCTTTTTGTTGTAAAATATGCAGTGCCAATGCATGTCCGTATGCTAAACTTGTTGGCACATTGTATTGTTTGAATTGGGCATATAACCAACCGCCTAAAGCAGCATCACCAGCTCCCGTAGTGTCTTTCACTTGAATTGTGGGCACTCCTAATTCATATTGATGGGTTGGAGTATAAAGTGTTGAACCAGCACTGCCTTTGCGCACCCAAACTGCCTGCACACCTCGCGTAAACAGCGTCTCGAGTCCGCCCATAGCTTCTAACTCTTCTTCATTGGGTGTGAGTAAGGCCACTTGGTTCAAAGGGATATCGTTTAACTTAGCCGCTTTGCGAACAGAAACAGGTTCGATAACCAAATACCAACCGTCAAGGGCTGCCTGACTGCTAAGCCACTGTAATGACTCTGGGGACAAATTCGTATCCGCTATGATATATCTTGCTTGCTGCAAAAGTTTTTTTTGGGAAGCTAAATAATCCGGTGTTATGTAAGCTGTTGCTTCATCTTGGCAAATAGCGGTAAGCAATTGACCGTTGGGTTGGTGGAAGGCGATGTATTTCCCTGTGGGCACTTGGGTGTGAATTGTAGGGGTCATTTGAATTCCTGAAGCGGTTAATTGCGTCATTATTTCATTCCCTGCGGCATCATTTCCCAATGCAGTAAGTAATGTTACGGGAAGATCCAGCGCTGCTAAATGCCGGGCTACATTGGTCATCACACCACCTATCGAACTACTTCCTTGCGCTGGGTTGGAGGTTTCCATGTGCATGGGAGCCTGACTGAAATAGATTTCGTCAAGTAATGCTGCTCCAATACATAAGATGGAATGGTTCATGGGGACGAAGATACGAAATTCAGGGGTACAGTGGGCAGTGGGCAGTATACAGTGAACAGTATTCAGTGTTCAGTGTTCAGTGTTCAGTGTTCAGTGTTCAGTATACAGTTTACAGTAGTCAGTAAACAGTAAGAGTAAGTTGATTTATAATTTCTAATGACTTACGACTTATGACTTTCGACTTATGACTTTCGACTTTCGACTTTGGACTTTCGACTTTGGACTTTGGACTTTTTCTAACTCTTTTAGTAAGGAATTAAGACAATGAGATGTGTCTAAGATTGTTCTTTATTTCTTACTTTTGCGCCACAAACCAACTTTATAACAATGAAAAATACTGCTTTGACGCATATCCACGAACAATTGGGTGCTAAAATGGTGCCGTTTGCGGGGTATAACATGCCTGTTCAATACGAAGGGGTAAATATCGAACATGAAACGGTACGTAACGGTGTGGGTGTTTTTGATGTTTCCCACATGGGAGAATTCTTAATCACAGGG
Organism: Bacteroidota bacterium; assembly: GCA_039798185.1. Classification (GTDB taxonomy): domain Bacteria; phylum Bacteroidota; class Bacteroidia; order Flavobacteriales; family Flavobacteriaceae; genus Flavobacterium. Next base: position 42,122 of record JBDKGM010000019.1, read on the forward strand.
CCAGGCGCTTTGGATTTAATCCAACGTGTAACTTCCAATGATGCTTCGGTTTTGGAAGTGGGTCGCGCGCAATATTCTTGTTTACCCAATACTGACGGTGGAATTGTTGACGATTTAATCGTTTACCGCATGAAAGAAGAACAGTATTTATTGGTTGTCAATGCTTCTAATATTGAAAAAGATTGGAATTGGATTGTTTCGCACAACACTGCAAATGTTGAGATGCGTAATATTTCGGATGACTATTCCTTATTGGCGATTCAAGGACCAAAAGCCTTGGAAGCTATGCAATCCCTAACATCGGTAGATTTAGCAGGGATCAAATACTATCATTTTGAAGTGGGTCCATTTGCAGGAATCGAACATGTGATTATCTCAGCAACAGGCTACACCGGTTCAGGTGGTTTTGAAATCTATTGTAAAAACAGTGAAGTGGAGCAATTGTGGACGAAAGTGTTTGAAGCTGGTGCTGCATTTGGCATCAAACCTATCGGATTAGCTGCACGTGATACGTTACGTTTGGAAATGGGCTTTTGCTTGTATGGTAATGACATTAACGACAGTACCTCACCTATCGAAGCTGGATTGGGCTGGATTACCAAATTCACTAAAGAGTTCACCAATAGTGCAAACTTAAAAGCACAAAAAGAAGCGGGTGTAACCCGTAAATTGGTTGGTTTTGAATTGACTGAACGCGGCATTCCAAGACATGATTATGAAATTGTAGATGCGGATGGAAACAATATCGGTATTGTAACTTCAGGAACTATGGCGCCTTCTCTTGGTAAAGGAATTGGAATGGGCTATGTAAAAACCGAATTTGCTGCTGTTGATTCAACGATTTACATTCAAATTCGTAATAACAAAGTAGCTGCGAAAGTAGTGAAAATGCCTTTTTATAAAAAATAACAACGAAGGGTATAGTTGACTTTTCTCGTGAAAAGTTTAAATTTGCCATCCGTAAAATACATCATTAACAGCTAAATTACCAGAGAAATGGGAAGAGCGTTTGAATTTAGAAAAGCACGTAAAATGAAACGTTGGTCAGCGATGGCTAAAACGTTTACCCGAATTGGAAAAGATATTGTTATTGCCGTTAAAGAAGGAGGACCAAATCCGGAAGCCAATGCGCGTCTTCGTGCGGTGATGCAAAATGCAAAAGCCGCTAACATGCCGAAAGAGAATGTAGAGCGTGCGATTAAAAAAGCATCCGATAAAGACACGGCCAATTATAAAGAGGTTTTATTTGAAGGGTACGCCCCTCACGGTATTGCGATTTTAATTGAAACGGCTACAGATAATAATAACCGTACGGTAGCGAATATTCGTAGTTATTTCAATAAATGCAACGGTACTTTAGGAACACAAGGTTCGGTTGAATTCATGTTTGATCATACCTGTAACTTCCGCATCCCAAATACCGGACAAGATATTGAAGAATTGGAATTGGAGATGATTGATTTTGGTGTAGAAGAAATCTTCGCTGATGAAGACGGTATTTTAATGTATGCTCCTTTTGAAAGTTTCGGTTCGATTCAAAAGCATTTGGAAGCGGAAGGCATTGAAATCTTATCTTCAGGATTTGAGCGTATTCCACAAGTGACAAAAGAATTGACTCCCGAGCAAGTGGCTGATGTGGAGAAACTCCTTGAAAAAATTGAAGAGGATGATGATGTGATGAATGTGTATCACACCATGCAAGAGTAATCTATTATAAATTTTATATTTTAAACCTGCCTGCCGGCAGGCAGGTTATATATTAAAGTCAGCCTAGTGCTGACTTTTTTTATTTCCTACTATTTTTTTGTAACATTTTTGTACCCCCTACGTATAATCAAGGATTTTGAAAATAGCCCATACAGCAAAAGATGAAATTTAGGTACTAACACCCTCCTGTTCCTTCAGAAAAGTACAACCCCTATTTCTTGAACACAGTTAACTGGAATTGAATTCTTATTCTTTTTCGAAGTATTTGCTATGCTTTAAAATCAAAACCAACAATTGAAACCTTTAAAAAATTAATACCATGACTATTTTTACGTATTGGTGGGTGATCCTTTTAGTATTATCACTCGTTTTGTACAAATTTGTATTACGTGTTTTCTTCGGAATGGTGATTGTCCCGGAAGACAAAATTGGTTTAATCACCAAAAAATTCGTGCTATTTGGCGCCGACCGTTCTTTACCTGATGGCCGTATCATTGCGACAAAAGGGGAAGCGGGTTTTCAAGCCCAAGCCCTTGCTCCTGGTTTATATTGGGGGAAATGGATTTGGCAGTACAGCATCGACATGACTTCTTTTACCATCATTCCTGAGGGTAAAATTGGTTTAGTCTTGAGTAAAGACGGTAAAGAGATTCCGACGGGTCGCATTTTAGCCCGTAAAGTAGACTGTGACAATTTCCAAGATGCCAGAATGTTCTTGGATAATGGTGGACAAAAAGGACGTCAAACAGCGTTTATCACCAGTGGTTCGTACCGTATTAACACCTATTTATTTGAAGTAGTGATCATTGACCAAGTGAAAATCTTTGAAAATATGGTGGGAATTGTTACGGCATTGGATGGTGAACCCATTCCGTTAGGACAAATTGCGGGTAAATATGTAGATGCCCACAACAACTTCCAAGACTTTGATTCTTTCCTTGAAAATGGAGGTAACCGTGGTTTGCAACCGCAAGTGATCTTAGCAGGTTCCTATTACATCAATACCTGGGCGATTCAAATTGAGCAAACACCAATGACCGATGTACCGATTGGACATGTGGGTGTTGTCATCTCCTATATCGGTGAAGATGGACAGGATGTAACCGGCGATACCTTTAAACATGGTAACATTGTATCCAAAGGGCAACGCGGGGTGTGGATGGAACCACTGGGTCCGGGTAAATACGCTTTGAATAAATACACTACCAAATTGGAATTGGTACCCACCACCAACTTGGTATTGAACTGGGCGAATGCCCGCAGTGAGTCCCATGATTTGGATAAAAACCTTTCAACTATAACGGTGCGTTCTAAAGACGGGTTCCCATTCAACTTGGATGTATCACAAATCATTCACGTTCCTGCCAATGAAGCTCCCAAAGTAATTGCGCGTTTTGGTAGTATGACGAATTTGGTTTCCCAAGTATTGGAACCAACCATTGGCAACTATTTCCGTAACTCGGCACAAGATAGTGATGTGATTTCCTTCTTGAGTACCCGTAAAGAGCGTCAGGAATCAGCTAAAGTACATATCAAAGCGGTACTGGATGAATATAACGTAAATGCAGTCGACACGTTAATTGGTGATATTACACCACCTGAATCGTTAATGAAAACCTTAACCGATCGTAAGATTGCTGAGGAAGAACAAAAAACGTATCAAACCCAGCGAATGGCACAAGAACAACGCCAAGGTGTTGAGAAGGAAACAGCGATTGCCGATATGCAGAAAGAAATTGTACGTGCAGCACAAAGTGTGGAGATTGCACAACGCACTGCCGATGCAACGGTCAAAAAAGCCGAAGGGGACGCTACCAGTTTGAAGTTAAACGTAAACGCCGAAGCCGAAGCCACCAAAATGCGTGCACAAGCGGAAGCAGAAGCGACAAAAGCACGCGCAGGTGCACAAGCGGAAGCAACCAAATTAAATGCTACAGCGGAAGCCGAGCGTATTTCGAAAACCGGTTTAGCAGAAGCGGAGAAAATTATGGCTATCGGTAAATCAACTGCGGAATCGTATCAATTGCAAGTGAGCGCCATGGGTGGAGACAACTTTACCCGATATAAAATCACAGAAGAATTAGCCAAAGGAAATGTGAAAATCATTCCGGATGTATTAATCAACGGCAACAACGGTTCGGAAGGTGGCATCAGTGGCTTACTCGGTCTGAAACTCATGGAAATGATGGATGCGGATGCGGAGAAGAAGAAATCTGAGGAGTAATTAGTGATTAGTGACTAGTAATTAGTGATTAGTGACTAGTAATTAGTGATTAGTGATTAGAACTTGGTGAAATAAATCCTCGCTTTCATTCAAGTGAATTTATAATTTAACATTTAGAATAAAAAAAAGCCCCTGTAAATTAAGGGGCTTTTGTATTATTTATCCAACTTACGACGTTGGCGTTCGGTTTTTAATAAGTTCAGTTCCCGACTGGTTTGTCCAGCAACAGAAGTATTTTCTTCAGCTCTACGAATCAAGTAGGGCATCACATCACGTACGGGTCCGAAAGGCAAATACTTAGCCACATTATAGCCATGTTCGGCGAGATTATAACTGATGTTATCACTCATTCCATACAATTGACCAAACCAAATACGGGTATCGTTTTTAGCCATACCACATGCAGCCATCATTTCCATTAATTTATAGGAACTGTCTTCGTTGTGTGTACCTGCAAAAATTGCCATACGATCAATGTGCTCCATCATATAGTCTACAGCAGCATTGTAGTTCGCATCGGTGGCGGCTTTGGTTGGACAAATCGGTGACTTTTGCCCCATTTGTTGGGCACGGTCGTTTTCTTTTTCCATGTAAGCACCACGTACTAACTTCATTCCGATATAGAAACCATCAGCTTGAGCGCGGCTGTGCAATTGTTTTAAATAGTCCAGACGGTCCCAACGGTACATTTGCAAGGTATTGAACACAATCGCTTTTTCTTTATTATAACGGCGCATCATTTCTTCGACCAAATCATCGGCAGCGTCTTGCATCCAACTTTCTTCCGCATCGATCAAAAGTGCTACATCTTTGGCATGAGCCGTTTTACAAATGATATCAAAGCGTTCACAAACACGGTTCCATTCGTCTTGCTCATTCGCGGTTAACGGATGTTTTAATCCCACTTTTTCATAGAGTGCAATTCGTCCTAATCCTGTAGGTTTAAAAACCGCAAATGGAATAGCTTGGCGTTCTTTAGCAAAGTCAACCGTTTTTAAGGTCATGTTAAGTGCCGCATCAAACTGTGCCTCTTCTTCTTTCCCTTCTACCGAATAATCCAATACCGAAGAAACGCCTTTGGTATACATTTTATCCACAACAGAAAGGCAATCTACTTCTGTTGTACCCCCACAAAAATGGTCAAAAACAGTGGCACGAATCAATCCTTCCACCGGTAAGTGGGCTTTGATGGCGAAATTAGTAACGGCTGTTCCAATGCGCACTAAGGGTTCGCTAGCAATCATTTTAAAAAGAAAATAAGCGCGATCGAGTTCGGTATCTGTTTTTAATCGAAACGCGACTTCAGTATTGTTAAATATCTTGTCCATGGTTTGTTTGAAAGTACACAAATGTACTAATTGTGAACTGAAATTATAGCAAAAAATGCCGTATTTTTGGAACCAAAATTGACTATAATGCAATCCATCACGGCCAATGGCTACGCAATCGCCTTTAATGAGCAAGGCTACGAAAAACTGAATGACTTGATTCAAGCCAACAACTATTCCTCGTTGTTTATTTTAACCGACAGTCATAGCAACGAATATTGTTCGCCTCGCGTATTGCCGCATTTGGCAGTAGATATTCCCATTGAAATTATCGAAATTGAACCAGGTGAAGGCATGAAAACCATCGCTACTTGTGTGGAATTGTGGACACTGCTCACAGAGATGGGTGCCGATCGCAAATCCTTACTCATCAATTTAGGTGGTGGTGTCGTTTCAGATTTAGGTGGATTTGTGGCTTCAACCTTTAAACGCGGCATTGATTTCGTTCATATTCCCACTACCCTTTTGGGTATGGTTGATGCGGCTATTGGTGGCAAAAACGGTGTGGATTTAGGTCTCCTAAAAAATCAAGTGGGTGTCATCCGCAATCCGGAATTATTGCTTATTGACTCCGCTTATTTGACAACATTACCGCAAAGGGAAATGCGTTCAGGATTGGCAGAAATGCTCAAACACGGATTAATTCAGGACAAAGCCTACTGGGAACAGTTCCTCGATTTGAGTCAGTTGGACAGTTCGCTACTCGATGCATTGATCTATCGATCTGTCGAAATCAAGAATAACATTGTATTAGCAGATCCTACAGAGAACGGCATTCGCAAAGCCTTAAACTTTGGTCATACCTTAGGACATGCCATCGAAAGTCATTTCCTCACCACAGAAAATCCTTTGTTACATGGCGAGGCTATTGCGATTGGAATGATTTTGGAAGCCTATTTATCATTTGAAAAAGGACTGCTTTCTAAAGCCGATTATCACCAAATCAAGTATGTCATTTCTGACTTATTTGAACCCGTTACTATCACCCAAAACGATATTGATTTGTTGCTGGAATACCTCATTCATGACAAGAAAAATGAGTACGGAAAAGTACAATTTGCTTTGTTGAATGGCATTGGAAACATTAGTCTTAATCAAGAAGCTGATAACGAAATGATTAGCCGTGCTTTTCAAGACTATTTAGGCTGATATTTTTTTACCTAAAATATTGCAAATCGATTTTTTTATTTTTTACATTTGCGCTGATGATAAAAAACGATACACCGACAACTCAATCCATGCTAGAATGCAATGGCAAAGCACTTTCACAAGTGTTGCCAACGTCGTTTTTCATCCCTAAAGCCTTATACACCGTATACAATCAAACTTCTGATTCAGTGATGGATCTATCGATTGTTTATGAAAACCTTAGAGTTTGAGAAAAAAAACATTGTTTACTAAGCATTTGCATTTGTTTTTATCACTCATTCAAACTTTAAAATGAATACGAAATATTCCGACTTAATAAACCAAACTTTTTATTTTCCACAAGAAGAGTTTAGCCTTAATAAAGACACTTTATTATTCCACAACATCGATTTGATGAAATTAGTAGAGCAATACGGTACACCCTTAAAGTTTACCTATTTGCCTGCCATTTCTAATAATATCAATAAAGCCAAGAGTTGGTTCCGAAAAGGAATGGAGAAAATTGGCTATGAAGGCAAGTACTACTACTGCTATTGCACCAAGAGTTCGCATTTTGAATTCATTATGAATGAGGCGTTTAAAAACAACATTCATATTGAAACGTCATCAGCTTTTGACATCAATATTGTGGAAAATTTACTAGCCAATGGCAAAATCAACAAGAATACCTATGTCGTGTGTAACGGCTTTAAACGGGATGCCTATGTTGAAAATATTGCTCGTTTAATCAACAACGGACATAACAAAACGATCCCTGTAATTGACAACTATGAGGAGTTGGATTTGTTACAAGAACAAATTAAAGGGAAATTCAAAATCGGGATTCGCATTGCTGCGGAAGAAGAACCGAAGTTTGAGTTTTATACCTCACGATTAGGAATTGGTTATAAGGATATTGTTCCGTTTTACCGTAAACAAATTCAAGAGAACAAGAAGGTCGAACTGAAAATGTTGCACTTCTTTATCAATACGGGTATTCGCGACACCGCCTATTATTGGAATGAGTTATTGAAATGTATGAAAGTGTACATTGCTTTGAAAAAAGAATGTCCATCACTCGACAGTTTGAACATTGGAGGCGGATTCCCCATCAAGAATTCGTTAGCTTTTGAATACGATTACCAATATATGGTCGACGAAATTTTGAACCAAATCAAAATTGCTTGCGATGACGCTGAAGTTGAGGTACCCCATATTTTCACTGAGTTCGGTTCGTTTACCGTTGGTGAAAGTGGCGGCGCTGTTTACCAAGTGTTGTACCAAAAGAAACAAAATGACCGTGAGAACTGGAACATGATTGACAGTTCGTTCATCACTACCCTACCCGACACTTGGGCCATCAACAAACGTTTTGTTATGTTGGCTGTCAACCGTTGGAATGATACCTACGAACGGGTATTATTGGGTGGAATGACTTGTGATAGCGATGATTATTACAATTCTGAACAACACATGAACGCGGTATATTTACCCAAATACAATAAAGAGAAACCGTTATATATCGGATTTTTTAATACCGGAGCGTACCAAGAAACCATTGGTGGATTTGGAGGATTACACCACTGTTTGATTCCGCAACCGAAACATATTTTAATTGATCGGGATGAAAATGGAATCCTCGCAACTGAGGTGTTTTCAGAGCAACAAACTTCGGATGATGTACTGAAAATTTTAGGCTACGACAAATAATTTATTTTCGTTTGTAGTTTTAAAAAAATAGTTTTTCTTTGACCCCATACAATATAGACAAACACAGAAAAGAGTAATAATGAGTAAAGGACCTATCAGTCAGTTTATTGAAAACAATTTTTTACATTTCAATGCGGCCGCTTTAGTGGATGCAGCGAAAGGTTATGAAACCCATTTGTTGGAAAATGGTAAAATGATGATTACCCTTGCTGGTGCCATGAGTACAGCAGAGTTGGGAAAATCATTAGCCGAAATGATCCGCCAAGATAAAGTACATATTATCTCTTGTACAGGAGCCAACTTGGAAGAAGACATCATGAATTTGGTGGCACACAATTCGTATAAGCGTGTTCCCAACTACCGTGATTTGTCTCCTCAAGAAGAATGGGATTTATTAGAAAATCACTACAACCGTGTGACTGATACGTGTATCCCTGAAGAAGAAGCTTTCCGTCGTTTACAATCGCATTTGTTTGATATTTGGAATAAAGCGGATAAAAATGACGAACGTTATTTCCCGCATGAGTTTATGTACCAAATGATCAATTCTGGGGTATTGGAACAATATTATGAAATTGATCCTAAAAACTCTTGGATGGTTGCAGCAGCTGAGAAAAACTTACCCATCGTAGTTCCTGGATGGGAAGATAGTACAATGGGTAATATTTTTGCTTCTTATTGTATTAAAGGTGAATTCAAAGCAACCACTATGAAAAGTGGTGTGGAATATATGATGTGGTTAGCCGATTGGTATACCAAAAATTGTGAAGGTAAAGGTGTAGGTTTCTTCCAAATTGGTGGAGGTATCGCTGGTGACTTCCCCATTTGTGTTGTACCTATGTTGTACCAAGACATGGAAATGCATGATGTTCCTTTCTGGAGTTATTTCTGTCAAATCTCAGATTCCACTACGAGTTATGGTTCGTACTCAGGAGCTGTCCCTAATGAAAAAATCACTTGGGGAAAATTAGACATCACCACCCCAAAATTTATTGTTGAATCGGATGCTACAATTGTTGCACCGCTTATATTTGCTTATCTTTTAGACTTATAAAAACCTACCTGTTATGAGACGAGTTATTGTTGATTACGCCAAACTAACCAGCGACATCTTGAATTTGTTGGTTGAAAAATTCCCAGATGGTTATGATGATTCCGATATCATCCGATTCCGTAATGCCCAAAACGAATTGGTTGAAGCGGTTGAAGTACGCACCGAAGACACCATCTATTTAGTTAAAGTGAGTACCAAATTAGCGACTCGTATGGAGAAATTCGAGGACGAGGAAGATGATTTGGATTCAGAAATCGAACCAATCGCACCTGTTAAAGGTATGGATATCGATGATGATGATATCCCAAGTGAAGAAGAAGATGATGAAGAGGATTTGTTGAAAGACAAAGGCGGATCAGACGATGATGAAGATGATGATGAAGACGATGACTTCGAACCTTCTGAAAGTTATGATGACGAAGATGAAGACGAGTAATTCGAGTTATGAATTATGAGTTATGAATTATGAGTTATGAATTATGAGTTATGAGTTATAAATGAAATCCCGAGTGCTAAATGACTCGGGATTTTTTTATGACTTCCATTTAAAATTTAAAATAATTCCATTTAAAACATCCTACAAGTAGCGTTGTTGAAACACTTTATGATGGTGATTTTGGTGACCAATGATAATAAACCCAAGGGCACGAACAGAGATTGTAGCATTCGAAGCTACGCCTACTCGCTCAAAGGCTTCGGGCGTAAACGATTTAAACATATAAATCGTGGCATGACGCAACGTAGACAGTTCCGTTAACAAATCTTGAATACTGCGGGCATTACCATTGGAATTTTCCACATAAAAGTCTTCATCAAATCCGGGCAATGGTGTTTGATCGTTCCGAGCAATGCGCATGGCACGATACGCAAATACCCGTTCTGCATCAATAATATGCTGAATAATCTCTTTGATTGTCCATTTCCCTTCGGCATAACGGTAATCAAATTTATCCATCGGGATTTCACGTACAAAATGGATAAAACGGTGTAATGCAATCTCTAACTCTTCAATTAGGGTGTACTGTGGATCCACTTGTGCCAAATACGGCGCATAAAAGTCGGCATATTCATTCGACTGAACTTGTTCGATTCGCATACGAGTGTTTTTTCCAAAGATAGCAAACTTTAGGCAACCCAATCTTGTAACAGTTGTTCTTTGTATACCAACGTATCTGCAATTCGAATGATATCCGAAAGTACGCCACGTGCCGTTACCGCCTTCCCCGCTCCTGCGCCTTGAATCACTATTGGCTGTTCCCCATACGAAGTGGTGTAAATTTCAATAAGGTTATCTGCACCTTTCAACTGACCCAATGCGGAATTCCGCGGTACCGAAATTAATTTTACTTCCAATGTACCGGATTGCAATTCCCATTCGCCCACATACCGCAATACATGATTTTCGGGTTGGGTAATTTTTGCAATTTGGAAAGGTTTATTCAAAACCCGTTGCTGTTGTCGGTATTCTTTTAAAGGTAAAGTTTCCTGCAATTCTGGCACCAATAAAGACGCTATTTTCACGGATGAAAATTCGGCTGTCGAACCCAATTCGCGGGCTAGAATCAATAATTTACGGGCGACATCTTTTCCTGACAAATCATCTCGAGAATCGGGTTCGGTAAGTCCTTGCTGTTCGGCTTCTTTCAATATTGTAGCAAAAGGAATTTCTTCTTCACCAAATCGGTTGAACAAATAGCTGAGTGTTCCCGAAAACACACCGCGTATTTTAGTGACCTGGTCTCCGGCCTCATACAAATCCCGAATGGTATTTACCACAGGTAAACCGGCACCCACATTGGTTTCGTATAAAAACTTACGATCAAAACGCTTTAAGTTCATTCGCAGTTCTTTATAAAAATCATAGTGCAACGTATTGGCTTTTTTATTGGCCGCCACAATATGAAAACCCGCCTGAACTAGCTGTATATAATTTTTAATAATATCCTCACTCGCTGTAGCGTCAACGGCGATAAGGTTGTCCAATTCAAGATCTTGCACATATTCGATGATATCTTCAATACGAAACGGTATTGCGGATTGGGCAAAATTGGCTTCCCATTGGTTCTTTACCCCTTCTTTTTCAAAAAATGCCAAAGTAGAATTGGTAATAATAGGGAAACGGAGTTCGATATTTTTTTGTTGTAAAAAGAAATCCTGCGCTTGAAGTACCTGATTAATCAAGGTGCTTCCTACATTTCCGATTCCAAAAAGTACGATATTGATTCTAAGCGTTGGCATAATTGAGTTGTTTTTGGGTAGTAAATACCGGTTTTAAAAGTGTTATTAATTGTTCAAATTCGATTAAAAAAGCATCATGTCCATGAATGGATTGGATTTCATGGTAATAAATATCAGGATGCACAGAAGCCAATTCCATGACGGTTTTCCGATTTTCACGGGCCGTAAAAAATAAGTCGGTATCGACACTCACAATATGAATCGTTGCTTCGATGGAGGCGACTACTTCTTCGAGCGAACCTCTGTAGCGGGTAATATCATTGGTTTTTAATAAATGATTCATCAATTTATAGGCCGAGAGTCGGAATCTATTTTTCAATTGTACACCATGGTAGGTGAGCCAATTCTCGACTGCAAATTCGCCATTAGGGAATTGTTGCCGATTGAATCGCGCGTTGATGGATTGCGGAGTTCGGTACAATAACATAGCGTGTTGGCGTGCATCTTCAATGGGTTGCACGGAATTGTTTAGAATTTGCTCTTGGATTTGGACATTGGCCAATACCCAATCGGTCGCCTTCCAATCGGTTGCAATGGGAATCAAATGTTGCACCGCTTTGGGTTGGATAACCGCCATTTCCCACGCTATGGCTCCACCTAAACTTCCACCAATAAGGGCATAAACCCCGCGAACATTGAGTTCGTGTAAGCCTTTCCAGAAAATTCGGGCGATATCGCGAAGGGTAAAATCGGTATAATTGGATAGTAGATTTCCCAAAATACCATCATAGCCGTTACCCGGGATATTGAAAGCAATCACCGTATACGTATCTAAGTCGATTAGTTTTCCGTATCCAATGAGTTCGTTCCACCACCCTTTTTCCCCGGTTACGGTGGAGTTTCCTGTGAGTGCGTGATTGACTACGACTACGGGTGCCGAACCGAGGATTTGACCAAAGGTTTCGAAGTACAAGGGCAAAAAAGGAGTGGTTTTTCCATTTTCCAATAGAAATTGATTGATCTCTATTTTGGCTAATTTTTTCATGATAACTGTGTTGTTTAATCGATGTATTTTATTCGCATTTAACGTTTTTCAGGAGTACATAGCCCTAGCCCCGACCTGCCTACCGGCAGGCAGGTAGAGCCGATATCCACGTAGCGCTAGCGAAGTGACCTGCCTGCCGGTAGGCAGGTAAAGGCGAAAGCGGGAATAGCTCCAAAAAAAACTGTGGATACCTCCCCGAATGTGGCGCATCCGGGGGGTCCACAAACAAACTAAAACCTAGACTGATTTTTCAACGGGCAATGCCGCGAAAACGGTAGTCAAATCCGCTTTTAAATCTTCAATAGCTTCCAATCCTACGGAGAGACGAATTAAATCGGGGGTTACTCCTGTTGTCAGTTGTTGCGCTGCTGTTAACTGTTGATGGGTGGTGCTCGCCGGGTGAATGATGAGCGATTTGGTATCTCCAATATTCGCTAAGAGTGAGAATAGTTTGGATTCGTTTGCGACTTTCTTAGCCGCTTCAAACCCGCCCTTGAGTCCGAACGTCACTATACCACTCTGTCCTTGTGGCAAGTATTTTTGCGCTAAATCATAGTATTTTGAGGATTTTAGTCCGGGATAATTGACCCAAGCCACCGCTTCTTGCTCACTTAACCACTCGGCCAAAGCGAGGGCATTCTGACTGTGCTTGAGGATACGGACTTCAAGTGTTTCCAATCCTTGTAATGTTTGAAAAGCGTTAAACGGACTCAGTGCTGCTCCAAAATCGCGCAAACCTTCAATTCGCACTTTGGCTATAAAGGCTGCAGCGCCGAGAGCTTCATAGTATTTTAACCCGTGGTACCCTGCGGCAGGTTCGGTAAACTCTGGAAATTTTCCATTACTCCAGTCAAAAGTTCCGGCATCAATGATTACGCCTCCGAGTGAAGTTCCGTTTCCGGTGATGTATTTGGTAAGTGAGTGAATCACAATATTGGCGCCGTATTGGATGGGATTGAGTAAATATGGTGAGGCAACGGTATTATCCACGATAAAAGGAACTTTAAACGCTTTCGCTTGTTGGGCGATGGCTTCCAAATCCAAGACATCGAGTTTTGGGTTTCCGAGACTTTCTGCAAAGAATACCCGTGTGTTTTCTTGAGCGGCTTGGGTGAAATTAGTGGGATCCGATGGATCTACAAAGGTGGTTGTGATTCCTAAACGGGGCAAGGTTACATTAAGCAAATTGTAAGTTCCGCCATAGAGACTGTTGGAAGCGACAATGTGATCACCAGCTTTTAATAACACTAGCAATGCGGTGGCTAATGCTGCGGTTCCAGAGGCTGTTACCACGGCCCCAATACCGCCCTCGAGTTGGGCCAAACGTTGTTCCAACACATCGTTGGTGGGGTTGTTCAGACGGGTATAAATGTAACCCGATTCACTTAAGCTGAACAGATTGGCTGCATGATCGGCGTTGTTAAACACATAGGATGTGGTTTGGTAAATCGGCACGGCACGGGTTCCTGAAGTTTGTTGAACATCATGACCGGCATGAAGGGCTTTGGTGGCAAATTTTGTTGTACTCATGATTTTAGATTTTAGAATTTAGATTTTAGTGATTAGTGATTAAACTTTAGACATTAGACTTTTGACTTTCGACTTTCGACTTTTGACTTTCGACTTTCGACTTAAAAAAAAGTCCTTTTGATGGGTAACCAAAAGGACTTGAACACTATATAAAAATAACGTAAGGGTCACCTCTGGCTACAAAGCATAGCACAACAACACATCATCGTGTACATCATACAGCGGTGGATTCTATGTTTTGAAGTTGTAGCCATTTATTGTTTAAAGTTTCAGGTTTAAAGTTTAAAGTTGGGATATAAAAAAAGCCCCTGCGTTGGCAGAGGCTAATTGTATATGCTGGATTCTTGTAATTTCTTTTTCAATTTACACCATACACGTCCTCTGCGGGGAAGTTTCCCACATCATACAACACATATGGCGCATTACATTTTTCATTTTTTTAATCGAAGTGTTTTGTTGTTTTTCGACACTGCAAACTTCTCAAGGTTTTTTGAATTACACAAGCCTTTTTTAAAACTTTAACAGAAATTATTTTTTATCAACTTGAAAAACAGTCGTTTAATAGTAAATATTTTTTGTTAAGCGGAGTTCCTACTCGCATTTGTATTCCCAAAAAGGGAACGAATAACTAGTTTTTCATAGGTCGCTAACAATGATGATTCTGTATTTTCTTGTCGAATTTCATTTATTTTCATCAAGGCATATTGTTGGATCGTGAGTAAAGGCAAAACGATCTCTTCGCGCATTGTAATCGATGCTTTTCCGTCGGGATAATTTTCCATTAATTCGGTATGACCGGCAATTTTTAAAAGCAACGTTTTGGTTCGTAAAAATTCCTCATAAATCAGCTGCCAAAAAGATCCAAACTCGGGATCATCTTTCAAATAGCTGGTTAAAGGAAAGTTAGACTTAGCCAACGACATCATGCTGTTTTCTAGTAACGTACGGAAAAACAATGAATCATGGTATAACGCTTGAACTTCATGCCAACGCCCCGAATCTTCAAAGGCTTGGAGTGCTGTTCCTACTCCGAAAAAACCGGGGACATTTTGCTTCATTTGACTCCATGAACCCACAAAAGGAATGGCACGTAAATCGGAGAAATCAAGTTCGGCAGCTGCCTTTCGCTTCGAGGGTCGGCTACCAATATTGGTTTTGGCATAATAGTTCAGCGTACTTCGTTTTTCGAGATACGGAATAAACTGTGGGTGTGCCTTGAAAGCAGCATATTTCTGATACCCGATTGCTGCTAATTCATCGATAATTTGCTTTTGATTTGGAGTTAAATCATGTTCTTGTTTGGCAAATAACACATTGGTTATTCCGGCGCTCAGTAGATTTTCTAAATTAAATCGACACGAATCGGGTGTCCCGAAGTTGGAACTAATAGTCTGCCCTTGTATCGTTAATTGAATTTCTTTATGCTCGATTCCCGAACCTAATGAAGCGTAAAACTTATGGGTTTTTCCGCCTCCGCGAGCAGGAGGTCCACCGCGTCCATCAAAGAAAATCACTTCAATAGCATAGCGTCTAGAAATGGCTGTTATCGCTTCTTTGGCTTTAAAAATGGACCAATTTGCCATCAGGTAACCGCCATCTTTCGTTCCGTCAGAGAAGCCTAGCATGACCGTTTGTATGTTTCCGCGTTGGGCTAAATGTTTGGCATAAGTAGGATTGGTGTACAACTGTTCCATCACTTGAGCCGCTTGTTGCAAATCGTCAACTGATTCAAATAAAGGCACAATATCTACTGTAGGTTCCTCCCAACCTGCCCAGCGAAACAAAGCCAAGGTCTCCATGACATTTAATGCAGATTCATTATTACTGATGATGTAGCGATTGGCGCCCAATTCACCATTTTGGTGTTGAATAGTTTGCATCACTTGAATGGAGGCAATGGTTTGTGCAACGATTTCCTCGTCAAAATCAGTAGCTTCTACCCTTCCTTTAATTTGATCTAAGGTCATACTCTTCGCAGCCTCATCCCCTTCTAAATAGTTAGAATGATTTAATTTCTTGACTATAGCCGCCACTACTTGGTTGTGAATTTTACTATTCTGGCGCACGTCTAAAGAAGCAAAATGAAATCCAAAGGTGTGTACTTTTTGGATGAACTGCTCAATCTCGTCTAGATACAAGGATTGGTGTTTTTCAATAATCAAACCTTTGATGTGATATAATTGCTCGAGTAACGTTTCTTTCGTAATAAAGAGTTCACCACGCGAATAGAACACCGAACGGTAGAGTTGTTCCTCCAATTGGGCTATGATTGTATCGACTTCTGTAAAAGTTAGTTTCCGCTTCAATCTTCGAATCTCTACATAATAACATTTTAAAATAGCGGTTCGCAATCGTTGTGCTACTTGTTGTGTAATTTCGGGAGTCACAAAGGGATTCCCATCACGGTCTCCGCCTGGCCAAAAGCCAAGTTGGACAACAGGATTGTTTTTTTCATCACTTACTACATTATTCTTATGTAGGTAGTGCACCATCTCACCGATAGTACTGTAAAACACATTTTCCAAATACCAAATCAAACTAATGGCTTCATCCAATGGTGTTGGTTTTTCTTTTTTGATAAATCGTGTTTTCCCGAGTTGTGCCAATAACTGTTTGATTTGATGCAAATCATTCGCACGAATTGCAGCCGTTAAATCAGTTATAATTCCGAGAACGGCTCCAGGATAAAACTGAGTGGGATGCGCTGTAAGTACGGTTCGCACTTTAAAATCAGCTAAGAATTCCTGTAACTTTTCTTGAAGTTCGCGGGTATCACATTGCTCTTTGATGGCGCGAAGTGAACCTTTTCCTTCCATATTATTGACCACGGGAAAGGCAGCGTCTTCGATAGCATCAAAGAGTACAATTTGGCGCTCAACATATTGAATAAATCGAAACAAGAGATTGACTTTATCGGCTTCTGTACGTTGATCTAAATATTTGGCAGCAAAGGTATTTACGATTTCGACAGGCGTCTGCCCTTGCTGAAAACCTTTGGCACACCCTTCGCTAAACAAAGGAAGCAGCACTCCCGTATTGTCAATAGCATCAAAGGGTAACGTGATAAACACACTGTTGTACAAATGGTATTTTGTCCAAACATTTTGGTGGAATCGTTCAATTTTTGATAAGGTATACATGGTCAATCGTTTTAGTAAGCATAAAAAAACCCCAAGTAATGACTTGAGGTTTCAGCGATTCAAATAACGTGTATTCTTAAATATCTTTGAAGATGGTATGCATCAAACGTTTTTTATCGTTAATGCTTTCTTCTAATGAAATCATGGTTTCTGTACGGTACACTCCTTCAATATCATCAATCATGAAAATCACATCTTTCGCATGTTTGGTATCACGTGCACGGATTTTACAGAAGATATTGAATTTCCCTGTAGTCACGTGAGCTACTGTCACAAAAGGAATTTCATTTATGCGTTCCAAAACAAATTTTGTTTGTGAAGTATTGTTCAAAAATACCCCAACATAAGCGATAAATGAATAGCCTAATTTTTCATAATCCAAAGTAAGTGAAGAACCCATAATGATACCGGCATCTTCCATTTTCTTTACACGAACGTGAACCGTCCCTGCCGAAATCAACAATTTTTTTGCGATATCCGTAAAGGGAACACGGGTGTTGTCAATTAACATGTCTAGGATTTGGTGATCGACTTCATCTAAACGAAACTTACTCATAACTACGAATTTATGTTGTTTATTTATTATGCTTGCAAATTAATGTATTTTATTTATGAAAAAACAATTTTTAATGTTATATTTTTACTCCATTAACAAATTTTATGTTTTTTTCTAAATAAAAATCCGCTTTTTGATTAATATTCGGAATGTCGTTTTTACCATCTGAATACCTCATTTTGTGGGCATTGTAGGAAAAATGACCAAGTTTTCCATCTAACGGACCTACTTCACAGATGTAGGCATTGAATTCTATTTTTCCGTCTATTAATTCTTCACGGTATTGTGCAGCAAAATTCGTAATTATTTCTTTACCGTCATAATTTATTTTAATATTTTTATAAATAAAATCATAAAAAACGACATTATTTTGAGGAATTTGTAAATATAGTTCGTTTTTATTGTCAACTATATCGTTTTCGTAAATATGCTTTAAACCTGAAATTAGCGCAATGAAAATCATTTTACGGGTATATTCACGGTAATAGTCGTTTGGATAATGTCCGGCTTCAAACAAAACGGTGGGGACTCCTAAATTGGTAAAGCGATCACCTATACAATTTAGATTGAATCCGTCATCAAAGCGCCCTACTTGGTTGGGTATATGATTTTGCAATTCTTCATTCATGGCTACAATAACATTCATGGCTTGGGTTCGAACCCCATTAATGTCACGCGTTTCATTATAAGCTGGAGCTAAAAAAGAAACGGTAGCCGGCAGACCTGTTGTTCCGGCGCCAAAAATGGTGCGCTGATCATGTAGATTATACGCCAAGTGTGGCTGGAATGCATCAAAAGCTTGTCGTAAAAACCGACTCTCAGGTTGGGACAAATCAACCGAATCCCGATTTAAGTCCACTTCATTCGCATTAACACGGGTATACGCTTCGGCCCCGTCGGGATTGACCATAGGTAAGAACTGAAACGTAAAGGTTTCTAAAAATAGCTTTGCTAAAGGTTCGTCCGACAGTAAGAAGCTGATAAAGTCCATTAAAGCTTTTGACGTTGTCCCTTCATTGCCGTGCATTTGGGACCAAAGTAAAACTTTGAAAGCACCGTGTCCGAGGTTAAATTGGTACAACGGTTGGCCTTTTACCGAATTCCCTTTGATTGCTGGAGTAATAGATAGCGATTGCAAAACACCTTCTATTTGAGGGAGTGTAATATAGCGTCCAAAAAGTTGGTTTTGCTTGTATTTTTTATGGCATTCAAAATAATCCATCGGATAATCAATTTAGACAAATATACTAAAAAAGCCCCCAAGTCTGCGCACTTGGAGGCTTTCCACCTTAGTCTAACAAATTAAAACAGATTATTTTCGGTGTAAGTGAACACTGCTAATTCCGGCTTCTGCACGTGCAGCTGCTGGAGCAGCATCCCCTGACATTGTTGGCAAAGTAAAGGTTAACAAACGTCCACCCATGTTCAAGCGTTCAGCCACATAGATTTTGTCTGTTCCTTCGTCATAGGCTACGTCAACAGGATTTCCCATAGTTGACATAGGTCCGTAAACACGAACTTGATTAGCTGTTGCAATCGTTCCACCATTGGAAGTCATTCCCAAAACTGAACTAAAATTATTGATGATAATCAGTCCGCCATCCGAATCGGAAGCCGCTGCACCTACATCAGTCAGTACCATACGGTTATCTGCTTTTGAAAAAGCAATTCCGTGTGTACGCACCAATCCTTGAATCGTAACGCGTTTCGTTGGCATAATAGAACCATTAGTATTGGCAAAGAAGTTCTCAAACACTACTAAGTCACCCGTAAGGTCAGCAATAGCATATAAGGTTGTACCATCGATAGCAATACCCCATGTTTTGAAGTTTACAGTATAACTATTTAACAGTGTCAAACTATTTGCAGAACGTTGGTACACCAACAACTTATTAGTATTCCCGTTCACAGCATTTTGATCTTGTGTAACGACCACTTTATCACCGCTCACGGCAACTTCACGTGGATTATTGAATTCTGAGGCAGAGGCAAGGGACAAAGAAAGGGCGGTTGCGTTGGTTGCTACGGCATTTTTCACACCATTATAGACTTCTATTTTATTGTTGGAACGTGAAGCCAATAAAATCTCATCGCGTTCACTGTCGTAAAATACACCATCGGTGTCCAAAGATCCAATTGCAAATGATTTTACGGTTGGTGTAGTTTCCATTAAATCCGTGTAGGATACTTTTCCTGATGTATTACTTGATGTCACCAATCGAAGTTCAGGAGTTGTAGGCGTTGATGCATTGTCATCGTTACTACAAGAGAATAAAGCCGGGGCAAAGGCTAAAAGTAAAAGTTTCTTTTTCATAATAAAGCGTGTTAATTAATTTTGACACCCTTATGTACGAAAGAAAAAGAAGTATGGTTTTAAAGTGTTGAAAATTGTTTTTCAGGATAGCGTCCTTTTACTCCTTTGAAGAAGGATAAAAACAGCGGTAGATCCGACTCCAACTGCCCTGTTGGATAAAAGGGTGTGCCGATTCGGACTTCTTTTTTTCCGAAGTCGAAGGCCACTGGAATAATAGGCACTTGGGCTTTATGAGCGATAAAATAAAAACCGGTACGCAATTCATCCACTTTTTTTCGGGTTCCTTCAGGTGCGATACCAAGACGAAAAACGTCACGGGAATTGAAGATATCGACTATGGCGTCGACCAAATTCTTGCCGCCACTACGGTCCAAGGGTGCGCCCCCAATCGCTCGAAAGTAATACCCAAAAGGAAAAATGAACAGTTCTTTTTTACCCACAAAATTCATTTGCTGATTGGCGATACCTCGAACCATCAATCCGATGAAAAAATCAAAATTACAGGTATGAGGAAGAACGGCAATCACACATTTTTTTACGTTGGGATCAAAGGAACCTGTGAGCTTCCACCCCATTAATTTGTAAAAAATAAATTCGTACAGTCGTTTTTTCATCCCGTAAATTTTGCGTAAATTTAGAACATAATAGCTAATACACCTAACGGAATGTTATCCAAATACCTAAGTTATATTTTCCCTATTAATGTCGTCAAAAAAAAATCGGCTGTAAGCAAAACACTCGAGGTAACCTGGAACAATGGGCAGTTGGTTTTGGATAGTAAAAACACCAATTATTCCTTTGGTAGTTTGCAACGGATTCTTCGCAAAGGTTTGAAATACATTGGCTTTGAACGCATTCGCCAATTCAAATCTATTTTGGTTTTGGGAGTTGCGGGTGGCAGTGTAATCGAAACACTTATCGAAGAAATTAAATTTAAAGGAAAGATAACGGGAATTGAAATCGATCCGGACATTCTTCAAATTGCTAAAGACTTTTTTAAAATTGACCGGTTTTCCAATTTAGAGTTGGTTGCCGATGATGCCTTCGAATTTGTGCTTAAGACCAAAGACAAATACGACCTGATTATCATTGATATTTTTCAGGACACCCAAATGCCTACTTTCCTCTTTCAAGATTTTTTCATCCAACGCATCAATAGTCTTCTCGAAGTCGACGGATTTATTTTATTCAACACCATGGTGCTTACGGATAAGGACCGTGCGCGCAATTTGGATTACCGTAAAAAATTCACATCCGACTATTCCGTTCGTATGTATCCCAAAGTGGAAGAGCACAATGAACTGTTTACCATTAAAAAGCTGCAGTAATGTCTTTTTTAAAAAAACTATTGGTTGGGAAATTTACCTACCGCGACCGTCCCCGTTTTAATCCGATCGAGCGACGTATACTTAACATTCGTGCTATCTGGAACAATGACCATCAATCGGATAATGGCATAGAAAAAATAGTGCGCTTACTACTCTCTTCCTCCCAACTTTTATTTCCCGGCGTCTATATTAAATACCTTGCCTGTAAGTGGGGACCCGAATACCAAGACCTTGCTATGGATGCCTATGTATTGTTAAAAATGGCCTTCCCATGGCTGATTTTAACCCAAGAATGGCAGTCGATGGATTGGGTTATCGGACTGATGGTTTACCTACTTTTGGAAACGGTCTTGTACATCCCCACCCTTATTTTTGCCTCTGATCTATTTGTACAACCCCGCTCCTACAAGCGTTCGATGTTGCTTTTATTTTTTAACTACCTCGAAATCGTAGTCGCCTTCGCGGTTTTATACACGTTAGGAAATCACATGAACAAACCGTTTGCCCATTGGTTTGATGCGGTGTATTTTAGTGTAGTGAGTGCCAACTCTATTGGATTTGGAGATTATCATCCCGTTACGACCTACGGAAAAGTATTGGTCAGCATACAAGCGATGTTCTTTTTGTCGTTTGTGTTACTCTTTTTGAATTTCTTTTCCACACGGGTAAAAAGTAAAGGATATTTTGAAGGAGGAAATTGAAAATTGAAATTATAAATTTTGAATTATAAATTATAAATTAGGGTTTGTATAAATCAAAATTTATCTAATGAATTACAATGTACTTCATTATACACTTGAAAAGTTTTTATGATCAATCGAAACTTTTATTCCAAAGCAGTCGTGCTTTATCCAAATCTTCTGGTGTATCGATACCAATACCCACATGATTAGTTTCGACCATGCGAATACGTTTGCCAAACTCGAGGTAACGCAATTGTTCCAACTTTTCTGAAGCTTCCAGTGACTTCATGGGCAATTGTGCAAAATCAAGTAAGGCCTGTTTGCGAAACGCATAAATACCCACATGCTTCATGTACCGTACGCCTACATTTTTCTCACGGGGATAGGGGATTACCGAACGGGAAAAGTACAAGGCCATTCCGTTATAATCGGTGACCACTTTTACGTTGTTTGGATTATTGATTTCGGACTCGTCTGTGATTTCAAACATTAAGGACGCTAAATCGATCTGCTGATTGGGGTCGTTTCGAAAAACATCCAACACCTGAGCCAAAGGTTCTGAGGCAATAAAGGGTTCGTCACCTTGCACATTGACCACAATATCGGTCTCCAAATGGGCTACCGCTTCGGCAATACGGTCACTCCCACTCTCGTGTTCGCGCTGACTACGAATTGCGTTCCCCCCTGCAGCGGTAATTGCTTCATAAATTTCTTCCGAATCTGTTACCACAAAAACAGCGTCAAAAAGTTGTGTTTGGATAGCCGCTTCGTAGGTGCGCACAATAACCGGTTTACCACACAAGTCCTGCATTAGTTTGGCAGGAAACCGCGTGGATGCATAACGTGCCGGAATAACCGCAATTGCTTTCATCGCTTTAAAATTTGGGTTAAATATACATAATTCTGTTGACTGTTTTTTATCTCGATTTACTTCACTTATTATTCAAGGTGTATCCGAGATGAGTCCGTGGTGAGTCCGTGGTGAGTCCGTGAAAAAAACTGTTTTCTCGGACACACGTCGAACTCATTACGCTTCCATATCGAACGTATTCCGAACAAAACCAGTTGGATTACTTCACCTTTTTTTAAGACTATTTTAGGAAAAGATTCCCATTCTCCGCATTAAATAATGAATTAACCGATTAAACTTTTCAATTAAAATGTATTCTAATAGTTTTAGCATCTAAAATTTAATGTCGTATGAAAAAAGTAATTTGTTTTGTTTTGTTACTATTGGGTGTATCGCTTACAGCCCAAGAACGACCTGCTGGTCCACCACCAAATGACGGACCTCCACATGAAAATGAAAATCCCGAAAAGCATTTGGAACGAATGAAAAAGGATTTAAAATTAAGTGACACACAAGTGACCCAACTTCGGGAGCATTTTAAAAAACGAAAAGCGGAACGCGAAGCCCTCAAACCTAAAGAAGGTGAGCGTCCCAAACCGGAAGAACGAAAAGCGCAACACGAAGCCCGAAAAAAAGCGGATGAGGAAGCTATTCAAAAAATATTGACTCCGGAACAGTTCAAGCAATGGAAAGAACACCGCCCAGAGGGAAAGAAGAAAGAGAAAAAAGAAAAGAAGAAAGAAAAGAAGAAAGAAAAGAAGAAAGAAGCAAGAGAAAAGAAAAAAGAGCAAAAAAAAGAGTAGCGAAATAAATAGTTGAGGCGCCTTCGGGCGCTTTTTTATTGGTTTCAGGTTGCAAGTTTCAGGTTTCAAGTTGCTCCCGAGATTTTAGGGATTAGGTCGGTTGATTTGAAAAGTGGTAAGGGTTAAAAAGTGCATGGGTTAAGGAAATGGAGCTTGTCTATTTTTAATGCTTCCTTATCCGTTCCTCTTCCCGCTTACCTACCCTTCAAAAAACTCCTCTTTAAAACCAATCAAATACAATTTGTCTTTGGCGCGAGTCATGGCGGTATACAGCCATCGCACATAGTCGGCATCCATGCCTTCTGGCAAATACGGCTGTTCGATAAAAACAGTATTCCACTGACCTCCTTGCGACTTATGGCAGGTAATGGCATAGGAGAATTTCACTTGCAAGGCATTGAAATATTCGTTCTGCTTCAACTTTTCCATTTTTTTATACTTCGAAGGTTCGTCCTCATAATCCTTTAACACTTCTTCATACAACCTATTGGATTGTTCGTAGGTAAGTGCAGGCGCTTCAATTTTTATAGTATCCAAAAGCAAAACGGTTTCAAAAGGAATTTGCTCGGGATAATCGACCATTCGAATTTTAACCCGTGCAAAATGAAACCCATACAATTCTTTGAATCCATAAATTTCGAGCACTTCTATAATATCACCATTAGCGATGAATCCGGCGGCATCGGTTTCTTTTAACCAAAAATAATTGTTCTTGACCACCATTAAAAAATCACCCACCGACAATTCGCTTTCCTTAAATAAAATCCGCGCACGAATTTGCTCATTATATTGATTGGCCCGTTTATTGGATCGCACGATGAAAGCGGTATCTTCAATCGAATAATTGCTGTAGGCCGCATTAATGGCATCTTGAATATCATAGCCATCCACCAATCGAACGATATCTTTAAATCCGCGTAATTGAAACTGAAACTCCTCAAAAAATTCTTCTTGTAACAATTCGCGTAATTGGGTAGCATTATAAAGGATGCCCGATTTTTCTTCTTGGCGCATCACTTCATCCAATTCGATGGTATCGACATTTTTCTGGTAATGCAATTCCAAGGTTTGGGTATTGAGTGCTGGAGATTCAAGGCGATTTACTGGAGGTAATTGGGCCGTATCCCCCAGGAGAATGAGCTTACAATTCTGACTGTTGTATACATAATAGATGAGGTCATCGAGAAGTGAGCCGTTTTGATACTGACCCGAACCACCCTCTTGATCCGAAATCATGGACGCTTCATCCACTATAAAAATCGTGTTTTTGTGCTTGTTCTGTTGGATGGTAAACGAAACACCTCCCGCAGATTTCTTGGGGAAATAGATTTTTTTATGAATGGTAAAAGCCGGCTTTTGTGAATAATTGGCAATTACTTTGGCAGCACGACCCGTGGGTGCCAACAAAACCGATTTGTACTGTATAGCTGCAAGACAATTGACTAAGGTGGAAATCACCGTTGTTTTCCCCGTACCTGCATATCCTTTTAATACAAAAATATGGTCGTCGTTAGGATCGGTAACATAATGGGCTATTTTTTGAAAAAAAACTTCTTGTTTCAAGGTCGGTTGAAACGGAAACTGCTGAAGTAATAGTTGGTAAAAGTTTTTCATCTTGGGCAAAGATAGTTGAGATACCGCAAATTTGAACGGTGAAGTGTCCCCCATATATTAACAATATTTTGTAAGTTTGTCCACTTCTTTACGATACTATGAGTAGCATCATTGACAAATCCTATAAACGACTTTCCATTCAAGTTTCCTTGAGCGGATTATCTTTTGCGGTATTTGATGTCATTACGGATCAAGTGGTCCTGCTCCATTTTATCCCCTTTAATTCATTTCAACGCAGTTCGAAAATAGAAGATCTATTTGCGGTGGTCTTTCACGATCATCCTGAATTGCGCAATCATTATGATGAGATAAAAATTATTCACAGTAATAATTTGTGCACGTTTGTGCCTACTGCCTTGTTTGATGAAGAATTTATAGGGAGTTATTTACAATACAACACCAAGGTTTTTGAAACGGATTTCTTTGCACATGATAGTTTGACTACCTATGATATGGAGAATGTGTACATACCGTATGTGAACATGAATAATTTTTTCATTGACCAATACGGTTCGTTTGATTACCAACATGCCCATACCCTTTTGGTTCAAAAATTACTCGACTATTCCAAAAATAGCGATCAACGTAAAATGTATGTGCATGTGAGCACTGGCCATTTTGAAATCATAGTAATTGAACAACGTAAATTGCAATTTTACAATTCCTTTGAATTCAAAACCCCAGAAGATTTCATTTACTATATCCTATTCACGGCGGAGCAGCTGCAATTAAATCCGGAGACATTTGAACTGGATTTGCTGGGTAACATTTCGAAGGATGATCCTTTGTACACTAGGGTCTATACGTATGTTCGCCATGTTAGTTTAATGCCGTTGCGTTTTATTGCAAATGGCCGATCAGAGGCTGAAAATCGTCACCATTTTATACTTGTACACGCGTGAGAATCATTTCAGGAAAATACAAAGGTCGCCGATTGACCGCACCTAAAAACTTACCGGTTCGTCCCACTACCGATATGAGTAAGGAATCCTTATTCAATATTTTAAACAATCATTTTCATTTTTCAGATTTGAATGTTCTCGATTTATTTTCGGGTACAGGCAACATTAGTTATGAATTTGGATCGAGAGGCTGTGGTGCTATTACGAGTGTCGATGCGGATTTTGGATGTATCAATTACATCAAGAAAACGGCCCATGAATTGGACTTGAATATTACGGCAATTAAAAGTGATGTTTTCAAATTTTTGGAACGCCACCGCGGTAATTATGATGTAATATTTGCGGACCCACCGTATGATATGGCCGAAAAGGATTTTCACCGCTTGGTGGAATTAATATTTGAACAAGACTTGTTGGATGAACAAGGAGTTTTGGTGGTGGAACATTCCAAAAACACTAAAATGGAAGCCTTGGAATTC
Organism: Bacteroidota bacterium; assembly: GCA_039798185.1. GTDB lineage: Bacteria > Bacteroidota > Bacteroidia > Flavobacteriales > Flavobacteriaceae > Flavobacterium. The sequence continues at coordinate 68,695 of JBDKGM010000019.1, forward strand.
TTTTCCTACGACAGAAATTATGGAGCTTCTGTATTTACATTTTTTGAATACCCTACGGTAGACGAAGAGGAAGAAGAATAAAAAAAGCAGACCTGTAAGCCGGATTCTGTATTCCGAAAACTCGGAACCCTTATCATTTATCTGGTTCCGCCATTACTGACGAAATCTATCTGCCTACCCCCCGACAACGAACGAGTAGCCCTTAACTGTCGGTATACATGGCATTGCACCGCATAGAGTTTACCTGATTTCACTACAGCCGAACTGTACATCCTTTCTGTTGCACTGGTCCTCTTCCGATAAATCGAAAGGACGGGCGTTACCCGCTATGCTACTCTTTGGTGTCCGGACTTTCCTCCCTCCCGTAAACGGGACAGCGATAAGGCGGTCTGCGCGGCAAAGATACATTTATATCTTAGGAATTGATGATTATTTTAAGGTACCATAAAATTAAAAATATTCCTTCTATATTTAAACCTTAGTACTCCAATTGCATCTAAAGAAAAAACTATTCTATGAAATCATTATTACTCACACTACTTTTTTCTATAAGTTACCTACAATCACAAAATATCACCACGCAATTTGGCCCCATACAAGGAACACAAAACGGAACTATCTATCAGTTTTTGGGGATTCCGTTTGCAAAACCTCCAGTTGGAAATCTTCGATGGAAAGCCCCTGAAAATCCAGTTGCATGGTCATCACCATTAGTTACCAATTCATTTGCTCCTGTTTGTCCACAAAAAAAATATGATCAGGGTGGAACAACTTCAACTATTGTTGGAAATGAAGACTGTTTATATCTAAATGTATGGACTCCACAATTAGTTTCTGGAAATTTACCCGTCTTAGTTTATATCCATGGTGGTGGAAATCAGCAAGGTGGTGCGAGTGAAGAAGGTGGTGGAACTCCCCTATTTTTTGGTAAAAATATGGCTGAACGAGGAAATGCTGTGGTCGTAACCCTACAATACCGCTTAGGTCCATTGGGTTTTCTAGCACACCCCGGACTCGAAACAGAGAATACGCAAAACATTTCAGGTAATTATGCAGTTATGGACCAATTGTTGGCTTTACAATGGGTTCAAAATAACATTGCGCAATTTGGTGGAGATCCAACAAAAGTTATGATTTTTGGTGAAAGTGCGGGCGGTGTAAATGTTGGTAATTTGCTTACCTCTCCTTTAGCGAGTGGATTATTCCAACGTGCTTGCATTCAAAGCGCAGCTCCCGTTGTGAAAGCGTATTCGGTTGGAATTACAAATGGAATTGATTATGTGAACAGTTTTACAACTACTGGAACGGAAACTGATAAAATTGCATATATGCGAACACTATCCCCTGAAACATTAGTCGCCAATGAAAACCCACCACTTTCGGGTGGTGCAGTTGGTATGAATTGGACCGCAGTTTTGGATAATTATTATTTTACTCAGACGGCTTATTCCGCATTTAATTCTGGAAATTTTAATAAAGTACCATTACTAATGGGGTCAAATTCAGAAGAAATGAGTTTGTCAGCACCACAAACTGTTTCACCTGCAATGGTAACAGCGTTAAAATTAAGTATTTTTCCAATTTCACTTATGAATCAAGCTAATATACTTTATCCCTCTGGTACAACCAATGAAGAAGCCCGTAGTTCATATATCAATTTACTCACAGATTCCCAATTCACAGCAACTACACGACGTACAGTACAATGTGTAAGTCGCAATCAAACCCAACCTGTTTGGCGGTATTTTTTCACCTATAAACATTCCATTCCTTCGCTTGCAACATTGGGTAGTTATCATGGTATGGAACTATTATATGTTTTTAACAATTTTGAAAATTCGACTATAGGTACAGGAAGTCTTTTTCAACCTTCAGATGCAAATGTTCAAAATGCATTATTACACTATTGGGTTAATTTTGCAACTACAGGAAATCCGAATGGCAATGGTTTACCTAGTTGGCCTCAATATGACGCAGCAACGGACCCATACATTGAATTAAAATCAATTTCAGACGGCACTCAATTTGGAGTACGTACAGCACAATCTGACTTATTAGATACAGCTAGTAATTTCACTCCTTGTACCAGTTCGCTTGAAACCGAAATTCCAACATTAGAACGACTTACAGTATATCCAAATCCAACAAATGGAGTTTTCAGAATTGAAATACCTAGTCAAGACACATTCGTACAAGTGACCGTTTTTACGTTTTTAGGTCAGCAAATTCTTAAATCACAGCAGAATATTTTAGATTTATCTGAACAATCTTCAGGAGTATATTGGTTATACATTGTCACAAAAGAAGGAACCACAATACAGCGTTTACTAAAAAAATAAACGGTACTATCGTTTTAAACTGTGAATAAGTTTTTAGCATTTCAATTCCCTCAATTGGTCTTGAAAACACAAAAAAACTATATTTGTAATCCAATTGAATACTATGGAACAATTTATTGTATCAGCCCGTAAATACCGCCCACAAACGTTTAAAGACGTAGTGGGACAACAGGCTATTACTAATACATTATTGAATGCCATAGAAACCAATCACTTAGCACAAGCCTTGTTGTTTACTGGACCGAGAGGTGTAGGCAAAACCACTTGTGCACGTATACTTGCACGCAAAATAAACCAACCGGGCTATGATGACCCGAATGAAGATTTTGCTTTTAATGTTTTCGAACTCGATGCGGCTTCAAACAACTCCGTTGATGACATTCGAAATCTAATCGATCAAGTTCGAATCCCTCCCCAAACTGGACAATATAAGGTGTATATCATCGACGAGGTACATATGTTGTCTACGGCTGCGTTTAATGCTTTTTTGAAAACATTAGAGGAACCGCCAAAACACGCTATTTTTATTTTAGCGACTACTGAAAAACACAAAATCATCCCAACGATATTGTCCCGTTGTCAAATATTTGACTTCAAACGTATTACGGTTAAAGATGCTAAAGAACATTTGGCCGAAGTAGCCCAAAGTCAGGGAATACAATTTGAAGACGACGCCTTGCACATCATTGCCCAAAAAGCAGATGGTGCGATGCGGGATGCCTTATCGATATTTGACCGTGTGGTTTCTTATTGTGGAAACAATTTAACCCGTCAAGCGGTAACCGAAAATCTAAATGTATTGGATTTTGAGACCTATATCATGATGACCGATTTAATTTTGGCCAATGATATTCCTCAAATACTTATTCAATACAATACTATATTATCTAAAGGATTTGACGGACACCATTTTATTATCGGACTCGCTTCGCACTTCCGGGATTTGATGGTATGTAAAAATCCGGCCACACTTACTTTATTAGAAGCTGGTGAACACGCTCAAAAATTGTATGGGGAACAAGCACAAAAATGTGAGCTACCCTTTTTATTACAAGCCATTGCAATGGCAAATGATTGTGATTTAAAATATAAGTCTTCGCAAAATCAGCGATTATTGGTTGAGTTAACCTTGATGCAATTGTGCTCCATCACTTTCGATGGAGAAAAAAAAAAGCTGATTTCATAATTCCGCCTACCTATTATCGTAATTCATCTTACTCAATTACCGAAGTAAAAACTGCTGTTACAACTACTCCACCACCAAGTGCAGTTATACCAACACCCGAAGTTACTCCAGTAGCCAGTTCTGTAGTAGCAACACCTGCTCCAATTGAAGCGCCTAGTTCACCAATCGTTCCCACTCCTGAAAAACCATTGAGTACCCAACTACCGGGACAAGAAGGCAGTCCGAAAGTCTCCGCATTATCGCTTTCGAGTATTCGGGCTAAAAAAGAACTGATGGAGCAACAGCGCAATGTGGTTCGCGAAGAAGCCAAAACCTTACCTACCGAGAAGTTCACGGAAACGGAACTATTAGAACAATGGTATAAATATGCGGACCGCCTTAACGACAAAGGGCATAAAATCATGGAAGCGCTATTGCGTATCAATGACCCTAAACTCGTAGGAACAACGGTTATTCACACCCTTCCCAATGAGGGATCGAAGTTGGATTTTGAAAAAGAAAAACCCGAATTGGTTGCTTTCTTAAGAGCCAAATTACACAATCATGAAATTGCTTTAGAAATTGAGGTCAATGAAGAAGTCAAAAGTAAAGTTGCTTTTACCCCACAAGACAAGTTCAACCGATTGAATGAAATCAATCCGAATTTAGAGGTTTTGAAAAAAATGTTTGATTTGGATCTTTAATGTTGGGTCGTTAAAAAATCAATGACTCCATTCATGTACGTTTCTTGATCATCGTACATTGCCATATGACTTCCTTTAGCACAATACAAATAGGTTCCTTTTGGAAATTGTTGGGCCATCCACTTCATGTATTCGGGATCCATAGTGTCGTATTTTGCACCAATAACTAAGGTAGGCACTTGTATGTTTTTCAATGCATTGGATACATCCCAATCCGTTAATTTCCCAGAAATACCCAATTCACTTGGCCCTTGCATGGTGATATATAAAGAGGAATTGAGTCGGCCAAACGCACGATTCACAGGTTCGGGCCATTGATTTACGGGCAATCGAAGGATGTGTTGGTTGTAATAATTCGCCATCAACAACTCCATATATTTTGGATTGGTGTAGTCTTTTTTAGCTTCTAAATCATGTATTTGCTGCACTACCGCCGCTGGCATTTGCTTTTCTAATACTTTAGAATAGGCGCCATATTTTGGACAACTCGCCATCATATTGGAAACAATTAAACCTTTGAGATTTCCTTGGTATTTCAAGGCATATTGCATAGCTAAGATACCGCCCCACGAATGACCCAAAAGATAAAAATTGTCTTTCGTAAGCTGCAAGGCTTGACGTACTTGCTCCACTTCTTCCACATATCGTGGTAAGTCCCAAAAAGCAGTATCGTTAGGATTATCAGAAAATCCTGTACCGAGTTGGTCGTAATAAATGTACTCGATTTCGGCATTGGGTAAGAAGCTATCGAAACATTCAAAATATTCGTGCGACATCCCTGGACCGCCATTTAAAAGCAATAGTTTAATCGTTGGATTGTTGCCCATACGTTTGGTCCAAACTTTGAATTTCCCTTTGGGCGTTTGGATTTCAACCATTTTCACACCGCCATTTTTGATACCTTGGGTGGAATCAAAATGATACTTTGATTGGGAATCTTGTTTTTGGCAGCTCCAAAAAGCAACCGAACAGCAGAGCATTAGCATCCAATTTTTCATACTATTATGTTTAAATTTTACCGTAGTACATTGCTTTAACAATACCGTCAGACAGACCAATTTTGGGAACAAAAATCTTACGAGCTCCACTCCACTTCATCGCATTTAAGTATATACGAGTGGCGGGAATGATTACGTCTGCACGGTCGGTATTCAACCCAAGTTCGGCAATACGCTGTTCATAGGTTAGGGAATTTAGGTATTGGTATTGCGAATTTAAATAGAGATACGACAAGGGTTTATCTTGAAGTTTTCCAGATAATTTGAATAATTTATTGATATTTCCTCCCGATCCGATAAGGATAATTTCTTCGTAGGGAGCACATATTTCTTTGATCCATGATTCAATTTCAGACCAAGTTTCTTCTGGAACCATGTCATTAATCAAGCGCACTGTACCATTGCGAAACGATTTTGAGGTGACCATTTTACCTTCAGAAAAAAGAGAAAATTCAGTGCTACCACCACCTACATCGACATACAAATAGGTACGATCTGAAGCAATAAAAGAATGCAATTCAGAAGACGCGATGATGGCCGCTTCCATTTTACCGTCAATGATTTCAATATCTATATCCGCTTTGGACTTGATGAGTTGTGCGACTTCTTTTCCGTTTTTGGAATCCCGCATGGCCGAAGTAGCACAAGCTTTGTAGCGTTCAACTTTATAAACTTTCATCAGTAAACGAAAGGCTTCCATGGCGTCAACCATTCGGGTTTTGTTTTCCTCAGAGATGATTCCTGCAGTAAAAGCATCCTGACCCAATCGAATCGGAACCCGAATCAATGCTGATTTATTGAACTGGGTTTCTTTGCCCTCTTGTTCGACAATATTGGTAATGAGCAAGCGCATCGCGTTGGAACCGATATCAATTGCTGCATATTTTTTTATGGTAATCATTTGGATTTGGGGAAGAATTAAGGTATTAATAGTTTTTGTTCAAACAATTTTTTGAAATAATCATACATCTCATATTGTGCTCTAAACACCGGTTCATCGTCTTTGCGTTTACGGTATTTATTATCCAATTTATCGGAATGAAAACGGGCTTTCACATTACCTTTCCATCCGATTTCAAAAGTATCAATCAGTATTTTTTTAATATCTTCTTGGTAGATTGGACAGGTAACTTCTACCCTTCCATCAAGATTTCGAGTCATAAAATCAGCAGAAGAAATGTAGATATCGGGATTCCCTTCGTTTCCAAAAATAAACACCCGTGCATGTTCGAGTAAATTATCGACAATACTGATAGCTTCAATATTTTCACTCATCCCTTTTATACCGGGCACCAATGAACAGATACCACGAATTTGAAGGCGAATCTTTACACCTGCATTACTCGCTTCATAGAGTTTTTCTACCATCTCAAAATCAGAGAGTGAATTCATTTTTAAATCCATATACGCTGGCTTCCCAAGCGTTGCATTTAAGATTTCACGATCGATTAATTTATAGATTCGAGAGCGGGTATAATGGGGTGATACAATCAAATGTTTGTAACGGTGTAAACGGTAGTTGATATCAAAAAACTCAAAGATTTTAGTGACATCTTTTAAGATTTGTTGGTGGCTTGTGAACAACGTAACATCGGTATACACTTTGGCAGATGACTCATTAAAATTACCCGTTGAAATAAAACCATATCGTTTAATTTTATGGTTTTCCATACGTTCAATCACACAAATTTTACTGTGAACTTTTAAACCTTTGATACCAAATATAAGTTCGATACCCTCTTGCTGCATGGTCTCTGAATAGGAAATATTACTCTCTTCATCAAAGCGAGCTTGGAGTTCAATTTGCACTACAACGCGCTTTCCATTACGCGCTGCATTGATCAACGAACTGATGATTTGTGAATTTTTAGCTAGGCGGTATAAGGTGATTTTTATTGTAGTCACTTTAGGGTCCAATGCCGCTTCACGAAGAAACTTAATAAGGTAGGCAAAAGACTGAAATGGTGCATAAACCAAGTAATCTTTTTTGGCTATTTTATTTAAAATACTTCCTTCAAGTGATAATCCTGGTACTGGAAGTGGCGTCTTTTTTTGGTACAATAAATCGAATCGACCTAGGTTGGGGAAATCCATATAATCCCGTCGGTTGTGGTAGCGACCTCCAGGAATAATACTATCGGACTTATCGATACCCATTCGATTTAAAAAGAAATTTAATGTGTCTTTATCAATGGAAGTATCGTAAACGAAACGTACGGGTTCGCCCACGCGACGCTCTTTTACAGACGATGCGATTTTCTGCAACATACTCTTATTCAAATCACTATCAATATCCAACTGGGCATCGCGCGTAATTTTAATCATGTGTGCAGCTATACTTTCGTAATCAAAAATATTGAAGATGGAACTCAGATTATAGCGAATAACGTCATCCAAAAGCATGATATATTGCTTGTTTTCAATAGAGGGAAGTACTACGACACGGTTGATATTTTTCGGAATTTCGATAATGGCATAGCGGACTTCTTTAGGAAGCACCCGACTTAAAACAGGCGTATTTTCATCCCGTCGCATAACCAATTTCACGGCCAAATAACCGGAAGTATCTTTTAAAAGAGGGAACTCGGCAAGGTCATTTAAGATTACGGTTACGAGTTCGGGACTTACACTTTGGATAAAGAAATCATGAATAAAATTCTGGTGTTCTTGACACAATTGCGTTTCATTCACGATGATGATGTTTTCCTTTTCCAATTGTTTTTCAATATCGCTAAGGATGCGTAAACTCTCCGTTTGTTGTTTGATTACAATTTCGGTAATGTCTTTAACCAATTGCTGTGCTGTGATTCCTCCAAGAATCTTTTCACCGGTTTGACCGGATAGACTCAAGCGCCGAATAGCGGCAAAGCGAACGCGGAAAAATTCGTCCAAGTTATTAGAAAAAATCCCAAGGAATCGCAGGCGATCGAGCAAGGGCACTGTGGGATCGGCAGCTTCTTGAAGCACACGGGCATTGAAGGTTAACCAACTTTTTTCGCGGTCAATGTAGCGGTTTTTTTTATCGTTTATCATGGTTATAAATCGCTGGGTGATCGAAATCGAATCGTTTTTCCACGTTGAATTTGGTTCCAACTAGTGGTTTCAAATTCAAGAGTTACCCATCCAGAAGTGGGAACATTTTCGATATATCGGTCCCCAAATTTATTAACAAAATCTGTAATAGCAGAATTATGACCAAAAAGAAAAACATGGGTTAGACTAGAATCGATTTTTTTAACAAATGTTTCTAGTTTTTGAACCTCAAACGTATAGAGTTCGGGTGCGATTAATACAGCTTTGGCATCAAAATTCAATCCTTCTAGACAAATTTGAGCTGTGGTTCGAGCGCGAACGGCAGGACTAGAAAATACGAAATCGGCATGAACTAATTCTTGTTGAATTAGTGTTTTCATCCGATGTGCACGAGAAACTCCTATTTCGTTTAAGGGTCGAAGTTTATCTTCTAAAGGTAGATCCCAAGATGATTTTGCATGTCTGACTAAGGAAAGAATGAATTTCATAATATTGTAAGATTTTTCATGTTATATACAACTCATAATGCATTTTATCTGCTTTTTTATGCATTTTATCGATGTTTTTTTTGGTTAGGAAGAAAATACTGACTACTTTCGAATTGTTAAAATTAGGTATTTCATCGATAATTATCGAAATGAAATGTAGAATTTTTACAACAAAGAATATAGAAAAAACGTTCAAAAATGCATCGGCAACTGGCATGAAACTTTCGATAAACAGCCGTAAAAAGGTTAAAAAAGGAATTTCAACGAGTTTTGTGGTAGTTCACGGATAAAATTAAAATTGGGAAACTTATCAACATAATTTTGAACAATGTTAACTTTATCCTAAATGCATAGAAACTTTAGTAACAAAATCAACCCAAATAAATCAAACATGAACAAATCAATTAGTTCTTATTCGGTTTTGAGAACCCTGATTACGATTATCGTATTTCTAATCTCAATGCAAAGTGAAGTGTTTGCGCAGCAAGCAGGCTCACCCAGAGTTTCAACGATTAAACTACTTGACACCTACGTTGGAGGCGGTACCGATCCAGATCGCATGCGTCTCAAAGAATTAGTGTATGAAGTACAATCGTCTGTCTATTTTTATGACAATGAAGTGAAAACTTATGGTTCAACACCTGTAAGTTTATTTACTGATTTCAATGGATTCATTCGTTTGCCTCAAGCTAACTTTCAGAAGGCAACAATCGAATTAATCACTATTCGAATTGACAACCCGTCACAAATCATTAGTACGTTGAATCTTTCAACGCTTAGTGCTTTTACGAAATTGAAGTATGTTTATATCCTAACTACTTTCCCATACACACTTCAACAAATCTCACAAGTTGTTACTAGTACCAATACGAATTACATCGTCGTTTACAAAAGCGACATGGGATCGTAATGTTCAAATTCACTTCAAAGCTGAATACCATGAAAAATAACTATATGACTCACAAATCTAACAAAACCAAATTTTTGCTTCTTCAGCTAATGTTTCTTTTTGGAATATTGGGAAGCTTAAATGCTCAGGTTTATGTTCCTTTCACCCAACGTACTTCGTCGTACACTCCGACGAAAACGGTGTACAATTTGAAAGGAGATTTTACCATGATTGGTAATACCAACCTGACCCTACAAAATTATGGTGCTACTACCAACAACAACAACAACATAATGGTTTATGCTGATGTTGATGGTAACACGATTACTGGTTTGGGCGGAAGTCCGACCTTCAACTCTTCTTCTGCGAATTTAACTTTATCGACAGAGAACGGTGCAATTCCATCTTGTTCACGAATCGTTTATGCGGGATTGTATTGGACTGGTCGCGCTGACCAATCGGGTACTGCTTCAAACACGTTTAACGTAACGAAAACTATTGGAAGTACTTCGTATACCAAAACCTTTGACAAACGTAAAGCACTGTTAAAAGGTCCTGGAGCTACAGCTTATACAACCTTACAAGCTTCATCTACGAACATTTATTATCCTACTACCAATGGAGATTATATCTATTCAGGGTATGCTGAAATCACCGACTATGTTCGCCAATATGGTTTAGGAACGTATACGGTTGCCGATTTAGCATTACGCGATGGTAATGGTGGTGGAACGGGATACTCTGGTGGATGGGGTATTGTTGTTGTTTATGAAAACTCCAAAATGAAATACCGTGATGTAACTATTTTTGATGGTCATGCCTACATGAATGGTTCCTCTACAACTAATTTACCCGTTTCAGGTTTTAATACAGTTCAAACAGGTAACGTAGGTATTAAAATGGGGATGATGGCCTCTGAAGGGGATGTTAACTTAACTGGTGACTTCTTTAGAATTAGAAATCTAAATACAAATAACTATACCACGTTATCACATACTGGTAATACTACATCAAACTTCTTTAATTCCTCCATTAATACGGGAGGAAATACGCGCAATCCAAACATTGCAAACAATACGGGGATTGACATTGCCATGTTTACTTTGAACAATGCAAACAATACAATCATCGGTAATAGTCAAACGTCAACCAACTTCCAATACGGTAGTGGTGGTGACGTTTATGCCATTTTTAATATTGCAATGGCGGTGGATGCTTATGTCCCCGAGCAGGAAGGTTTATTGAGTGTTACACAACTTAACAACGTTAACGTTACAACGCCTCCTTATTCGATTCAGCCAGGTCAAGACATGACCTTTAGCGTGGATATTAAAAACTTAGGAACTGAGGCTGTTAACAATACGAAAATTGTAATACCTATTCCCTATAACGCTACCTATGTTGCCAACAGTGCATCTGGGTCTGTTTTATTTACGCCACTACCTACTCCCAACTCGGTTACGTTCAATCCAGCTTTAGGTGCGACTGGATCTATTGTTTGGGATTTTGGTACTTTACCTTTACCTTCATCACCGAATCAAGTTTTAGCTCGTTTGACTTTTAAATTAAGAGCTACTACGGATTGTACCATTTTGAATAATACCTCTTGTGGTAATGAAATTCAAGTAAATGGTACCATTTCAGGTGTTGGAGCAATTACTGGTGTTGCCTTAAATAATAAACCTTTAATCCAAGGGTATACAACCAATGGAACTTGTGCTGGTGAACCAATTGCACAAGCTATTTCAATTGGAATCAACGGAACCAATTATGTTAATGCAAATTGTCAAGGGGTACCTACTGTAAGAAACTTCTACTATTGTGGAGCTGGAACTACTGTTCCTGTATCAGATGTAGCTTCAAGTTTCCCAGCGGGTTCTTCATTCTATAATGAATACCCTGTTGATTCAAACACTGTACAATATACAGCTGCGAATCCTTTCCCTTTAACTGCAGGTTCAACTACAACTTATTATGCAGTTCCTCCTGGAAGTACAGCTTGTAATATTGCATTCACTATTTCTAGATGTAACAAAATCATCGCAAATGATGATGCAGGCACATCGTTAGTGGGAGCAGTTGGTGGTATTTCATTCAACAATGTATTGTCCAATGATACTATCAATGGAACTTCATTTGCAGCCTCTCAAGTTACTGTATCACAAATTTCGTCTACCAACGCAGGTGTTTCTTTATCTGGAACAAATGTAGTTGTAGCGCCAGGTACTCCTGCGGGTAACTATACTTTAGTGTACCAAATTTGTGAAGTTGCAAATCCGACCAATTGTGATACTGCTACAGTTACAGTTCCTGTCACTAGTGCTGAAATTGAAGCTGAAAATGATAATGCAGGCCCAATTGTTGCAACAAATGGAGCAAACAATGTAATCAATGTACTAACAAACGATACATTGAATGACAATGCAGCCTCTACTTCATCGGTTACTGTTACTACAATTGTAGCTAATCCAAACTTGGTACTTAATTCTGATGGATCAGTTAATGTAGTGGCTGGAACTCCAAACGGTGTATACACGTTAACGTACCAAATTTGTGAAATTATTAACCCAACAAATTGTGATACAGCTGTAGTAACTATTACAGTAAATGATGGAGTATTAGCATGTAATCCTGCTGATTTTGTTCCGTTCACAAGTGTACAATTTGATGGATTAACTACATCTTCTTCAACTTCTGGAATTTGTTTAATCGGATGTGGATTAACAAATGTTCCTCGATTAATTGATGCTAACTTAACTAACTATGCTACTGCTACTACAGGTATTGGTGTTGGAGTTACACACCGAGTTCGTGTAACAGATAGCAATACAACCTATACGGCTGGTACTTTTGCTGGATATAGAATTGAACCAACTGGTGGCATTTTATCCGCTGATTTATTAAGTGGTATTACTGTAAAAACCTATTTAGGTGGAACTTTAAAAGAAACATTTAGTGGAGCTAGTTTAGTAAACTTAAGCTTATTAGCAAATCCCGGTAGTTTTGTTGTTGGAGCCAATACAAATCAACAATTTGATGCTATCGAATTTTCAGTAAACAGTTTAGCTTCTGTAGCATCCTCTACAAATATTTATTATCCTGTTATTGTAAATTACTGTCCAGGCCCAGCTTTAGACTGTAATGTACCAACAGCTTTAAATTATCCTACATTCCCTGCAACAGTTGAATATACACACACGGGTATGTCTGGAATTTCTGTAGGTTCAGTTTCGAATGCTGCTAATTTAGTATCTGCAAATAACTCAGATTTCGCTACAATTACATTATTGGCTAGTGTTGCTGGTTCTGGAAGTGTAGCCGTAAAAGATCAAGTAGCTGACTATCCAGCGGGTACATATGCTGGTTTCGAAATTGAGAATTCCAATATTGTAAGTGTTTCTGCTCTTTCGAATTTAACCGTTAAAACTTATTTAAACGGAACATTAAAAGAACAAATCTCTGGAAATAATTTACTAGTTAATGGATTGTTATTAAACAGCACTGGCCGTTATAAAGTTGGATTTGTAGCTACACAATCTTTTGACGAAGTTCAATTTTCAGTAAATCAAACAGTAGGTGTTACTTTAGGAGCTACTAAAGTATACAATTCAGTTATCGAAAAATTCTGTGCGGGTCCTGAATTACCATGTAACACGCCAGTAGCAGTTACGGCTCCTACTTACCCTGTTTATGTGAATGGATCAAACACAGGTATTGATGGTTTAGTTTGTGCTTTATGTTCAGTTACGAATACTGAAAACTTAATCGATGCCAATGCTACTAATTTTGCTAATGTAGATTTAACAGCATCAGTAGGAACAAGTGCAAGTATCGGAGTTAAAGATCAAATTACTGACTATCCTGCGGGTAACTTTGCAGGTTTTGATATTGATGCCGTTAATTTAGTTAACGTAAATGCATTGGATGCAATCCGTGTAACTACGTATTTAAATGGTGTACAACAAGAAACTAAAACAGGTGACGGACCATTAGTGGCTGTTAATACCGACTTATTAGTGGGATCTAGCCGACAAACTGTTGGTTTTGTTACCACAATGCCTTTTGATGAAGTAAAAATTTCATTTGTAAATTTAGCTACTGTTACTTTAGGTACAATTAAAGTTTACAACGGAGTTTTCCAAAAATTCTGTCCAACAACTATTGACTGTAACCAATCCTATGCTTTAACTAATCCTGCTTTCCCTGTAACTTTAGATGGAAAAAGAACAGGTATTGATGGTGTAGCTTGTGTTGCATGTGCCGTAAATAATGCTAATAATGTATTGTCTTCAACAACAACTGACTATGCTACCATCTCAATCACTGCTGGTGTGGCTGCTTCAGGATCAATTGCTGTTGTAGATCAACTTACTACATACCCTGCAGGTACATTTGCAGGTTTTACAATCAAAGATTTAAACAACTTAATTGAAGCAGATTTATTACAATCATTAACCATTTCTACATATAACAATGGTCAATTAAAAGAAACTAAATCAGCAGGTCAATTAATTAGCTTAACCGCTATTGCTCCTATCTTAGGAAGTGGTCCTGGTTATTATAATGTAGGTTTCTACGCTTCTCAATCATTTGATGAAATTCGAATTAAAGTTGCTTCTTTAGCAAGTGTTATCAGTAATGTAAGAGTTTATGGTGCATTTGTAAACACAGGTAATAGTTCGGGTGGTTCTTTAAATTGTGCTGTAATTGATGCGATCAATGATACTTTAGGAAGTATTAATGGTTCCGTTGGAAATCCAAACGCTGGTAATGTATTAGTAAGTAATGGTGGTGGTGCCGATAATATTAATGGTACTCCTGTTACAACAGCTCAAGTTACAATAAGCGTTGTAAATCCTGCTACTCCTATTAATGGAGGTGCGGTTCCAACCATCAACACTACTACAGGTGATGTTGTTGTTCCAGTAGGAACACCAGCAGGTACTTACACAATTACCTACCAAATTTGTCAGACAATCAATCCAACCAATTGTGATACAGCTACAGTAACAATCCCTGTTACAGCTGGTGTAATCGTTGCTAACGACGATAACGGTTCAGCTAACGGTTATACTGGTGGTACTGCTGTTCCTAATGTATTGGTGAATGATACCTTAAACGGTCAACCCGTTACTTTGGCGCAAGTGAACTTAACGCAAGTTTCTACAACTAGTCCGAATGTAACTTTAGATCCTGCAACTGGAGCTGTGAATGTAGCGCCAGGAACTCCTGCAGGTTCGTACACTTTGGTGTACCAAATCTGTGAAATCTTGAATCCATCAAACTGTGATACGGCTACAGTAACGGTAACCGTTGCGGCTCCTATCATTGTGGCTAACGACGATGCTGGAACTCCAGTAAACGGTTATGCTGGTGGAACTTCTTTCACGAATGTTTTGGTTAACGATACTTTAA
>JBDKGM010000020.1:0-83450 GCA_039798185.1 Bacteroidota bacterium
GCTAAAGTATTTTATTCAAATTCTAATTTTTACAATAAACAAAAAAGAGATTATCTAATCTTATATTTAAGAAGTGTAAAAACATATAATGGAATTGCTGTATTTGTTATAGACAAAAAAAATGAAATTGTTTATTTTCCAAATTCAAGCGACAGTGATTACAATGTTTATTTTGAAAACCTACTACAAAGTGATTCTGGAGCGAACGTAATGGTTCCAATTAATGATAGTTTGAAAGGATTAGGTTTTGACCCTGCTCTGCGAAGTCTCCCGACTTCGTAGCCCTTTTTACCCCGCTCTGCGAAGTCTCCTGACTTAGTGGCTTTTTTATTCCCCGCTCCAAAAAGTGTCTCCCATAGTGTGCTCCCTTCCATTATACCCTATAAATCACACAAAATCAATGGAATATTCGTAGAAAATCATTTGGTTTACCCAAAAAACGATTACCTTAGTACACAATTAGTGATTTCGCTTTGTTCGTCCGCTCTGCGAAGTCTCCCGACTTCGTAGCCCTTTATATTCCCCGCTCCAGCGCGAAATGGAATTCGATAACGTCAATGCCTTCGCGTGGACTGGTAAAGAAAAAACGATAGCAACCCGAGGTTTTGTTTCAGGCCATACAGCGTTGTTCAGCGCTCTTGGTCTGGATAGGATTTAAAAGTGATAATAAAAGATAAGAAAACCAATACAATCAATACAATTTATATTGAAAAAAACAGTAATCCTAGTATTCCTCTTTACGGTAACATTGGGGTGCCGTGCGCAAGTTTTGGATTCGTATACCACCTTATCGTGGCAGGCTCAACCCAACTCGTATTTGAAGGATATACAAAATTTTCAAAACCAATTTGTGGGGACATGGGTGTATCAAAACGGGATGGAAAGTCTTGAAGTCCGATTTGTAAAAAAAGAAATGATGTTAATTAATCCCGGACCTAATCAATATTATGAAGACGTGCTCGTCGGGGAGTATAAATATATAGACCCTACGGGAGTAGAACGCGTCAATAGTTTATCGAATTTACTAATAAACCACAACGATAAGTTTAGCTATCACTTGTTTTCTGGGGCTAAATTAGCGTTAGACCGCTATCCCGCTTGCCCGAGTTGCCCCACAGGTACCGAAAGATTATACCTGCGTTTTGACGAACCCGCCAATGACGATATGGGGTTGGCGGCTGGATTTGTAATCCGACGGGTAATTGAAAATGGTGTTGAAAAATTAAAAGTACAATTCTACAATATAGCCACTGCTTTTGGACGTAAAAAAGGGGATTTTACACAGCCTTCGACGTTTACAAACTTCAGTTTACCCTATGGTGAATATACCTTACTCAAACAATAAAAACCCCCGCTCCAGCGCGAAATGAAATTCTACAAAGTCAATCCATTCGCGTGGTCTTTAAACCCCTCACACAAGTAAGAACATATTTACAAATAAGCAAAACGGCGCCACCCAGCGCCATTTTTTTATTTAATGTGCTTAATGAAAAAAATACTCTTAAATTAAATACGGTTGATTTTATAGCACATAGTTACATAGTAATACATTCTTTTCCTAAAACTTTTTATCTTTACAAAATAACTTTTTACCTGCCATGAAAAACATTCTTCTTTTACTCTTTTCTGGTTATTCGATTTCCTTCTATGCCCAACAGCATGGTATTGTTGTTGATCAAGACACGAAACAACCTATACCCTACGCTTCTATTTGGTGCATAACGGGAAACTGTGGAACGAGTGCTAATGAACAGGGGCGTTTTACCTTGTCGGGCTATACCCCTACTACTCCCATCGCCATTACTTCTGTAGGGTATCACCGCAAAGAACTTGCCGTTGAACAGTTAACTGATAGTGTGTTTTTAGTGAAAGATGTAATTGTTTTGGACCCTGTTGCGGTTCAGAAATTTGATACTTCAAAATTAAAATTGGGAAAACTAAAAAACTCACCCGACGAAATTTGTGTTGCCAATGATTATAATAATCGTATTGTAGGCAAATTCTTTACTGGAGAATCATACAATAACCAGCCCATGCGTTTGGAAAAAGTTCGCATTAAAACCTTTGCAGAGTTGAAAACAAGTCAATTCAATTTGCAAGTGTATTCCCTTACAGAAAAGAATCAACCCGGCTCATTAATTTACACGGAAAACATAGTTGTTCCTGTAAAAAGAGGCACACACACCACCGAGGTTGACTTGACTTCGTATGGAATTGTAGTTCCCGAAAACGGATTTTTTGTCGCGTTTGAAAATTTATTGTTGGAGCAAAACCGACTGGAATTGTTTTATTTTCTTCCAGATCAACTACTCCCCAAATCATTATACATCTATGAACCCCGCTTCAAAATTATCCCCAATGATGGTATTTATGATAGTTTTTATTTTAATGGTGTCAAATGGATTTTAAAAGACACAGGTAGTACGTTGTCGATGCAGGTGATTTTGTCAAAGTAGGTTGATTGACACCGCTCTGCGAAGTCTCCCGCTCTGCGTAGTCTCCTGACTTCGAAGATCGTAAACTACCTAAAATTATTACTATTGGTTACCACGCGAAGGCCCCGCTCTGCGAAGTCTCCTGACTTCGTAGCCCTTTATATTCCTCTGCATCCTAATGTGTTTCAGGATTACAACAGCCCTTAAACACCCCCCGCTTTACGAAGTCTCCCGACATCGTAGCCCTTTATATTCGTCTGCATCCTAATGTTTCAGGATTACAACAGCCCCGCTCTGCGAAGTCTCCTGACTTCGTAGCCCTTATTCCCGCATCCTTACATTTATAGGATTACAACAGCCCTTAAACAATTGATAAACAAGCGCATCAAGCACTATTTTTTACAAAATAAGTACTACTTTAATTTTTTATATGGTTGCTTCCATGTACCTTCGTAGCGAAATCAATAACAAAAAAAGTACACATGTCAAAAAAATACGCTCTAATTGCTGCTCTCGTAGCACTCATTTCAACGGTGCAGAGCCAAACAACACTCACACTACAACCCAATGCCACTGCTGGTAAAGATGCTTTTATATCAAGTAATGTCCCTACAACTGGGCAAGGAAATTCTCCCGAACTGGATGCAGGCGCTTGGACAATTTCGGGTTCACCGCTTACCCTACGCGGTCTAATCGATTTTGATTTAAGTAGTTTACCTACGGGTGCTATTGTACAATCAGCTACCCTTACCTTGTATAACAATCCTAGTGCAGTGAATGGCTATGCCAATGGGCAACATGTACATGTGAGTGGTAGTAATGAATCGGTATTGCAACGGATTACTTCGAATTGGAATGAAGATGTGGCTTGGAACAACCAACCTACAACGACCAGCCAAAATGAGGTAACCCTTCCCCAAGATATCGACCCCTATCAAGATTATAATTTGGATGTAACGAACTTGATTTTGGATGAAATAGCCAATCCTAATAGCAGTTTTGGTTTTTTGCTCAAATTAAAAACTGAATCGCCTTACCGCATTCTGGTTTTCGCTTCAAGTGATCATCCCAATGCCTCCTTACATCCAAAATTAGTAATCACCTACACCCTTCCTTGCACCACACTTATCCTTCAACCGAATGCCACTGCAGGTAAAGACGCTTTTATTTCGAGTAATGTTCCTAGCTCAGGTCAAGGGACTTCTCCTGAATTTGACGCTTGTGCTTGGACTGTATTTGGCACACCCATTAGCATTCGTGGACTTATCGATTTTGATTTAAGTAGTATCCCAACGACAGCAACTATTCAATCGGCTACACTGACCCTGTACAACAACCCTAATGCGGTTAACGGGTATGCTAATGGAGAACACGTTCATGTAAGTGGTAGTAATGAATCCGTATTACAACGCATTACAACTCCATGGAATGAAGATGTGGCATGGAATAACCAACCCACAACCACTACACAAAATGAGGTAACACTACTTCAAGATATCGATCCGTTTCAGGATTATTCCTTAGATGTAAAAAATTTAATTCAAGATGATATAGCAAACCCGAACAGTAGTTATGGTTTCTTACTTAAATTGAAAACGGAGTCGCCTTACCGTTTGCTGGCTTTTGCTTCAAGTGATCACCCGAATGCGGCTTTGCATCCTAAACTCGAAATTTGTTATACCACAAATTTAGCAACTAATAATCCTGTTGCGACTCCAATAGCGGTAACGGTAGTTCCAAATCCAAGTAACGGTTTTGTAACGCTTAATTTAGAACAACTTTCTTTGTCTTCTCCCACTTCAGGTACTTTTCAGTTGTTTGATGCCACTGGTAAAAAAGTGTTTGAACAAAAACAAAATCTGAATACGAATGCAACTTTTGATTTTAGTAGTTTCCAAAAAGGGCTTTATTTCTGGACATTAACCAACGATCAATACCGATTTAATGGCAAATTAATTCTTGTTCGTTAAATCGTTGGAATGGATTTCAATCGCATTAACTGTTACTATAGAAGAACCGGCATTGTCCGGTTTTTTTGTTCATTACATAACCAATCTTGAATAAATTTGTTAGGTTACGTTAAGTATTTACAAGTTTAATCGTGAACTGTAACAAGGAACTATTTACTGAATACGAATCATCAACCCCATCCGTTTTTTAAAAACTCAATTGGGTTAATAAAACGCCTACTTTTGCAGTGACCCGCACCAGCGATTGAAGCGGCATCCCCCGATAGCTATCGGGGACCTGCCTTTGCCGGCAGGCAGGTACAGCGGAAAGCGCGGCGGCTTGCCGGGTGCTAAAAGAATTATGAGTTATGAATTATGAGTTATGAATTATGAGTTATGAGTGAACAAAAAACATGGAACCGCAATGCCTATTGGCAACACGAACTTGAGGGGTTAAAGAAACTCCTAGCCACTACCGAATTAGTTGAAACCACGAAATGGGGTGGGATTGTGTATACGTTGAATGGGAAGAATGTGCTCGGTCTCGGCGGTTTTAAAAACTACTTTACGATATGGTTTTTTAACGGTGTCTTTTTGAAAGATGAATTGGGCGTGCTGGTGAATGCTAATGAAGGGGTGACGAAAGGGCTCCGACAATGGCGCTTTGCCCACTGGGATGCCGTTAATGCTGAAGAAGTGCTGCACTATGTACAGGAAGCGATCGCTAATGAACGTGCTGGTTTAACGATCAAACCGGAGAAGAAAACCCGTATGGAATGCGCCTATTTAGACGCTGCACTCGCTAGGGACAGTGGGCTTCGTTCTGCCTTTGAACGGTTTACCTTGTCGAAGCAAAATGAGTTTTTGGAATACATTGCCACGGCGAAACAAGAAGCTACTAAAGCAAGTCGCTTAGAAAAAATTAAACCGCTGATCCTTGCTGGTAGCGGTTTAAATGATCGGTACAAGAAATAAAAAAATCCCGATGTCCTCGGGATTTTTCATTATGCTTTTTTGTTTAAAGCGGCACTCAATTCCATCGAAATGGCAGTGCGTTCCATTTTCAGTTTTCCAGACATCGTTTCGATGATTACCGTGGTTTCGGCTAGTTCGACGATTTTACCGTGAATCCCGCTTTTGGTAATGATACGGTCCCCTACTTTTAAGGCGCTTTCAAATTCTTTTTCTTTTTTCATGCGGTTTTGTTGCGGGCGGATCATAAAGAAATAGATGACCACGAACATCAATAAAAACGGCAACATTTGTGTTAATTGACCCATAATTGAATAATTTGTTTGTTATAATAAGCCTCGACCGGCTTTTTTCATTTTTCCATTGGTTTGGAATTCTTTGACAAGGTTGTCTAAAATTCCGTTGATAAAGATGCTACTCTTTGGTGTTGAATATTCTTTGGCCAATTCCAAGTACTCGTTGATGGTCACTTTTGCAGGAATGGATGGGAACTTGATGAATTCGCAAATGGCCATTTTTAAAATAATGGTATCCAATTCGGCGATACGTTCCAAGTCCCAATTCGGCGTTTTGTTTTCAAATTCTTTCCCAAATTCTTTTTCGTTTAACAAGGTCTTGCGCAATAAATCAACGGCAAAATCGGCATCCTCCGCATCTTTAAAAATCTTGGGCACCCGGAATTCCTCGCTGGTAAAATGACGCAATTGTTTTTGAATTAAGGTATTCACCACCGGAATATCATCGACCCACGTTAGTTTGAAATCTTCCAAATAGGCATATAATTTCTCATTGGGTGCAATGACTTCGGTAAACAAGTCCATGATAAAGAAACGTTCCTCTTCAAAAGTCACAGACGGTTTGGCCATATACTTTTGGTACAACGCACTGTTCTTGACGTCTTGCAACATGTAGATGATGGTATCATCATTATTCTGCCAGTTGTTGATGTGGTTATAGTCCAATGCTTGTTCCAACGAAGGATTATTTTCCAAAGCCATCAAAATCGGATTGTCGATAAAGCGGGTATTGGGATTGCGTTCTTCCGCGGTGGCTAGGTGTTTGTTTTTTGCCAATTCAATGTAGGTGGCCTCTTTTTTACGGAGTTCGACCAACGAAGACAATAGGATAAGATACAAGTCAAGGATGTTGTCCAAACTGGCTTTGAGGAATTTCTCTTGTTTGGTAAGGTCATCGCTGCCACTTTGATGCATCGCGTAAATGGTTTGCATCACTTTGATTCGGATATGTCTTCTGTTTAACACGGGTAAGAACTTTTTGGGTTTAAATGTACAAAGCGAAAGAGGAGCTCTTTCGCTTTGCAAAAATAAAATTATTTTTTGGAAACGCTCTTATTTCGCGTTTTCTTTTCTACGTTGTTCGATACGGTTTTCTGCAATGGCCATCGCTGCTTTCTGCGTGGTCAAGTTGTTTTTCACCGCATAGTCGAAAATCTCTAACGTAGTGTTATAGATATTCTCTGTACGACGCATTGCTTCTTCTTTACCGTAGTTGGCAATTTCACCATATACATTGATGATTCCTCCTGCGTTGATCAAGAAGTCTGGCGCATACACGATACCACGCTCTTGTAAGATAGGTCCGTGTACGTTTTCATTGGCTAATTGGTTATTGGCCGCACCTGCGATAACTTTCGCTTTGATTTTATATACCGTATCATCATTGATGGTCGCTCCTAAAGCACAAGGTGCATAGATATCTACATCAGCGCTGTACATATCTTCTCCAGTATAAATCGTAGCACCGTATTTTTTACTTACTTCTTCCAAACGTTGTTCGCTCAAGTCTACGATTTGAACCAAAGCACCTTCGTTACATAAGTGACTCACTAAGGTTTCCCCTACGTGACCGATACCTTGTACCAAAACTTTTTTACCGGCTAAATCATCAGACCCGAATTGGTATTTCGCAGCTGCTTTCATCCCCATATACACCCCATAAGCGGTTACTGGAGAAGGATTTCCTGAACCTCCACGCGCTTCTGAAATCCCCGTTACATAAGGCGTCACATCGCGTACAGTATCCATATCGGCTGTTACCATCCCGACATCTTCAGCAGTAATGTATTTTCCAGAAAGTGAGTTTACGAATTCACCAAATTTACGCATCAACTCTGGATTCTTGTCGGTTTTGGCATCTCCGATGATTACAGCTTTACCTCCACCTAAATTTAATCCTGAAATCGCTGATTTGTAAGTCATTCCACGAGACAAACGCAAAACGTCATTCAGTGCTTCCCACTCGTTATTATATTTCCACATACGGGTACCGCCCAAAGCCGGACCCAAAACTGTATTGTGAATTCCGATTATTGCTTTTAAACCAGTATCTTTGTCGTGACAAAAAACGATTTGTTCGTGGTTGTCAAACGAAAGTTGGCCAAATACAGGGTCCATTTTTTGAAGCTCCTGTGCTGTAGTGATTTCTGCAGTCATAAAATTAATTTTGTGTTGCGACTTTATCAATAAGTCGAAGCAAATTTAACGTTTTATTCAAGATATTTCATCGATTTATGGTTTAATTAGCATATTGTTAATAAAATTCATTTTAACTAAACAATTTAAAATTACACTTTACTGTGTTTTTTAACATAAATAATACAAAATACTAAAGAGTCGGAACCAACTCATGAAAGAACTTCAATATTTAAATAAATATTTTATAAAATACAAATACCACTTTTTAGCGGGTATTTTCATTACCATAGTAGCACAAATCTTCTTTTCGTATACACCAAAACTGATTAGTGCTTCCTTTAAAATTATCGAAAACTATCCCGAAAATGGGATGGATAAATCCGCGGTGATTCAATTGCTCATCAAAAACATATCCTTAGCCATTGTCACCTCATTAATTGCTGGATTTCTCACCTTCTTAATGCGACAAACACTTATCGTGATGTCGCGCCATGTCGAATTTGATTTAAAAAACGAAGTCTTTCGGCATTATGAACAACTGGATCAAGGATTTTACAAACGCAACCGTACGGGTGACCTTATGAATCGCATCACTGAGGATGTCGCTAAAGTCCGCATGTACGTGGGACCTGCCGTCATGTATACCATCAATACGCTTATTCGCTTTGGTGTGGTGATCATTTATATGTATAACGTATCGCCGCGACTGACCTTATATACTTTGCTTCCTTTACCCCTACTGTCGTATGTGATTTTCAAATTGAGCGTTGAAATCAACAAAAGAAGTACTTCATTTCAACAATTTTTATCTAAAATTTCCAGCTACAGTCAGGAAGTATTTTCTGGCGTTCGCGTAATCAAAGCCTATGCATTAGAAAATAAAAACCAAAGTGAGATGGCATCTTTGGCCGAAGAAAGCAAAGCAAAAAGTTTGAGTTTGGCCGGAGTGCAGTCCCTCTTCGGACCTTTAATGATAACACTAATTGGCATTAGTAACTTGGCCGTTATCTATTTTGGCGGAATGATGTATATCAATGGTGATCCGCACATCCAAAGTATCGGTGTCATTGCGGAATTCATTTTGTATGTTAATATGCTTACGTGGCCGGTAGCTTCTATTGGATGGGTTTCGTCCTTAGTACAAGAAGCTGCGGCTTCCCAAAAACGAATCAACGAGTTTTTAAAAACCGAACCTGAGATCAAAAATAAGGTATCGACTCCAACACCTATTCAAGGACGAATTGAATTCAAGAATGTGAGCTACACCTACGAAGACACCAATATTGAAGCCTTGAAAAATATTTCCTTCACTGTTGAAAAAGGGCAAACTTTAGCCATCCTTGGGAAAACAGGCTCTGGTAAATCAAGTATACTCACCTTACTCACGCGCCTGCATGATATTGAAAATGGCGCATTGTTAATTGACAACCAACCTATTGACCAAATCAACCTAGTGAGCCTTCGGGATGCCATTGGTATTGTACCGCAAGATGCCTTTTTGTTTTCAGATACGATTAGCAGTAACATCCGATTTGGAAAAGAAAATGCAACCCAAGAGGAAGTGGAAACCGCAGCAAAACAAGCGGTAGTCCATGACAATATTATCCAATTCAATCAGCAATATGAAACGATATTGGGCGAACGGGGAATAACTTTATCTGGCGGACAAAAACAACGCGTTTCTATCGCAAGAGCCATCATCAAAGACCCAAAAATATTGCTGTTAGACGATTGCCTTTCAGCGGTTGATACGGAAACCGAAGAGAAGATTTTAAACCATCTAACTTCGATTTCTAAAGACAAAACTACCATCATTGTGAGTCACCGCGTATCCTCAGCTAAAAATGCAGATCAAATCCTAATTTTAGATGAAGGACGCATCATTCAACAAGGTTCTCATAATCAATTAGTAAACCAAGAGGGGTACTACAAAGAGCTTTATTACAAACAACTTTCTGAAAAAGAAGTCGAATAATGCTTGCATTATATTCATTTTTTTTTCACTTTCGTAAATAGAAAACTAGTAATTGACTGAACGAATTATGAGAGAACATGACATGTTGGAAAAAGACGAAATTTTTTCCAAAGTATTAAGAGCCGGAAGAAGAACTTATTTCTTTGATGTACGTTCGACAAAAGCAGACGACTACTATATCACGATTACGGAAAGTAAAAAATTCACCGAAGAAGATGGATCCTTCCATTTTAAAAAACACAAAATCTATCTATACAAAGAAGATTTTACTGCTTTCCGTGAAATTTTAGATGAAATGACGAATTTTGTGTTGGATTCTAAAGGTGAAGAAGTAATCTCAGAACGCCATCAAAAAGATTTCAAAAAAGAATATCCTGCCGAGGAATCAGGCAGCAACGAAAGAAGTTTTACCGATATAGACTTCGACGATATTTAAAAAAAAATCCGAAAGTAAAAACTTTCGGATTTTTTTATGCTTTTTAATTATTCCGCGCCTGAAGTCAAGTAATTGTAAATCTTCATTCCTTGCTCATCACTTAAACGTGCTTTTTTCTGCATGCGAGCAACAATCGGCTTCCAAGCTTCAGCGTTGTAATCGGTCGCCTTGTACAACTGATGGCAACGGGCACAACTTCCTTCATACAAACTCTTTCCTTCTGCCAATTCAGGAGTTAATTCTTTTTTTACTACGGGTTTCGCTGCTTCAGGAGCTGCTTTGCTCGATCCACATGCATAGACTAGTCCTGCAACAAGTGCTACTGCAAATAATTTTGTTTTCATGGTTTATTTATTCGTTTTTGGTACAGTAAAACTACATAAAAAAAGCTGTCCGAAGACAGCTTTTGTTTTATTTAACATCCATTAATTCAACATCGAAAACCAAAATAGCATCAGGTGGAATTACGCCTCCAGCACCTGCTGAACCGTACCCAATGTGCGGTGGAATTACGAAACGTGCTTTATCCCCAACTTGTAATAAGGCAATCCCTTCGTCCCATCCTTCAATTACATAGCCTTTTCCTAATGGGAATTCGATTGGTTTTTTACGACCGTACGAACTATCAAACACTTTCCCATTGTCTAAAGCACCTGTATAATGAACCGAAACAGTTTTTCCTTTTTCAGCTTGTTTTCCATTTCCTTTTTGGATAATCTGGTAACGCAAACCGCTTTCTGTTTTTTGGAAACCAGCGGCTAATTTTTCAATAGCTGCTTCTGCTTTTTGCTTGGCTTCTTCCAAACGTTTTACACGCGAACCTTCAAACACGCGAAAAGCTTCAATTGCATTCCATTTTTTGGCTTCTTCGCCTTCACGAATGATTTCAATACTATCAATCAAATCATTTTGTTGAATAGCATCAACCACATCTTGTCCTTCCACCACATTCCCGAAAACAGTATGTTTACCGTCTAACCATGGTGTTGCAACATGCGTGATAAAAAACTGAGAGCCGTTTGTACCTGGACCCGCATTGGCCATTGACAATACACCAGGACCGCTATGTACTAAATCAGGATGAAACTCATCGTCAAATTTATACCCTGGCCCGCCCGAACCAATACCTTGTGGACAACCCCCTTGCACCATAAAATCTGGAATCACACGGTGGAATTTTAATCCATCGTAATAGGGTTTTCCCATGGGACGTGCCTCGTTTTCCAATTGACCTTCTGCTAAACCGACGAAGTTCCCAACCGTTCCCGGTGTTAAATCGTGGGTTAATTTTACTAAAATCGATCCACGAGACGTGTTGAATTTAGCATATATTCCGTTTTCCATTGTGTAGTATTTTGAATTGTGGCGCAAAGGTAAACTTATTCTGTTAACTTTGAAATACTAAAACAAAAGACAATGCCTTCTATTTTTAATCCGATCGATAACCAAAACATGGTTGCTCGCATCCAACAACTCACTCCCACTTCTCAAGCACTTTGGGGTAAAATGAGTGTAGACCAAATGTTCGTTCACTGCTCCAAAGCCATTGATGTCGCCTTTAACACAATGCCTTTAAAAGTAAATTTCATTTTTAAATTGCTAGGGCGATTATTAAAGAATAAAGTCATTGTAAAAGGCGAATTATCGAAAAACAGTCCGACCGCCAAAGAGTTTGTCATCACCGATCATTTCGATTTTCAACAAACTCAAGCCGAATTAATTGCAAAAATTCAGCGTTTCGCCAATGAAGGTCCGTCATGTATTCAATTGCATAACCACCCTTTTTGGGGACCACTTTCCATAGACGAATGGGATATGTTGATGTGGAAACATTTGAGTCATCATTTGGAACAATTTGGTGTTTAAAAAAAACCTTGCATCATCATCAAAAGGTTGTGTACCTTTGCCCGAAAATTGAGTTATGCGTATTGATATCGTCACCGTTTTACCCGAATTACTTCGGAGTCCGTTTGAGGCTTCGATCATGAAGCGTGCGATTGACAAAGGTTTGGTCGAAGTACATTTTCACAACCTTCGCGATTATGCCACCAACAAATACAAAAGTGTAGACGACTATCCGTATGGCGGTGGCGCAGGTATGGTCATGATGATCGAACCCATCGACAAATGCATTACACAATTAAAGAGTGAGCGCGACTACGACGAAATCATTTACATGACGCCCGATGGCGAAACCTTGAATCAAGGAATGGCTAACGCGATGTCGTTGTATGAAAACATCATCATTTTGTGTGGACATTATAAAGGAGTGGACCAACGCGTTCGTGATCATTTTATCACCAAAGAAATTTCGATAGGCGATTATGTATTGTCTGGTGGTGAATTGGGTGCGATTATTTTATCGGATGCCCTGATACGATTGATACCTGGCGTATTGAGTGATGAAACTTCGGCATTGACGGATAGTTTTCAAGACAATTTGCTTTCCCCTCCTATCTACACGCGCCCCGCAGATTACAAAGGATGGAAAGTTCCCGAGGTATTATTAAGTGGTCATGCGGCAAAAATTGATGATTGGCGGGAAGAAAAAGCATTTGAACACACTAAAAATCGCCGACCCGACTTACTTGACCAATAAGCAATTAGCCTCGTTGAATGAAAAAAAGTCTAGGGTCTAAAAAAAATAAAATTCTCGTTTTTAATTTAAAATAAATAATTACATTTGCACCCGCATTGGACCAACCTCTGACGAGAATCGTGCATGTTGCTCTGACTAAACTATAAAATGTTATTAAAATGGCAGATTTATTAAAATTCGTTCAAGACGAATTCGTTGCAAAAAAAGATTTCCCTGTTTTCGGAGCGGGTGATACAATCACTGTTTATTACGAAATTAAAGAGGGTGAAAAAACAAGAACACAGTTCTTTAAAGGTGTAGTAATCCAACGCAAAGGTGCTGGTGTTACTGAAACCTTTACGATCCGTAAAATGTCAGGTGCTGTTGGTGTAGAGCGTATCTTCCCATTAAACATGCCTGCTTTACAGAAAATCGAAGTAAATCAAAGAGGTAAAGTTCGTAGAGCACGTATCTTCTACTTCCGTGAACTTACTGGTAAGAAAGCTAAAATCAAAGAAAGAAGAAGATAATCTTCCTTCTGAAGCAATAAAAGAGTCCCGATTTCATTATCGGGACTTTTTTTTTGAAAAAAAATTACGCCTCAAATTATCAATTTTCTATTTTTCAAACCTTTAAATCACAAATTCATAATTCAATCGTTTTCGCTGGTAAATTTCGTGCTCCTTCGGGCGTATCTTCTTATATTTGTGGGATTTTTTTAAATTACGCAAACTAAAACTTTTAATATGGCAAAAATTAAAGTGGCTAATCCAGTAGTAGAATTGGATGGCGATGAAATGACACGAATTATCTGGAGTTTTATTAAAGAACAACTGATTTTACCTTACCTTGATCTTGATATTAAATATTACGACTTAGGAATTGAACACCGCGATGCTACCAATGACCAAGTAACGATTGATGCTGCTGAAGCCATCAAACAATACAATGTAGGTATCAAATGTGCTACCATCACTCCTGATGAAGCGCGTGTGGAAGAATTCAAGTTGAAAGAAATGTGGAAATCACCAAACGGTACCATTCGTAACATCGTAGGAGGAACTGTTTTCCGTGAACCCATCATCATGAGTAACGTTCCGCGTTATGTGCAAGGCTGGACACAACCAATCGTAATCGGTCGTCATGCTTTCGGTGATCAATATAAAGCTACCGATAAAGTAATCAAAGGAAAAGGAAAATTAACCATGTCCTTTACTGATGAAAATGGAGCAACTACTTCTTGGGAAGTATTCAACTTCAAAAGCGATGGTGTAGCCATGTGTATGTACAATACCGATGAATCCATCTACGGTTTTGCGCATTCTTCCTTCCAAATGGCTTTAACTAAAAAATGGCCGTTATACCTTTCTACTAAAAACACCATCTTAAAAGCATATGATGGACGTTTCAAAGATATCTTCGAAGAAGTGTATCAAGAACACTACAAAGCGCAATTTGAAGCAATTGGTATTGTTTACGAACACCGCTTAATCGATGATATGGTAGCTTCGGCAATGAAATGGAACGGTGGTTTTGTTTGGGCTTGTAAAAACTATGATGGAGACGTACAATCGGATACTGTAGCACAAGGATTTGGATCATTAGGATTAATGACTTCAGTTTTGGTTACTCCCGATGGAAAAACTGTAGAAGCTGAAGCGGCTCACGGTACCGTAACGCGTCACTACAGACAACACCAACAAGGTAGAAAAACCTCAACCAATCCTATCGCATCGATTTTTGCTTGGACGCGTGGTTTGGAGCACCGTGGTAAATTAGACAACAACCAAGAATTAATCAACTTCTGTCATGCCTTAGAAGCCGTTTGTATCGAAACGGTGGAAAGTGGTAAAATGACGAAAGACTTGGCGATGTTAGTAAAACCAGAAGGTTTAACCGACGCTGATTACTTAACGACTGAGGATTTCTTACAGACTTTGAAAGTGAATTTGGATGCTAAATTGTCCTAAGTTCATTAAATTATACTAAAAAAGGCGGTTAAATAACCGCCTTTTTTTATTTCTGAGGTGCTGATTTGGATTTATCCATTTTCTCAACATATTCTACTTGCAGTCGCGCTTTATAGCCTATACCTAGATTCCAATATTTTTGAGAAAAAAGAACACCATTGGCATCATAAAAATTATATTGTCCTGTATTGGGAGAAAGTTCTCCATAGTTCAAGGCCTCAATCTCGATGATATTCATCCCCGGATTTAAATCCACCGTGAATTTTTGGAAGTCATCCCGTAAAATAATCGATGAATTCACCAACACACCGTTAACCCAAACCCGAATATTATCACCGTCTATCAAACCATAATCACGGTTGGCGAGTTCGATCGTTTTTGTAAATACTACCGCTTTTCCTAAATCCATATCCCGATTAAATAATTCAGGACTCACTCCCTCTTCTTTTAATTGGTTGTTGAATTTATCCGTGTATAATTCTGCAGGATTTCTAGGGGCTTCATATTGTTTGTCTGGGATGTCTCCAATTTTAGGAATTTGAGGCATACTTTGAAAAATAATATCGTCAGAAGTTTTTGCTTTGGGGGTATTCAATTTGAAAGCAGGAACCACCGTAGGAGTTGTAGCGACTTCAGCCTTCTTTTTTGCCAATTTATCTGGAACTGCTTTAATCTGAATTTTCTTCCGCTTCGACTCCAATTGAGCCCAACTCGTGAAAGTTAGCAGTAAGGTCAGTACCAGAAAACGGGTCTTCATTGATTCTTATTTTTGGGTAAATTTATAGGTTAAAACAAAGAATATATAGAGTTTAACCCTAAGTTAACATTCGTCTTGTAACAACCTATTACTAGATTCGTCAAATTTGCAAAAAAATTCACAAAGACCATGCCTAAATATTTACGATTCGCCTTCATTTTTTGCTTTTTTACCGCAGGTTTGTTCGCTCAAGAAAAATTTACGCTCAGTGGAACCCTAACTGATGAAAAAAATAATGAAACTTTAATTGGAGTAAATATTCTAATCAAAGGGACAAAATCCTTTGCCATAACCAATGAATATGGTTTTTACTCCCTCACATTACCCGCAGCTCAGTATGAAGTAGAAATCAGTTACATCGGCTACGAAACTCAAACCGTAAAAGTCGATTTAACTAAAGACCAAAAACTAAATTTCCAATTAAAAGAAAAAGGGGAAATATTGGAAGAAGTTGTGGTGAAATCCAATGATTCCAAAAGCAATATACGAAAACCCGAAATTAGTGTCAACAAACTCACTACCGCAACCATCAAACAAATGCCCGTAGTTTTAGGTGAAGTAGACATTATTAAATCACTTTTATTCTTACCCGGTGTAACCAATGCTGGTGAAGGTCAATCGGGATTTAATGTGCGCGGTGGTGGTGCTGACCAAAACTTAATTCTTTTGGACGAAGCGACCATCTACAATTCCTCGCACTTATTTGGTTTCTTCTCCGTATTCAATCCCGACGCTATCAAAGATTTGAAATTATACAAAGGCGGAATTCCTTCGCGTTTTGGTGGCCGCGCTTCTTCTGTTTTAGATATTTATCAAAAAGAAGGAAACAGTAAAGGCTTTCATATGAATGGGGGAATCGGACTCATTTCTTCGCGATTATTAGCGGAAGGTCCGATTCAAAAAGGCAAAGGTTCATTCATTGCTGCAGGCCGTGGCTCCTATGCCCATTTGTTTTTAAAATTATCCAACAATGATAACTCAGCCTATTTCTATGATTTAAATACCAAAATCAATTATAAGTTTAATAAAAACAATACGCTTTACCTATCGGGTTACTTTGGTCGAGATGTTTTTGATATCAACCAAAGTTTTACCAATACCTATGGAAATTCAACCCTAAACTTACGCTGGAACCATTTGTATTCTGATAAATTATTTTCGAATTTATCCCTTATATACAGTGATTATTATTACGGACTAAACCTGGATTTTGTCGGATTTAATTGGGATTCTGGCATTAAAAATTACAATATCAAATACGATTTTCGTCATTACCTCACCGACAAAATCAAATTGTTTTACGGAGTCAATGGAATGTATTACGATTTTAATCCCGGAACTATCGAACCCTCGCGCAGTGATTCAGGAATTAATTTCCGTCAGTTGGAAAAGAAATATGCGTTCGAACCCGCAGTTTATTTAAGTGCCGAACAAAAAATTGGCGACCGCTTAAACGTTGAATACGGTTTCCGCTACAGTTGGTTTTACCGTTTAGGGAGTTCGACCCTAAATCTTTATGCAAACAACAATCCCGTTACGTTTGATTCCGATTTAAAAATTTACGAAAAAGCCACACCCATTGGTACCAAATACTACGGTTCCAATACAATCATGGCCGATTACAACAATTTCGAACCCCGCTTAGCAGTATCCTACGAACTTACCGCAAACAGTTCGCTAAAACTCGGGTACAACCGAATGGTTCAATACTTACAGTTGGTATCCAATACCGCTTCACCTACTCCACTTGACGTGTGGACTCCTAGCGACCAATACATCAAACCCCAAATTGCTGACCAAATTGCCTTGGGTTATTTCACAAATCTCATGAACGATCAATATTCATTGGAAGTGGAAACCTTTTATAAAAAAGTCAAAAACCGCATGGACTATATTGATGGCGCCGATTTAATTGCCAATGAAGCAATCGAACAAGTCATCTTAAATGGAGAAATGCGTTCGTATGGATTGGAAATTTTATTCCGAAAAAATGTTGGCGAATGGACCGGATGGGTAGCCTATACGCTTTCAAAATCTGAACAACGCACTCCGGGTCGCGCACCAGGCGAAACCGGAATTAACAACGGACAATGGTACCGATCAGGCTATGACAAACGCCATAATTTAGCGGTAACTTCAACCTATAAATATTCAAAAAAATGGACCTTTGGTGCCAACTTTGTCTTGCAAACCGGACAACCCGTTACCTATCCTAATGGTCAATATGAATACTTAGGTATTACCGTACCGAGTTATGGAACCCGCAATGGGAATTCATTACCGTTATACCATCACTTGGATGTTTCGGCAACATTAACTCCAAAACAAACCAGCAAAAAATGGTCGGGTGAATGGGTGTTTAGCATCTACAACTTGTATGCACGCAAAAATGCCGCCAGTATCAGCTTCAGACAAAATCAAGATAGCGGACAAAATGAAGCGGTTCGTCTTTCTATTTTCGGTTTAGTTCCTTCGGTAACCTATAATTTTAAATTCTAATCCCATGAAAAAATATATCGCACTATTCGCTTTAGCCCTTACGTTCATTAGCTGTGAAGATGTAGTCAATGTTGACTTAGAAACCGCTGCACCTAAATTGGTGATTGATGCCAATATCCTTTGGCAAAAAGGAACTGTTGGTAATGAACAAACCATCAAACTTACCACCACAACGGGCTATTACAACGCCGTGGTCCCTAAAGTTTCTGGCGCAACAGTGTTCATTACCAATTCAGCCAATACGGTATTTCCTTTTGTGGAAACAGTACCCAATTCAGGTGAATACAAATGCACAACATTTGTCCCAGTCATTAATGAAAATTATACGTTAACCGTGCAATACAATGGGATGACCTATCGCGCTACTGCACCCTTGTTGGCTACTCCATCGATTGACACGGTGCAACAAACCACTGTGCAAGGCTTTGGCGGTGATGAAATTCAAGTTAAATTCTTTTACCAAGACAACGGAGCCGAAGACAATTTCTATTTGGTCGGAGTTAAAAACTCGTTGCTTGCCATCCCCGAATACGGCGTCATTTCGGATGAATTCTTCCAAGGAAATCAAATGTTTGGCTTTTATACGCAAGAAGATCTCGAACCGGGAGTGCAATTGAACTTTAAACTCGAAGGGGTCACCGAAAAATATTACAACTACATGAACAAATTGTTGAATATTGCCGGAAGCCAAAATGGAAGTCCGTTTTCCACACCACCCGCTACTTTACGCGGAAATATCATCAACCAAACCGATGAAAATAACTACCCACTTGGCTATTTCCATCTCTCCGAAGTGGACCAATTGAATTATACCGTTGAGTAAATGAGCATTTTGTTTCAAATAGGAAAACACTACAATCGCAATTTATCCTTACTTTTGATTCCTATCTAAACTCATAACTCATAACTCATAATTCATAACCATGTCTTCCCACCACATCGTTCGTGACGACCAAGAACCGGCTTTAATCATTGCCAATGGTGCCGCCTGTTCCATGGAACTCTTGAATCAATTATTGGAATGGCAACCGTTGGTTATCGTACTCGATTCGGCAATGGAACGCGTGATCGAACTGGGAATTAAGGTGGATGTACTTTTGGGGGATTTTGATCGGGATTTTGATCCCAATGCTTTTAAAGAAAAACAATACCCGCTCGAAATCGTTCATGCGCCAGATCAAGACAAAACCGATCTTGAAAAAGCATTTGATTATTTAATTGAACGGGGACACAAAGCGGTTAATGTCGTTTGGGCTACGGGACGACGCATTGATCATACCTTACACAATTTAACAATTCAAGCAAATTATCGAGAATACTTGAAAATAGTGGTGCTTGACGACCATTCCAAAGCCTTTATTATTCCGCGCACCTACCAAAAATGGTATCCCAAAAACACGATTCTCTCCTTATTACCTATTGGAGAAGTAACCCATATTTGCACCGCCAATCTCTATTATCCCTTACAACAGGAAAACCTGCGTTTAGGATATCGATCTGGAAGTAGCAACCAGGTTGCCGAAGATGGACTCGTAACGATTACCCATGAAACAGGCGATTTACTGTTGGTCGAATCATTGGATTAATCAATCTTAGCACTGCATTTTTTCACGTATCTGATTGAGGAGCTCCCGTTTTGAAATCTTAGTGAAGCCGCTTCCCGCTGTCCGCTAAATCCCTTCACTCCGTTACGGGGATACCGCTTCCATCGGGGCTAAATTCGACGAATCTTCCTTAAAAACGTTTCCCTATCTCCCCAATTTCCTGCAATTATTCGTTATTTTTGTGTTCACATTACGATTTGCGCTAACCCTTACCCGCTATGAAATTTCAAGTCATTTCCGAATACCAACCCACTGGCGACCAACCCCAAGCGATTAAAAAATTAGCCGCCGGAATTGAAGCCGAAGAAAAGTACCAAACCTTACTCGGGGTCACCGGTTCTGGAAAGACGTTTACCATCGCAAATGTGGTCCAAGAAGTACAACGTCCCACTTTGGTTTTAGCCCATAACAAAACCTTGGCGGCACAATTGTATTCTGAATTCAAGCAATTTTTCCCCAATAATTCGGTACAGTATTTCGTTTCCTATTACGACTATTACCAACCCGAAGCCTATATTCCGGTTACAGGAACCTATATTGAAAAGGATTTATCGATCAACGAAGAACTGGAAAAACTGCGATTGAGCACGACCTCTGCCCTACTTTCAGGCCGTCGGGATGTCTTAGTCGTAGCCTCTGTTTCCTGTTTGTATGGTATTGGTAACCCGGTTGAATTTCAAAAAAATGTGATTTCCATTCACCGTGACCAAACGATTTCCCGAACCAAATTACTGCATCGGTTAGTCCAAAGTTTGTACGCCCGCACAGAAGCTGATTTTACTCCAGGTACGTTCCGAATCAAAGGCGACACGGTTGAAATTTTCCCTAGCTACGCCGATGATCCGTTTCGCATCCACTTTTTTGGAGATGAAATCGAAGAAATTGAATGTTTCGATCGAGCATCCATGAAAGTCATCGAGCGCTACGACAAACTCAATATCTATCCCGCCAATATGTTTGTGACCTCACCTGATGTACTCCAATCGGCGATTTGGGATATCCAACAAGACTTGGTCAAACAAGTGGAGTATTTTAAGGAAATTGGAAAACACCTCGAAGCCAAACGCTTGGAAGAACGCACCAATTTTGATTTAGAAATGATTCGCGAATTGGGTTACTGCTCAGGAATTGAAAACTATTCGCGCTATTTGGACCGCCGCCAACCCGGTACGCGTCCCTTCTGCTTGCTCGATTATTTCCCAGAAGACTTTTTAATGGTGGTCGACGAAAGTCACGTGACCATTTCACAAGTCCACGCCATGTATGGTGGTGACCGAAGTCGTAAAGAAAACTTAGTGGAATACGGGTTTCGATTACCCGCTGCTATGGATAACCGTCCTTTAAAATTTGAGGAATTTGAATCCTTGCAAAACCAAGTGATTTATGTATCGGCGACACCTGCGGATTATGAATTACAAAAATCGGAAGGCGTCTATGTCGAACAGATTATTCGCCCAACGGGATTGCTGGATCCCATTATCGAAATTCGCCCCAGTCTCAACCAAATCGATGACTTGATTGAAGAAATTCAACAGCGTTGTGAATTGGATGAACGCACCTTGGTTACGACCTTAACCAAACGCATGGCAGAGGAATTGACAAAATACTTGACCAAAGTTTCCATCCGTTGCCGCTACATCCACAGCGATGTCGACACCTTGGAACGCGTGGAAATCATGCAAGATTTACGCAAAGGTTTGTTTGATGTATTGATTGGTGTGAACCTACTCCGTGAAGGATTGGACTTACCCGAAGTCTCCCTTGTTGCCATTTTGGATGCCGATAAAGAAGGATTTCTTCGTAGCCATCGCTCACTAACCCAAACCGTGGGGCGCGCTGCACGAAATGTCAATGGAAAAGCAATAATGTATGCCGACAAGATCACCGATTCGATGCAAAAAACCATCGATGAAACGAACTATCGTCGGGAGAAGCAAATGAATTACAACACCAAACATAACATCACTCCGAAAGCTCTCAATAAAAAATTAAATAATCCCTTGACAAAAAATCAATTGGGAGGCACTTACAATTACGAAGAAGTCATTCAAAAGGCAGCCGAACCCCAAACGGAATACTTATCCAAATCGGAAATTGAAAAACGGATTCGTGACACCCGTAAAGAAATGGAAAAAGCAGCTAAAGATTTGGATTTCATGCAAGCCGCAAAATTACGGGATGCGATTAAAGTGTTGGAAACCCAATTGGCGAAAGTATAATATTTTCGAAATCTTACCGTTACTTTTTCATGAAAAACCTATGTATCCTTTTACTCGCCTATTCTAGTTTTGGTCAAACTAAATTCCAAGTGCTCGATTCTATCACCCATCAACCGGTAAGCTATGCCAACATTTGGAATGAAAAACAGATCATTCGAAATTCAGATTCATTGGGTCATTTTGAAATTCCAATGACTGACCAAAAGCTGTTAAAAATAACGGCTATTGGCTATGAAGAAAAAGTAGTTCGTTCCAATCAAAGTCCAATCATTTTAAAACCCGTTCCGTATCTACTGGATGAAGTTGTCATTCGCAAACCTAAAAACACGAATCCAACTGTTGTTGCAAAAGCCAGTCGAAAAGGCCAAGCCTTGTATGTGCAATACGATGCCCAATCGGTAAGTGTCGTCAAATTTGTCAAAGGAGATGCTGTTTTAAAATTTTTAAAATCCATCACCTTCTATTCCCGAACCAGTTCAAATCAACGAAAAATAGCGCTCATTTTTTACAGTGTAAATGCTAATGGTGCTCCAGGCGAACTCCTCAATACAGAAACGCTAATTTGTAATTTAAAAAAAGGAGACAAAGAAACCATTGTGGATGTTTCGGATCAAGCGATTGAAGTTCCTAAAGAAGGATTATTCGTTGGTTTACAGCATTTATTAATTGAAGAAAACAAAAACTATTCGCACGATAAAAATGCCACACCACTCTCCTTTTTCTATGAACCAGGTATTTTTTTTAGGGAAGATACAACGGTAAAAGACTCCTGGTGTTTTTATAACAACCAATGGAAATTGTATCCTACACGTTCCTTAAATTTGGGAATTGAATTAACCGAATAAGTGATGAACGAATCCCACTACCGCAAATTAGAACAGATGTACCATTCAGGTCCGATTAACCAACAAATCTACCCCGATGTGCATTTAACAGTTGCCGAAGGACGCTCAGAAATCACGATGACTGTTCGACCCGATTACTTTCATGCAGGACAATCGCTCCACGGCTCGGTTTACTTCAAAATGCTAGACGATGCCGCGTATTTTGCGGTGAATTCCCAAATTACGGATCAATTTGTGTACACGACTTCCTTTCATATTCAAATCTTACGACCCGTGAAAACCGGACTATTGAAAGCTATAGGTACTGTTCAATTTGTTTCCCGTAATTTATTTATTGGTGATGCCGTACTCTATGATGCCAAAGGCCGAGAAGTAGCGCGAGGTACAGGGAATTTCATGAAAAGTGGCTTGCCCTTGGATGAAAGCATTGGCTACCAATGAAAAAGCACCCTTTCGGATGCTTTTCTTTTTATTCTCTTTTAACCAATTTCAATTAAGCGTTTTGGTTTTGGTAACGCTTCATCCCGTTTGGGTAGCGTAATTTGCAAAACGCCATTTTCATAGTTGGCTTGAATTGCTTCGGTGTTAACACTCTCAGGTAGTGTAAACGAACGCTTGAAAGAAGCATAACTAAATTCTCTACGGGTATAACGCCCTTCGTTTTGGGAACTTTCGTTTTGGGCTTTCGTCTCCGATGAAATGGTCAACACATTCAAATCGATTTCAATACTAAAATCGGATTTATGCTTACCGGGTGCTGCCAATTCTATGCCGAAAGCCGTATCGGTTTCTTTAATATTTACAGCAGGTACATTGGCACCAAAATTTTGGATTCCACCCATCCAATCGGGTTTGAAAAATTCATCAAATACGGAAGGGAAATTCACGGCATTTCTTTTTACTAGTGTCATATCTTTTCTTTTTTAATTAAACATTTTTTAAAAGGATATAACACTCTAGACAAAGAATAGACCACAACACCAAAAAAGCCATTTTGACATTTTTGAGTATTAAAAAAAAGAAAAAATGACCGAATTAAGAAATCTTTAACTGACTAATTTTCAGTTGTGTTGCTCTTGAAAGACTTCGAGTAAAAAGTTGGGATCAATCATACGCGTTGGCGAATCTTCCATTGCTTTCAAAACGCGCTTAATCGCATGCGGATTGAGTCCCATGTTAATTCCGATTTCCCGAATTTTGATTTGCTCGCGTTCGTGCAAAATACCATCACAATGCATAAGCAAAGCTAAACGGTAGAACTGTTGTACCCGTTCAAACTCGGATTTGATGATTTCACTGCGGTGCTCTTCATGAAAAAGTTGGCGCAGTTCATCTTTGGAAATCCCCAATTCGGTAGCGATAATAAGTAGAAAAGCATATTCCCTTTCGTGCAATTCTCCATCGACGATGGCAAAGGCAATCATATCGGACAATAAACTGATTTTTTCGGCTTGGGTGTTCATGATTTCCGTATTTTTAGCTAAAATATAAAAAAATCTTAAATCTCTTTTCAGTGCGAAAAATAGTCGGATTCCTACTCTTTCTTTTTACGCTTACGGTGTATAGTCAAGAAAGCACGGCTTCACCACAGGTTCAAACCTTTACGCTAGAAGCCCCGCAACTACAAACTACCAAAAAAATTTGGTTGTACCTACCCAAAGATTATGTTACAAGTAATCAAAAATATCCAGTCATCTATATGATGGATGGACAGAATTTATTTGATGCCAAAACATCGTATGTAGGGGAATGGAAAATCGATGAAACGTTGGACCGCTTGAATGCACAAGTTATTGTGGTGGGAATCGAACATGGAGGTGACAAACGCTTGGAAGAACTCACTCCGTTTCCCCATGCAAAATACGGTGGTGGCAAAGGCGATTTGTTTTTGGAATTTATTGTACAAACACTAAAACCTCATATCGACACGAACTACCGAACCAAATCCAATCTGAAAAACACAGCCATTTTTGGAAGTTCGCTCGGCGGTTTAATGGCGTTTTACGCTTCCATCAAATACCCAAATGTGTTTGGGAAAGTCGGCTGCTTCTCCCCTGCCTTTTGGATCAATCGGGAACCACTTAATCAATTATTGACAGCAACCGATGCATACAAAGCGCGTATTTATTTATTATGCGGCGACCAAGAAGGCGATGACGATATGATCAAGGATATGCAAGCCACCGAATATTGGATCAATACCCAACGCTGTTCGTGTAAAAAAATGAACAAAAGCGTTATTATCAAAGGCGGCCAACATAACGAGAAATTGTGGAGTGAACAGTTTGAAAAAGCGTACCTTTGGCTGTTTTAGATTTTAGATTTTAGATTTTAGATTTTAGATTTTAGTGACTAGTGACTGATTACTGATTACTGATTACTGATTACTGATTACTGTTTACTGTTTACTGAATACTGAATACTGACCACTGAATACTGACCACTGATTATTGAAAAAATGAATAACAACGATATATTTAAAAAACTTCGTGTGGCGCTGCAATTGCGCGATGACCAAATTGTAGAAATCTTGGATCTTGTGGATTTTCGCATTTCCAAAGGAGAATTAGGTAACTTTTTCCGGGATACCGAACATCCAAAATATATGGATTGTGGCGACCAAATTTTGCGCAATTTCTTAAACGGATTAATTATTCATTTACGCGGTACAAAAGAAGCGCCTAAGAATCCGCTAGAAGTCATTGCAACCCACAAAAAAACGCCACCAAAGAAAGAAGTCAATGACCAACCCAAAGCAACGGCTCCGAAAAAATTTGGCAAAAAACCAACCAAAAAATTCAACGCTAAACCCGTGATTGTCGAAAAAGTTAATTACAAAAACGGCAAGAAAAAAGAAAAGTAACACTTTCAATCACAATAGTTTGTAACCTAGGTCACCTTTTCTTGTTTTTTGGAATGCTATCTTTACGTAGACATTTTAAAAACAGACAAGATGAAAAAAAATATGGGTTTTGCAGACCGTGCAATTCGATTAGTGATTGCTGCTGCATTGGTATTGGCTTACAGTAAAGGAATTATAGCAGGGAATTTAGGAATTATCGGCCTCGTATTTGCAGGTGTCTTTACCCTAACTTCGTTGATTAGCTTTTGTCCGTTGTATACACTCATCGGACTGAATACCAACAAGAAAAGTTAACATATTGTGGATAATTTCCATCCTACTTTTAATTAAAATCAGCAAAATATGCTGATTTTTTTTTAAGTTTACCGCACTCTAAACAGTATAAAAATGAGAAAATTAACATTATCCTTTTTTGCAATTGCGGCACTCTTTACCATTGCTTGTTCGCAAGATGCTGTAACTCCAACAACTTCGGAGGCAAAAACTACGGGAGGGACTGTAACCACATTAGCCACTACTCCAAAAAAATTCTTATTTGACGCAACCAAAGCCGAAACAGCAGGAAATGCCGATTGGATTTTGGATGCAGATTCAAGTAATCCACAACGCATTCCAACACCCGCTCAATCAGGCATCACGGCTACGACTCCAGAAAGTTATTGGCGTGGAGGATTATCGTCTTGGGGTGTTTCCTTAGTGAAATTAGGCCATACGGTGGAAACTTTACCATCAGGGACAGCAATTACCTATGGTGGAACAGGCGTTCAAGATTTAAAAAATTATGATGTATATGTGGTAACTGAACCCAACATCCGATTTACTGCTGCTGAGAAAACGGCAATTTTGCGTTTTGTACAAAATGGTGGAGGTTTGTTCATTATCGGAAACCACAATGGTGCAGACCGAAACAATGACGGATATGATGCCGTAAAAGTTTGGAACGATTTAATGAGTACTAATACAGTTAAAACCAATCCTTTCGGATTTACATTCAATGCCGTTAGTATTTCTGAAACGACAACCAATCGCTTAAGTGCAACTACAGATCCTATTTTGAATGGTTCACAAGGTGTGGTGTCAAATTTAAAATTCTCTGCAGGTTCAACATTAAGTTTGAACACTACAGCAAACCCAACCGTAAAAGGATTAATTTGGCGTGCAACATCTACACAAGGTACTACAAACGTAATGTGTGCTAGCGCAACATTTGGTACGGGACGTGTATTTGCAATTTGCGACAGTTCGCCCGCAGATGACGGTACAGGAACACCTGGTGACACCTTATATCCAGGTTGGACGGAATTGGTATCCCATTCTCGATTGCACATGAATGCTTCGCTTTGGTTAGCGAAACTATAATAGGAGCACTATTGCGCTAAGGATAGCAGTGGAAAGCCCGGATGCCGGAGGAACGAAGGCAACGGACTTGCAACGGATAGCCTGACCCTTCGGGGAGCGCCCAAAAAAATATAAAAAACGCCTACGTCAGATGATTTAGGCGTTTTTTTTATGCAAAAAAAAATCCCGACAACTTGCGTCATCGGGACTTCTCACTTTCGTTAATTTATCGTTACGACAAAGCTGCTTTTACTTGATCTGCTGCTTCTTGGAATTGTACTGCCGATAGAATTGGCATTCCAGAGTTGTCGATTAATTCTTTAGCCACCTCAGCATTGGTACCTTGTAAACGTACAATGATTGGCACTTTGATTTCGTCACCCATATTTTTGTAAGCATCTACTACCCCTTGTGCCACACGGTCACAACGAACGATACCCCCAAAAATATTGATTAAAATCGCTTTCACATTAGGATCTTTCAAGATGATACGGAAGGCAGTTTCTACACGTTTTGCATCAGCTGTACCACCCACGTCCAAGAAGTTAGCCGGTTCAAAACCTGCATACTTGATCAAGTCCATAGTTGCCATTGCCAATCCCGCACCGTTCACCATACATCCCACAGTTCCGTCCAAATCTACGTAGTTTAACCCTGCTTCTTTCGCTTCTACTTCGATTGGATTCTCCTCGCGGATATCACGCATTTCAGCAATCGCCGCTTGACGGTACAAGGCGTTATCATCGATGTTTACTTTCGCGTCAACCGCTAAGATTTTGTTATCCGATGTTTTTAAAACAGGGTTAATTTCGAACAACGATGCATCGCTGTTGATATA
The DNA here is from genome assembly GCA_039798185.1 of Bacteroidota bacterium. Taxonomy (GTDB): domain Bacteria; phylum Bacteroidota; class Bacteroidia; order Flavobacteriales; family Flavobacteriaceae; genus Flavobacterium. Next base: position 27,714 of record JBDKGM010000020.1, read on the forward strand.
AGCCGTGTATAATGAATCTACGAATTTCACCATTTCTTTGAACGCGTTACCCGACAACCCTAAGTTGAACGCAATGCGACGCGCTTGGAAACCTTGTAATCCAATGTTTGGATCGATTTCTTCAGTGAAAATCAAATGGGGTGTTTTTTCTGCTACTTCTTCAATATCCATTCCACCTTCAGTAGAATACATGATCATGTTTCTTCCTTTGGCACGGTTTAACAATACCGACATATAGAATTCAGACACTTCGCTTTCACCTGGGTAGTATACATCTTCAGCAATCAATACTTTGTGTACTTTTTTCCCTTCTGGCGGCGTTTGTGGCGTAACCAACATCATTCCAATGATTTGTTCTGAAATTTCAGTTACTTGGTCTAAATTTTTAGCCAATTTCACTCCTCCACCTTTACCGCGGCCTCCAGCGTGAATTTGTGCTTTTACCACATACCAAGAAGTTCCGGTATCGGCTGTTAATTGTTTGGCAGCAGCTACCGCTTCTACTGGATTATTGGCAACAATACCACGTTGTACGCGAACGCCATATTTTGCGAGAATCTCTTTTCCTTGATATTCGTGTATGTTCATAATAAAGAATAAGTTTAGTTGTATTCGGAACGGGTCCGATATTAAGTGCCACAAATGTAAGTAAATCGACCAAAACAAAAAAGAAATGTATATCAATTTAGTAAGTTTTTTGGAGCTATTTCCCGCTTTCGCCTTTATCTATTTTTTTGGCCCTTTAAAACTGACGAATAGGCCAAAAAAATAGGATATCGGCTCTATCGGGGCTAAAAAAATTCCGTATTCCCAATCCCGCCCCTGCTTTGTTAAAATATTCCTATAAATCGGCTACTCGGTTGACTCCCTGCGGGCTATGCGGTATCTTTGCGGGGTATAATTTTAATCTTAATTTTTTTGAACAGCATGCAAACTTCAGAGTTACTCGCATTGGCTGAAAACTACGGCTGTCCGCTGTATGTGTATGATGCCAACAAAATCGAACACCAATACCAACGTCTTACCCACGCCTTTTCCAAGGTGGAATCGTTACGCATCAATTATGCAATGAAGGCGTTATCCAACATTTCGATTTTGAAGCTGTTCCGAAAGATGGGGTCCGGACTGGACACGGTTTCAATTCAAGAAGTACAACTCGGACTCCATGCCAGATTCACACCCGATAGCATTATCTTCACGCCAAATGGTGTTTCGTTTGAGGAACTCGAACAAGCGGCCGCTTTGGGAGTGCAAATTAACATCGATAATTTATCGGTTTTGGAACACTTTGGTACCAAGCATCCGAAAACTCCGGTATGTATCCGCATCAATCCGCATGTCATGGCAGGCGGAAACGAGAATATTTCTGTGGGTCATATCGATAGTAAATTCGGAATTTCGATTTACCAAGTGCCGCATATTTTGCGCATTGTTGAAAATACAGGCATGACCATCAACGGAATCCATATGCACACCGGTTCGGATATCCTAGACATCGAAGTGTTTTTGTATGCTGCCGAGATTCTTTTTGATACGGCCAAACAATTTAAAAACTTGGAATTCCTCGATTTCGGCTCCGGATTCAAAGTGCCTTACAAAAAAGGTGACATTGAAACCAACATTGAGGAATTGGGCAAAAAATTGACCAAACGCTTTTTGGCTTTTGAGAAAGAATACGGAAAACCGTTGACCTTAGCATTTGAACCTGGAAAATTCTTGGTAAGTGAAGCGGGGCATTTCTTGGCCAAAGTGAATGTCGTAAAACAAACCACTTCGACGGTTTTTGCTGGGATTGATACGGGTTTCAACCACTTGATTCGCCCTATGTTTTACGGTTCGTCCCACACCATCGAAAACATTTCCAACCCCAAAGGCAAGGAACGTTTTTACACGGTAGTAGGTTATATCTGTGAAACGGATACGTTTGCCAATAACCGCCGCATTGCCGAAATCAACGAAGGCGATGTGTTGTGTTTTAAAAATGCAGGAGCGTATTGTTTCTCGATGGCATCCAACTACAACTCGCGTTTCAAACCAGCTGAAGTCTTATGGAAAGACGGCCAAGGGCACTTGATTCGGGAACGGGAAACGTTTGAAGATTTACTCCAAAATCAAATTCTTTTGGATCTATAACAAAAAAGGCTGTCGAAACGGACAGCCTTTGATATTTAATGCAACGGACGTTTTTTAATCATCCCGCCTTTGGTATCTTTAATGGAATGTTGGACAATAAAAGCGCCTTCATCTACTTTTTGAATTTCTAAAACCAATTTGGTAACCTCCAAACGCGTGACCACACAGTACAATACTTTATTTTCATTGTGGTCGATACCGCGTTTTCCATAACCACTTTCCGAGTTATACACGGTAACTCCATGTTGAAGATTATCGATAATAGCCTGTTTAATCTCATCGGCATTACGAGAAACGATGGTTACTCCGATATATTCTTCAATACCGTTGATGATAAAATCCACCGTTTTGGAAGCTGAGAAGTACGTCAGCATACTGTACATGGCCGTTTCGACATTGAATAAAAAGGCAGCACAAGCGAAAACTCCGATGTTGAATACAGAGATAAAATCCCCCACAGTGAGACTGGTTTTTTTACTGACATAGATAGCCAAGACTTCCGTACCGTCAATCACGGCACCACCACGAATGGTAAATCCGATACCGGCGCCCAAGAAAAATCCACCAAAAACCGAAATCAATAACTTATCATTGGTGATGACTTTAAAATCGACAAAATGGACGAGTAGCGACAATGCTAGTATAGCGCCCATACTTTTGAACGCGAACTCCCAAGAAATTTGTTTGGCACCAATAAGAATAAAGGGTAAATTGATTATAACGATCAACAAAGACAAGTCAATACCGGTGGCACGTTCGGTTAATAAGGATAACCCCATGGCTCCCCCATCCAAAAAATCATTGGGTAATAAAAATTGTTTTAATCCGATGGTTGCCATGGTTATACCGATGGATATCAGGATAAAATCTTTTAAATAGCGTTCAAAAACGAGTTCTTTAATGCGGGTACTTTCTTTGTACAAGGTTTTAATCAATACTTTCATAGGCGTATGCTTTTGCACAAAATACAAAAAAAAGCCCTTTGTAAAAAGGGCTTCAATGCGTTTAACAGGAATTTAATACTAGCGAAAAAGTTCGGGAAGCACTTCACATTCCGACCCGTTGGGGAAGGTAATATTGATCTTTTGACAAACTGTGGGTGCAATTTGTGTGATTAAACGTTTTTCATGACTTTCGCCTTTTCGAATGCCCCAACCGAAGAATAATAAGGGGGCATGGGTATCATAGGCATAGGGTGTACCGTGGGATGTTCCCGTTTTACCGTACTCGATATATCCTGGTTTATCCACAATCACTAATTGGCCGTTTTCATGCACATCATAACCGCGAGCTACCATTTCTTTGTAATAGTCTCCCGCACAAAAATGTTCGACTTCCTCTTGCGTGTAGACGGTTTTCACATGCTCTTGGGCTAAAATATAAGATTTAAAAGAGGCTTCAACTGTTTTGAAATCCAACTGTTTTTCTTTGATTTTAGCTAGATCGAAATAGACATTGAAATTGGAGTAATTCAGCACCAAATCCTCACCATACGTATCGGTAGAAAACTTTTTTAATCCGGCTTCAATGGCTTTATAATCCAAATTGGTCACATTGTATTTATGATCATGCATAAATGTTGAATTCTCGGAACATGCGTGATCGGCAGTGACAAAAACCATATATTGATCTTTACCGACAGTTGTGTCCAAATAAGCCAAGAAATCCGATAAAGTTTTGTCTAATCGTAAATACGTATCCTGCAATTCCATAGAGCGCGGACCTAAAATATGTCCGACATAGTCTGTAGATGAAAAACTCACCGCTAGAAAATCGGTATTCTCGTCTTTCCCTAATTGTTCTTTAGCGATGGCCAACTTGGCGAAATCAGCCAAATAATCATTTCCAAAAGGAACCGTGCGTAAAACCCCTGCATCGTTTTTTGCCAGCATGGTTTTTAAATCATAGGGAAATACCGGTTTTTCAACACCGTACAATTTGCCTTCATAAGGAGAATCGTCGGGATCACTTTCATTATAGGTAGCGAGTGGTTTGAATAAATTCCATCCTTGGTTGATGTAATTCATATAGCCTTTTTTGGCATTGAATTCTGTGACCCAATCGGGTAATTTTTCACCATAATAATTACTTGAGATGAAGTTACCTGTTTTGCTATACCAAAACGCCCAATTGGCAAAGTGACCCGCAGGTAAAATCGCTCCACGGTCTTTGATACTCATTCCGATAACTTTTCCCTTGAAATTAGTTGCCATGCGCAATTCATCGGTCATCGTTGTCGCCAATAAATTTTTGGGAGACATAAGTCCTTCATTTACGGCACCTTCTCCTAATGCCAACACAGAAGCATCTTCAGTACAGTATTTTTCCTTCCCTTTCGTCCGACTAAACCATTCATTGCTCACAATACCGTGCACCGAAGGCGTTGTTCCTGTATAAATACTTGCATGCCCTGGGGCAGTGTAGGTAGGCATATAATTGTAATGTGCATTATGAAAGGTAAATCCGTTATTCATGATGCGTTTGAAACCCGTTTCCGAAAAATCATTTTGAAAGCGGTATAAATATTCCATCCGCATTTGATCGATAACGATTCCAACCACTAATTTGGGTCGTTTTTGACTAATTGAAAGTTGGGAAACCAATAGAATTCCCAAAACATATTTTTTCATTTTATAATTGTATTACATTTTGTTTTGCTACTTCAAATTCGGTGATGACATCGGCTATAATTTGAGAAACGGGTTTGATATCATGAATCAATCCGGCAATTTGACCAATTTCTAATTCGCCTTCTTCCAAATCGCCTTCAAACATACCGCGTTTGGCACGGGCTCTTCCTAGTAAAGTTTTTAAATCCTCCACACTCGGACACTGACCATATAGCGTTTGTAAATCATGGAAGAATTTATTTTTAATCAAACGAACAGGAGCTAATTCTTTCAGCGTTAAAAGTGTATCGCCTTCTTGTGTATTGACTACGGTTTGTTTGAAATTATCATGGGCCGAACTTTCGAATGAGGCTACAAATCGGCTACCCATTTGCACGCCATCAGCTCCTAAAACCATCGCTGCTAACATTCCTTTTCCTGTGGCAATTCCACCTGCGGCTATTAAGGGTACATGAATTTGTTCGCGCACCATTGGAATCAACGTGAGTGTGGTGGTTTCCTCACGACCATTGTGACCTCCTGCTTCAAAACCTTCTGCAACAATGGCATCTACTCCCGCTTCTTGGGCTTTCAAAGCAAATTTAGAGCTACTCACCACATGTACTACGGTAATGCCCTGTTCTTTTAAAAAAGCGGTCCATGTTTTGGGATTACCAGCCGAAGTAAAAACAATCTTCACGCCTTCTTCCACAATAATATTCATAATTTCCTCGATGTTGGGGTACAACATGGGGACATTCACTCCAAAAGGTTTATCGGTAGCTTTTTTACATTTTTGAATATGTTCACGCAACACATCGGGGTACATGGAACCTGCTCCTATAAGCCCTAATCCGCCAGCATTACTAACGGCACTTGCTAATTTGTAACCAGAATTCCAAATCATACCTCCTTGAATAATTGGGTATTGAATGGCGAAAAGTTGGGTGATTCGATTCATACTATGTCGCTTATTTTTTAATGATTTTACCTGAAATCTTTTGGGTATTTGTTGTTAATGTGTAATAATACAAACCTTGTACTAAATGATTCAAATCAACAGTTGGATGGGATGGAGCAACTTTAAAAGTGTCTACTTCTTGTCCTAGTGCATTGAAGAGTTGTACCGTTTGTTCGTTTTCTAAACCTTGAAAAGTATACGAAGTTAAAACAGGATTGGGATAACCAAACACCGAAGACTGCGAATAAGAATTCGTTGTCAAAGCGTTCGTAAGTGCCAAATTTAAATCGGGGATTCCATAACCGTATAAGTTATCGGGATTTGTGAAACGATCCGCAGATTGTTTGACTAAATCAATCACTTGTTGATTGCTTAATTGAGGAACAGCAGCCCAAAGACAGGCGATTGAACCTGATAAAATCGGACAGGATAAAGAGGTTCCGTTTACATAAATTAGATTTCCTTGTGGATTGGAAACGGCAGCTCCCACACCTAAAGCCATCACATCGGGTTTTATACGTCCGTCAAAACTTGGACCTATCGAACTAAATCCGGCTTTTACTTCTGAGGCATCCACAGCTCCAACAGCCAAAGCATGTGTGGCTTCGGCAGGAACTCCGACATGGGGTTCACCGGTATTTCCTGAATTTCCAGCACTAATGATTACAACCATTCCTTTACTAAATGCGATATTCACCCCTTTGGAGGCAAAAGCAGCATCACCAGTCATATCGGCATAGGTATGACTATAATTGGGATTATCGTATTGAAAATAACCCAGTGAACTAGTAATGATATCCGCACCTAACCGATCGGCTTCTTCAGCGGCTTGTACCCAATAACTTTCCTCTACGGGATTTTCTTGAGAAACATCTTCGGTGACAAAAAGATAATACTGCGCATTGGGTGCTGTACCTACCAATTGTCCGTCTATAAATCCGCCCATGGAAGATAAAACCATCGTTCCATGATTGTGTAACGCATATACATTTTCGGAAGCCGACACAAAATTGTAGCCACCTAAAATTAAACTTTGAGTAAATAAACGAAGAAAAGGCGCTGCGGTATCCACACCTAAAAATCCAGAATCCAAAACCGCAATAATTTTTCCAGCACCCGTAAAATCGGCTTGATGGAGTAAATGCGTATTCAACATTTGTACTTGTGTCGTAGCATTTCCATAATTATAACTTATTTGAATCGCATTGGATTTTGAAACACTAGCGTTGGTCAATGGAGCAACATTGGATTTCGAATTAAACGTTGGATTCGCAAATTCGATATGATGGACAAAAGGGAATGTAGACAAGGCTTGAATATCTTGTACGGTTCCGCGAACATGGACACAATTCATCCATTTGGATTGGGCTTTGTACTCAATTCCGTTGGCGTTACTCACCGCATCGATATAGGTTGTTTCAACGGGAACATCGTTCAGTGTAATCGGAATATTTTGCGCCTGACGACGATCCAAGGCGCGTTGGGTTAACATACTGGTTGGATTATCTAAAAAAGATTGTGCGTTGGGTTTATCCATAAAATAGACCCGTGCATCTTCTTGAGCACTACTCCATTGAAAAATCAGCAATAAGACGAAGAGGAAATTTCGCATAGTAACCGGTCATTGGCTCCCAAAAATACAAATAAAACCCCTGTAATGGTGTTAATTTACGAAGAAATTACCCCTGACCCTAGAAGTTCTTCACCGTGATGCCAAGCCGCAAATTGCCCTTCGGTAATGGCAGATTGGGGTTCGATAAACTCGATATACAAGCCTGATTCAAATTGGAAAAGCGTGGCTTTTTGCAGCGGTTGACGGTAACGAATACGCACTTCAACTTCGAGAGATTCGCCATTTTTCAAACGCATATCCTCGCGAATCCAATGCGTTTCATGCGGTTGAATATGCAAGGCTTTGCGAAACAAACCGGGGTGCTGATGTCCTTGCCCTGTGTAAATCACATTTTCTTTCACATCAGTTGCGATGATGAATAAAGGTTCGACAGTTCCACCCACATTCAATCCTTTTCGTTGACCAATGGTAAAATAATGAGCGCCTTGATGCATTCCTACTTTTTTACCCATGGATAAATCATAGGCAATCGGTTTGGAAAGATACTGTAGTTCGGCTTCTTTGGATTCGAATTTGGGTATTGATTCTTGGTATTTTTCTAGGGAAGCGGGAATTTCGATAATTACGCCTTCTTTCGGTTGGAGTTGCTGTTGCAAAAACTCTGGCAAACGCACTTTCCCGATGAAACAAAGTCCTTGAGAATCTTTTTTCTCGGCGGTAACCAAATCCATTTTGGCTGCAATTTCGCGTACTTCAGGTTTGGTTAATTCCCCAATGGGAAAAAGCGCTTTTGCTAATTGCTCTTGGGATAATTGACAAAGAAAATAGGATTGATCTTTATTTCCATCTACTCCGGCGAGCAATTGATGAATGGTTTGCCCATCGTGTTCAATAGTCGCTTTTCGGCAATAGTGTCCGGTTGCCACAAAATCGGCTCCCAGCGAAAGAGCAATTTTCATGAATACGTCAAACTTGATTTCGCGGTTGCATAATACATCGGGATTGGGAGTGCGACCGTTTTCGTATTCGTTAAACATATAGTTCACGATACGCTCTTTGTATTGTTCGCTTAAATCAACGGTTTGAAACGGAATTCCTAGTTTTTCTGCAACCAATAAAGCGTCATTACTATCTTCTAGCCAAGGACATTCATTGGAAATGGTTACGGAGTCATCGTGCCAGTTTTTCATAAACAAGCCAATCACTTCATACCCTTGCTCTTTTAATAAATAAGCGGCAACACTGGAATCTACACCGCCGGATAAACCGACAACGACACGTTTCATAATCAAATTTTGTGCAAAGGTACAGGAAAAAATGAGAGTGGCGAATACGATAAGAAAGGGTTAACAGTTTTGGGTTATGAAATAAGAGTTATGAATTATGAGTTATGAATTATGAGTTTTTGTAAAATAGACGTGATTGCTAAAAGTAGTTTGGCATTTAGTACCGAAATTTTAGGAGGAATTTTTAATCACGGTCTTCTTCGTGGGTGATAGGGATTTTTTTAAATTTTCGAACTTTGAGTTTATTCATATCCTTTTTGACCAATTTTCCTTTTTCGAGAACTTCCCAGATTCCCTCTTTTTTACCCTTTACAAAATTACCTTTTGCAGCAATTTTATTATCGGCAGTGCGAAACAAGGCTGGTCCGTCATATTCGCCATTTTTATAGGTACTTTCCTCAAGCACCAATCCTTCTTCAGTTAATTTACGGTAAGCTCCGTCGCGCTTTCCATTTTTATACCCACATTCTTCTGCTAGTTTACCACTTTTGTAATAGACTTTTCGAATACCGTTGAGCTTTCCTTTGGTGTAAAATTCTTGCGTCATGATTTGTGGAGAATCTTCGTGATAATACTTCCATTCCCCTTCTTCAATGCGATTAACTAATTTACCTTCACTGACTTTGAAGCCATTTTGATTATATACAATGGTGTAGCACGAATTGTCTTTGGGATTAAATTCCCGTGTAGCGATGACTTTTCCTTCTTTGGTATTGTCATAAAACTTGAAAACTCCTGTTTCTTTACCGTGTTCGAAAGTACCTTCATAGCGTGGACGACCCGTATCCGCGTAGGTACCTTTCCACAATCCCTGTTTTTTACCTTGTGCATCAAGTGCATTTGTATCCTGAGCCAAGACAGCATAACTAACCAAAAAGAATAACACAATGTACTTCATATTTTTTTCTTTTAATAACAGCGAAAGTACATAAAAATTGTGCTACAGTAAAAATGAAAAAATCAACTATAAGTATTACTTTTCTTACTTTTTTTGATTAATTATTGTTTAATGAAAGAAAAGTCAGTCAAATGAAAAACGTATAATTAGTGGTAAAACACTCTAAACAAAAACGTTAAAAATAATTTAAATAAATTTTGTTTATGCTTTTTGATTTTTTGTTAAACACAATGAGTTTTATCTTCGAATCCGAACCTTAAAAATTGTTCTATGAAAACAAACACATTAAAACAGATTGCGTTAGTTGCCTTTATGGTATTGGGACTAACGGCTTGTAGTGATGACGAAAACAACTCTACAACACCAGACAATTCAATTGCCGGAATTGCTTCACGCACCTCCAATCTTTCCACTTTAGTGAGCGCTTTACAAAAAACAGGCTTGACTGCTACGTTGAGTGGTTCTGGTAATTTTACGGTTTTTGCACCAACGAATGAAGCCTTTGACGCATTTCTTTCTGCGAATGGATTTGCGAATTTGGATGCAGTTCCGGTAGCAACCTTAAAAAATGTTTTATTAAACCACGTAATTGCAACTGAAATTCCTAGTTCGGCAATTCCAGCTGCTACGTATGTATCTACTTTATCACCGATAAACACGACCACGGGCGCACCTACAATCAGTATGTTTGTGCAGAAATCGGGAGGTGTAGTTACGATTAATGGAGGCGCTTCTAACAAAGGAACTACTGTTGCAACAGCTGACATTGATGCTACAAACGGAGTAATACACGTAGTTAACAATGTGATTGCGATACCAACCTTGGTAAATCATGTGGTAGCAAATCCTGATTTTGATACGCTACAAGCTGTAGTAACCAGCACTTCAGGTGCTTTCGGGGACCAATCTGCGGTTTTGAATGCATTAAATGGTATTACTGTTGCGGCTCCAGCTACTCTTTTCGCACCCAACAATGCTGCCTTCACAGCGGCAACTACTGGAAGTGGATTTGCAGTAGGAGCAAATGCGGCTCAAGTTACTAAAGTATTGCAATACCATGTAACCTTGGCGGGTAATGTGCGTTCATCTCAATTAACGAATAACCAACCCGTCTCAATGATTACTGATCCTGTACAAAATACTACTGTGATTTTGGGTTCAGGAACAGTTGACATCAGAGATACAGCGAGTAACTTATCACGCGTATTCCAAGCGGATATTCAATGTTCGAATGGAGTAATCCACGGCGTTCAGCGTGTGTTACAACCTCAATTATAGTACATTCTTGCGCTTCCTATAAATGGAAGAAGGGCTGTACCGAAGTAATTCGGACAGCCCTTTTTATTTTTAAAGAATTTGTAATCACTTCTAAAATTACGGATTACTAATCACTAGTCACACTAAAGTCTAAAATTCCAAAATTAAAATTCCTCCCGAAATTTCGGGACCAAATTCCTCCCGAAATTTCGGGACCAAATTCACACTAACGTCTAACGTCCAAGGTCTAAAGACTAGTCACACTAATTACTTCTTATTCAAACGTTTTTGCTCCTCAGCTTGTTCCATCATTTCACGCATACGCTTTTGGAACTTCCCTTCTTTGGTTGGTTTTTGTTTATTTTCCTGAATTTGCGCATGAATTTTATCGCTATCAATAAAATACTTTTTAATAACCAACATTACTCCGATAGTTACAACGTTAGACATGAAGTTGTATAAACTCAAACCTGAACCGTAACTATTGAAGAAGATTAACATCATGATGGGTGATACATAGATCATGATTTTCATCATTTTCGCCATATCGGGCATGCCTTCTTGTTGCGGTTGTGCCATTGCAGCATTATCACCGGATGTCATTTTCATATAGAAGAAAATTGCGATGGCTGCCAAAATTGGGAACAAACTCACGTGGTCACCGTACATTGGAATATGAAACGGTAATTTTAAAACTTGATCAAATGAAGACAAGTCATCGGCCCACAAGAAACTTTTTTGACGTAACTCAATTGCGGCTGGGAAGAACTGGAATGATGCGTAAACAAAAGGTAATTGAATCAGGGCTGGGATACATCCTGCCATTGGATTCACACCGGCTTTGTTGTATAATTTCATCATTTCTTGCTGACGCTTCACAGGATCTTTGAATTTTTCATTCAAATCTGCAATTTCAGGTCGCAATACTTTCATTTTGGCTTGCGACAAAAACGACTTGAACGTGATGGGTGACATGGCCAATTTGATCAACAAAGTAAACACGATAATCGCTAATCCTAAAGACATCCATCCGCCTAACAATCCAAATAAAGGAACAAAGATGAATTTATTAATCCATCCGAAAATTCCCCAACCCATCGGTACCACTTCATCCAAGTTGCGATCATAATTGTTCAACAATTTATAATCAGCCGGACCGAAGTACCAATTCATTTTATAATCCAATTCACCATTGGATAACGCTAAAGGTGCTTTAGTGGTTAATTTTTTAGTGAAAATGGTATCTTTTTTATCATCATGTACCAAATTATCAGAAGTCAATTTGGCTGATTTGAAAGGCGTTTTAGTCATCAAAATCGAAGCAAAGAAATGCTGGCGATAAGCTACATAAGTAACTGCTTCAGGATTTTCTTCTTTCCCATTTCCTTGTCCTACATAATCATCTTTCCCGTCTTCGTACTCAAAAATTGTTTCGGTGTAGCGATTTTCATAAGGAATACTGATTTCGTTGCGATACGTTTTAATATTCCAATCTAAGTTCACAGGTTTTGATGCATTCAAAACGTGACTTAATCCTTGAGAACGAACGTCAAAATCCAATAGATAATCATTCTTCAATACATATTTGTATTCTAAGAATTCGTTGGGACCCGCTTTCAATTTCATAGACAATACTTGTGCATCACCCACTTTAGTTACTTGGGGCTCAAAGAACAAATCTTTCGTATTTAATACGCGGTTGTCTGAAGTTTGCAATTCCAGATTAAAATTGGAATTGTTATTTTTTACCAATTCAACTAACTGACCTGAATCTTTCTTGAATTTGGTATATTTTTTTAAAACAACATTGGAAACATAACCGCCTTTATTGGCAATTTCCAATTTCACCAAATCATTTTCTAATACGGTTGTTCCTCCTTTGGCAGAAGGTAAAGTAGCCGAATACGCAAATTTTCCTAGTGCACCTGCCAGTTGTTTGATTTTAGCTGAATCGCCTGCAGTAGTATCTGCTGCTTTGACTGCTTGAACGGTTTTGGCTTGTTTCGCTTTTTGCTTTTTGTCAATCTGTTCTTGTTTGGCTTTAGCTGTAGCTTCTTTTTGTTCGTTTTGTTTGGAATTGTACATCATCCAAATCACCAGGATAAAGATAAGTGCAAATCCGATAATCGAATTCTTGTCAAATTTTTTTTCTTCCATTAGTTCAAAATTGAGCTACAGCTTTACGCAGTAGCTTATTTTTTATTTTTTACAATTGCGGCTACAAAGCTAACAAAAATTGGTTGTGGATTTGCAACGGTACTTTTATATTCTGGATGATATTGTACACCGATAAAAAACGGATGGTTCTCCAACTCCACAATTTCTACTAAACCAGTATCGGGATTGATTCCTGAACTCACTAATCCGGCGTTCTGTAAAGCTTCGGCATAGGAGTTATTGTATTCAAAACGGTGACGGTGACGTTCTGCGATTTGATCTTTTCCGTAGATTTTGTGTGCCAATGTACCCGATTTCAAATCACATTTCCAGGCACCTAGACGCATCGTTCCTCCTTTTTCAGTTACATTCTTCTGACTTTCCATCAAGTCAATAACCGGATGTGGAGTTTCGGGATTCATTTCCGTAGAATTGGCATTTTCCAATTGAAGTACGTTACGTGCATATTCAATAACGGCCATTTGCATTCCAAGACAAATACCGAAAAACGGCAAATTATGTTCTCGAGCGTAACGAACGGTTTCAATTTTACCTTCAATACCGCGCTCTCCAAAACCGGGTGCGACTAAAATACCGTCGATGCCTTTTAATTTTTCAGCAACGTTTGTAGCATCAATATATTCAGAGTGGATACTCACCACATTTACTTTTGTTTCATTGGCAGCGCCTGCATGAATAAAAGCTTCTAAAATGGATTTATAGGAATCTTGCAATTCCACATATTTCCCAACCAATCCAATATTGATGGTTTGTTTCGGATTTTTATGACGGCTCAAAAACTCATTCCACTGTACTAAATCGGGTGCTGATTTTTCAGGTAATGCTAATTTTTTTAGCGCCACAACGTCCAATCCTTCTTCCAACATTAAATTGGGAACTTCGTAAATGGTTTTCGCATCAATGGATTGGATTACCGCTTCTTTCGTTACATTACAAAACAAAGCCAACTTCTGACGTAAGTCTGCTGACAATTCATGTTCGGTACGACACACCAATATATCTGCTTTAATTCCGCTTTCCATCAAGGTTTTCACGGAGTGCTGCGTCGGTTTGGTTTTTAATTCGCCTGCTGCCGCTAAATACGGTACAAGCGTTAGATGAATGACGATACTATTGTGTTCGCCCAGTTCCCACACCAATTGACGCACGGATTCTATATAAGGTAAGGATTCGATGTCCCCTACTGTTCCACCAATTTCAGTAATCACAATATCAAAATCACCCGATTGCCCGAGTAATTGCATACGTTCTTTGATTTCGTTGGTAATATGAGGAACCACTTGCACTGTTTTTCCCAAGAATTCGCCACGACGTTCTTTTTCAATAACCGAAAGATATACGCGACCCGTAGTTACATTGTTGGCTTGTGATGTGGGCACATTGAGAAAACGTTCGTAGTGACCTAAATCCAAATCCGTTTCTGCACCATCATCCGTAACAAAACATTCGCCATGTTCATACGGATTTAAAGTTCCTGGGTCAACATTAATATACGGGTCAAATTTTTGGATGGTGGTACGATAGCCACGCGCTTGAAGAAGTTTAGCTAAAGAAGCTGCAATAATTCCTTTTCCCAACGATGAAGTTACACCGCCAGTGACAAAGATGTACTTTGTAGTATTCATTATGTGTTTGTTGTGTTGTTGTATTATTTGGGGTCAAAATTACAAACTAATCCGCCATAATAAAAATGCGGAAGAATCGAATTTATCACCAGTTATTAACCTACTTTTTATAGGTTTTTTGAATATTTCGAATTAGGTATTCCAAACCATTTAATTTCAGTTCGTGTACCAATTTTAATTGTTCCCCCAACTTACCTTTAGGCAACCGATTATTTTGCAACCACACCAAATAATATTCCGGTAAGTCTATCAAATAGCGACCTTCATATTTACCGTAAGGCATTTTCGTATGTGCCAAATCGATTAAAAAGGCTTGTTGTTCGTTTTTTATTTCCAATGAAAAGTGATTTCTTTTTTAATATCGGGATGCAAACTGTAATACACTGGGCAAGTCATTGCGGTACGTTCCAAAATCGTTTTGGTTTTTTCATCCACTTCTACATTCATGGAAAACACAACGTGAATCTCCGTAATTCGGCGAGGTTCGGTTCCCATAATTTTTGTAACCGTAGCGGTTGAACCCGAAAAATCGACCTCCATTTCACGCGCTTTAATTCCCATAACGGTAAACATACAACTGGCCAAACCATTGGCAACCGTATCCGTGGGAGAAAATGCTTCTCCTTTCCCATTATTATCGGTTGGAGCATCTGAAATTAGCACACTTCCCGACTGTAAATGTTCGGAGGAAGTTCGCAATTCACCTAAATAGGTAACTTTTGAAGTAGCCATATTAATTTGCTTGTTTTATCGTTAAATCCTCATCATAATAGAGAATATAAATCCCGTTGTTGGTGTAACCTCCGGATACTTTTTTAGCGTAATCAAATTTGTTTTCAATTTGTTCCGAAGCATCCTCCAAAGTATCTTCAAAATCGTTGCTTTGTGCCAAACGAATTAAGGTATCAAAGGTTAAATCAAACCCACGAATTGCAAATTGATTGGGGAAAACTTTATTCTTTTTGCGATAGGCAACATCAAATTGACGCGCTTTATCTGTATCGTTTTCACGCGTTACTGAAGGGTACATCAATTTCAATTTGGTTAATCGAGCGATTGGTATTTCTTCATAATCCAACGTTTCATTCGCTTCTAATATCACCAATTGAACAGGAAAATCCCGTTGCGCGGCAATCATGGAAGCTGTAGTTGTCATTACTGCGCCTGTTTTTTCCGTAGCTAAAATGACATAATTGGTACGATCCTTCACAAAATGTTTTTTGATACTATCGGCAACTACTGAACCATTTTCTGCTACACCAACAATCTTGACTTTTTCATAAAAGTCTTTTAAGTACTGACGCATGGATTGTTTTTTGGGAGAAACTACCGCGATGATGTTACCATTTTTAGATTGTAAATAATCTAACATAGCCGCTTTTGTAGCATCGGGAAGCGGCGTCGATTGGTATAAGTTGGTATATCCTTTTCCGTCTTCCCGCGATAGAGGCGAAATCACTGGAATATTTTTGGATTCTAAAGCCATAGCAACGCGCTCCACATTTACTTGGTAAAACGGCCCAATTACTGCATCGGTAGTGGAAAAATCTTCGTTCTTAATAATGTCCAATGCCGCGGTTGAATTTCGGGATTCTTGGGAATCATAAATACGAATATTCACATTCATTCCTAACGTTTTCGCGGAATCGATAGCCATAAGAGCCCCCGAATAAAAATCCAAGGTCATGTTTAAAAATTTATCTTTTTTCAAACGTTCCAACACTCCTGTAACCGTATCATTTTGAATACGAGTTGCATTAAAAGGAAGAAACATGACTAATTCTCGTCGTTTTTGCGCGGACAACGATTTTGAAAAATCGCGCACTCCCGAACCGTTTCGTTCTTTCACAAAAGCAATTTGAGCAGGTACTTTTATAATCATTCCTTGCTTCAATCCGTCTTTTAACTCCGGATTCATTCGAATCAAGGCTGCTTCGGATAAATTAAAATGTTTGGTCAAACTGTAGACAGTTTCTCCTGCTTTCACTTCATAATCTGAAGTTTCAATCGGTTTGACTTTGGGTGTATTGTCATTGGATTTCGTCGCAGTTTTTTTAATTTTTAGAATATCTCCAATTGACAAACCGTCTTTCGATTGTGGATTCTGCGCTTCCAATTCTTCGATAGAAACTCCATATAAATTAGCAATTCCATATTTGGTTTCTTGTGCTCTTACCACATGTGTAATTTCAGTGGTAGAGGGAGCAGGCATCGAAGGTACTGCCGCTGGAGCAGGTTTTGGAACGGTGACTCCTTTTTTTAAAGCAAGCACTTGTCCCACTTGTAATCCTGTAGTTGCCAAACTTGGATTTAAAGCTTCTAGTGTTCCTTTTTCCAAACCATATTTTTTGGTAATGCTAAAAATAGTTTCTTTTGCGAGTACCGTATGGGTATTGGGCACAACAATCTTATTAGCTGTGGCCGTTGGAGTTGAAGTAGCGGTAGGTTTCGCCGTTGTTTTAGGAAGCACTGCATTGGGTGGAATAACTAACACCATATTCGGCTGAATTCCATTTTTTGCCTCTGGATTAACCTTATAGATATCATAAGGAGTTACCTGATATTTTTGCGCAATTGATACCACAGTTTCTCCTTTGGCAACCGTATGTTTCTTTGCTTGAGCAAGAACGGATACAGTAGCTAAAATCAATAATCCTAAAACGACTTTTTTCAACATAATTTATATTTTTAAGGAAGCATTTCCTTTTTTATTCCCATTCAATAGTTGCAGGCGGTTTTGAACTGATATCATACACTACACGGTTTACACCTTTCACTTTATTGATGATTTCATTCGAAATTTTCATCAAAAACTCATACGGTAAATGCACCCAATCGGCAGTCATACCATCTGTAGATTCAACCGCGCGTAAAGCGACTACTTTTTCATACGTACGCTCATCACCCATTACTCCTACACTATTCACAGGCAACAATATAGCACCAGCTTGCCAAACTTTATTGTACAAACCATGTGATTTTAATCCTTCAATAAAAATGGCATCAACTTCTTGTAAAATGCGCACTTTTTCTGGAGTAATATCGCCTAAAATACGAATCGACAAACCAGGACCTGGGAACGGATGACGTCCTAATAATTCAGGATCAATACCCAATGTTGCTCCTACGCGTCGCACTTCATCTTTGAACAACATTCGTAGCGGTTCGACAATTTGCAATTTCATATAATCGGGCAATCCACCCACATTATGATGGGACTTGATGGTTGCTGAGGGACCTTTTACCGAAACCGATTCGATCACATCGGGATAAATTGTACCTTGTGCTAACCATTTTACATCCGTTAACTGATTGGCTTCATCATCAAAAACTTCAATAAACACCCGACCAATTGTTTTACGTTTGGTTTCCGGATCACTGATTCCTTCAAGCGCTGACAAAAAACGTGCCGAAGCATCCACTCCTTTAACATTTAATCCCATTCCTTGGTATTGCTGTAAAACATTTTCAAATTCATTTTTACGCAATAACCCATTGTTGACAAAAATACAATACAGGTTGGCTCCAATAGCCTTATTTAAAAGTACAGCTGCCACGGTAGAATCTACTCCACCTGACAAACCGAGTACTACTTTATCGTTTTTAACCTTTTCGCGGATATCCGCTACGCAATCCTCAACAAAAGCATTGGGTGTAAAACTTTGTGGAACCTGAGCAATTTTAACTAAAAAATTCTCCAACAATTGTTTCCCATCGGTAGAGTGATACACTTCGGGATGAAATTGAATAGCATAGGTTGACTCACCTTCAATACGGTAAGCGGCATTTTCTACATCTTTGGTACTTGCCAAACGAATACCGTTGGTAGGCAATTGTTTGATTGTGTCGCTATGGCTCATCCAAACTTGAGAATTTAGCGCAATTTCTTCAAAGAAATCTTCATCATCCTTGATAAAGGTAAGATTGGCTCTACCGTATTCCCGAATGTTGCTTGGTGCTACCTCACCACCGTTGAAATGCGCCAAATATTGGGCACCATAACAAACAGCGAGTAAAGGCATTTTACCCCGAATCAGAGACAAATCGGGATGGGGCGCATCTTCCGCTCGAACGGAGTAGGGACTACCTGATAAAATTACAGCTTTAAAACTCGACAGATCCGAGGGGACCTGATTGTAAGGGAAAATTTCGCAGAAGATATTAAGTTCGCGAACCCTTCTCGCAATCAATTGAGTGTATTGCGATCCAAAATCTAAAATAAGTACGTTGTGTTGCATGTGCAAAAGTACTATTCCTACCTTGAAATAAAAAAAATGCTGTATTTTTTTTGTATTATTGTTCGATAAGATTAGAAGCGATAAACCATGGCCTTTGGATTCCCTGCCCAAGAATTTCAGTATCTACCTGAAACCCAACTTTCCTCACCTGAAAAATTATACTTTGCGTTACAAGTTTGTAAAGAATTGCAATGGGCAGTCATAGCATTGGACGATACTTCGTTGATGGCTACTACGGTTCACTTCGGTGGCAGTTGGAATGAAACTTTTGAATTTAATATTCGGGGAAATGAAGTGATTTTACGCTGCTATTCCAATGGCAATCAAATTTATGATCAGGGTCGAAATAAAAAAAACATTGACTTATTCATCAATGCCTATAATTATTTAAAAAAGAAAGGGGTTGAATCGCCTTTGGATTCTGAAGAATGCCTTGCTATTTTAAACCAACAAAAAGAAAAAATAAAAACAACCGCTATTGAGCAACTTGAAGTCAGTAGTTTTTACAATTTTTTCTCAATTTTTATTCCGACACAGGGTTATTTTACGACTCCTTTGTTAATTTGGGCCAACCTACTCATTTGGTTAATCATGACACTTTTTGGGGCCAACGGACTTACCTCTTCCGTTCCCGATTTAATTGATTGGGGCGGCAATATTTCGCATTTAACAACATCTAATGGCTGGTGGCGCTTGGTCACTTGTATGTTTTTACATAACGGAATTATTCACTTAGTTTCAAATTGTATTGGTTTGGCAATTGCTGGATTGTTTTTAGAATCATTGCTGCAACGAAGTGGATTTCTCATGTACTACTTGTTGACGGGATTAATCGCCAGTTGTTCCAGTTTGTTTTGGTATGAAAACATCGTTTGTGTTGGAGCTTCTGGGGCTATTTTTGGCATGTTCGGATTTTTAATTTCGGCATTGATTTTCAAATCCATACAACGCAAGTTTCAAATTAATTCAGCGGTGAGTATTCTTGTCTTTGTGGGGATTAATCTTGCAGGAAGTTTTGACCAAGAAGTGGACAGTGCAGCACATATTGGCGGATTTGCTTCGGGATTACTTCTGGGGATTGTATACCATCTTTTCCGAAATAAAATTTTAGTATCCCGAATTATCAGTGTTGGAACGACCCTACTTATTTGTGGTATTTTAATAACTATTGCTTTGCGTTCACAGCATAATGTCTACGAATTACCTCAATATTGGAGTGGCATGAGCGAATTTGCTGCCATGGAAAAAAGGGCTATCGATGGCTATTATTATCCGAATGGAGATGACCGTAAAGGTTTCGAAAAACAACTCATCGATGTTTCCCATTATTATTGGGAGGAAAACCTCAAGTTAATCTATGAACTGGATCGCTTGAATTTACCTGAGGAAGTTCACGAGCTGAACAGCGAATGCAAAACCTATTGCGAAACCCATTTAAAAATGGTAAATTACATGCTTCAAGACCTTAGAGAAGGAAAGGAAAACTACGATGATGAAATTCGTGAACTTCGTACCAATCTTGAAACCCAAATTGAAATAATAAAACGTCACGTGGATACCATTAAAAAATCAGATTTTAATACCCCTCAAAAAAATGATTAAGACACTTTTGTACATAGGATTAGGTGGTGCAATAGGCAGTATTTTTCGTTATCTCACTAGTGTTTGGGTTCAAAAATTCAATGTGAATAGTACCTTCCCTTGGGCTACTTTTTTAACCAATGGATTGGGATGTTTACTTATCGGAATTTTGATGGGGTATTTCACCAAACACAATTTGTTGAACTCACAATTGAAATGGTTTTTAGTCACCGGATTTTGCGGCGGCTATACCACTTTTTCAACCTTTGGTTTTGAAACCCTTCAACTCACACAAAACCAACAATTTGCTACAGCTTTATTATACACAATAAGCAGTGTTTGCATCGGAATAACAGCTGTTTTTATAGGATTGTGGCTCACGCGCTAACATACGCAAACTGCACTAGAAAGTCTGATTTTTTTATGTAAAATTTAGTACCTTCGCAACCTATGAATGAAAAAGAAGTACAGGAATTAAAAGTTCTTTTGGAACAACCCAAAAAAATTGCCATAATCCCTCATCGTAATCCCGATGGTGATGCCATGGGCTCTACGTTAGGTCTATCCCACTTTCTAAGAAAATTAGGCCATAGCACCCAAGTAATTTCTCCGAATGAATTTCCCGAATTTCTTGCTTGGCTACCAGGCACTGAAGAAGTGATGATTTATGAAAAAAATCGGAACCAATGTACCGCCTTTTTAAACGAGCAAGATCTTATTTTTACGCTTGATTTTAATGCATTACACCGCACGGGCGAAATGGAATTTGCCTTAAATACTCTAAAAATTCCAATGGTCATGATTGACCACCATGAATTACCAAGCAATTATGCCCAATTTGTATTTTCAGATACGGCCTATGGCTCAACGTGTGAAATGATTTATCATTTTATCCAAGATTTAAAACTTGGGCATTTGATTGACAAAACAATTGCTACCTGTTTATATACAGGAATCATGACGGATTCGGGACAATTTCGTTTTCCAAAAACAACTGGAACAACGCACCGTATCGTTGCCGAATTTATTGATTTAGGCGTTCCAAATACCGAAATTCCAACCTTGTTATTTGACAATAACTCCTACGACCGACTTCAATTGATGGGACGAGCGTTGCAAAACATGAAAATTTTCCCTGAACTTCATTCTTCTTATACCACATTAAGTCAGGATGAACTCAACCAATTCAATTATGTAAAAGGTGATACGGAAGGCATTGTGAATTATGGACTAACCATCAAAGGAATTCAATTTACGGCAATTTTCATCGAACATAAAGACGAAGGAATAGTTAAGATATCTTTCCGTTCGCAAGGTAATTTTGATGTCAATCAGTTTGCCCGAACCTATTTTAATGGTGGCGGACATATCAATGCTGCAGGTGGAAAATCAACGGATACACTTGAAAACACTATTTTACGTTTTGAAAATATACTTACAACAATACATCCAAAATAAAAGGGTTATGAAAAAAATAAGTTCCTCAATTCTAGGCTTACTCCTGACGCTACTCGTATTCACGAGTTGTCAACAACAACAAGCACGTCGACCAGTTTCGCATTCTTCAGGTGAATTCATGAATGCTTCGGTTGAACGCAACAAAAAATTGATCAAAAACGAAGAGACTAAAATCGATTCCATTATTAAAAACAATAAAGGAATTCAATATATCGCCTCCAAAAAAGGGTACTGGTATTATTATGAAAATAAAAATACAGCGGATACTTTACGTCCTAAAAAAGGAGATATTGCCTATTTTGATTATGAAGTGAAAGATTTAAATGGAAAAGTCATTTATTCCGATCTTGAATTGAAAGGGCAAACCTATCGCGTAGACAAACAAACGATTATCACCGGACTCCAACACGGTTTGAAGTTAATGCGCAAAAATGAAACCGTTACTTTCTTGTTCCCTTCCCATTTGGCTTATGGTTACCATGGAGATGACCGCAGAATTGGCACCAACGAACCTATCATTTGTCGTGTTACGCTAACGGATTTCCGTCCAGAAAATAAATTAAACAACTAACAATGAAAAAACTAACGTTTGTAATTGCACTTTTTGCGGGTTTATTTTTACAAAGTTGTAAAGATGAACATGCTGATTTAAAAGATGGCTTGTATGCAGAAATTGAAACAGATAAAGGAGCTATACTTGTCGCTTTAGAATACAAAAAATCGCCTATCACTGTAGCAAATTTCATCACGCTTGCAGAAGGAACGAATCCATTTGTCCGTGAAGACTTAAAAGATAAAAATGTATTTGACGGCACACGTTGGCATCGGGTAATTTCCAAAACAAATGGAGATGCTGATGATTTTGTTATACAAGGTGGTGACCCAACTGGTACTGGATCTGGAGACATGGGTTATAAATTCAAAGATGAATTTTCAGATTTGCGTTTTGACCAAGAAGGAATGCTTGCTATGGCCAATTCTGGGCCTGGCACCAATAGTAGTCAATTTTTTATCACATTAGCTCCTACGCCAAACCTCGATCAACGCCATACAATTTTTGGAAAAGTAATAGGTGACGGAATAGATGTAGCGCATGCCATCAAACAATACGATCAAGTGCTTAGTGTCACCATTATCCGAAAAGGTGAAGAAGCTAAAAAGTTTGATGCCCTTAAAGTTTTTTCAGATTACTTTAAAGCAGAATCTGAACACCAAGCCAAACAAGCTAAAATTGATGCCGCAAATTTGAAAAATTACCAAGCTGAAAAACAAGCTTACTTTGCCAATTTAAAAACGAAAGCTACCGTTACTAAAAGTGGTTTAGCGTATTATATTGTACAAAAAGGAAATGCAGGTCAACCTAATATGGGCGATCCAATCGCAGTGCATTATGCTGGATTTTTTGAAAACGGCAAACTTTTTGATACCAGCGAAAGTGACGTTGCACGCCGTTTTGGAATCTTTAAAGAAGATCGAGCACAAATGGGTGGTTATACTGCTTTACCTTTAAAACACGGCGTAAAAGAAGGCATGATTCCAGGTTTTGCAGAAGGGATGAACCTTTTGCAATATGGAGATAAAGCGGTAATTTTCATCCCATCCCAATTAGGTTATGGGGAAAATGGAATGGGAAGCGATATTCCACCGAACACGGATTTAATTTTTGAATTACAAATTGATAAACCTTAATAATTAAAAAATACGAACGAGAATGAAAATGACTTTAAAATGGATTGGAATTTTCCTTTTGAGTACTACACTACTCCAAGCGCAAACTCCTAAGAAAGCTGCTGCAAAAACCAGCAAACCTAAAACTGCGAGTACATCGGCTCCAAAAGCTACAAACACGGCTACTACTTCAGCGGCTACTCCAAAAATGAATGATGGAATTTATGCTGAAATCGATACTCCAAAAGGGAAAATGCTTTTGGAATTGTATTACCAAAAAACACCGGTTACTGTTGCTAACTTTATTGCCTTAGCCGAAGGAAATCATCCGTATGTTTCAGAAAATTTAAAAGGGAAAAAACTTTTTGACGGATTGACATTTCACCGTGTCATTAAAGATTTTATGATTCAAGGTGGTGATCCTGCAGGGAATGGATCAGGCGGTCCAGGTTATGCATTTAAAGACGAAATCACCGAAGATAAATTTACTGGCCCTGGAATTTTAGCAATGGCTAATGCCGGACCTAAAACAAACGGCTCTCAGTTTTTCATTACCCACAAAGAAACACCATGGTTAAATGGAAAACACACCATTTTTGGTAAAATAGTTACAGGACAAGACGTTGTAAATGCAATTGCACAAAACGACCCGATGACCAAAGTAACTATCATCCGTAAAGGAGCAGCTGCTAAAGCCTTTGATGCTGTAAAAGTATTTGGCGAATATTATGGTGCGATTGCTGCAGAGGAATTAAAAGCTGAAGAAGCGAGAAAAGCTGCCAATGCTGCTGCGTTGAAAGAATTTACAGAAAAAGGACAAATGACTCCAAGTGGTTTGCGCTATATCGTTTTACAAGAAGGAACAGGTGAAAAACCCTTAGCAACCAGTAATGTAAAAGTACACTACACCGGAATGTTGACCGATGGAAAAATCTTCGATAGTAGCGTACAACGCGGTCAACCTATTGATTTTGGATTAAATCAAGTAATCAAAGGTTGGACAGAAGGTGTACAATTAATGCCTGAAGGTTCGAAATACAAATTTTACATCCCTTACCAATTGGCTTATGGCGATCGCGGAGCGGGTGGTGTAATTCCTCCGAAAGCAGATTTGATTTTCGAAGTGGAATTACTTAAAATCAACACAAAATAAAAAAAGGCTGTCTTCGGACAGCCTTTACTTTTTATAGGTATTACGATTTAAAACGCCAAACAAACGAATCGGAAACATCATCAATAATAGCGCCCAATTCCACTCGGATGATTTCTCCAAACTCCGATTGTAAGGTTAACCAATTGGACTCATTAAAATGATTGGTCACCGAATCATAATCTTCGGTTTCCCATATTTTAAAAGGGAGCGTTTCAATAATTTCTCCAACCGGTTTTCCAATAATTAGATGTCCCAAAAGCGACGCTTGCGGATGTGAAGTAATCGCATAACCAAAACGAAAATCTTCATCAGCATAAAAGGTTAAACGCAGTTTCTGATTATGGTATAAATAAATCACATTGGTATCTTCATCATGAAATTGACGATCGGGCACACCTAAAATGCGTTCCACATCGTTTGTTTTCATTCCGAATAACAATTCGGCAATTCCGTTTTTAGGATCTATTTTCATATTTTAATACGTGAATGTTCCATAGGGCGAACTGATCGTTAATTGCTTGGTAGCAGCCGCTTCTACTCTACCTACAATTTGAGCTTCAATTCCAAATTGATTCGCGATTTCTATAATTGAACTGGCAATTTCAGGTTGTACATACAATTCCATGCGGTGGCCACAATTAAACACTTGATACATTTCTTTCCAATCGGTTCCGGATTGTTCTTGAATCAATTGAAATAAGGGTGGTACGGGAAACAAGTTGTCTTTAATAACATGAACTTGATCCACAAAATGCAATACCTTGGTTTGCGCACCGCCACTACAATGAACCATACCGTGAATAGATGAAGTACCGATTTTATCTAAAATGGCTTTGATTACTGGGGCATAGGTGCGCGTAGGTGACAATACCAACTTACCCGCATCAAGTGGCGATCCTGCAACAGCATCGGTTAATTGAACCGTTCCTGAATACACTAGGTCATTGGGAACAGCCGCATCAAAACTTTCTGGGAATTGTGTAGCCAAATCATGAGCAAAAACATCATGACGTGCCGAAGTTAAACCATTACTTCCCATTCCGCCGTTGTATTCTTTTTCATAAGTAGTTTGACCATAACTTGCCAAACCTACGATGACATTACCGGGTTGAATATTGGCATTATCAATTACAGCACTGCGTTTCATTCGGGCCGTTACTGTAGAATCTACAATAATGGTACGCACTAGATCACCCACATCGGCGGTTTCACCTCCTGTAGAATGAATGGTAACTCCATGTTGACGGAGTTCGGCAATCAATTCTTCTGTACCATTAATAATTGCAGCAATAACTTCTCCGGGAATTAGATTTTTATTACGCCCAATAGTCGATGACAACATAATATTATCAACGGCACCAACGCAAAGTAAATCATCGATATTCATGATTAAAGCATCTTGTGCAATCCCTTTCCATACGGAAATATCGCCTGTAGTTTTCCAATACATATAGGCTAATGAGGATTTTGTTCCAGCACCATCCGCATGCATGATGAGACAATACTCAGGATCACCTGTTAGATAATCAGGAACTATTTTACAAAATGCTTTTGGAAATAAGCCTTTATCAATATTTTGAATAGCTTGGTGCACTTCCTCTTTAGAGGCAGAAACGCCACGTTGACTGTAGCGTTGGGAATGATTCGATTGCATAGTTGTGTTGTTGTGGCGCAAAGATACTATTTCTGTTTCAAGTTTCAAGTTTCTCACAACGATTGAAGCAAAAGAAATCGAACAATAAATGGTTGTTTTTCTATTTTTTTCGCCAAAAAAACAAGATAGAACTCCATTCAATTTTTGAAACTGAAGCATACAAAAATAAAAACAAAACTACTAGCAATGTAAAGGGCAATAGCAAGATATTAAAAATCGCATCTTTGACTTTTTGAGCCAACGATTTTCCATATTTTTCATTGGTTTTTGTTTGAACAAATTCCCGTAATGAAGTGGCAATTTTTTGGATACCAATGGATTTAGTTGTGACATAACCCGGCTGGGGTTCGTAGTACATCATCCCATCGCTGAACGTATAAACCGGCAAATTGGACTGGGCACAATCGATGAAATAATAGAAAACCATTTCTTTCGGTTCTTCTTTAGGGAAATAATAGGTTTCTAAAGATTCTACCGTTATTTTCTTTAAAAAACAAACGGGCTTTTGGATTCCTAAGTCATTATTTTTCAATGATTCAATCAGCGTTTGATTCCACGTTTGTATCAATTCTACTGTAGTTGGCGAACTACCTAAAACATTGGAAAAAGCACCTGCATTTTTAAGAAATTCAATAAAATCATTTGGAAAGGGAACGTCCAAAATCGATTCCAAACGTTGAATTTCTTCGTTTGAAAAACCCTGATTGGGTGTCTGATTATCGTGAATCCAACGAAATGTAGCCATTCTCAAAAATAAACAAACTTTTTGAAGTGAACTACAGATTACATTGAAACCGATATTTTATACCAAAACAACAATTAACGAGCCGTCATCAAAACCATTTTGCTCTTGAAGAACGGTATGCATGAAATACCATAAAAGTCCGTGAAATAAAACCGGTACCTCGTCATCGCATTTAATTTTGAGTCCGTTGCCTTTTGAGGTTACAGCCAAACCATATTCCAAAAATGAGATTCCATTATTTTCGATGATCCAAGTCACGATCGGACTATTTTTAAGACGGATTACATACGTTTCTTGAAGGTAGGTAAAAACCATCGAATTAAACCACCAATTTTTGGGTTTGAGATGCATAATTTCATGACCATTTTCATCCTGTACACAAAGTCTTGTTTTCCAAAAACCGGGTCGTGAAATAGTAAAATTTTGTGTTCCAATTTGAAAAGTTGCTGTTAGCGGCTTTCGTGGATTTGGAATTTGAAAATATCCAACCTCTTGCCCATTCATTACGAACTTATTTCCGCTTGTTGTATGTTCCCATTGAATTTTCATAATTCTATTTTTTCAATGAGTCTTTACTAAATATGCGATGTTACATCAATTCACGTTAAGAAATGGTTACGCTTAACGCTCTATATCTATCGTTCAATTATTTTCACCTCAACTCTCCGATTTGCGTCTTCTTCTTGGACATTTCGTTCGGGAATTTTGAAAATGGGTTGCGTGGCACCATAGCCTTTAAAACTCAAACGTTTCCGATCGATTTTATGTCCGATTAAATAATTATAAACGGCTTTGGCTCGTGCTTCTGAAATGTAAACGTATTTGTTTTCTGTATCACAACAAATATGGCCTTGAATTTCAATTTTTAGTGTCGGATTTTCTTCTAAAATACACAACAAATCCAACAATATGGGTTCGGTATTGGGTACAAATTTTGCCGAATGATTCAGAAAATTAATATGCTCTAACTTGATTACATCCCCTTTTTTGGCCACTGCTATTTGTTGTTTTAAAGTGGCACCCAAGGGTTTAGGCAACGGAGTTTCTATAACAACAGGGACAACCTCTTCATAAATAAGTGTGACCCTACGGTTTTCTTCTTGCTTAGGTGATTGTTTGAAATCTTCACCAAATCCACGAATTTCAATATTCTTTTCAACTTGTATTTTTTGATTTAAAAGAAAAGCATACACTGTATTGACCCTTCGCATGGCTAAAGTATCATTATAGCGGTTGGTCCCTTTCCAATCACAAAAACCAAACAGTTTGGTAACTTTATAATTTTTCCCTTGAGAAATCCATGTATTAAGAGTCTGAATGGCCTGCGGATTCAAATCAAATCGATCAAAGTCAAAATAAATCTCCATTTTTTGTTGACCGTAACCCCATGATTGTAAGGCTAAAAAAAAGAGTACAACTAACTTTTTCATATCGCATGTTTTATTAGAATTTCTACACGACGGTTGGCGGCTTTTTCCATTTCCGACTTTTCAGGAAGCGGAAAAACGGGATTGGCACTACCAAATCCTTTATAGTCTAACCGTTTTGAATTGATGCCGTTTTGAGTGAGGTATTTGTAAATTTTGTGGGCTCTTCGTATCGACAATTTAGTGTCGTTGGGATCAGGATTGCAACAAATATAGCCGTGAATTTCGATTTCCAATTTGGGAAAATTCAGCATCACTTCAAGCAATTTGTCCAATATGGGTTGTGACAGTGTTTCGATTTCATCACTGTTGAACACAAAGTTAAGATTTTTTATCTTGAAAACCGTACCTGCCTTGGATTGTGTGAGTTGGGATTCTAATAGGTCGGCTTCGGCTTCGATTTGCTCCTCAGGGGTCAGGGATTCCTCAACCAATTTTTGTTGTGCCTCCTCTTTTTGAACACTCGGTTGAATAGTGATTTCCCAATTTTTAGGAAGGTATTCAATTAGCAAATCTACCCTTCGATTTTGAGCATGATTTGAAAATTCCAACTGCCGTTCGCCAATCACTTTTTGTACTGCATTTTCATGAGTTATCAAAAGTTGGTCAAGTTGATCGAGTACAGCGTTGATGCGTCGTTGTGCCAAGGCATCATTGTAGGAAACACTGCCACGAGCATCACAATAGCCTCGAATTTCGAGTACTTTGTAATGCGCCAATTGGTAATTAACAACCAATTTCTTTACTTCACTTAAGGAAATCGAACTTTCATTCACCCCAAAATAGACCGAAAGGGTTTGCTGGGCGGATACAAAATTGGTTAGGAAGATAAGAATGAAAAGAGATTTGCGCATTTACTTTTGAGTAATTAAGATTTCCACACGTCGATTTTGAGCGGCTTCTTCTTCTGATTTTTCGGGGATGGGAAATTTGGGTTTGGAAACGCCAAAACCTTTGACTGAAATTCGTTCGGGGTTGATGCCTTCGGAAACGAGAATCCGTTTAATTTGACGGGCACGATCGAGTGAAAGGTTTTTATAATCTTTACTCACACAACAAATGTGCCCTTGAATTTCGATACATAACTTCGGATTATTGTACAATACATTCACCAATTGATCTACTGAATTTTTAGAAGAAGGCATTACGGCAAATGTGTTTACATAAAAATTGATGTCCTTTAATCGAATTAGGGTACCCACGCGCGCCAATTGAATTTTTTGTTCCAATGTGGCATTTTCAGGGAAGTTCATTGCTTCTTCCTCGATCACTTGTGGTTCGGTAGGCTTTTCGGGCTCGACCGGTTTAATTCCTAAAATTTCATTTTCCCGAGCAAAATCCTTAGGTTCAATATATAAAATGGTGGCCCGACGATTTTCCGCTTTATTTTTGGATTGGGTAAAATTTTCTCCAAAACTATGCGCTTTGTAATCCTCTCGAGTTGCCACTTTTCCTTGCACTTGTTTGAAAATAAAATCGACTCGCTTTCGCGAAAGCGTATCATTATAACCACTCGAACCGTCTTCATCGGTATACCCTTGAATGGCTAGAATTTTTACTTCTTTGTGAGTTTGAATCCATTGTTGCAGCTTTTGGGATTCTTTGGGATTGGTTTCAAATTTCCCACTATCAAAAAAGACTACAAATTGTTCTTGCGCTTGTAAAGAGATTCCGCAAAGAAATCCGATAAGGAGTAAAAGTTTTCGCATGTTCATATAACGAATATAGGGAAATTTTAGTGTCTTGAAATAAAAAAACCCGCTATTACTAACGGGCTTTTGAAACTATTTAAGGAATAAATTATCGTGTAAATAACAATTCGCGGTATTTTGTCAATGTCCACATTTCGTCATCTACTAACAACTCTAATTTGTCACAATGTTCGCGAATGATATCAAAAAACGGTTTCACTTTATCACAATATGCTTCGGCTTGTTTTTCGGCAGTAGCTAAGTTGTTTGCTTTTTTACGTTCTTCGATCATGGCATCCACATTACTGTTGATCCCTTCGATATGTGAAGAAATTTCTTTGATTAAGGAAATTTGCTCTTTGGCAATTTTCTCAAAGTCTTTACCGAAGATTTCTTTTAAACCACATACATTTTCAATTAAAGTATTCTGGTAACGAATTGCCGTTGGAATCACGTGATTACGAGCGATATCGCCTAATACACGGCCTTCGATTTGGATTTTCTTTGTATATTCTTCCAACTCGATTTCATAACGCGCTTCCACTTCTACATGGTTCATGATGCTTAATTCTTCAAACAACTTCACCGCTTCTTTAGAAACTTTCGCTTTTAAAGCTTTTGGCGTAGTTTTGTGGTTACTTAAACCGCGTTTTTTCGCTTCTTTTTCCCAAGCTTCACTATAACCGTCTCCTTCGAAAAGAATGTTTTTGGTTTCCTTAATATATTCACGCAATACATTGAAAATCGCTTCATCTTTCTTCAAGCCTTTTTTCTCAATTAAAGCATCTACTTCAACTTTAAAATCTTTCAATTGTTTTGCTACAATAGAATTTAATGTTGTCATCGCATTGGCACAGTTGGCCGAAGAACCTACAGCACGGAATTCAAATTTATTTCCTGTGAAAGCAAAAGGCGAAGTACGGTTACGATCGGTGTTGTCCAACAATACATCTGGAATTTTACCAACCACATTCAATTTTAAATCCGTTTTCTCTTCTGGAGAAAGTTTTCCATTAGTTACTCCTTCTAATTCCGCTAAAACTTTGGTCAATTGTTGACCAATAAATACCGAAATGATGGCTGGTGGTGCTTCATTGGCACCCAAACGATGGTCATTACTTGCGGAAGCTATCGATGCACGCAACAATTCTTCATAACGGTAAACCGCTTTAATGGAATTAATGAAAAACGTTAAGAACTGTAAGTTACTCATTGGCGTTTTTCCAGGCGCTAACAAGTTTATTCCCGTATCTGTTGCCAAGGACCAGTTGTTATGTTTTCCAGAACCGTTCACTCCTTTAAAAGGTTTTTCGTGCATCAAGACTTTGAAATCGTGACGCTCTGCAACTTTGTACATCACATCCATCAACAAAGAATTGTGGTCAACCGCTAAATTGGTTTCTTCAAAAATTGGAGCCAATTCAAATTGATTGGGAGCTACCTCATTATGACGGGTTTTTACAGGAATTCCTAACAACATACATTCGTTTTCCAAATCACGCATATAATTCAAAACGCGAGTTGGGATCGAACCAAAATAATGGTCTTCCAATTGTTGTCCTTTGGCAGAAGTATGTCCTAACAAGGTTCTTCCCGTTAGTGTAATATCGGGACGTGAAGCTGCCAAAGCGGAATCCACTAAAAAATATTCTTGCTCCCAACCTAAGGTAGGAGTTACTTTTTTTACATTTTTATCAAAATATTTAGCTACTTCTGTAGCCGCTTCATCAATGGCGCTTAAGGCTCTCAATAAAGGTGTTTTATTGTCTAAAGCTTCACCGGTATAAGAAACAAATACTGTAGGAATACACAACGTTGTTCCGTAGATAAATGCTGGAGATGTTGGATCCCATGCCGTATAACCACGTGCTTCAAAGGTATTACGGATTCCTCCATTTGGGAATGAAGAAGCATCGGGTTCTTGTTGTACCAACTGACTTCCACCAAACTTTTCTACAGGATCACTTCCGTCGAATGAAGTTTCAAAAAAGGCATCATGTTTTTCAGCAGTTGTTCCTGTCAACGGTTGGAACCAGTGGGTATAATGGGTAACTCCTTTTGTTAAGGCCCACTCTTTCATGCCCATTGCGATATAATCGGCTAATTTACGATCGATTTTTGTGCCGTACTGAACCGCTCCTTTCACGGCTTTATAAGCTTCTGGCGTCAAAAACTGGCGCATCGCTTTATCGTTGAATACATTGGAACCGAAAATAGCCGACTTTTTATCGAGCTCGTCCACTTTTACCGGCTTACGGTTACCGGCTGCTTGTAATGCTTGAAAACGCAATGTTGACATAAAATGTGTTTTAAAATAGTTATACCCTAAATTTTATGATGCAAATATAACAATATTTGGATTAATTTTTATTTATACCCTATTTTTTTAGGGGTCATTTTACGATTTATTAATATTGAAATAAAAATAGTTCGATTTTTGGAGGGATAGGGAAAGAATTATCTTTGTAAAAAAATCAAACATGACCGTCTGGATACTTTTTTTCGTTTTAGTCATTGGAATCCTAGCTTTAGATTTGGGAGTATTTAACAAAACGCCTCATATTATTAGTTCCAAAGAAGCTGGGAAATGGACCGCGCTTTGGGCTACATTAGCATTTGTATTTTCAGGAGTCATTTATTGGCTATACGGCACCGATTATATTGGCAATCCAACAGATCTTTCACAGTCGACAGCCGCCATGAAGTTTATCACTGGGTATTTAATTGAAGTATCCTTGAGTATAGATAACATCTTTGTGATTGCTGTCATTTTTGCATCTTTTAAAATTCCACAGAAATACCAACATCGCGTTTTATTCTGGGGCATATTGGGTGCCATTGTATTTCGAGGTTTAATGATTGGATTTGGTGTTACAATCATCCATCAATTTGCTTGGACTACCTATGTTTTTGGCGGATTCTTGATCTTTACGGCTTTTAAAATGTTATTTTCAAAAGATGAAAATGAGTTTGACCCTAAACATTCTACCGTTTATAAACTTATTGGAAAAATTATCCCAATCACTTCTGAACACGACAAAGAACGTTTCTTCATCACAGCACACAATGGCAAGAAAGCCGCGACTCCTCTGTTTGTGGCTTTAATGATTATTGAAGTCATGGATGTTTTGTTTGCAGTTGATAGTGTTCCCGCAATTCTCTCGATCACATCGGATCCATTTTTAGTATTTAGTTCGAATATTTTTGCCATACTCGGCTTGCGTTCAATGTACTTTTTCTTAGCCAATATGTTAGAAAAATTCAGTCATTTGGAATACAGTTTAATCATCATTTTGACTTTTGTAGGGGTTAAAATGATTGCACACGATTACATTCATATTCCAGAGTGGATTTCTTTATGTTTTATTGTAGCCTGTCTTTTAGGTGGCGTTGTTTTTTCCTTATGGATTTCAAAAAAAGAAGAGCAAAAGCATCCTTCGCGCGATGAGGAATAAAAAAAGGTCATCTTTGCAGACGACCTTTACCTAACCAAACAAACTACAGATTATTAATTAACCTCTATTTTTTTTAAAACAACTTCTGAACGGTGGGTTTTCCAAAAGTTGCCACTACATGTTCATAATCTTGATAAGCACTTTTATCTTTAGAAGGTGCATGTTTTGCGAAATATCCTGGAACAATTACTATTCTAAAGACTTGATTTGTGCGGTAATTTGGAGAAACACCTGCCAAATCAAATCCGTGCATGAATAGATTAACATCGTATTGTGTAAAATCAAAATCATATCCAAAATCTAAAGTTCCATCAGGGAAATAATAGGTTTCGGGTTGTAATTTCCAAACATCCGTTCCAGAAACTACTCCAGACAAACGGTAGACTAAAACCATATCTGAACTGTAAATTACATGAGGCAATGTAACTAATGAACTGAAGTTATTCCCTGTACTAAATGAACGAGTCACTTCATATACTTCACTGATGGTATCATTATCTACGGTATTGTCTCTAACTTCATTGACCGTACAACTTTGTAAGCTTATCATCCCGATAAAGGCAAACAATAAAGTAATTTTTCTCATAGAATTGCATTTTTAAAAGATTCAACGATTGATGATATTTTGGAAATACCAATAGTCGTGCCAAAAAAACAATTTAGATGAAATAAAAATTAAATACGTCTGAAAATTAGCGACTTACACGACAAAAAAAGCTCCGATTCCTCGGAGCCTTTTTTTATTGTTTTATGATTTTCTTTTGAAGTAATCCTTGATTTGTTTTAATTTTTAAAATATAAATACCAGAAGCTAGTCCTGTGAGATCAGCTGTTGTTGCGACTCTTTTCCCTACTAAATCATAAATAGCTAATGACTGAATGGATTCTTCTGGAATGCCTAAAATAACAAATTGCCCGTCGGTAGGATTGGGGACCAATTTTATTTGATTGGAATCAAACACTGTAGCATTTAACATTGTAAATGCATAACAATCAGAAATAGAAACACAACCATTTGTCGTTAATTGTACGGCATAATTCCCAGGGCCTTGTGGAGTAAATACTTGTGTATTCGCACCCGCTACAGGAGCATTGTTATTATCACAATCCAACCATTGGTAAGTAGTTCCCGCTGTGGATCGAACTGCCGTTAAATCTGTGGCTGTAACCGTTACTTCATTGGTAAAAATATTTTGAGAATCGGTTATTGTAATGGGTAAAGTAATGGTCTCAATTTGATCGGGATCACAAAATTGATTCGTAATTGTCAAAGTCACCATTTTTACACCAGGACATGTATACGTGTGATTCGGACTCTTTATACTGCTATGAGGTGTGCCATCCCCAAAATCCCAATCGGATACATCATAATTGGAACTGGTATTGATAAAATTAACCACAGCTCCAGGTGTGGCTGGATTGTAATCGGGTTGTATTGGATAATACACAAAACTAGCTTGTGGTGTCAAACAGCGTTGATAATCCATAAAGGTTACAGAAGTAGGCGTCCAAACATTGTTGACCAAGTTGCCTGTTGCATCTAAAACGGGTATTTTATAAGCAGGATCAAACCATTGATAGGAAACTGTTGTTTGCGATGTTGTTTGTGGAGTTCCGTTGTAGGTTATCGTTGTGTTTTGAACCAAAGTTGATTTCAATTTTAACACATTTGAAAAAGTACCAAAGGGAGTTACGAGTGTCCCCCACCCTTCAACTAAATTGGTACGTTGTCCAGTTGAAACGATTTGTACAGGTACACCCAAAGCTGTTAAATCCGTATTGATGGCAAAGGGATTTGTTGCTGTAGTTCCAAAAGTCATTGGAAATTGATAGATATCATCGGGATCAGTATACGAAACCACTAATGGCAAGGTTGAACCATTTACAGTAACTTGAGCACCAATCATTTTATTTTGAAGTCCAGAAGTTGATTTATTCAAATGATCAACAACATTGGTTAACCCCATTCCTTGAATTACCAATCCTTCCGTTAATTGGGTAGCTAAATTGAAATTGTTGTTAAACTGCGTATTACAATTGAATAAATAAAAGTTCAACAAACACCATGTCGTTTTGTAGCCACTATTATTGGGATTACTCCAAGCTCTTGTATCCTGCGTATTTGGCACTAAAGTACTGTAATCCCATGCATAATTAGGTCCTGTAACCGTGTAATCCAATTGCAATGCCGCGGGTGTGGGTGTAGTAATAAAAAAGGAATCCCCCACAGAGGCAAAATTTGAAGCAGTATACGTAGACTGTCCAAAAGCGTTTAGATAAAGGCAAAATAATAACAGCGTAATTTTATTCATAATTTTATACTTTGCCCAAAGATATAAAACCTTTTCAATTCGCAAAAATTCTACATAACTCACTGAAAGTAAAGTAATTCCTACGAAGCCACATGACAATTATCATTTCTAGCCTGAAAAAAGCCATCTACTTTTACATCATAAACATTAGGTAGCAAAAAATGGACAAATCAACAATTTTAACAGAAATTGCGGCGGCACTACAAGAACATATCCGCCACATTGAAGCTTCGGTAACTCGATATAAATTGGCTTCAGACATTGATGACGACGACACGATGGATCCTGAAGATCTTTCGCGGCAAGCAGAGGCAAGCGATATGCAATTGCGATTCGAGCAGCTTCTTTACCAAGCTAAAGAACAAGAGTTTTTCCTTATGGATCACGATGATGTACTTCATGACGCAGTGACTCCTGGAGCTTTAATAGAGACTGACTCCCATTTCATTTACATGGGTATTTCTATTCCTGCTTTCACATTGGAAAATAAAACCGTAATAACTATAAGTGAAAAAGCACCAGCTTATAGTAGTATGCGGGGTAAAAAAGCAGGAGATACTATTGAATTAGGGGAACAACTCTATAAAATTTTATCGATAGTGTAGTTATTCGTCCCGAATGGGAATATAAATGAGCTCTTCTGAATCAGGAGAGCTTTTTTTATATTGTTCTCCCAAGACTTCGAATTGCGGACGATTTTCCCATTGCAAACCTGCTTGAGGCAACCATTGGGAATAAATAGCACGAAAAAAATCCGCTACATTTGAACCATCACCACGGTAAGTAAAAACTGCATATTTCCCAGCAGGAATCGTTAGCACCTGCATACCTTCGGGCAAATTATCTGTTGCAGGAACCGCTTTTACAGCCCATTTTTGAAATACTGTTGCTGGATCAAAATTATAATTTTCAGGATTTACTTGAACATTATACAAATTCGAATTGACGGTATTTTGTATTTCATGGCGCCGCGGCATAAAGGATTGCCACAGTTCGCCCACTTGATAATTTAGAAAAGAAAAACTTCGCGAAAGTCCGACGAAATGAGATTCAGGAACCCATACAATCTTCGGCTCCATTACTTTCGCTTATCAAAAAACAATTTGACTCCACGAAAAGCACTAAATGCAAAAAGTGCATACAAAACCAATCCAGCTATAACCGTATAATGACCGTTCGATTGACCTTTAGATTCTAAATAATTAAAGTAAGTAATCCCTAAATAAAAAAGATAGACTGTTCCAGGAATAGCAATTACAGTCATTAATCGCATTGCCCAAAGTTTTTCGTTTTTACCGTGGTAAGCTATATATCCAACCACAACCATCATTAAAGGAATGGCTAATTTAGGTAAATCGGACTCAAAAGGTAAAACATAAAAAGCCACGAGCGGTACTAATAGCATTGTATGTATCATTAAATAGGCGAATGAAAGCACATCCATTCCCAAAGGGCGGTTTTCTTTTAAATAAGCTTTTATGGCTGTTCGCACCTCATCCTCTGTAAAACCATCCCGCACTAAAAATCGAATGGTATTGGTGTACGTGTAATTTTTTGACAAATAATGAGCGACTTCTTGGTGTAAATCCTTTTGCATTCTATAAAATTATAAAAAAACAGACAGGCGTTTACCTGTCTGCTCCTATTTAACATCTGTCTACATATTTCTTCGGTACTGACCTCCAACTTCAAACAATCCTGAAGTGATTTGACCCAAGGAACAATATTTGGCCGCTTCCATCAAATGATCAAACATATTGCGATTGTTCACCGCTGCTTCTTGAACCTGAGCAATCAATTCTTTCACTTTTACACCATGGGCTCCATGTAAATTCGCTAAGGTTTGAATTTGCAATTGCTTCTCTTCTTCTGTGGCACGAATAACCTCAGCCGGTAAAACCGTTGGCGAACCTTTGGAACTTAAAAATGTATTCACCCCAATAATAGGATATTCACCGGTATGTTTTAACGTTTCATAATACAAACTCTCTTCCTGAATTTTACTGCGTTGGTACATGGTTTCCATGGCACCTAATACACCACCACGTTCTGTAATACGATCAAATTCTGCCAACACCGCTTCTTCAACCAAATCGGTTAATTCTTCAATGATGAATGAACCTTGAATTGGGTTTTCGTTTTTCGCCAATCCCAATTCTTTATTGATAATTAACTGAATTGCCATGGCACGACGAACGGATTCTTCGGTAGGCGTAGTAATTGCTTCATCATACGCATTGGTATGCAACGAATTACAGTTATCGTAAATAGCATACAACGCTTGTAAGGTAGTACGAATATCATTAAAGTCAATCTCTTGTGCGTGCAAAGAACGACCTGATGTTTGAATATGATACTTCAACATTTGTGCACGTTCGTTGGCTCCGTATTTGAATTTCAAGGCTTTCGCCCAAATTTTACGCGCTACACGTCCGATCACTGCATACTCAGGATCAATACCATTAGAGAAGAAAAACGAAAGGTTCGGACCGAAATCGTTGATGCTCATTCCACGGCTTAAGTAATACTCGACATACGTAAATCCATTCGCTAAAGTAAAGGCCAATTGTGTAATCGGGTTCGCACCTGCTTCAGCAATATGATACCCTGAAATCGAAACGGAATAGAAATTACGTACGTTTTTCTGAATAAAATATTCTTGCACATCTCCCATCAATCGCAGCGCAAATTCTGTGGAGAAAATACAGGTGTTTTGGGCTTGATCTTCTTTTAAAATGTCAGCTTGAACGGTACCGCGAACTTGTGATAAGGTTTGTGCTTTGATCGATGCATATACTTCGGCATCCAAGATTTGGTCTCCGGTAACGCCTAACATCAATAAGCCTAAACCATTATTCCCTTCAGGCAATGCACTTCCTTTTTCAGGATAAAAAGGATTATACGCTTTACCGTCTGCACAAATATATTGTGGACGACCTACACCTTTGGCATCA
This sequence comes from Bacteroidota bacterium, assembly GCA_039798185.1. Taxonomy (GTDB): domain Bacteria; phylum Bacteroidota; class Bacteroidia; order Flavobacteriales; family Flavobacteriaceae; genus Flavobacterium. The sequence continues at coordinate 66,570 of JBDKGM010000020.1, forward strand.
TACAATTCCTTTAATCGCGCTTCCACCAAATGTTCTAATCCATTTTCACGAATGTATTTTTCGCAATTTTGATCGATAGCAGCATTTAAAAAGAAACCTAACAACATCGGTGCCGGACCGTTAATCGTCATCGATACGGAAGTGGCGGGATGACTCAAATCAAATCCTGAATATAATTTTTTCGCATCATCCAAACAACAAATGGAAACCCCAGCATTCCCGATTTTACCATAAATATCGGGACGGTGATCCGGATCATTTCCGTATAAGGTTACCGAGTCAAATGCCGTAGACAAACGTTTCGCCGGCATACCCAAACTTACATAATGGAAACGACGGTTCGTTCGCTCTGGACCTCCTTCACCTGCAAACATACGTGTAGGATCTTCGCCCTCACGTTTGAATGGATACAAGCCCGAAGCAAATGGGAATTCGCCCGGCACATTTTCCTGTAAACACCAACGCAATAAGTCGCCCCAAGCTTGGTATTTTGGCAAAGCTACTTTTGGGATTTGTGAATGGGACAAACTTTCTGTATGCGTTTGGATTTTGATTTCCTTGTCGCGCACCATAAAGCTGTACACCGGATTTTTGTATTTATTGACTTTTTCTTCCCAAGACAACAAGACTTCCCAGTTGTAAGGGTCTAAGTTCATTTTCACACGATCAAATTCTTTCACTAAAAGATGTACCAATTGTTGTGCATCTTCCGCAGCTGGTAAGGTAATTTCAAGCCCTGACTTAGTCATCTCAGGGGCTTTTCCACTTACCGACTCTATGGTTTTGTAGATACCGTATAATTTTTGAGCTACTTCTACTTGAACTGAAACCGTTTGATCATAGCCTCGATTATTTTCTGCAATTTCAGAAAGATAACGGGTACGGTGTGGCGGAATCACATAGACTTTTTCACTCATTTCACGGGTAATTGCAAAAGTCGAATGCAATTCAGAACCCGTTTTTTCTACAATTTTATCCATGATGGATTTGTACAACGCATTCATCCCAGGGTCATTGAATTGAGAAGCAATGGTGCCAAAAACGGGCATGGTTTCAGGATCAACATCCCATAAATTATGGTTGCGTTGGTATTGTTTTTTTACATCGCGAATGGCATCTAAAGCACCGCGTTTGTCAAATTTATTTAAGGCTACCAAGTCGGCAAAATCCAACATATCGATTTTCTCCAACTGAGTGGCGGCTCCAAATTCAGGCGTCATTACATACAAAGAAACATCCGAATGGTCTAAAATCTCTGTATCACTCTGTCCAATTCCTGATGTTTCCAAAATAATTAAATCGTAACGTGCTGCTTTCAATACTTCAATAGCTTCAGCTACGTATTTTGACAAGGCCAAATTGGATTGACGCGTTGCTAATGAGCGCATGTACACCCGTGGATTATTAATTGCATTCATACGAATACGGTCACCTAAAAGTGCACCGCCCGTTTTACGCTTGGAGGGATCCACAGAAATTAATCCAATCGTCTTTTCTGGAAAATCAATTAAAAAACGGCGAACAAGTTCGTCCACCAACGATGATTTCCCCGCACCACCCGTACCGGTAATACCCAATACAGGAATCGCAACATCTTTATTTTTATCGTGAATAGTATCTAAAGTTGGCTTGGCAACTTCTGGATAATTTTCAGCCGCAGAAATCACACGAGCAATTGCACGCGGATTTTTCGCTTCTAAATGGTCAATTTCACCATTCAAAACATCGCCCACAGGAAAATCAGATCGTTGCACTAAATCGTTAATCATCCCTTGTAAACCTAAGGCACGACCATCATCAGGAGAATAAATACGGGTAATACCGTACGCTTGCAACTCGGCAATCTCTTCAGGAAGGATTACACCGCCACCGCCACCAAAAATTTTGATGTGTCCAGCGCCTTTTTCTTGCAACAAATCATACATGTATTTGAAATACTCATTATGCCCCCCTTGATAGGAAGTCATAGCAATGGCATTCGCATCTTCTTGAATTGCAGTATTCACTACTTCTTCCACACTTCGATCGTGGCCAAGGTGAATCACTTCACAACCTGTCGCTTGGATAATTCGACGCATGATATTAATTGAAGCATCGTGACCATCAAACAAGGAGGCAGCTGTTACAATTCTTACTTTATTTTTAGGAATATAGGGTTGAACTTGTTCCATTATTAAAATTAAAAGGATTTTGAGTGCGCAATTTACGAATATTATAAATTTTTACCATAGGGTGTTAATTGAATTAATATTAACATTTAAGGCATTATTTTTGAAGTTATTCACAAAAAAGAAAACCATGAAACGAATCCTTGTTCTCGCAACTGCAATTTATACCCTAAGTTCGTGTGCTGAAATGCAACAAATCGCCAATTCATTACCCCAAGTTGCCAATCAAAATCAGTTGGATATTGCGGGTGGATTGAAAGAAGCTTTAAACAATGGAATTTCCAAACAAGTGGTGAAATTAACCGCTTTGGATGGATTTTATAAAAATGAAATGGTCAAAATTTTGATGCCAGAAGAATTGCAAAAAGTCGATCAAACCTTAAGAAAGGTCGGACTCTCCAGTCTCGCTGATGATGGCATAAAAATGTTGAACCGTGCAGCTGAAGATGCGGTAAAAGAAGCGACACCTATTTTTGTTGACGCCGTAAAAAGCATGACGATTAGCGATGCAAAAAACATTTTAATGGGCAATGAAAACGCTGCAACCTCTTATTTACAAACCAATACAACTACGGCATTGTATGCCAAATTCAATCCGGTGATAAAAAATTCCTTTGCGAAAGTAGGTGCGGATAAAATTTGGACTCAAATTATTACCAAATACAATAGCTTACCATTAGTTAAAAAAGTGAATCCGGACTTAACCGATTATACAACCACAAAAGCGATGGACGGCGTTTTTAAAATGATTGCTGTCGAAGAAAAAAACATTCGCACCAATTTAGGTTCACGAACATCTTCTTTACTACAACAAGTTTTTGCCCTACAAGATCGTAGATAAGTGTTAAAATTGATTTAAATTTTTATAAATCAATAACATAGAAATAACACTCCGTTAACAATTCCAACCGAATTATTGTCGGATATTTGTAATGAAATAATAATTTATTATTTTGTTTGGTTTAGGTTAGTTAGAAAAAAAAGCCGGTACTCTTTTGAATACCGGCCTTTTTTTATGGTAGCAATTTTGCCATTTGCTGTTGTAATTTCAAAGCCTCTTCTCGTGCCTTTTCCGCAAAATCATTTCCTGAGGAAGCATAGATGATACCTCGTGATGAATTGACTAATAAGCCGATCGTATCGTTTTTTCCATACTGCCAAACTTCTTCCAAGCTTCCACCTTGCGCCCCTACACCGGGAACTAAAAGAAAACTATCAGGAATGATTTGACGAATATCAGAAAGGTAAGTTGCCTTCGTGGCACCCACAACATACATAAGGTTGGCGCTATTTTTCCATTCTTTTGAGGTAGCTATTACTTTTTTGTACAATTCTAGGTTGTCTACTTTTTGCGTTTGAAAATCAAAAGCACCTTCATTTGACGTTAATGCCAACAAAATGGTATGTTTTCCTTCAAACTCTAGAAATGGCTCCACCGAATCTTTACCCATATATGGTGTAACAGTAACCGAATCAAATGCCATATCTTCAAAAAACGCTTTGGCATAACGCCCTGAAGTATTTCCGATATCACCTCGTTTAGCATCGGCAATGGTAAATTGTTCAGGATACTTTTGATTTAAATAGTCAATGGTTTTTTGTAGCGCTACCCATCCCTTTACACCATATGCTTCATAAAAAGCGGTATTGGGTTTATACGACACACACAAATCATGTGTTGCGTCGATAATCGCTTTATTGAATTCAAAAATAGGATCTTCAGTTGTTAATAAGTGGGTCGGAATTTTTTCCAAATCGACATCCAAACCGATACATAAAAATGATTTTTTAGTTTGAATCTGATGAACTAATTGTGCTGTTGTCATGGTAGTGTGTTGTCTGACAAAGGTACTTTTTCCCATGAGAATGCACAAATGGAATTTTAAATTACGACGAACTGAAAATCCTGTAACAAATCCAAAAAATCCTGTAACAAATAAGAGGGGTATGTGTTGCAATTTTGTATCAGTAGAAACAAACAGTTTACTCATAAATAAAAATTTGGTTGATAATGGTTGGTAGCCGGGTATTGAAATCGTTCTTGCCCGGCTTCTTTTTTACGACCCCTTTTTTAAATTTGTATCTTTACTTAAAATAGCGCTATGAAACTTTATGTAAAATTTGACTTCACCACAATTTGTCGCAAAGTTTTGGAGGAACAACTGCACCATTTGAACTGTAAATTTCGGATTCCTGCCTTTGGTGAAGTGGAATTTTTGGAACCGTTAAACGCAGATGAAATGGCAGAATTAACTGCCGCTCTTCAAGGGTATGGTATCGAGGTAATCGAAAATCAAAAAACGGCATTGGTTCAAAAAATCAAAGATGCCATTACAGAAATGGTTTTTAGCGAGGAGGCACCCAACGTGAAAGCTTCGATATATTTAGCCGAAAAACTCAATCACAGTTATGGCTATCTTTCCAATGTATTTTCGGAAGTGACGTATACCTCCATTGAAAATTACATCATTATTCAAAAAATAGAATTGGCAAAACAATTAATTGTGAATGCTAAATTGAGTTTGACAGAAATAGCCTTTCAACTCAACTATTCAAGTGTGGCGCACTTAAGTACTCAGTTTAAAAATACAACCGGAATTACACCGTCGCAATTTCAACGCATTATTGCCAAACGTCGTGATCTTTCCAACCAAAAATAAACCCTATGCTTCAAAAAGAATATATCCATATAGCCCTAGCAGACGATGACGAAGACGATCGTTTGTTCTTTACCGATGCGTTCAGCGAACTCAAAATGAAAACTAAAGTGGACACCTTTAAAGATGGTCAAGAATTGATGCATTACCTTAATCAAGAAGATGCCATTTTGCCTCAGGTTTTGTTTTTGGATTTAAATATGCCACGGAAAAACGGCATGGAATGTTTGCAAGAAATCAAAGCCAACTCCCGTTTTGACAGCATGGCAATTGCTATTTATTCGACATCATCCTCGGAAGAACATATTGAAGAAACCTTTGTGTTAGGCGCCAATATTTATATCAAAAAACCGAGTGATTTTAATGCGCTAAAAAAAGTGCTTTCAGATGTGGTTACCCTAAATTGGCAATACCACACCTCGGGTTTAAATAAAGACAATTTCTTATTGCGTATGTAATCTGCTTATGATTTTCAAAAAACGATTTTACAACTCGCCCTTATTTTTAGTTCTCACGTTTGTAGTGTCTGTGGCCGTTATGTTTTTTATTGCGGGCATAACATTTAAACATATTAGCTCACTAAATAAAACACGTGATGCCGTACTGCATTCCTATAAAGTTACCTTGGAAATTGAAAAATTATTTACCAGTGTAAAAGATCTAGAAATTGAACGTCGGAATTATTTATTGACGGGTGACAACACCTTGGTGGATAAACTAAACAAATCAAAATTAGGCATTGTAAAATCAATCAATGCGATTAATGACTTAGTAGTTGATAATAAAACACAAACCGATCATATTGTAAAAATTCGTCGCCTGTGTAATGCAAAATTTGCTATAGTAAACAAAGCCATTATCGATGTTGAAAAATTAAAAAAAGACCGCGAATTACTTCGGAAAAATTTGATTCAAGGAAAAGTCATGATGGATTCGATACAAGTTCATGTAGACCAAATGATCGCCTTAGAAGACCAACTTTTAAAAGTTCGCCACGTTGCCGATCAGGAAATCCAAAGCAATACGCCTTTGTTCATTTATCTGACTCTTCTAGTAACGCTGACCTTAATTGTGTTATCCTTTATTGGATTTATCAAAAGTTACCAATCGTTAAAAGCTACACACGAACAATTATTGTTGTCTAATGAATCCAATCGTTTGGGGGAATTTATCGGCAACTATGGTAATTGGAGTTGTAATTTGGAAAAAAACGAATGGTACTTTTCAACCAATTTGTACAGTATATTAGGTGTTGACCCGAATTTTGTCAAACCGAGTTATGACAATTTATTGCACTACATCCATCCTGAGGATAAAGAACGGGTAAAATCTATTCTGAAAGAATACGAAAATCAAACGCTAATTCCCGATATTAATTACCGTATTGTTACCCCAGATCGCACCGTTAAGCATGTTCGTTCGGCAGGAAAATTAATTACTACCGAAACAGGAAGTCGATTGATTGTAGGTTCTACGATTGATGTTACTCAAGACCATTTGAAAAACGACGAACTCGAACAACAAAATCGGGAACTGGAAAACAACAACCGGGAATTATCGGCTTTCAATTATGTGGCCAGTCATGATTTACAAGAACCTTTACGTAAAATCCAAACCTTTATTTCTCGATTAGAAGAAAAAGAAAAAGACCAACTTTCTGACAATGGTCATCAATATTTAGATCGAATAAAAGTGGCAGCTGGTCGAATGCGAGCTTTGATTGATGACTTGCTCCAATTTTCCAGAGCAAATAAATCCGAACAGGTTTTTGAACCCACTGATTTAAATGTATTACTTGAAAATGCTTTATCCGAACTCAATCAAGTAATCGAAGAAAAGCAAGCTAAAATTTCACAAATGCCGTTACCAAAGCTTTCTGTGATACCTTTCCAAATCCAACAATTGTTCATCAATATCATTGGTAATTCATTGAAATATGCCAAAACAGATACTACACCCGAAATTACGATTACAACAGAAATCGTGAAAAAACTCAATCCAGTGAAAAACAGTACCGAAACCTTCCATCGATTGGTTTTTCAGGATAATGGAATTGGGTTCGAACCCGAATATGCAGAAAAAATATTCGAATTATTCAACCGTCTACACAATCGCGAAGAATACAGTGGAACAGGAATTGGATTGGCCATTTGTAAAAAAATTGTTGAAAATCACAAAGGATCAATAAAAGCCCAAGGCACTCCCTATGTTGGGACACAAATTGAAGTTTTACTCCCTGCCTAATTCATAAATGAAAATTCTGTAACAGTTTCTGAAAGATCTGTAACACTTTTGGCGCTCGCCCATTCGACCTTTGTAAGGTAATTAACATTAATCAAAATTGCTATGAAAAAGTTAATCACCTTCGGATGTCTTTTAGGAAGTCTATTGAGCGTTCAAGCGCAAGACTTGGAAGCAGGACTAACGTCTACCGTTTCCTTAAATACAACTTCATCACCGGACAATTCTTCGGTTACCAAATCGGAGAAAAAAGTAAATGCCATGGGCTTTCGCTATTATTACTATCCCAACATGAGTGCCTATTTTGACACAGTTGATGAGGAATACGTATTCTATTGGAACAAACAATGGATGCGATGTAAAGAATTACCCGAGTTCATCGGTGGCTATTCCATGTATAAAATGGCAAAAGTGCGGATTGACACCTATTGTGATGAACATCCTGAGGAAATGATTCGCTCCCATCAAAAGCAATTTCCTTATGTGACCAAAGGTCGGTTTCCCTACAAAACCGAGTAACCTTGAAATTTTGTAACAGGTCTTAAAAATCCTGTAACCCTTTTTACCCCTCCAATTCCCAATTTTGTACTGTAAACTTAACACACTTCGCTATGAAAAAAGTAACCGTATTTTTAGTCTTTCTAGGATTGACCGTAGGAAACCAAGCCTCAGCACAGGAACCTACAACAACAGCCAGCACAAAAGTTGGTGTACGCGGCGGACTCAGTTTTTCGAATTTATATACGAAAGATGTTGACGATAAAAATAGACTAACAGGATTGACTGCAGGTTTTTTTATAGAAGCGCCAATTTCAAACAATGTGGCCTTTCAACCTGAATTCAATTTCACGATGAAAGGAGCCGAATTGCAATACAACAATGTTTTTGCGCAAGGAAAAACCAAATTCGGACTGAGTTATTTGGAAATGCCAGTATTGATTAAAGCGAATATTTTACCAATGGTCAATGTGCATTTCGGACCCTACTTCGCTTATTTGGTAGATGCTCGCATAACGAATGAAGACCCTAATGGGAACATCAATTTTGAGCAAACCTATAACGAAGATGACTTTAACCGCTTTGATTATGGATTATCTGGAGGTGTTGGCTTGGATTTTGGTCCGCTTGGAATTGGAGCACGTTACAACTATGGACTGCGAACCATTGGAAAAGAACAAACATTCGGTGGAGTGACCTACACCTTCCCCGATGGCAAAAACAGCAACTTCAATCTGTATGCGACCTTAAAATTTTAAGCATATGACTGTTATGAATAATTTATTGTACATCCTTGCCTTTTTTCTAACTGTTGTTTGGGCCGTTGGTTACATGGTTTTGGACTGTGGAAGTACTATTCATGGGTTATTACTTCTTGCAGTCATGGTGATTATGATAAAGATCATTAACGGTAAAAAATTGTAAAACTTAAATTTCGGAAATTATGAAAATGAAAAATGTATGGATGGCATTAGGCGGATTAATCGCCGGTTCCGCAGTTGGGGTACTTATTGCACCCGCAAAAGGAAAATCAACACGAGAAAAAATTCAATCCAAAGGAAAATCGATCTTGGATTCTGCCAAAAAAGGAATTGAGAAAGTTACCACTTTTGGCAATGATCGTGAAGAGGAAACGCAGTTTGACCATTTGGATAATTTACGAAGTATCAACAAACACTTATTGTAAAATTCTTAGTAGTCGCTATAAATTCTGATGCACCCGGTCTTTCTTGGACCGGGTTTCTTTTTGCAATAAAAAACCCGAACAACTGTCCGGGTTTCACTATTAAAAAACTTCGCTTTCTTTTAATTTTTCAGTATTGGCGACTAATTGTAGTTCGTCAATAAACTTTTGAATATTTCCATTCAAGACCCCGTCCATATCAAAAATATCCATTCCAATACGGTGGTCGGTTACACGCCCTTGCGGGAAATTGTAGGTACGGATTTTTGCCGAACGGTCACCCGAACTTACTTGAGAATTTCGCTTTTTCGCATCTTCTTCTTGTTTTTTGGCTAATTCCATTTCATACAAACGCGAACGCAAAACCGACAAGGCTTTGTCTTTATTTTTATGTTGCGATTTTTCATCTTGACATTGCGCTACCAAACCTGTAGGAATGTGTGTCATACGCACAGCTGATTTCGTCGTATTTACCGATTGTCCACCCGGTCCTGATGAACAAAACAAATCAATACGCACATCGTTCATGTCGATTTGAACATCAAATTCTTCAGCTTCCGGAAGTACCATTACCGTAGCCGCAGAAGTGTGTACACGTCCTTGCGTTTCTGTTTTCGGTACACGTTGCACACGGTGAACACCCGCTTCAAATTTTAAAGTACCGTACACATCTTCCCCTGAAACTTCAAAAATCACCTCTTTAAATCCACCAGAAGTTCCTTCATTAAAGTCTACAGTCGAAGTTCGCCACCCTTTGTTTTCACAATATTTGGTATACATACGATACAAATCACCCGCAAATAAAGACGCTTCATCGCCTCCTGTACCCGCACGAATTTCTACCATCACGTTCTTCGCATCTTCAGGATCTTTCGGAATCAACATAAACTTGATTTCCTCTTCCAATTGTGGCAAACGATCTTTCGCTTCTTCCAATTGCATCTTGGCCATTTCAACCATTTCTGCATCCGAACCATCAGCTAAAATTTCATTGGCTTCAGTAAGATTATCGGTTAAACGAACGTATTCATCACGTTTTTCTACTAATGCCTTCAGGTTTTTATATTCCTGATTCAATTGCACATAACGCTTTTGATCAGCGATAACATCCGGTTGAATAATCAAATCGGATACCTCGTCAAATCGTTGTTTAACATATTGTAAACGCTCTAACATAGTATGATACTCCTTTTTTTGGACTGCAAAAATACAATAAAATGTGATTTCTCAAGTATTATTTTACCCGATTCTAATCGGTTACAAAGACAATCGCATTAAAATTTGTAGTATTGTAAAAATAATTTCTTGTGAAAAAAATATTCGTAACCTTACTGTTCGCTTTAGGTCTTTTCAGTTGTCAACCCGCAGCATCTGAAATGGATTGGTTAGTGGGATCATGGCAACACACAACTGCCGCTATGGATTTCCATGAGAACTGGTCGAAAATAGATACGCAACATTATCGAGGTGAGAGCTATATATTGGTAAAAAAAGATACCGTATTTTATGAACAAATTGATTTAGTTCAGACAAAAATGGGTTGGGATTATAGCGTTGCTGTGCGGAATCAAAATAAAGAACAAGCCGTTACATTTTCCTCAATAGAAATGACCAACGATACATTTGTATTTGAAAATAAAAAACACGATTACCCCAATCGAATTGTGTATAAAAAAATTAGGGAAGATAGTCTTGTAGCCACTATCTTTGGAACACAAAAAGGAAAACCCGTTTCAGAAGATTTTCAAATGAAAAAAACACATCCATGAAAAAAATAATATTGAGTTTACTGGGCATTGGAATCCTAAGCGTTTCCTGTAAAAAATACGATGCCTTTGGAAAAGAAATTCGGTTTGAAGAATTGAACAAAGCGGCATTTTTAGAAGGCAATTGGGAAGTTCAAGATTCATTAGGATTATTGGAAATGACTTGGAAAATTGAAAATGACAGTACATTTTCAGGTGTAAGTTATTTCATTAAAGGTGAAAAAAAAGATACTTTACATCGTGAAGTCATGGAAATGCAGGAACGTGAAGAACATTTGTTATACACTTCAACCGTTTCAGGCGAAAAAGGAGAAACTCCCATAACATTTCAATTGACGAAAAATGCAGATAGTGTTATCCTTTTTGAAAATCCAAAAAACGATTACCCCTCCAAAATTGAATTTCGTCTGCAGAAAAATGGCCAAATCAAGCAAACAGAAAGCGGTGCTGTGCGAAAAAAACCAAAATCACAAACCTATTTTTGGTCAAAAGCAACTGCCAAAACTGAAAAAAAAATAACTTCAAGCTCCTGTAAGGGAGCTTTTTTTATACCCTAACCTATTGATAAATATTCCTTTAAAAATTTTATTTATAATTAGTCTAAATAAGTTTTGATAATTAAATTCTGCATAATACATTTGCGGTGTTCTTATTTTTAATTATTCTAAATAAAATGAAAGCATATTTTCCCCATCTCCTATTCATTGTATTAGTTAATAGCTTATGCCAAGCTCAATTCAGTGATGCCTCAAAAGGCAAAGAAAAGGATACAATCAAAAACAAAACAGCCATCCAATTGGACGAAGTTTTAATTCAAAAAAATCCGTTTAAAATTCAGCCCACCCTGACCCGAAGTGCGATTAAAGTGATGGATTTACCCCAAAATGTTCAAACCATTGACAAGTCCATTATCTACCAACAACAAGCGGTTCGTCTTAGTGATGTGATCAAAAATGTGAATGGTGCCTATGTGGGTTCGGCCCGAGGCGGTGCACAAGAATCATTCTGGTCAAGAGGATATGATTTAAGTGCGAATAATATTTTTAAAAATGGATTTCGTGTGAGCAGTGGCTCCTTTCCTGAAATCGTATCGTTGGAACGCGTTGAATTTTTAAAAGGAAATTCGGCCTTATTATTTGGGAATGTAGTTCCTGGTGGAGTCGTAAATTTAGTAACCAAAACTCCTCAATTTCAATTTGGTGGAGAAGCTTCATTCCAAATAGGTAGCTATGATTTTTATAAACCTGCCCTAGACATTTATGGCCCGCTTTCAAAATCTATCGCTTACCGTTTCAACTCCACGTATGAAAACTCCAAAAGTTTTCGTGATGTTGTTCAACGCGAACGCATCTATGTGAATCCGTCGCTATTATTTAAAATCAATTCCAAAACAGAATTGACGGTTAATGCAGATTATTTAGCCGATGATTGGACTCCCGACTTCGGAACTGCCCTTATCGGCAAAACGATTGTCGACTTACCTCGTAATTTGTATTTAGGTGGGAAATGGTCTAATGGAACCACCAAACAAACCACTGCAACAGCATTTTTCAAACATCAATGGAAAGAAAACTGGACTTTTAATGCGAATAGTTCGTATCAAAAATTCTATCGCTTTTGGACGGGAACTGACCGAATTCAACCCGCAGCAAACGGTGACTGGACGCGCCCTTTGGGTCAACAAGAAAACAGCGAACGTATTTATAGCGAACAATTTTATATCAACGGAACTTTTGCAACTGGTAAATTAAAACATCAATTGACTACAGGTGCCGATTTTGAAAATGCTTTTACGGAAACTTTCACTTTTACTTTCCCTGCAGGCGGCACTACCTATGGCTCAGGCAACATTTATGATTTTGCCAACTTCAACCAAGGAACGGGTCCGATTCCCTCAGCTACAGCCACTCGACTTGTTGAAAACACCACCAATCGATTTGGTATGTATGCGCAAGATTTGATTTCTTTTCCAAAATATTTTAAAGTATTTTTAGGTTTACGATGGTCATGGCAAGAAGCCAATATTTGGAATCACAACAACTATGCTACTGACCCTAATGCGCAAATCAAAGATCCTGTTCGTATTGACAAAGCCTTCTCACCCAAAGTAGGATTGATTTATCAACCGGATAATAAAACTTCATTTTTTGCTAGCTATTCCAATTCTTTCACACCTAATACAGGTTTAACACCGGAAGGAAAAGTGGTAAAACCATCCATTATTACACAATATGAAGCCGGATTCAAACGTGAGTTTATCAAGGAAAAATTGAATATGAATTTTGCGATTTATAGTATAGTAAATGACAATTATGTTCAAACGGCTCCTTTCGTTAATGGAGTCGCCAATACCAATACCAATTATAAAATCCAAAGTGGTGAAACAGTGAGTAAAGGATTTGAGTTTGATTTTTCTGCCTATCCACTAAAAGGCTGGACCATGATGGCAGGCTTTAGTTATAACGACATGCGATTTACGAAAACTGATGTTGGGGTTGGTAATTTTGTACAAGGCGATCGACTTACACGAACACCCTACCAAACAGCTAATTTCAGCACCTTTTATAAGATCCCAAATGGAAAATTAAAAGGCTTAAATCTTGGCGCTATGGCATCCTATATGGGCCGTCGTTTGGGAGGTTGGAATAATGATTATATCTTGCAAAGCGGAAATTTAGTGGTTCGTGACCGTGTCATTTCCCTAAGTGACTATACCACTGTGGATATTTCTGCGGGATATGATTGGAAAAAGTTTTCAGTTTTGGTAAAACTGTCCAACATCACCAATGCGTTAAATTATACCGTACACGAGAATTACAGTGTGAACCCGATTGCTCCACGTCAAGTGATGGCAACCTTAAAATATAAAATTTAATATCCCAACTATGAATCAGACAAAAATTAGAGGCTTACACCGTGACTTAGGTTATTTCTACATTGGTTTAATTATTTCCTTTGCATTTTCAGGGATAATGATGAACCACCGCGAACATTGGCATCCCGAAAAATATACGACAACAACCAAACCCGTGACCGTGATTTTACCTCAAGATGAAGCGGAAATTTCAGAGGATTTTGTAAAGAATTTAGGTAAAAAACTTGGAATCGAAGATGAAGTGAGACGCCACAAAGTGAAAGAAGGCAAACTACGAGTTGCTTTTGAAAAGCATGAACTCGAAGTGGATTTAAAATCGGGGAAAGGCGAACTTGAAGCTTTTGAAAAAACACCAATCATCAGTCACGTGATGAAATTACACAAAAGCACTTCAAATTTTTGGATTTATTACAGTGACATTTTTGGGTTATCCTTAATCACTATAGCCATCACCGGCGCAATTATGATACCGGCTGGCAAATTTACATTCAAGCGTAGAGGCTGGAAATTAGCCCTCGCTGGATTACTTTTCCCTTTATTGTTCCTTATTGTTTTAGGTTAAAAAAGAAGCTCCCTTTACGGGAGCTTTTTTTATTGTTTGTAATAATAGGCGAAAATTTCACAATTACTCATCATTTCTTCATAATGATCTGGGTATTTCTCTTGAAAATTTCGAAACGCTCGTTCATTTATTTTGGCATCAATCATTGAGCTATCATAAAAATACTCGTCTTGATGTGCGCTATAAAATTGTTGCTCTGCTTCACGTGCTTTACATTTACTTATCATGTATTCACACAATGCTTTAAAATCGGTTGATAAAGCATATTGTAACGCTTTCTCATAGTAATACCGCGCGCGTTGGCATGAATAATAATTTGCTTCATCTGGATAATTACGATCTTTATACTCGGTGCGACTAATTCGATTAAACATCCATGCATTTCCATAATAAGTTTGATTATAATAGCAATTTGCCAATAAAAAATAATCTTTATGTCGCCGTTTATTTCCTTTCTTGTCTGCACTTTTACGAAGTTGGATCATTTGATGGACAACTTTTGCCTTAGTCAAATTTTTAAAAGGTTTTTTTTCATCGAAATACATATACCCTTTAATCTTGTAAAATGGATTTTCATTAAATAATGGATTGTTGGTATAGTATCCTTTGGCAACTTTTTCAAAAGCAATACAAGCTTGAGCTAAATTATCCAACCGCATATATTTTATTCCGAGTAAGTCATACACTCTATTTTTATCCTTTTGCACAGTACTTACAAGCCATTTTTGAAATGAATTTTGTTGTGGTAAATTCATTTGCAAAACTACTTTTTCCCAATCTTCAGCATTTAATTCGGCATCGACATAATGGTACCAATTAAAATTAAAATCATCCCAAAGTGTACTTTTTCCCGAACTGGATCGCCAATATACATTTCCTTCCCATTGATCAACATCGACAATTTTAGAAATGAGTAATGCGGCTTCAGACTTGTTTCCTAAAAATTCTAATTCTTTAGCAATAGCAAATAAAAACCGACCATTCTCTTTATTTGCTAAAAGAATCTCTTGTAACTTTTGAGGGATAATTGCATTATTCTGTGGTTGGTTTGCTACAGTTGCTAAAGCATAAATACGGAAATATTGCTCCTTGAATGGAGTTGTCTCATTTACCATTGAAATTTTTGACAAAGTACTTAATGCCTGAGCTGGTTTTTGAATTAAAAATTCTAAATACGCCTGAGAGAGTCTCCAAAAATTTGGATTCTTGACTTTTTTCAAATTGACATGTTGTACAAAATCCAATACTTTTTCTGCATATTTTCGATCAACATCCACCCTATTTAACAATCGTTTTCCATTACTATTTTCCCAATAATCTTCTCGCAATACTGGCAAAAACATGGTATATGTTGGAGTTAAAACCCAATCTTCAATTTTATTTATTTCGCGCAATACTAAAAACTCAAGCGCTTCATTTTGAGGATGTATAGCATAAATGGAATGCAAAACATTTAAGTTATAATCCAAACGTCGAATACTGTATAATGCGATTATATTTGCTTTTTCTGTGTTTGTTTTAGCATAATGCATCACTTGATTAATCGGAATATGACGGTTAAAATACCAACGAATATCAAAGCGATTATCGGTTTCAACTCCAAATAATTGGGAAGCATAATAATTCATTTTGGCATTATTTGGTTCCGCTGACATACGGTAAAACAAGACCCAATTATCAATCAAATCATGTGAGTGAAACTGTTTAGAATAAGTTTGATCATACAATTCAATTATTTTTTTATTGGCTGAATTGTAATGCAGCATTCTAAAAATTTGGAAATAATACCGCTTAATTAAAAGTTTATTGGATAATAAATGAATACGGTTAAAACCTATGGTTATGAGTTCGTTTATTTTCTTTTTTTCAAGATCTTGATTGTGTTCCCATGCATCATTTGCATCTGGATTAAAAGCCTCGATTGCTTTTGCAAATGCTAAATAATCTAATGCTTGTTGGTCTCCAATTCTTTTCAAATACTGAATTAATGGACTGGCAGCAAAGCTTTTTTTATCTGTAAAGTCCAATTCATCAAGCGTATAACCAATCGCTTTTTTTGACACTTTTTGATGACAATAGATATACCAAAGTTCAACATTCTCCGATAGTGCATAATCATTTGTACTTGGATATTCATAGCTATAACAATAATTAAAGCGTTCATAACTATGAAAATCAAAACTTTCAGGATAAAATAAACTCATCCGTATATCATCACCATAGGGATAAAAATAGCAAGCATAACTTTTGTAAGTCGAACTACTCAGCAAAAGAAGAATAAAAGCGATGTAGGGTTGGAATCGAGTATTCATGTACAATAGTGGAATCTAAATCAAACAAAGTAACGGTAGTTTCTTTTGGGAATTTAACGTTGGATTTAAGCAATTTTATAGTAGAAAATAATTTGTCTTGACTGACATCTTCAAGTTTTATTTTATCTCCAATACGATAATAGACATCAGCGATTGTGGTATCCTTTTGAATTTCCCACCAAAGATCATTCTTTGGAATTGCGATCTTTTTAAGTGTTTTCTTAGAAAGATGTGTAAAACCTTTAAACTGATCATATTGATAATGAAATGCCCAATCAAAAACGGGTAATGCCACATCGAGTGGAATAGGATACACCTTATCGACCGTTAGATACGCTTCCAACTCATTGATATCTAATATCGAATTTCTTTTTTTATCCACTAGAGGTTGGATGAGATTATAACACATTAATGTAGCACGATCAACGGGTGGAATTCCCATTTTGGTGCGGTATTTATAAGGATATAATCGTAAAGTACAACTAATTTTTTTCTTAGATAATTTCTTTAATTGAGTAAGAAAGTAGAAATAATTTTCTTTGGATTTCATGGTCCAATCACAATCAATTTGAATTTCTGTATTCAACTGATAATCGGTAAATTTTTCTTTGATGTATTT
>JBDKGM010000021.1:0-3514 GCA_039798185.1 Bacteroidota bacterium
GCCTTCCAATGCAGCTTGAAGTATACGCTGAATCATTCCTGTCAACGCACCTTCTGGTCCAATTAGGCCTTTGCCTGCTTTCAATTTTTCGATTGCCTCTTTTTCAAAATTGGCATAGTCAAAAGATGCTGTCTTTTCCTTTCGACTTCTTTTCTTTCTTTCCATGTGTTCAAGTTTAAGATTATTACTCCTAATTTTTACCTTGACACACTTTTTAGAATACTACCGGAGAGCGCGGGCGGGTTATTCCACTTATTTTTAAAAAGTTATATTCCTCGAATTATATCGTGTGCTTTTTCATGCTCTGAGCATGGTAAACATTGCAGCTAGTCAATGTCCAATGGTTTTAAATATGATTAGTTTATTTCTGTCTTCCGTTTAATGCGGAAGTTTTATTATCTACAATCTGAAGTGAAGCTAATAAACAAAATAGAGTAGTATTAACTTTAAAAATAAATTATTGAATAAATAAATATATTTTTGATTCGTAAAAATCTATTCTACTACTATATGAAAGAGAAATTATTAATAAGTTTTGTAGTATTGTTTGGAACCTTGAATGCTCAAGATGATGTCCAATCTGCTATTTTCGAAAATGGCAGAGAAATCAATTATAAATTGAAATCCGTTGATGCCTTGGACATTCCAAAACTGAATGTTTGGATCTCCGAATCTAATTCCAGATCAACGTTTTCTTTTGGACCTTCTGTTGCCTATTCAATCCCTGAATATTTCATTTCGAAATTTCATGTCGGTTTGTCAGCATTCGGTAGTATCGGTCGATTGAGCATCGAGAATAGTGTTTTTTTTGTGAAATTTAGGAAAGAGAAATCTTACGGTGTAACCCTGACGTCAGAAAGAAATGGTGACTTGGAAACAAAATATAGAGTTCCGATCAAATTAAATACATTAAGACAATTAGGTGTGCGAATAGGGTATTTAAACGGAGACTATCGAGGTGATTCATTTCATCATGTGAACGCCCGTGCAAATGAATTTTCAATTGGATTAACCTATGTCAATACGAAATACTATAATTTTCAAGTGATCGGTAAAAACAATCACTATCAAAAAATGGGAAGGACAAGTTATTATGTAGAGTTAATCAACTACCACGCAATAAAGGACCTTACAAAACCTAATTCAAATGGCATAATAGTCAATTCAAATGTGCCAACGACGCCTATTACGGGATATAGGATAGGTTTGGATGGACAAATAGGAGGTAGATTCGGATTTTCTTATGTTTTTGGTTTCGAAACACCATTGAATGGGTATATTAATTTCGATGTATTCCTTGGAGTTGGAATGTTTTTAACATTTTTATAGTAGGCGACAAGAAGCTTTTCGATTGAAAGTTTAAAACATATTCGGCGTCGCTACTGCGGATTATGATTCATGGGAAAGTGTGGGCCATAACATTAGAACAAATAATGTTCATGGTGAAGAGCTCCAAGATTAAAGATAAATCGATACGGTTTACATCTTTAGAAGGTTGTTTGACCGGATTAACTATTCCTTTAAAAATAAATCCAAAGCAATCGCCAATCTCTCCGTAACTTTGCAGAAACACGTTTCTATGACATTTCACGATTTAAATTTAAAGAAGCCTCTGTGGAACGCCTTAGATGATTTGGGATACCACACCCCAACAACCATTCAGGCGGCAGGTTTCAACGTGATGATGTCGGGTAAGGACACCATTGGTATTGCACAAACGGGTACGGGTAAAACATTGGCGTATTTGCTGCCGTGTTTATGTATGTGGAAATTTTCGAAAGAACCTCACCCCCAAATTTTAATCATTGTACCTACACGGGAGTTGGTCGTGCAGGTGGTGCATGAGGCGGAAAAGTTAACCACGCACATGAATGTGGCCGTTGGAGGAGTCTATGGCGGCACCAATATGAACACGCATGTGGCCATGGTCTTGCAAGGCTTGGATATTCTCGTTGGAACACCAGGGCGGATTCTAGATCTCGCTTCAAGCGGTTCACTGCAATTGAAACACATTAAAAAAGTGGTGATCGACGAGGTGGATGAAACACTCAGCCTTGGGTTTAGACCACAACTTTTAAAAATCTTTGACTATTTGCCTGCCAAAAGACAGCACATGGTTTTTTCGGCAACACTTTCGGAAGACGTCGCTTTGTTTTTGGACAACTATTTAATCACACCTGTCCGCGTTGAAGCCGCACGTGCTGGCTTGCCTCTCGAGAAAATTGATCAAACGGGTTATTACGTGCCGAATTTCCTCTCGAAAGTTGTTCTTTTGCGACATATCATTCAACAGTCAGAAGCGAACTCAAAAATATTGGTCTTTGTTTCTTCACGGGCATTGGCCGATGTGTTGTTTGATGAAATGGAAACTGAATTAATGGACACTATAGGGATTATTCACTCCAACAAAGCTCAGAATTTCCGCTTTGACACGGTACAAAACTTTCAATCTGGTGCAATTCGTGTGTTGATCGCAACGGATTTAATTGCTCGTGGAATTGATGTGACTGACGTTTCACATGTCATCAATTTTGATATCCCTGAAAATCCTGAATCCTACATTCACCGCATCGGACGAACGGGTAGGGCTGATAAAAATGGGATTGCGATTACGTTTGTTTCCGAGAAAGATGAACCCGCCCTTCAGGCCATTCAAGCGCTTATGCAACAGGAACTTGACTTTACGGAAGTTCCGGAAGATGTTGAGTTTACAGACGAACTCATGGAATTCGAGAAGCCAAAAATTGTCATACCCGGGAAGGCAATCAAATTACCGCCACGAGAAGGCAGGGGTGATTCATTTCATGAGAAAAAAGCAAAAAACAAAAAGGTAAATGTGCGTTACAACCACAAAAAGGCCATGCAAGAAAAGTACGGCAAGCCGAAGAAAAAGAGGTAGTTGTAACAAAAAAGACCCAACGATGAGCCGGGCCTTCTTCTACATTTAAACATACTAAACTAACTCAATTTACTCTGTAAACTGCTCCACCCCCCTCCATTGTGGACGTTTTGAAAGCCTTTCGATTGCAGAATGCTTTTTGCTGATGCACTGCGCATCCCACTTGCACAGCAGGTAATCACTGGCTTGTCTTTTTTGATTTTTCCTATGCTTCCTTGTAAACTTTGAAGAGGAATGTTTACCGATCCTTTGATATGTCCACCTTGGAATTCAGCCGGAGAACGAACATCAATGATCTGCGCCCCTTGTTTCATTAATGCGCTATAATCTACTTTTGGTCCCATGCCAAATAGTTTTTTGAGTGAACTAATCATCGTATCAATTTACTTTAGAATGGTAATAATTTACATCGAGCCACGAACCTCCGTTGTAGCACTCTACACCTTGCTGACTTAAAAAATAACTGGCTTGTCCGCTTCTTCCTCCAGATGCGCAGCACAAAATGAGCGGCGACTCCATCGCTTTAATCTCCGTTAAACGGGCCTGAATTTCTTGCAGCGGAATATTGATTGAGCCGGCTACATGTCCACCAGAAAATTCTCCAGGTGTGCGCAC
>JBDKGM010000022.1:0-44675 GCA_039798185.1 Bacteroidota bacterium
GAAAACGATTGTAAAGACCTTTTAATAAAATTTGGAGACAGTGATAGTATAATCCCATATTTTTTTCTATATCAATTTAATAATGAATTATTTAAAGATAAATTTTTTGAGATTAATGAAATCTGTGAAAAACTCCCAACTGCAAAAAATTTGTATGTCAAATCAATAATAAAAAATAGACTAAAATAATCTAACCATTTTTCCCGTATTTACTTCCCCAGCTCCGCAAAGTGTTCATTGTATGCACGATAATCCGTAACAATCTCCCGACTTTGCGAAACAAATAAAAGCAAAACCACCTTAACGGGTGGTTTTTAACATTTTATACTACAACCATGAACTACACCCGATAGCGTGGATTTGACACATGGATGATGGCTCGAATTTACTTCACCTGTTTGGCCAAAGCCTCGGGGTTACTGCAGCTCAAAGTCGGGAGACTTTGTGGAGCAGGTTTTAAAATATGCTTTGTAAACCAACCTCCCCATTCAAATAAAAAAAGCACTCCTCTCGAAGTGCTTTGTTCCCCAAATAAAGTCGGTGTCAAAATTAAGTTAACCCATTAATTAATAATGATCGAATCCTTCTTTACTTCGGTTTTTTAGGGCCAATATACGGGCTTCTCTTTCTTTCTTTTGTTTTAGAATGCTTTCAATTTCGCGGATGTTTTCATCCGTCAATGCGATGTCATTTTTCAAGCAAGTGAGAATGGCTTCTTCCCGTTTGGTTGAAAATAACTTCAAAAAGTTTTTAATTTGGATCAGCATGATTTGGGGATTAATCGAGGTTCAAAATTCTGTAATAAAAACCACACTTCTTTGTTTTCAGCGGGTAGTTAGCGGGTAGTTAACGACAAAATGTGCCGTTTACCTCAAAAATGACTGCGGAATTGGCTGACCTACTATCTTTGTTTATCGATTGAAATTTATGCTACGTATCTTCACTTTTATATTCCTTTTTTCCATTTCCAGTGGTATTGGACAAACGACACTACCCAATTCTTTTGAGCAAAAGATTTTAAAACTCAATGATTCCTTTGCGTATGAAACGGCAATTACTATTTTAAACACCTACATCGAGGAACACAAAACGGAACCCGATCTTTTGGTTAAAGCCTATATTTTAAAATCCCAAACCTATAAACGTTTATTCAATTACGAAGAAGTGTTGTTAACGTTAGCGTATGCCGAAAAAGAGGCGTTTAAATCTCCCAATAAACAAATCCTACTTAATTGCGTACATGCTGAAATGGCGTTTGCTTTATTTGACGTTCACAAGTACAGTGAATCCAATGCTTTAATGAAAAAACTGGAGGCGCAACGATTTAAAGGATTACCCACAATAAGTATAATCTTCCTTACTATGCAAGAAGGGTATTTGTATTTTCTTGATAAGCATTACCCAGAGGCGGAACAAAAATTAAATCAATCGTTGGCTTTAGCGGAACACCATTCTCCGCGGGATGTACCGAATATCTTGGCGAAGCATATGGAACTTTATGCTGCCATGGGACAAATGGACAAAATGGAGGCGGCCTTTCAAAAAGGATTATCATTTGCCCACCGCTTTAAAATTGTAAAATACGAATTGTACTTGTATGAAATTCGTAAAAAAATTGCTTTGGATTCAAAAGACTACACCCGTTTCCCATCGTTCCAACGTGACTTTGACTCTTTAAACACACTTTATAATTCGACCCAAAACAGCATTAAAGTAAGTCTTTTGGAGAAAAAATTGGTCCAACAAAAAAATGATTTGCAGAAAAAGTACCAAAAAACGTTTCAAACGGTATTGGTCGTTCTTGTAGCGCTTCTAGCCGCCTTGGTTTTTATGCTCTTTAAATACAACTTGGTCAATAAAACCAAGAAAGAATTGGCTCAAAATGAAAACAAGCGAATTTATGACGAACTCATGCGCCTTACGAGTCCGAAAAACAAGGACAAACTTGATTTGACCCAATTTGATTTAACCGACCGCCAACTGGAAATTATTCAATACCTCAAAGAAGGCAAGACCAATAAAGAAATTGGGGCACTACTTTTTATTTCTGAAAACACGGTGAAATACCACTTGAAAGCGATTTATGAGATTTTGAATATTGCGAATCGGTCAGAGTTGAAGTAGGAGAGACTTTGGAATTTAGAGTTTAGACTTTAGACTTTAGACTTTAGACTTTGGACTTTAGACTTTAGTGATGTCAACTGTACACTGAAAACTGAATACTGTTCACTGAATACTGTACACTGAATACTGTACACTGCAAACTGCAAACCACACTTCTTAACCTAGGTTAAGTGTCCAGAAGTGAGTCGCATCCTATCTTTGTATCGTAATAATGCTTACATTTAAAACGATATGAAAAATACAGTTATCCATAAATCAAACACTCGTGGTTATGCGAATCACGGTTGGTTAGAAGCCCGTCACACGTTTAGTTTTGCGGGGTATTATGATCCGAATCGCGTGCAATTTGGTGTACTTCGTGTACTGAATGATGATATTGTAGCGGGTGGCATGGGCTTTGGCACACACCCACACGACAATATGGAAATCATCACGATTCCGTTAGAAGGTGATTTGGCGCACAAAGACAGCATGAACAATGCGGAGACTATCAAATTTGGGGACGTACAGGTAATGAGTGCGGGAACGGGTATTCAGCACAGTGAGTTCAACCCGAATCATGACCGACGTACGAATTTGTTGCAGATTTGGGTGTTCCCAAAATACCGCAATGTCGAACCCCGTTACCAACAAATTACTTTAAACGTTCCCGATCGTGAAGGGAAATTTCAGCAGGTATTATCCCCCAACGCCGAAGATGAAGGCGTATGGATTCACCAAGATGCTTGGTTCCATATGGGGAATTTCAAAGCGGGCAGTACCGCTGATTATACCTTTAAAAAAGAAGGCAACGGCTTGTATGTTTTTGTGATCAAAGGTGCCTTGACTGTAGACGGTCAGGAATTAGGTCTACGTGACGGAATTGGCATTTGGACCGATGACAGCAGCCTTGCTACGGTTGCTTTTCAAATGACTGAAGACACGGAATTATTACTCATGGAAGTCCCTATGTTTCAATAAATAAGTCGTATGGAACCGATTGTACATCTCGAACAAAACGAAAAAAATGGCTTTTTTAACGTCACTATCGACGGCACCGAACAAGGACGCATGACATTTGTTTATGCGGGTCCGGACAAGATTATTATTGACCATACGGAGGTAAGACCCGGCAATGAAGGCAAAGGATTGGGTAAAAAAATGGTGACCGCAGCTGTAGACATGGCGCGAACTCAAGGCCTAAAAATCTTACCTTTATGTCCGTTTGCCAAAGCGGTATTTGACAAAACACCCGAATTTAACGACGTACGAGTCTAAGATGAAAAAGTTATTAGAAAACGATATTATCGGAAGTATCAGCACCCAATTGTACCGTTGCACCATTCAGTGGCGCAACGGACAAATGGTGATGGACGAACCCGAATCATTGGGTGGGCAGGACTTGGGTCCGGACCCCTACACTACCCTATTGGCTTCTTTGGCGGGCTGTACCCTATCGACCTTGCGGATGTATATTGATCGCAAAGGCTGGGATGTTCCTGTATTTGCCGTAACGCTTAACATGGAACAAGAGCAAACCCCGGAGTTGGTGACCCATATTTCACGTGTACTCACCTTTCCGGATGGCGTAGATCAAGAAATTCAGCAGCGGTTGTTGGTGATTGCCGAAAAATGTCCTGTATCTAAAATCTTAGAAAACAAAATAGAAATTCACACTAAAACAGCCTAACTATGGATCCAAAAGACCTCACTAAAGAATACAGCAATGGCGAAGTGACCATTGTATGGAAATCGGGATTGTGCCAACACGCCGCTGAATGTGTCAAAAACAATCCGGCCGTTTTTAAGCCAAAGGAGAAGCCCTGGATCCATCCGGAGAACTCTACGACTGAAGCGATTGTGGAAACGATTAAAAAATGTCCTTCGGGAGCGCTAACTTTTTATTATAACGACTAATGAAACCACCCAAAAAATGGAAATTTGCCTTAATGGTTTGGATCGCAATCTATCCCGCCATTACGTTAGCTTCTTTTCTTTTAGGCGATTTTATCAAAGACCTGGCATTACCGGTTCGCACCTTAATCATGACAGGAATTTTGGTACCGTTAATGGTCTATGTCTTATTACCCTTATTACGTAAACTTTTTGGAGATTGGCTCCACACTTAACCATGAAAAAAATAATTGCTTTTGGCGGTTCGACCAGCCAATCCTCGATTAATAAACAATTGGCGACTTATACTGCCCAGTTATTTACCAATGCCACTATTGAAGTCTTGGATTTAAATGATTATCCACTTCCTGTATTTTCGGTGGATTTAGAAAAAGAGGGAATGCCTCAAGCGGCGCAGGATTTTTATGCTAAAATAGGTACAGCCGATTTGCTAGTGGTTTCTTTAGCCGAACACAACGGTGCGTATTCGGCAGCTTTTAAAAACCTATTGGATTGGACATCGCGTATTAATGGCAAAAATTTCCAAGACAAACCGATGTTGTTGATGGCAACTTCTCCGGGTGGCCGTGGCGGTTCGAGTGTTTTAGACATTGCTAAAAACCGTTTTCCGTTTCAGGGTGCACAGGTCAAGGGAACATTTTCACTACCTAGTTTCTATGAAAATTTTGATGTGAATAATGGCATCATTCAACCCGAATTGAAAGCACAATTGGAAGCGCTTGTTCGCGGTATTGAATTCTAAGTTGGGCATGTAATTTTTTGTATTTTTGTCGCCTAGATAAAAAACAGACGTTAATTAACACCCTATACAGCACATGAAAGCATATGTTTTCCCAGGACAGGGAGCTCAATTTACCGGAATGGGTAAAGATTTATATGAAAACGCTGCAGTTGCGCGTGAGTTATTTGAAAAAGCCAATGAAATTTTAGGTTTCCGTATTACCGACATCATGTTTGAAGGCACGGCAGAGGAATTGAAAGAAACTAAGGTTACCCAACCTGCGGTTTTTTTACATTCGGTAATTTTGGCTAAAACCTTAGCCGATTTCCAACCCGAAATGGTAGCAGGACATTCCTTAGGTGAGTTTTCAGCCTTGGTAGCTAGTGGTGCTTTATCCTTTGAAGATGGGTTGAAATTGGTTTCTCAACGTGCTTTGGCGATGCAAAAAGCTTGTGAAATCACTCCTTCCACTATGGCGGCTGTATTGAACTTGGACGACAAAGTGGTAGAAGACATTTGTGCTTCTATTGATGGTGTTGTGGTTGCTGCGAATTACAACTGCCCAGGACAATTGGTAATTTCTGGAGAATTCAAAGCTGTTGAGTTGGCTTGTGAAAAAATGAAAGAAGCGGGAGCAAAACGCGCTTTATTATTACCGGTAGGTGGTGCTTTCCACTCCCCGATGATGGAACCGGCTCGTGAAGAATTGGCGGCGGCTATTGAAGCTACGCATTTCAACAATCCGGTATGTCCGGTCTACCAAAATGTTCCTGCGCGTGCTGTGAGCGATGCAGCGACTATCAAACAAAATTTGATTACTCAATTAACGGCTCCTGTAAAATGGACGCAATCGGTACAACAAATGATTGCTGATGGAGCGACTTCCTTCACCGAAGTGGGTCCGGGGAAAGTTTTAGTAGGTTTAGTAAATAAAATTAATAAAGACATAACGACAATATCGGCATAATATGAAAAAGATACTATACAGTTTTGCACTGTTGGCTGTTTTGGCTTCATGCAAAGAAGAGACGCAAGAAAAATTAGATGCTGCTAAGGATGCTGTATCTGAAGAAGTAAAAGAAAATGTAGATTCGGTAAAAGCAAAAACCGAGAAAGTATTGGACTCGACAAAGGACAAACTAAAATCGAAAGTAGATACACTTTTGGTAAAAGGCGCTTCCAAAGTGGAAGAAAAGGCCAAGCAAATTAAAGAATCTGCAAAAAAATAATTTCTCTTAAGCCCCTGTTTACGGGGCTTTTTTATTTAGAAAATGTTAAAATTTAATTTTTTTTCATTTTGGCATCGTCCAATCATTTTTTTGGCATTCGTTTTGTAATAAGGGAAAATGTTCTTAATTATTATTAATTCTTAATCCCTTAAAAAAATGAAAAAAGTTGTTTTAAGCTTAGCGCTAATCGGAGCATTAACTGTAGTGTCTTGTGACAAAAAAGCCGATCAAAAAGTAGCATCTGGAACTGAAATTTCAGCAGATACTTTGGAACAAAATCAAGATTCAACAAACACAGAAAAAGATTCTACTGTTGAAAAAACAGGTGAAGCTGTAAAAGAAGAAGCTCCAAAGGCCAAAGCAGAAACCCCTGCGGCTCCTGAAAAAGCAGCCAAAGAAACGAAAGAAGCCGTTAAGAAATAGGCTGTATTTAGTTGTAAAAGGAAAGGGGGCGTTCAAATGAACGCCCCCTTTAGTTTTTATATTAACTGCGAATCTTCTGTTCCCACTTCCAAGCACTTGCCAGTGCTTCCTCAAGACCTAACTCGGCTTTCCAACCGAGCACATTGTTGGCTTTATCTGTATTGGCATAGGCTTCTGTAATATCGCCTTCGCGACGCCCCACAATTTGATAATTCAAGGCTTTTCCACTTACTTTTTCGAAAGCTTTAATGACTTCCAAAACGGAACTCCCTTTCCCTGTACCCAGGTTGAACGTTTCTACTTTGGATTCATTTTTCTGTTGAATTAGACGTTGCAAGGCCACTACGTGCGCTTTTGCTAAATCGACTACGTGAATATAATCGCGTACAGCAGTACCGTCTGAAGTAGGATAATCGTCTCCAAAAACCGATAATTTCTCACGTAAACCTATAGCCGTTTGCGTAATGAACGGCACCAAATTTTGTGGCACACCTAAAGGTAACTCACCAATTTCAGCCGATTCATGGGCACCTACTGGATTAAAATAACGCAATAAAATAGCATTTAACGCGGTCACTTTTGCCGTATCTTGGATAATTTCCTCTCCGATTTGCTTGGTGTTTCCATAGGGAGACATCGCTACTTGAACTGCCGCATTTTCTGTAATTGGCATTTGCTCGGCTTGTCCATATACGGTACACGACGAACTAAAAATGAAATTGGCTTGTGGCAATTGGGTGAGTTCTTGTAAAACATAGACCAACGCATTGATGTTGTTTTCATAATACAACAACGGATTTTCAACACTTTCCCCTACGGCTTTACTTGCCGCAAAATGAATAACGCCTGCAAGATCGTTATGGCGTTTAAAAAAATCTTGTACGGTAGCTTTATCACGCAAGTCGATTTGTTCAAACACTGGTTTTTTTCCGGTAATGCGTTCGATACCGTCTAAAACTTCTAGCGAAGAATTGGATAAATTATCAATAGCTACTACTTCAAATCCTACATTTTGTAATTCTACAACGGTGTGGGAACCGATAAATCCTAACCCTCCGGTTACAGCGATTTTCATAAATTATTAGTTGTGTTAGAGTTGGTTTATACAAACGCTAAAATAGCATCTGTAATATATTTTATTTGTTCGTCATCCAATTCGGTATGCATCGGCAACGCGATAACTTCGTCCACCAATTGATTGGTCACTGGGAAATCGGCTTCGTTATAACGCGGATCCAAATAGGCTTTTTGACGGTGTAATGGAATTGGGTAATAAATAGCGCACGGAATCCCCATGCCTTGTAAATGCGCTAGCAATGCATCTCTTTTTCCATTTAAAATACGAATTACATATTGATGAAATACATGACAATCACAGGCATCACAGATGGTAGGCACCCAAATGTTTGGATTTGTACCCAATGCTGCTGAATAGTTGCGTGCAGCATCTTGACGGGCTTTATTGTACTTATCCAAATGCGGTAGTTTTGCTTTTAAAACGCCCGCTTGTATACTATCTAAACGCGAATTTACGCCGACCACATCATGGTGATAGCGCTCATACATGCCGTGATTGACAATCCCACGAAGCGTGTGTGCTAAGGCATCATCATTGGTGAAAATCGCACCTCCATCGCCATAACAGCCTAAATTTTTAGAAGGGAAAAATGAGGTAGCCCCCACATGTCCGATCGTCCCTACCTTGCGTTTCACTCCATCCTTCGACGTATAATCCGCACCGATAGCTTGTGCATTGTCTTCAATCACAAATAAATTATGTTCGTTTGCAATTTCCATGATTGCATCCATATTCGCCGCACGGCCAAATAAATGAACCGGAACAATGGCTTTGGTTTTGGGTGTAATCGCTTGACGAATACGTTCCAATGAAATGTTCATATTATTCAAATCCACATCCACCAAAACGGGGGTCAACTGCAATAAAGCAATAACTTCAACGGTAGCAGCAAAGGTAAAATCAGCGGTAATCACCTCATCACCGGGTTGTAACCCCAATCCCATCATTGCGATTTGCAAGGCATCGGTTCCATTGGCACAAGGAATCACGTGTTTAACACCCAAATACGCTTCTAAATCGGCTTGAAATTGGTGTACTAACGGACCGTTAATATAGGTAGTGGTATCTAGAACTTCTTGAATGGAAGCATTCACTTCGTCTTTAATCTTATCGTATTGACTTTTTAGGTCAACCATTTGTAATTTTCTCATGGTCTATTTTTAAAGCGTAACAAAAGTAATCAATTTCTAATTTTATGGAGCAAAAGGCTTGGGCTTTTTCAGCCATCGTCTTTCCCGCTTTCGGCTATAGTCCCGATCGAAATCGGGAGCTATTTGCCTCTATCGGGGCTAAAACAGCAACGTCTTTCGAGAAAATAATTGTACTTTTATGCCCCATAAACCCGAACAGATGTTGTTTCTTTACAATTTATTGGTTCATTGTGTTGCAGCGTTACTCCCGTTGCCCGCTCTTTTCAGCCGTAAATTGCAACTATTTGTACAGGGACGAAAAACGGTTTGGGCTACTTTGGACGAAAAACTACAGCCTTCCGACAAGACCCTTTGGTTTCATGCCGCTTCGTTGGGTGAATACGAACAAGGATTACCGGTTATTGAAGACCTCAAAAAAAAATACCCCCAGCACAAAATCGTTGTCACTTTCTTTTCGCCTTCGGGTTATGAAGTTCGAAAAAACAATACCGTAGCGGATGTGACGGTCTATTTACCCCTAGACACGGTCGCAAACGCGCAACGATTTATCGCAACGATCCAACCGGATTTGGTGTTTTTTATCAAATATGAATACTGGCCTAACTATTTGAATACCTTGAAAACAAAAGCGATTCCGACCTATCTAATATCGGGAATCTTTCGTCCCAATCAAGTGTTTTTCAAAAGTTATGGCGGATTCTATCGCAGTGCATTGAAGGCATTTGACCATTTTTTTGTTCAAAATGAAACCTCCAAAAAATTATTACAACGCTTAGGATATTCCAATTGTACGGTTTCTGGTGACACCCGATTTGACCGTGTTTTGGGTATCGTTGAACGGGATAATCAATTGGATTTTATTGCAGATTTTAAAAACAACCAAACCACAGTGGTAGCAGGTAGTACATGGCCTAAAGATGAAGAATTATTGACTTCCTATATCAATCAGGCTTCTGATGCTGTAAAATTCATTATTGCTCCACACAACATTAAATCGGAACAGATTGCCAGTTTACAACAGCGCTTGCAAAAGCCAACGGTATTATTTTCAGAAAAAGAAGGCAAAGACCTTTCCGCTTTTTCTGTATTCATCATCGATACTATCGGAATATTAACCAAAATCTACAGCTATGCCGATATTGCCTATGTGGGCGGCGGATTTGGTCATCCGGGGGTTCATAATGTACTCGAACCTGCCACGTTTGGTATTCCGATTATTGTGGGTCCCCATTATAGTCATTTTGCTGAGGCAACGGCTTTGGTTGAATTGACTGGATGTGTTTCTATTCAAAATGCTAATGCTTGTAAAGAAGCGCTGGACCGTTGGATTCAAAATGAAGAGGAACGCTTTGAAAAAGGACATATTTGTGCCACTTTTGTACAGATGAATGGTGGTGCCACCTCATCCATTATTACTTATATTACAAACACACACGAACTTTAATACTATGAAAAATTTGAAACTCCTTTTGTTACTGTTATTCGTATCGCTTCAAACCTTGGCACAACAAGGCGGGATGTGGTTACCCAACCTCTTAAAAGGCGATCGCGAAGCAGAAATGAAAAATTTAGGTATGAAATTGACGGCCGATCAAATTTATGCCGTGAACAAATCCAGCTTAAAAGATGCTGTACCCCAATTTGATGGCGGATGTACTGCTGAAGTGATTTCTGATAAAGGTTTGATTTTAACCAATCACCATTGTGGTTTTGATGCGATACAAAATCATTCTACGGTAGAACATGATTATTTACGGGACGGTTTTTGGGCGTACAAAATGGAGGAAGAATTATCCAATCCGGATATGGTCGTTACTTTTGTGGTACGCATTGAAGATATCACTTCAAAAGTATTGGAAGGTACAATTGGCCTAACTGAAGCCGATAAACAAAAAAAGATCCAAAGCAACATTGCTGAATTGACAAAATCATTACCCAAAGAAACTTGGCAAGACAATTTGATCAAAACGTTTTATGACGGAAATCAATACATTCGTTTTGTCACCGAAACCTTCAAAGATATTCGTTTGGTGGGAGCGCCACCTAGTTCGATTGGAAAATTCGGTTCCGATACCGACAACTGGGTTTGGCCAAGACATACTGGAGATTTCTCTTTGTTCCGAATTTATGCGGATAAAAACAACCGTCCGGCAGCCTATTCTAAAGACAATGTTCCTTACCAACCCAAACATTTCTTTCCAATTTCTATCAAGGGAATTAAAGAAAATGATTTTACGATGGTTATGGGATATCCGGGTAGAACCCAAGAATACTTACCTTCTTTTGCCGTAGAGCAATTAGTAAACACGCTAAATCCTGCTAAAATTGAAGTTAGAGATGCCGCATTAAAAGTACAGGATCGTTTTATGCGAAAAGACCAAGCGATCAAAATCCAGTATGCTTCCAAATATGCCAGTGTGGCCAATTATTGGAAAAAATGGATTGGTGAAACCAAAGGTTTGAAAAAATCCAATGCTATTGTAGAAAAGCAAAAGTTTGAAACTGCCTTAACGGCAAAGATTAATGCGTCTGGCAAGCAGGCTGAATACGGTCAATTATTAATTGATTTTGAGAAAAACTATGGTGCCATTCGCGATTATGCTTTAGCCCGTGATTTATTTACGGAGGTAGTTATGCGCAATACCGAGTTATTACAAACGGGATATAAATTATTCCAATTGGAACAATTGTATACCAATAAAGGAGAGCAAGCGTTTACGGATCGCAAGAATGCACTCCATAAAGGGATTGATGCGTTTTATAAAGATTACAACAATGAAGTGGATAAAAATGTTTTTGAACAGCTTATTGCCATTTATGCGAATCGATTACCCAAAGCTTTTGTACCGACTTCTTTAGAAAATTTGAATGCTTCCCAATTGGCACAAGATATATATAGTACTTCTGCGTTGACGAATCTAGAAGGATTCCGTAAATTATTAGAGGGCGATACTCCAACCGTCTTGGCTGCGATGAATAATGACAAAGGGTACCAATTGGTCAAATCAATTGCTGAAACCTATTTACAAAAAGTAGCACCTAAGTTTGAGGAATTGAATTTAAAAAATATGGCGACGCAACGCGCGTATATGAAAGCAATTGTGGAATTGAGTCCGAAATCAGCTCGAATTTTCCCTGATGCTAACAGCACTTTACGTGTTACTTATGGTAAAGTAAAAGGGTACAAACCGAATGATGCGGTCTATTATGAACCGTTCACTACTTTAGATGGTGTAATGGAAAAATATGTGCCTGGTGATTATGAATTTGATGTTCCTCAAAAATTAATCTCCTTACATCAAGAAAAAAATTATGGCCGTTATGCCAATGCACAAGGTAAAATGCCTGTGGCTTTTATCGCTACGAATCACACTACGGGAGGTAACTCGGGTAGTCCAGCCTTGGATGCTGAAGGGAATTTAATTGGGTGTAACTTTGACCGTGTATGGGAAGGGACTATGAGTGATGTGTATTATTCACCAGAAATTTGCAGAAATATCATGGTGGATGCGCGATATATCCTTTTTATCATTGATAAATTCGCGAATGCACAGAATTTAATTAATGAAATGAAAATTATTTCGCCTAAAAAGAAAAAATAAATCCAACCAAACAAGGCTTTGGCATGGTATTTGATAAGTAATGAGCGGAATTCAAAGTGCGAATTTTTTAAAAAAATAAGAACTTTTGTTTTTGTGATTAAAAAAATTTATATCTTTGCTCCGAATTAATAATTAACCTTTTATAATTAAGTAAGATGAAAAAAGTATTTTTAAGCTTAGCTGTTATCGCTGCTTTGACTGTAGTATCTTGTAAAAATTCTGAAAATGCTGAAGGTGCTGCAACAGATTCAACTGCTGTAGACTCTACTGCAACTGATACAACTGCTGCTGACACTACTGCTGCTGACACTACAAAAGTAGATTCTACTAAAACTGAAGCTGCTGCTCCTGCTGCTGCTCCAGCTGAAAAAAAATAATTAGAACCTAGTTCTGATTAAGAAAAAAGTCCCGAAATCGGGACTTTTTTGCGTTTATATACTTTTGTGTTTTATTGGATCAAAAATAACACCATAAAAAAAGGCTCCTTACATTGTAAGGAGCCTTTTGTACTCAAGGCGGGACTTGAACCCGCACGGGCATTACTACCCACTGGATTTTAAGTCCAGCGTGTCTACCAATTCCACCACTCGAGCATTTGGTATGTTTGAGCGAAAAACGGGGTTCGAACCCGCGACCTCAACCTTGGCAAGGTTGCGCTCTACCAACTGAGCTATTTTCGCATTATCAATCTTTGTAAGAACTGCAACGCATTGCTTGCGATTGCGGATGCAAATGTAACACTTAAATTGAATTTTACAAATGAAAAATAGAAAAAATTTAAGGCTTTTTCTTAATCCGCTGATTGCCAAACTTTACTTCCCGTTTACCATTCGTTTTAATTCATTTAATTTCATCAAAGCCTCTACTGGAGTAAGTGTATTGATGTCCAAATTAAGGATATCCGTCTTTATTTCTTCCAATAACGGGTCATCTAAATTAAAGAAACTAAGCTGCATTTCCTCTTGCGAAGCTTTTACACCGTTTAAAACCTCTGAAGAATGATTTTTCTCTAACTTCTTCAACATCTTTTGCGCCTTTTGAATCACTGTTTGTGGCATACCCGCCATTTTCGCAACATGTATACCAAAACTATGCGCACTTCCTCCTTCAACTAATTTACGTAAGAAAAGAACGTTGTCTTTTAATTCTTTGACAGAAACATTATAATTTCGAATACGAGGCAAATAATCCGTCATCTCATTTAACTCATGGTAATGCGTCGCAAATAAGGTTTTCGCACGCGCTGGATTCTCATGCAAGTATTCTGCAATAGCCCAAGCAATCGAAATACCATCATAGGTACTTGTTCCTCTTCCGATTTCATCCAAGAGCACTAAACTTCGCTCGGATATATTATTAAGAATTGAAGCTGTTTCATTCATTTCTACCATAAATGTGGATTCACCCATCGAAATGTTATCGCTAGCACCTACTCGCGTGAATATTTTATCGACAACACCCATACGTACAGCTTCAGCAGGTACAAAACTTCCGATTTGAGCTAATAGTACAATTAAGGCCGTTTGACGCAATATGGCTGACTTACCCGACATATTCGGACCCGTAATCATTATGATTTGTTGGGATTCACGGTCTAAAAAGACATCATTTGCGATATAGGGCACACCTACAGGCAATTGTTTTTCAATTACAGGGTGGCGTCCATTTTTAATTTCTAAATCAAAACTATCATCGAGGACAGGACAAACATAGTGATGATCTAATGCCAATTGCGCAAACGAAGTCAAACAATCCAACTGTGCAACCAAATTAGCATTCATTTGCACTTGTTTGATATAAGAACCAATCCAACTCACCAATTGTTCGAATAATTGGGTTTCGATTTGGTGAATTTTTTCTTCAGCACCTAGAATTTTACTTTCATATTCTTTTAATTCTTCGGTGATATAGCGTTCGGCATTCACCAGCGTTTGCTTGCGAATCCAATCTTCTGGCACTTTATCCTTATGGGTATTTCGCACTTCAATATAATAGCCAAAGACATTGTTGAACGAAATTTTCAAAGAGGTAATTCCGGTTCGTTCTGACTCTCTACGTTCAATTTGCTCCAAAAACTCTTTACCCGAATAGGCAATAGCACGAAGTTCATCCAGCTCTGGATGCACACCACTGGCAATTGCATTCCCTTTGGCTATAGAAACAGGTGCTTCTGCTTGTAAGGTTGCTGCAACTTTCTCACGAAGCACATCGCACGCATGTAAATTATCTCCAATTACGCGAACTGCTTCTTGTGGACTTGTAAGCGCCAAGGTTTTGATTGGCACAATGGCATCCAAAGATTCTTTTAAATAGATAACTTCTCGGGGGGAAATTCGCCCTGTAGCTACTTTAGAAATTAAACGTTCTAAATCTGAAATCTGTTTAATTTGGTATTGAATACTTTGCAACACCTCTTGTTGTGCTGTGAGATAAGTCACAACTTGATGACGTTCTTGAATCTTTTGAATGTCTTTCAACGGCAACGCGAGCCAGCGTTTTAACAAACGCGAACCCATAGGAGACAAGGTTTTATCGATTACATCAAGCAAAGTAACCGCATTGGGATTGTAACTGTGATAGAGTTCGAGATTGCGAATGGTAAATCGGTCCATCCACACATAGGCATCTTCAGCAATACGATGAATGGATGATATGTGTTGTAATTTGGTATGTTGGGTTTCGGATAAATAATATAAAATTGCGCCAGAAGCGATAATGCCTTCTGTACATTCTTCAACTCCAAAACCTTTCAACGAATTGGTTTGAAAATGTGCCGTTAATCGTTCGATGGCATAGTCTTCTTTATACAACCAATCTTCCAAATAAAAGACATTGTATTCCTCCCCAAAAACCTCTTGAAATTGTTTTTTCTGTTGTTTTGGAACGAGCAACTCAGCGGGTTGAAAATTCTGAATCAGTTTATCAATGTACTCTTCATTCCCTTGCGCTGTTAAAAACTCACCGGTTGAAACATCTAAGAAGGCTATTCCCAGTGCTTTTTTTCCAAAATAAATGGAGGCCAAGAAATTATTGGATTTAGCTTGCAAGACCTCATCATTCATGGCTACTCCGGGCGTCACTAACTCTGTAACTCCTCTTTTCACAATGGTCTTAGTCATTTTTGGATCTTCTAACTGATCACAAATTGCTACACGTAAACCGGCTTTCACCAATTTTGGCAAATACGTATTTAAGGAATGATGGGGAAATCCGGCCAATGCAGTTTCCGATTCAGAGCCACTCCCTCTTTTGGTTAAAATTATACCTAAAATCTTTGAAGCTCTAATCGCATCATTGCCAAAGGTTTCATAAAAATCCCCCACACGAAATAACAAACAAGCATCGGGATACTTTGCTTTTATCTCATTATATTGCTTCATTAAAGGAGTTTCCTTTGTGCTTTTCTCTTTGGCTGCCACGCAAATTCGTATTAAAAAATGAGGTACGAATTTAACGAAATCTATTGAAGTATCCCATGAATTTTTCAGGTGATTTTTCCTGATAAATTTGGAAACTACATTATTTTTTTTGTTAGATTTGCTTGTAAATCTAAATTTTGTTAGACCATGAAAAAAATTCTTTTGGTTGCAGCACTTTCATTAATGGGTATGGCTAATGCACAAACCCCCAATGCAAAAACAACAACTGCTCAGCCAGCGCAACCTACTCAACCTGTTGACGGTGCACAAATTACTTTTGAAAACGAAACTATTGACTATGGAACCATTGAACACAATGCCGATGGTAACCGTCAATTTGTTTTTACCAATTCAGGCAACAAACCGTTAATTATTGAGAGCGCTCAAGGTTCTTGTGGTTGTACAGTTCCAACACCTCCTAAAGATCCCATTCAACCTGGACAAAAAGGAGTGATTAGCGTTCGTTATGCTACTGACCGTGTAGGACAATTTACAAAAAATGTTACTGTACGTTCAAATGCTGTAGGTAATGAAACGAAAGTTTTAACGATTAAAGGTAATGTTTTACCAGACCCACAACCTGCAGCGCCAGTTGCAGCGCCTGTGAAAAGTTAAAAAAAATCTTATTTTTTAATATTTAAAGCTCCTCAACGGGAGCTTTTTTTATTTTTGCGTTATGAGAAAATTGGCAAATAGTGAATTGGACCGGAAATCGGTTGAAGATTTTAAAAAAGCGACGAAAACCCCATTAATTATTGTATTGGACGACATTCGTAGTTTGCATAATATCGGATCTGTTTTCCGTACTTCAGATGCCTTTTTAGTAGAAAAAATTTACTTATGCGGGATTACTGCTACGCCGCCTCATAAAGAAATTCACAAAACAGCATTAGGCGCCACCGAAACTGTTGATTGGGAGTATGCTGAAAACGTCCTATCAGTCATTAAACAATTGCAAGCTGAGGCGGTTAAAGTATATGCTATTGAGCAGGTTGAAAATGCTACTTTCTTGGATCAATTCTTTCCCGTGAAAAATGAGCGCTATGCCTTGATATTTGGCAATGAAGTGTACGGTGTTTCCCAAGAAGCTATCGCAAAATCTGAGGGTTGCATCGAAATTCCGCAATTAGGATCCAAACATTCGCTGAATATCTCTGTTAGTGCAGGAATTGTGGTTTGGGATTTTTTTCAAAAATTAAAATAACCCCAATATGCCTCGTTTCTATGCCTTCCTATTTTTGCTACTCGCCTTCTCGCTCCAAGCTCAAACCAGCAATGTAGCTCCGGTTTTACAGGCCACTGGAAACCAACCTTATTGCGCAGGCACCTCGGTAAAAATTGCAACTACCATGACCATTACTGATCCTGACGACACTACGGTCAATGCAATTTATATCCAGATTTCATCCGGTTATATTCAAAACCAAGACCTTCTAACGCTTACAGGAATTCATCCCAATATCGGTAGTAGTTGGGATGCAGCAGCGGGTAAACTCACTCTTTTTGGGATTACTGGACAGGCTACCTATATTGAATTCATTGCAGCCATACTTGATGTCGAGTTTTCAAACAATTCGACGAATCCTTCAGGAACACGATCGTTTTCAATTTCAGTTGGAGATGCAAATTTTTTACCTTCAACAGGACATTTTTATTTATTTGTTCCCAACCTAGGAATTACTTGGACTAATGCCTTAACCTTGGCAAATTCCAGCACCTATTTTGGCTTACATGGTTATTTAGCAACGTTGACTTCTCAGGATGAGGCTGTTTTTTCGGGAAACCAAGCTTCTGGAACGGGTTGGATAGGCGCCAGCGATGAACAAGTGGAAGGCCAATGGAAATGGATGTCGGGACCTGAATTAGGAACTGCGCTTACTTTCACCTATTGGAATACTGGAGAACCGAATAATCTTAACGATGAAGACTATGCACACATTACTGCACCTGGAGTAGGACTTTCAGGCTCATGGAACGACCTTTCCAATACGGGTGCTAGTTCGGGAAGTTACCAACCCCAAGGCTACATTGTTGAATTTGGTGGTATGCCAGGCGACCCCGTGTTGCAAATTTCAACCAGCACTTCCTTGTACATTCCACAAATCACAGCTACGGTAGACGGAAGTTCGTGTGGTCCAGGCGCAGTAAGTTTACAAGCTACCACGAATCAAGGGACGGTGAATTGGTACACCTCATCCACTGGAGGCGCACCTATTGCTACAGGAAACACATTTACGACACCCCTACTCAATTCAACTACAACTTACTATACCGTAACTTCAGATTGTCTCAATAGTCCGCGAATAGCGGTTACAGCAACCATAAATTCCATCCCATCCCTAACTGTAAATCCAGTTGCAACGGGTTGTTCAGGTTTAAGCACAATACTGAGTGCCACAACCACTGCAGGAGTCATAAAATGGTACGCTTCCATGTCGGCTACGCAAGCGCTTTTTACTGGTCCATCGTATACAACCCCAATCTTAAACCAATCCACAACCTATTTTGTGGAAGCGGACAACAACGGATGTACCTCGGTGCGTCAACCCGTTACGATTACTTTATTCCCTACACCAAATTTAGGACCAGATGAAACAGTAAACGTTTGCGCCAATAAACCCGCGAACCTCGCTGTATTTTTCCCGAATGCAACTTACTCTTGGTCCAATGGAAGTACCAATCCATCGATAAGTGTTACACAAGAAGGCTCTTATCAAGTTACGGTTACTACTATTGACAATTGTGCAGACACTAAAATTTTCACCGTCAATCATTATCCATTACCACAAGTTGCTTCATTGCTGGTAAACGGATTGGAGTTGGCTATTTATATGGTAGAAAATGGTGATTTTGAATACAGTGTAGACGGTATTAATTTCCAATCGAGTCCTTTTTTCAACTTAGATACAGGTGGTTTTTACACCTTGACAATTCGTGAAGTTCATGGGTGTGGTTTGATTGAAGTTCCCTTTCAGGCCAATGTTTTTCCAGCTTATTTCACTCCGAATCAAGACGGAATTCATGATAGTTGGTCGGGTAAAGGATTGTTGCTATCGAACTACGAAACCATTCAACTCTTTGACCGGTATGGGAAATTAATCTACGAACTCAACACCCGCAATCAAAGTTGGAATGGAGACATCAATGGACAGCCTGCTCCTTCGGATGACTATTGGTTTGTTTATGAAAATCAAATAAGTGGATTACGCCAAAAGGGACATTTTGCCTTAAAGCGCTAATTGCTTTTGAATTGCCTCTAAAATTGTCAAATAATCGTTTTGATTTTTTACAAAATCCAATTCAGACACATCAATCACTAACACATTTAAGTTCTGTTGTGTTTTGATAAAATCCAAATAACCATTATTGATTTTTTCTAGATAATCTGCTGGAATTTCTTGTTCATAGCTGCGGCCTCGCTTTCGAATATTTTGCAATAATCGCTCGGTATTTTGATACAAATAAATATATAAATCGGGCTTAGGCATTTCTTTATATATGATATCAAATAGTGTTTTATAAAGACGAAATTCATCTTCCGCCAAAGTAACCTTTGCAAAAATCAACGATTTAAAGATATGATAATCCGCTACTACAAAATCCTTAAACAAATCAAATTGCGACAAATCATCGGAAATTTGTTGGTAACGATCGGCTAAAAACGACATTTCTAAAGGAAAAGCATACCGATTTTGGTCTTTATAAAACTTAGGCAAAAAAGGATTGTCTGCAAAACGTTCGTATACTGTTTTAGCATTAAAATCTTCAGCCATTTTGGTTGCTAAAGTCGTTTTCCCGGCACCAATATTCCCTTCAATTGCAATATAATTGCATTGTTCTAAGCGAATGGATTGTAAAGGCGCTTTAATTTCCGCTACGCGTTGGTACGCATTTGAATCGGTACATAAACGAATCAAATCTTGTAAGGATTGTTTTGTTTTGGGATGTGTCCAATTGGGAAGAATTTTGGCCAAAGGTTGCAAGACAAAATTCCGCTCAGCAAGTAAGGGATGTGGAATGGTAAGCGTATCGGTTTCTACAATCTCATTTCCAAAACTAATAATATCAATATCGATTATTCGATCTTCATAGCCGTTGTGACCACTTCGAATTCGCCCCATTTCTTGCTCTATTTTCAAAATAGTTTTCAGAATTTTCTGAGGCGTTTTATGAGAATGCACAACCACAATGCAATTGTAAAAAGGAGCACTTTCAAACCCCCAAGAAGCGGTTTCATAAACAGGTGAAACGGCAATTACGGTGGCTGTTTTTTCATGTATCAAATGCACGCATTGCTCCAAATTACTGAGCCTTTCGCCCGCATTGGTTCCTAATGCTAATACAATTTGATGTTGTGAATTCATATCCCGCAAAATAACTAAAACTAATTCAGAAAACGTTATTTTTGCCTCGGGTGTTGATAACTATTTTTGAGAAGTAAACCCCTTTAATTCGTAACAATTTTAGTGAATTGGAAACTAATGTGTTAAATTTTATACTATGCGTTTTTTAAGTAATGTTTTGGCCACTTTGGTGGGACTTTTTTTGTTCTTTATGATTTCATTCTTTGGACTCATTTTTATAGCTGCACTTTTTGGTGGTGAGGATGAAACGGTAACTGTAAATTCCAACTCGGTTATTGAATTGGATTTATCCAAAGTCGAACTCGATTATGCAGGAAAAATAAACTTCACGGATATTGGACAGTTTACTGCTCATCATGATGGATTAATCGACATCTTAAACGCTATTGAATATGCTAAAACAGACCCTGATATCAAAGGAATTTCATTAAAAAATGTAAACTCAGGTTTGGGTTTAGCACAAACGAAAGCATTACGTGATCAATTATTAGATTTCAAAAAATCAGGGAAATTTATTTATGCTTACGCTGATGTATACTCGCAAAAATCCTATTACTTAGCCTCTGCCGCTGATAAAGTATGTATCAATCCGGTAGGCGAACTCGATTTTAAAGGATTGGGAGCCGAATTGATGTTTTTCAAAGGAATTCAAGAAAAAACGGGCGTTAAGATGGAGGTTATCCGTCATGGAAAATACAAAAGTGCAGTTGAGCCTTTCCTTGAAGACAAAATGAGTGAAGCCAATCGAGAGCAAACCACCCAATTATTACAGTCTGTATGGGATGCGGTTATTGATGACATTTCAAAAAGCCGTAAAATTTCAACTGAAGAATTAAATACGATTGCTGATAATTTAGGAGCCCGCACACCTGAAATGGCCAAAGCAAGCCGTTTAGTGGACATCATTACTTATGAAGATCATTATGACGATATGATTCGTAAAGCATTGAAAGAAGATGCGGATTCGGATTACAATACCATCTCAATTGTGGATTATGCTGAAGCCAAAGCAACGGCTGGAGTTAACTTAGACGCCAGTGATAAAATTGCAATTATTTACGCTCAAGGTGAAATTGCCGATGGTGAAGGCGATGTAAATGTTATTGGAGACGGAGCGATGCGAAGAGCAATTCGTGAAGCCCGACGTGATGAAAATGTAAAAGCAATTGTATTACGCGTGGATAGTCCGGGTGGAAGTGCCTTGACCTCTGATTTGATTTGGAGAGAAATTGAATTGACTAAAAAAGTGAAGCCTGTTGTGGTTTCGATGGGGAATTATGCCGCCTCTGGTGGGTATTACATTTCTTGTAACGCTAATAAAATATTTGCTGAAAAAACAACCATTACGGGTTCGATAGGCGTTTTTGGAGTTATTCCTAATTTCACCGAATTGGGTCAGAAAATCGGTCTTACTGTAGATCAAGTACAAACCAACAAAAATGCCTTGGATTATAGTCCGTTCCAACCCATGAGTGAGAATTTCAGAGCGGTTACTCAAGAAGGTGTTGAACGGGTTTATGCAACTTTTGTAAAACGTGTTGCCGATGGACGTAAAATGACACCCGAACAAGTGGATGCTATTGGGCAAGGTCGTGTATGGAGTGGCGCTGATGCAATTAAAATCGGACTTGTGGACGAAATTGGTGGTTTAGACAACGCTATAGCAGAAGCCGCTAAATTGGCAAAAATCAAATCGTATCGTACCCAAGATTATCCAGAATATGATCGCGAACTCTTGGCGTTCTTTGAAGATATGGGATTGATTCAGAGTCGAGCTGATTTATTAAAACAAGAAATTGGCGAACAGAATTATCAAATTTTACAACGTATACAAATTCTTTCCCGTCAAAAAGGTGTCATGACCCGATTGCCGTATGAATTGAAAATCAATTAAACTGAAAACCGCTTTGTTACAAGGCGGTTTTTTTAATCTTTTTTTGGCAAAAACAAAAGCCAATTACCCACAATGAAATTGTATTTTTGTGAGACAACTCCAACTTAGGCAAGGTTTTTGTCGGTTGGTTTCCAAAATTTTGAATCCTATGTTTAAGAAAATCGCCAAAATTACCGGAATCACTCTTGCTGTACTGCTCGTACTTGCCTTTGCAATCCCTTATTTGTTTAAAGATCAAATTAAAGAACGTATTGAAAAAGCATTAAACGAAAGTGTAGACGCTAAAGTTTCCTTTGCGGATGCAGAGGTGAGTTTGTTTAAAAATTTTCCAAAAGCCACCGTTTCAGTCGAGAAAATGGCTATCATCAATAAGGCCCCTTTTGAAGGAGATACCTTAGTCGCTTTTGAAGCTTTGCATTTGAAATTATCGGTGATGGAATTGTTTAACGACGATAATGAACCGATGCAAGTGGACGCTATTTCTACCCAAAATGGTTTGATTAATATTATATTCAATGAAAAAGGTCAAGGGAATTATGACATTGCCCTTAAAGATCAAAAGAAAGAAGATTCGGGAGAGCCTAGCAAACCGCTGTCGTTGAAAATCAAAGAGTATGAAGTAGAAAATTACACTTTTCGCTTCACCGATAAAAAGTCTAAAATTAAAATGCAATTGGACAGCATTAACCATACTGGCGAAGGCGATTTTAGTAATGATGTGTTGGATTTAAAAACACAAACATCCACGCAAGTATCGTTAAACATGGACAAAATGAATTATATGAATCATATCCCGGTTACACTGGATGCTGTTTTGGGGATTGATTTAAAACAAAGCAAATACAGTTTCAAAAAGAATGAAGCAAAAATCAATGACTTGCCATTAAAGTTCAATGGATTTATTCAAATGGCTGATAAAGCACAGATTTACGACCTTACTTTTGAAACCCCAACCTCTGATTTTAAAAACTTTTTGGGATTGATCCCTGCGGCCTACCGTAGCAATTTAGATCAGGTAAAAACAAGTGGTGCATTTTCTGTAAAAGGATTTGCAAAAGGGCAATTAACAGAGACTACTGTGCCTCAATTCGCAATTGCCATAGCTTCAAACAATGCCTCTTTCCAATACCCCAACTTGCCTAAAGCTATTAAAAACATCCATATTGATACAAAAATTAAGAATGAAACAGGTGTAATGAATGACACTTATGTGAACATTGACCGTCTTTCATTTGCCATTGATCAAGATGTATTTAATGCGAAAGCAACTTTGAAAAATGTTGCTGAAAATGCACAGGTAAATGCAGAATTAAAAGGAATTATTAATCTTTCTAATTTTTCAAAAGCATATCCGATACAACTTGACAAACCCTTGTCTGGAATTTTAAAAGCCGATGTGACCACTGCGTTTGATATGGCTGCCGTAGAAAAAAGTGATTATGCGCGCATTCAAAATTCGGGAATGATTGATTTGACTGGTTTCCGTTATACCGATGAAGCAGGTAAAACCATGGACATCAGCAAAGTTTTGGTCGAATTCAATCCGAATCGGGTGCATTTAAAACAATTTGCAGCTAAAACGGGAAAAAGTGACCTTGCGGTAAATGGTGTTTTGGAAAATTTCTACGGTTTTATATTCCGAAATCAAAACTTACAAGGAAACTTCAATTTAACCTCCAATCAATTGGCTGTTAATGATTTTATGACAACGGAAGCCGCTCCAAAAACGGAGTCAAAAAAGGCCGCTGAGCCGATGAAAATTCCAGCCTTTTTAGATTGTTCGCTAACTGCAAAAGCGACTACGGTATTGTATGATAATCTTACCTTGAAAAACTGTGCGGGTAAATTGATTATTAAAGATCAAAAAGTCACTTTAGAAAATGTAAAAACCAATATATTCAATGGCCAAATTACCTTGAATGGTGCGGTGTCAACCAAAGAGAAAACACCTACTTTCGCCATGAATTTAGGCTTAAATCAAGTAGATATTGCACAATCGTTTACACAATTGGACATGTTGAAAAAGATTGCGCCAATCGCTGGAGTAATTAATGGAAAATTAAACTCGACCATTAAGTTAAACGGGAATTTAAATGCGACCGAAATGACTCCTGACATCAAAAGTATGTCTGGAGATTTAATGGGGCAATTGTTGTCAACCACTATTAATCCAAGCAATTCGAAAGTGTTAAACACACTTGATGACCAATTAAAGTTTATTGATTTAAATAAATTAAATTTAAACGATCTTAAGGCAGTTGTAGCTTTTAAAGACGGTAAAGTGGTGGTCAAACCATTTGACATCAAATACCAAGACATTAAAGTAACGGTTAGCGGCACACATGGTTTTGA
The DNA here is from genome assembly GCA_039798185.1 of Bacteroidota bacterium. GTDB lineage: Bacteria > Bacteroidota > Bacteroidia > Flavobacteriales > Flavobacteriaceae > Flavobacterium. The sequence continues at coordinate 24,251 of JBDKGM010000022.1, forward strand.
CCAATCTATGAGTTATGGTTTAAAATTAGATGTCCCTGCTAAATATTTGGGTACAGACGCCAATAAATTATTAGCCAAACTCTCTCCCTCTGAGGTAAATAAATTGGAAAATGTTCCTATAAATGCCAATTTAACGGGAAGTTTTTCCAATCCAAAAGTGACCACTGATGTCAAAGCGGCAACCACAGCCTTAGCCAACAACATTGCCAAACAACAAAAAGACAAATTGGTAGACAAGGGCAAAACGGCGATTGACAAACTTATTGATCGCAATACGAAACCGGGAGATACGGCAAAAACGAAAACGAAAGACGACTTGAAGAATAAAGCCGGCGATTTAATTCATGGTTTATTTGGAAAGAAAAAGTAAGTATCTTTGGCCCAAATTTTATAATTATAAACCATGAAAAAAATTGTTTTAAGCATTTTATTATTAAGTGGAATTGCTGTTAATGCGCAGCGCCGAACTTCAGGTGATGTTGAACTTATCCCGTATATCGGTTACGCTACTTCTACGTATAGTGGCAATGACACTAACAATTTGGATTATCGTAATTCAACTGATTTTGGAGTATTGGGAGATTACTATTTCAATGATCGATGGAGTTTACGTTCCGGATTGCAATTTCAAAGTATGGGGGCTGAAAACCAATACTTTAAAGACAAATTAAGTTATTTAAGCATTCCCTTTAATGCAAATTGGCATTTTGGAAGCACCCGCAAATGGAATTTAAACTTTGGTTTAACGCCAAGTTTTATACTTTCTGCAGAGGAAAATGGTCAAGATGTTTCAGCGGCTGTAAATAGTTTTCAAATGGGGTTAACTTATGGAATTGGATACAAAATCGAAGTTTCAAAAAAATTCAGCATTTTAGTGGACTGGCAAGGGTTCAGCGGAATGTCTGATGTCACAAAACGATCAGGAAATTTAGTAAATGTGCATTCAGCCTTTAATTTAGGCGGAGTTTTCAAACTATAAACTCTTTTTAAAAATATAGAAAAGCGACTCAAAAACGGGTCGCTTTTTTTATTCTATAGCAATTCGTACCTCATATCCTTCATACGTGCGGACATTAAAAACGGTTTGGTCTTCAAAAAGTAAATATTGACCTTTCACTCCAACGAGTTTTCCGCTGTATTGTTTCGTTTTTTCTAAATTCAAACTGGTAACTTTGAGAGGATATTGAATAACTGGATAGTGAAAATCGTACTGATCTAGTTGTTCAGGATGGAAATACGAACGTACTTCCTCGGGTAACAGCGCACCTATTTGTGCACGTTCAGCGATCAGATCCACTACAGGAACTTCATTTTTTAGCATTTTTTGCCAATTGGTTTTATCCGCAAAATGACTCTTTAAAGCAACCTCTGTGATTCCTGCCAAATACCGATTCGGCACCTCTACAATCGGTATCGCTTGAACAGCTCCTTGATCGATCCAACGGGTGGGAACTTGGGTTTTACGCGTCACGCCCACTTTCACTTCACTTGACAAGGCTAAATACACGATATGCGGTTGCAATTGAACTCGTTTTTCATACGCTAAATCACGATCTTCAATGTCCAAATGTGCGGTACTTAATTCGGGGCGCATGATCCAATCACCGGCAGCTGGACTTGCCATAAAGCAATCATAGCAAAAGCCTTGACGAAAGATTTTCTTTTTTTTACCACAATTCAAACACTGATATCCTGTGTGTTCAAAATGCAATATTTTACCAATAACCTGATTCATGTGTAAAAAACTTTGCTCAAACACCAAGTAGTATTGAATCGGGGATTGAAATTCAGTTTGCATTTTGGAGAGTACACCTTCGTAAATCATTTGAATACAATAAAAAAGTTATTTCTGCGTAAAGATAAAACAACCAAAAAAACCAAGTACACATGAAAAAATTATTTTTTACACTCTTGTTATTTATCGGATCTATAGCGCTACAGGCTCAAAACATTGCTGACAAACCCAAAATTAGTGTAGTTGGAAGCGGTTCGGTTTCTGTATTTCCTAATGCGGCAGCAATTACCTTACAGCTTACGCATGTAAAACCCACTTTGCGTGAGGCGGTGAATGAAAACCAACAAACCATGAAATTAATTCGTCAAATTGTTTTACGGTATGTAAAGGATACGACTGAAATCAAAACCAGTTTAATCACCACCGACAAAGCTACTCGTTGGGATTCAAAAATGGATAAAGAGATTTTTATCGGTTTTCGTTCCAATCAAAAAATCATCTTTACTATTTTGGATTTGGATAAAATTCAAGATTTAACCGAAGAATTATTGAAAACAAAATTTCAACGCATCGAGCGAATTTCGTATTTCAATACCAATTTTCAAGAACATTATAAAAAAGCAGAAGAATTGGCGGTTGCTGATGCCCTAGAAACCACACGAAGATTGGCCAACCACAGCAATGTACAACTAGGCAAAATTTTAACCCTAAGTTCGAATAAGAGTCCGAACGACAGTAATGTACGCATCAACACCGAAGAATTTGAAACTTTTGGAAAAGGCATGGGTGGTCGTGGAGTTTCTTCGAGTGGCGAACTCATAAAATATTCCGTCACTGTTAACTTACAAACGGAAATCCTTAATTAATTTTTTTTTACTATTTTTATAATCCTACTAAAACGCCAAGCCATGACTAAATTATTTAAAATTGCCGCAATTGGAATCGGTTGTATTGCTTTACTGTTTTCCATTTTCTCTTTTGACAAAAAAGAAGTTACCGTTGTTATTGATGCTGGCCACGGCGGTCAAGATCATGGAGCTCAAACAGCGGACATTTCTGAGAAAACGCTTACCGCTTTGATTACTCAAAAAATTCAAGAGACGATGAAAGACGAATCGGTTTCGGTTCATTTCACGCGCTTAAACGACCAAATGAAGAGTTTATCTGATCGTGTAAATTATGTCAATCAACTCCAACCTGATCTTTTAATTTCACTACACGTGAACCATAACAAAAACGAAAACGCACAAGGATTTGAGGTCTATTATTCTGATGATTCTAAAACTGCGGCGACTTCATTATCACAAGCAGAACAGTTGGCTACAACCTTGGCTGCACGAACTTCATTGAACAACAGAGGTGTAAAAAAAGGACCGTTTTATATTTTGAAAAATGCAAATTGCCCTGCCGTACTTTTGGAAATGGGATTTGTATCGAATGCGAATGACAAAGCGTATTTGACGAGTGAAGCGGGACAAATTGCTATTGCGCAATCTATTGTTGAACACCTTCAAAACCAAAAATAAATCATGCCATTTCCCATTATCAATTCCATTGCCTCATGGGTTTTAAAACAACGCATTCATCAGATTGAATTGTTTTTAAAATACCCGAATGAAGTTCAAGAGGATTTACTTTTGAACCTCATCCGCAATTGTGAAGAGACAGTCATTGGGAAGAAATATGATTTTGCCTCGGTAAAAAGTTATCAAGCGTTTATTGATCGGGTACCCGTTTCCCATTATGAAGATTTGGAACCTTTGATTGAAGAAACACGTAAAGGCTATCAAAATATATTTTGGCACACCCCAATTAAATGGTTTGCAAAATCGAGCGGCACTACGAATGCTAAAAGCAAATTTATCCCGGTAAGTACTTCGGCTCTTGAAGATTGTCACTACAAAGGAAGCAAAGACTTACTCGCTATGTATTTACACAACAATCCAGAATCGGGATTGTTTTTAGGAAAAAGTCTTCGACTTGGTGGTAGTTCGCAAATCTATGCCAACAACAATACGTATTTCGGAGATTTGTCGGCTATTTTAATTGAAAATATGCCATTATGGGCAGAATTTAGTAGCACGCCCAGCAACAAAACTTCATTGATGAGTGAATGGGAAACCAAGTTGGCCGCTATTATTCACGAGACAAAAAGTGAGAATGTAACGAGTTTTGCCGGAGTCCCTTCTTGGATGATGGTTCTCATGCAACGTATTTTAAACGAAACGGGGCATACCAATTTATTGGAGTTATGGCCCAATCTCGAAGTATATTTTCATGGTGGTGTAAGTTTTGAACCTTACCGCGAACAATACCAAAAATTAGTCCCCAAAACGGATTTCAAATACTATGAAATCTACAATGCTAGTGAAGGATTTTTTGCCATTCAAGACTTAAATTATTCCAATGATTTATTGCTAATGCTTGATTATGGCATTTTCTATGAATTTATTCCAATGGCCTCTTTTGGTACACCTGATGAAAAAATCGTTCGTCTCGCCGAAGTTGAATTGGACACAAATTATGCAGTAGTGATTACTACCAATTCGGGTTTATGGCGGTATATGATTGGTGACACCGTTCGTTTTACATCAATAAGTCCGTATCGCATTCGCGTTTCAGGGCGAACGAAGCATCATATTAATGTTTTCGGCGAAGAATTAATGGTGGAAAACACAGACAAAGCCCTTGCACTAACCTGCCAAGCTTTAGATTGTTCGATTAAAGATTATACCGTTGCTCCCATTTTTATGAAAGAAAAAGAAAAAGGAGCTCATGAATGGATTGTTGAATTTGAGAAAAAACCAGCCTCCTTTGATGCTTTTGCCGAACTACTTGACAAGCATTTACAATCGGTCAATTCGGATTACGAGGCGAAACGTTACAATAGTATGACGTTAAATCCGTTGAAATTAAATGTAGCTCGCGAAAACCTATTTTATGATTGGTTAAAAGAACGGAATAAATTAGGCGGTCAAAACAAAATTCCGCGATTATCAAATACACGCGATTATCTCGAAGAATTACTACACCTCCAATTATCGAATAGTTTATGAGAATGTTGATTGCACTTTTTTGCGTATTTTTTCTTATTTCGTGCGGCCCAAAGCGCATGAAGTGCTATGGTCGTAGATGCGTTGAAGTCAAACCCTTGGCTACAAAAAGCGAGCCTTTGAAACTACCATCCTAAAATTTTAACATAAAAAATTGTGAATGACTTGTAACATTTGTTGAACGTAAAAGTCTTACAAGTATCATCAATCAATCACAATCATGAAATTAGTATTTCTGCCACTAATGGCGTTGCTATGCGGTAGCGCCATGGCACAAGAACAGACTTCACAAAAAGAAAACAATCAAAAAGTTAGTGACACAACCAAAACCAAGGTAACCACTTTGGACGAAGTTACTATTGCCCAAAAACGCAAATTCATTAAAGTTGAATCCGACAAAACTACGGTTTCCATCAAAGACAATCCGATGGTAAGCACAGGAAGTAGTTTGGATGCGATTAAAAAGTTACCTGGTGTCATCACCTCTCCTACCGGAGAAATTACTTTAAATGGAAAAGGAGTTCGTATTTATATCGACGGTTCTCCGAGTTCGCTATCCGGCACCGATTTACAAAATTATTTGAGTTCGCTCCCTGCCAATGCAATTGAAAAAGTGGAACTCATTTATAACCCAGGCGCATCGTATGATGCCAATTCAAGTGGTTCGATAATCAACATCGTTACGAATGCCAAACGAAAAGCAGGAGTCAATGCAAGTTTTAATATCAATTACAACTTTAATAAATACCAGAAACCGAGTCCGCAAATATTAGTAAATGGAAAATCGGGTAAATTAAGTTGGCAAACCATGACGGGGTTCAACTACATTGATAGTGAAAATCGTCGCGGAACCAAGCAAACTTTTACAGCTTTTACTCCTGTGAAGCAGTTGGATCAGGAAAACTTTAGTCAGAACACTTACCGCAATGTCTATTTTCGTGGTGGAACCAATTATCGTTTCAATGACAAATCCAATTTATTATTCAATTATAATATGAATGCGGCCAATGAGCGCAATGAATTTAAAAATTACACTATTGGCGACAATATTGATTACCGCAACAACGGAACAACAAAAAACAAAAATTACAACCACGAATTGAGTTTACAATTCAAGCAAAAATTGGATACACTAGGCACTACATTTGATGTTACGGCATATACCAATTTCTTGGATCAAAAACCCAAATCCACTTCTTTTGGTATGGATTATGCGTTACCTGCCACCTATCAAAATGGGAGTAATTCCGTTTTCAAATTGGGCAATCAATACGTAAAATACGATTTTGTTTTTCCTGTTGAAAAATGGAAGTTTTCTCTAAGTACGGGAGGAAAATACAACTATCTTCAAGTGCAACAAGATGGTAATTACTTCTTAAACACCACCATTCCGAATGTAATTACTTTTGATTATAAAGAAAACAATTTGGCCTTTTATGTGGAGGCACGTCAAAAAATTAAGAAATTAAATTTGACAGCAGGATTGCGGTATGAGAATTTTCACATCGAACGTTTAACGAATACTTTGGCACAGAAAGTTAGTTTCACCAACCGCAATATTTTCCCAAACATCAGTGCCATTTATGAGTTTACGGATCAATTGAACTTGTCAGCTTCGTATTCGAAAAAAATTAGTCAGCCCAACTATTTTACTTTAAACCCGAATAACGGTTCCAATTTTGACCAATACAATTCATCACAAGGAAATCCTTTATTGAACCCGACGTTTATTGATAATTTTGAGTTGAAAATGTCGGCTTTTCAATTTGTACAATTAGGAGCAAATTATACCATTAGCAAAGATATTAACCAATTTGTTTTTAGTGCTGATGCAGCTGCTTCAACGCCTGTGAGTAATGCCACTTTTAAACAATTTGATCAGTTTCGAACGTTTAGTGCCTATGCCAATTTCCCGATTCCTTTAGATTATTTTTTCAAAGGAAAAGAAGAATTTCAGAAACGTATGAACAATATGGACCAGATGAATTACATATTTGTAAACATCAATTATGTAAAATCGGATTTACGAGGCTACTACTTACCGTATGGCACAAAAGGTTTGTTTAATTATGCGGCACAATCACAAATTATATTGCCTTGGGGTATAAAAAATACCATGTCGTATTTCATTTTACCTGGAAATGGGAACTGGGAAATTTACCGAATTACAAAACCTATTCAGCAGTTTGATATTTCATTCAACAAAGATTTCATGGATAAAAAATTAAAAATTGGCATCCATTGTTTTGATGTATTCAATCAAAATAAAGTAAATGCTTTGGTGGCTGGAGAGAATCTAGACACTCAATTCAGAGAGAAAATCGACTCACGGGTATTTCGTTTGTCGTTAACATATAATTTCGGAAATCTAAAACTACAAAAAGAAAACACTGACATCCAAACGGACAAAGTGAATTCAGGTGGTGGATTGATGAAATAGGTTTGAGGTTAGTTAGAAAAGAAAATCCCGATCGGTTGATCGGGATTTTTTTATGAGGCGATTTCTAATCGTTTCAATAAATTTTTACTCAATGCATGTTCGGCATAATCTTTATCGATATCAAGCACTTTATCATCTGTGCTCGGCATTTCATACATGGCATCTGTAAGGATCGCTTCGCAAAGAGAACGCAATCCACGCGCACCGAGTTTGTATTCCAACGCTTTGTCTACAATATAATCCAACGCTTCATCGGTAACGGAAAGTTGCACCTCATCCATGGCAAACAACTTTTGGTATTGTTTCACCAAAGCATTTTTAGGCTCAGTTAAAATAGCACGCAACGTAGGTTTATCCAACGGGTCCATATGCGTTAAAACCGGTAAACGACCGATGATTTCAGGAATCAAACCAAAGTCTTTTAAATCTTTGGGTATGATATATTGTAACAGGTTGTCTTTATCGACTACTTCTTTCTGGGTTGTGCTGTATCCTACCGCTTGACGATTCAAACGTTTTGAAATTACGCGTTCAATACCGTCAAAAGCGCCACCGGCAATAAACAAGATGTTTTGGGTATTGACTTCGACAAACTTTTGATCGGGATGTTTACGACCGCCTTTGGGTGGAACGTTCACAACAGTTCCTTCCAACAATTTCAAAAGTGCTTGTTGCACTCCTTCACCTGAAACATCACGTGTAATGGATGGATTATCGCTTTTACGGGCGATTTTATCAATCTCATCAATGAATACGATACCGCGTTCTGCCTTGGTCACATCATAATCGGCGGCTTGAAGTAAACGCGTTAAGATACTTTCAACATCTTCCCCAACATAACCTGCTTCGGTAAGAACGGTAGCATCTACAATCGCTAACGGCACATCAAGCATGCGTGCGATAGTTTTAGCTACTAAGGTTTTTCCTGTTCCGGTTTGCCCTACCATCACGATATTGGACTTTTCGATTTCCACTTCGTCGGCGGCTTGGGGTTGCATTAAACGTTTATAATGATTATAAACTGCAACGGAAAGGACTTTCTTGGTTTGTTCTTGACCGATTACATATTGGTCGAGGAATGCACGAATTTCTTTTGGGCGTTGCAACACCAAATCCGAAGGTAATTTCGCTCCATGGTTGGATCGAATTTCTTCCAAGACAATACCGTGTGCTTGTTCGATACAACGGTCACAGATGTGTGCGTTAATACCGGCAATCAACAGATTGGTTTCGGGTTTTTTGCGTCCACAGAAGGAACATTCTAAAATTTCTTTAGCCATAATTGAGCTGCTGAGAAGCTGAGAAACTGAGAAACTGAGCGAATGAGGCTGAGAAACTCGGTTACTTAGCGACTTATTAAAAATTATCTACGTAACACTTCGTCGATCATACCGTATTCTTTTGCTTCATCAGCAATCATCCAGTAGTCACGCTCTGAGTCTTTATATACTTTTTCAAACGATTGTCCCGAATGTTTCGCGATGATTTCGTACAATTCGTCTTTCAATTTCAACATTTCTTTCAAGTTGATTTCCATATCGGTGGCAACGCCTTGTGCACCGCCTGAAGGTTGGTGAATCATTACACGAGAATGTGGCAAGGCCGAACGTTTTCCTTCGGCACCGGCACATAACAATACGGCACCCATAGAAGCGGCCATACCTGTACAGATCGTCGCAACATCTGGTTTTACATATTGCATGGTGTCATAGATTCCTAGACCTGCATATACGCTACCTCCGGGAGAGTTGATATAGATTTGAATGTCTTTAGAAGCGTCAACACTTTCCAAGAACAACAATTGCGCTTGAATAATGTTGGCTACATAATCGTCAACGCCTGTTCCAAGGAAGATGATGCGGTCCATCATCAAACGGGAGAAAACATCCAATTGTGAAACGTTCAATTGACGTTCTTCAATGATATACGGTGTCATACCGGCAACGATTTTATCGAAATATAAGCTGTTTACACCGTGCTTTTTCGTCGCAAATTTTTTAAATTCTTTTCCGAAATTCATAAGTTGTGATAGAATGAATTAATATTCTTTTTATTACTAGATGCAAAATGGAGTACAAAGGTTGTACCGATTTTACATTTTATGCCAAAGTGGCGGTTTAGCGGGATGCAGCCCGGATTGTCGTGAAGGTCACCGGAAGTGGCGGTCGTGTTTTTGTGGGAACCGCAGTGCGACCGAAGGAAGCGCCTGTGGGGCCGAACAAAAACCGAGTGGCACGACGGTACCGAAACAAAAGCCGGAAATGCTGCCCAAAACCCGAAAGAACGTTTTAAAAAAAAGCGTCAAAATCGGGCTGACTTTGACGCTCAAATATAGGAATTATATTTTAATTAGTGTTTCAACTCCCCGTACATCGCTTTCACGAAGTCTTCGTAGTTTACTTCTTTGGTTTTTGCTTTTACTTTGTCTTTGAACAAATTCAACATTTTTTGGTTCATTACTTGTTCTGACAAGCGGCGTACTTCGTCTTGGTTTGACATCACGCGGGCAACAATTCCTTGAACATCCTCATCGGTTGGGTCCATTTGTCCGAATTGTGCCATTTGTTGTTTGATCAAACCAGCGGTATAGTCTTTCAATTCGTCGAACGTAATTTGAAGGTTGTTGTCCTTCATGATTTTTCCTTCGATTAATTGGTAACGCAAACCTTTTTCAGAACGCTCGTATTCAGTAGCGGCTTCTTCTTCCGAGATTGGGTTTTCACCGGTTGTTTGGATCCATTTTTTCAAAAACTCAGCAGGCAAATCAAATTTTGTAGATTCTACTAAGAATTCCGTTACATCGTTTAAGAATTTTTGATCGGCTTGTTGTACGAATTGACGCTCTGCATCTTCTTTGATTTTCGCTTTCATTTCGTCTACAGAAGTCACCGCTTTGGGTCCGAACAAACGATCAAACAATTCTTGATCCAAGTTGGCAGGCTCATATCCGATCACTTCATCAATCGTGAAGGTAATTTCGATATCTAAACCGTGTACATCATCGTGACCGATGTTTAACACATCCATTAATTTATGATCGTCGTTGAATAAGCCTTTTGTTTTCAAGGTTACCACGTCACCTACTTTTTTACCTAAGATTGCTTTTACTGCTTTTTTATCGGCTAAATCTTCAAGATCTAAAGTTGTACGGTTGTTGATGCCACGTTCTTCGTTTGCGAAAATACCGGCTACATCATTACCTTCTTCTACTTTATCTTTCGCAACAATTTTACCGTATTGTTTTTGAATACGAGCAATTTGGCCATTTAACATGGTATCGTCCGCTACCACATTGTATTTCACAACACTTGTTTTTGCAGATAAATCCACGCTGAATTCAGGAGCTAGACCCAATTCGAATTCGAATTTAAAATCGTCGGTATCCCAGTTAAAATCTTCGGTTACTTTGGGTAGTGGATTCCCTAGGATGTCCAATTTTTCTTCTACCAAATAGTTGTTCAAACTATCTTGCAACAATTTGTTTACTTCGTCTAACAATACCGCTTTACCGTATTGTTTTTGGATTAAACTCATTGGCACAGCACCTTTCCGGAATCCAGGGATGCTTGCGTTTTTACGGTAGTTGGTTAATACTTCCTGTACTTTGTCTGCATAATCGCTTTTGTTCACTTCAACAGTTACTACTGCATTCAAAGCGTCCACATTATTTCTTGTAATATTCATGAGATTGTACTAATTTTTAGTAAATAAAATCGGGTTGCAAAAGTATAATTTTTCTGCAACCCGTCCAACTTTTATTCTATTGATTTTTAAAGTCTTATTTTTTTGCTTCAGTCAATTTAAAAACAATGGATTGTGAAAGCGATAGAACGACACTAAATAGCATTGCCCACCCGATATTTTTAACATCAAATCCATCCACAAAATAATCACACATCATGATTATCATTCCGTTGATAACTAACAAAAATAATCCCAAACTAAATACCGTAATGGGTAAGGTAAAAAGCACAAAAATAGGCTTAACCAAAAAGTTTAACAACCCTAAAACCACAGCCACTTTTAACGCAGTTGTGAAGTGATTCACCACAATTCCTTTGAAAAAGTAGGGTAAAATCATCACGATTAAAGCTGTAATCAACACTCTTACAAGTAGTTTCATAAAATATTTTAAAAAATTTAACAGCGTTAAAATTAAAAAAAATTGTTTTGAATTAGATAATTACTTATGTTTGCTAGGTAATTAATAATTTATGTACATGAAAAAACTATTACTTTCTTTAACGTTATTGGCTTCATCTTTTGGATTTAGCCAAATCCTTACACAGGATTTCCAAGGTACAGATTGGCCTCCAACAGGTTGGACAACCGATACTGCAGTTCCAACTCGTCCTTGGGGTTTGACTACCACAAACTTTACAACTGCTGGTCAAGCTACATTTAACATCACAGGTGGTTCTTCAGCTTGTATTGCATGGATTGTAGACCCTAATGATGCGCACATCACTAGTCCATCTTTCAGCTTAGCAGGTTATTCATCTGCAACTTGGAATTTCAACATTAAATGTGGTTACGAGTATCAAGTAGATCCATTTCCAAATGGAGACATTTTAGCGCGCGTTTCTACAGATGGTGGAACAACTTGGAACACTGAATGGGTAGAAGAAGATTACGGTGCTTTTACTGATTACGAAACATTGAACATTTCACTTGATTTGGCTGCCTATTTAGGTCAATCTAACGTAATGATTCGTATTCAGTACGTAGGAACAGATGCTGACTCAGTATCTGTGGATGATTTCGTAGTTTCTGGTAACTTAGGTACTAACGAAGTTTTAGCAGCTTCTTTCAGTACTTTCCCTAATCCAGTAAGCAATGTATTGAACATCAAAAATTCAGAAAACACAACAATCAACACTATCTCTATTGTTGACATCAACGGTAGAACAGTAAAAACTGTAGCTGGTGGAGAAGTTTCTGAAATTGCTGTTAACGTAGCTGACTTATCTGCTGGAGTTTACATGGTAAACATCGACACTGAAGCAGGAAAAGCAGTGAAAAAATTCATCAAAAACTAATTACAAGTTTTGTCAAATAGAAAAGGCTTCCCTAGGGAAGCCGTTTTTTATGGTTATAATTTACTCTTTTAAAAATGTTGAAGTAATTTCCAAAAACGCTTTTGGATTTTCAGCATGAAGCCAATGCCCAACATTGGATATTGTATCCAATACCGCTTGAGGAAAATGACTTTTTATTCCTTCCCAATCGGTATCTAGAATATACCGAGAATTTCCTCCTCGCAAAAAAAGTGTCGGGCCATTAAACTGTGATTGATCGGGAAGTGCAGCTCCAACTTCTTCAATTTTTTCATTAAATATTTTAAGATTAAATCGGAAATCCAATTGTCCTGGGGTTTTCCAATATAAATTCTTCATCAAAAATTGTCGCGTTCCAAAATCGGGAATGTAGGGATACAACATTTCCTCTACTTGAGCACGATCTGGCTGCATTGAAAAATCGACAGCATTGAGTCCGGCCAATATATCCTGATGATGTGGCGCATAGTACTTGGGTCCGATATCGGCAACAACTAATTTTCGTACGCGCTCCGGATATCGCACTGCTAATAACATAGCGATTTTTCCTCCCATGGAATGCCCAATCACATCCATTTTGGCCAACTGATGTGCGTCTGCATAGGCAATCACATCGTTCATCATCACCTCGTAATTAAATTCATCCGAATGGAAACTTTTTCCATGATTTCGTAAATCCAACAAATGAACTTGATATCCTAAAGCGGCATACTGGGGCGCGAATGACTTCCAATTGTCAGACATTCCCATAAACCCGTGGATAATAATTAAGGGGATTCCTTCACCTTCTATTCTAGAAAACAACATGTTAAATGAGTTATGAATTATGAGTTATGAATTATGAGTTGTGAGTTATGCTATTCCTTCAATTTTTGAAGGTACATATTCACTACATTATCAAGTCCAAAATACAAAGCTTCTGAAATTAAAGCATGTCCGATTGAAACTTCTAAAAGTCCGGGGATATTTTGTTTAAAAAACTGAATATTATCCAAGCTCAAATCATGCCCTGCGTTTATTCCTAATTCGAGTTCCACCGCTTTTTCTGCTGCAGCAATGTAAGGTGTAATTCCGTCATGATTTCCTAAGCTATATTGGTGAGCAAAAGCTTCGGTATACAATTCAATTCGATCGGCTCCTGTAGCAACCGCACCTTCTACCATAGCTACAACGGGATCCACAAAGATGGAAGTTCGAATTCCGTTGCGCTTAAATTCGGCAATGACTTCAGATAAATAGTGTTTATGTGTCACCGTGTCCCAACCTGCTGATGAAGTAATAGCTCCAATCGCATCGGGCACCAAGGTTACTTGTTCGGGTTTACATTCGAGAACCAATTCAATGAAATTATGTTGTGGATTCCCTTCGATATTAAATTCTGTTGTGACCACTTTTCGCAAATCGCGCGCATCTTGATACCGAATATGGCGTTCATCAGGTCGTGGATGGATAGTTATTCCATGGGCTCCAAAACGCTGAATATCGGCAGCTACTTGCAATAAATCAGGAACATTCCCACCTCGCGCATTTCGCAAAGTGGCTATTTTATTAATATTGACACTTAATTTTGTCATGGATTTAAATTTTAAGAATACAAAAATACAAGTTAAATTCCGCATACATAAAGCAAAAAAATGATTATTTTGCACTGTATTTTAGCATTCATGACAGCGATTAACGACTACATCACTAACGATTACACTGCATTAGATAGTGCTTCAACGATTTCTGACACTCAAGATTTTTTCTTAGATGTGCCTTTTACCAATTTCCCAGTAACCCAAGAAGGCGTTTACATTGGGTGTATTGCAGCTGATGATGTGGAAACATTTGACAGTGATAAAAAAATCGGAGATTATCGCTACGCACTGGAAGGTTTTTTTGCTCGAAAAAATATGATTTGGCTGGATGTATTGGAAGTATTTGCTAAAAACCACACGAATATTGTCCCTGTTTTAGACGAAGAAACGAATGCCTATTTAGGCTATTACGAATTGGAAGATATTGTTAAATTTTTCCATGAAACCCCCTTTTTGAAAGAACAAGGAGGCATAATTGTGCTTAAAAAAGGAATTAATGATTACGCTATGAGTCAGGTTGCACAAATCGTGGAGAGCAATAATGGAAAAGTTTTAGGTGTTTTTATCTCTGATGCAGACGCAGAAGTTGTTGAAATCACCGTTAAAATTGCACTTGGCCCATTGAATGACATTATTCAAACTTTCCGCCGGTACAATTACGAAATCGTATCCGAGCATCATGAGGATTTGTATTTGAACAACCTAAAAGAACGATCAGAATACCTGAATCGTTTTCTAAACATTTAAGGTATGAAAATCGCCATTTTTGGTCAATATTACCAAAACGACACCCGCCCTATCATAAAGGACATCTTTCTATTCTTCAATTCCAATCAAGTTGAATTGGTTATTGAAGCTGATTTTCTTACCAAATTATATGAACATGAAATTCTAAAAAAAGAATACAAAACGTTCCAAAGTCACGAAGATTTAGACAGTAGTTTTGACTTGATGATTAGTATTGGTGGTGACGGAACGATTTTAAGGGCTGCGACTTTTATTCGCAATTCAGGGATTCCAATTTTAGGGATTAATGCTGGGCGATTGGGATTTTTAGCCAAAGTACAAAAAGAAAACATTGAAGCCTTTTTGCAATTAGTTCTTGAAAAAAGGTATACTATTTCCGAACGCACCTTATTACAGTTGGATTGCCACCCTTCCAATACTTCATTTTCAGAAATAAACTTTGCAATGAATGAAGTATCGGTGAGTCGGAAAGACACGACTTCGATGATAACTATTGAAACCGATTTAAATGGAGAATACCTTACCTCCTATTGGGCTGATGGATTGATCATTGCCACGCCAACAGGTTCGACAGGATATTCCTTAAGTTGTGGCGGACCCGTATTGACCCCTGATGTAAAAAGCTGGGTCATCACACCGATTGCACCCCATAACTTAAACGCTCGCCCGTTGGTAATTCCAGATAGCACTGAAATTCGCTTACGCGTTTCAGGACGTGAAGAACAATACATGGTTTCCTTGGATTCTCGTATTGCTACCTTAAATCGCAATGAAGAACTGATCATTCGAAAAAATCCATTTACAATAAAAATGGTTGAGATTCCCGAAGAAAGTTTTTTAAAGACGTTACGCAATAAATTATTGTGGGGAGAAGACAAAAGAAATTAACGCAATTTCCACACTACATTTCCTTTTTTTCCGTTTTGGGTTTGGTTCTTTTGATGAGAACGTAAGGCTTGTTTAATTGTGACTTATTTTATTTATCAGAAATCCTTTTTGGATGTTATTTAAGTACTGATAATTATTATATTTGCACGCTATTTTTCATTTAATGAAACGATTATTTTTAGCGATTTTATTTTTAGCTACCACAGCCCTAAATGCTCAAATTCACGAAATTGGCGTTTTTGTTGGGGGAGCTAATTATATTGGAGATGTTGGCAAAACCAGTTATATCAATCCCAATGAAATGGCATTTGGATTACTTTATAAATGGAATAAAAGTACGCGACACTCCTACCGCATTTCTTTCTTACAGGGGAGATTGACCGCTAATGATTTCGATTCAGATGTAACAGGTAGGTCACGACGAGGCTACAATTTTGCGAATACCGTTCGTGAAATTACAGCTGGTTTGGAGTTTAATTTTTTCGATTTTGATTTGCATCAAATGGATCGACAATTTACTCCTTATGTATTTACAGGATTGACTTATACCAATTACGACGAATTGTACGTGATTAACAGTCGAACCAAAGTTGACATCAATTCGGGAACATTTGCGATACCTATGATTGTTGGTATTAAAGGAAACATAGCGACAAATTGGATTTTGGGTTTGGAAATAGGTGCTCGTTACACCTTTACCGACAATTTAGATGGTAGCAACCCAAAAAACAGCAATCTGCAAAGTTTGCAGTTTGGAAATTTAACAAGCAATGATTGGTATGTGTTCTCAGGTTTAACCCTGACTTATACCTTCGGAAATAAACCCTGCTTTTGTGCAGAATAAACTATGAGTTTACCAATTAACCTAAACCAAGACCAACTTCCAAAACATATCGCCATTATTATGGATGGTAATGGTCGTTGGGCGAAACAACAAGGTTTACTTCGCACTTTTGGTCATGAACGTGGCACGCGATCGGTTAAAACAACGGTAGAAACATGTGCGCGATTAGGTATAGAAAATCTAACACTTTATGCCTTTTCCACCGAAAATTGGAATCGCCCTAAACTAGAAGTCGAAACTTTAATGAAACTTTTGGTAAAATCATTAAAAGGCGAATTAAAAACACTTCAAGAAAACAACATCCGTCTAAGTGCCATTGGAAATCTGAATTTACTTCCGAAATCAACTTTTAATGAGTTGCAAGGCGTGATGGATAAAACAAAAAACAACACGAGAATGACCCTGACTTTAGCGCTAAGCTATGGCTCAAGAGAAGAGTTATTAAATGTTGTTAAAAACATTAGCGACAAAGTTAAAAATAATATAATTTCAATTGATGCCCTTGATGAATCCATTATAAATCAACATCTTTACACACAAGATTTACCGGATGTTGATCTATTAATCAGAACAAGCGGGGAACATAGAATCAGTAATTTTTTACTCTGGCAGATAGCATATGCCGAGTTATTTTTTACAGATGTTTTATGGCCCGATTTTACGGAAGAGCATTTATATGAGGCCATTATCAATTACCAAAAAAGAGAACGAAGATTTGGAAAAACCAGCGAACAAGTCAATGTACCTAAAACTTAGAATAATAATTTTATTATTCATCTTTGGAACAGGGATAGGAAATAGTATTGCACAAGAAACAGAACGTCTACCTTTTGAAAAAGGGAAAAAATACATCTTAGGCAAAGTTAATGTCACAGGCAAAATCAGTTATAATGAAATGACTGTGGTTACTTTTGCCGGTTTAGAAAAAGGACAAGAAATTACAGTTCCAAGCGAGCAAATCAGCAATGCTATTAAAAAACTTGGAAAATTAGGATTGTTTAGCGACATCGACTTTTATGTTCAGGAAGTTCGTGGTGACACCATTGACTTGGAATTGAGTATTGTTGAGCTTCCGAAATTAAATGAGGTTAGAATTAACGGTGTCAAAAAAGGCAAAGTAGAAGAGTTAATTAAAGAAAATTCGTTGACTAAGGGTAAAATTGTCAATGAAAACTTAATTACAACAACCCGAAATTATTTGGAAAACAAATACCGTAAAGAAGGGTATTACAACACCAAAGTAACAGTCAAAACGACTCCAACTGATAGCACTTCCAACCAAGTAAACATGTTGGTGGGCATCAACAAAGGGGATAAAATAAAAATTGCCAGCATCACTTTTGACGGTAATGAAAAATTTTCGGATGCGAAGTTGCGTAAAGCAATGAAAAACACGAAACAGAAGAATCCGATTCGTGTTTTCAAAGCCTCTAAATTCATCCAAAGCAAATACAACGAAGACTTAACTAAAATCATTGACAAATACAAAGAGAAAGGATACCGCGATGCTCGCATTGTTTCGGACACCATTTGGCTCAATGAAAAGAAGCAAAAGTTAGCTTTAAAAATTCGTGTGGAAGAAGGTCGGAAATATTACTTTGGAAACATTAAATTCTTAGGAAATTCAGTGTATTCTGATCAAGTTTTATCGAGTTTATTGAGTATTAAAAAAGGTGATACTTATAATGGCGTGCTACTTGAAAAACGAATAGCAGACAAATCGAAACCCGACGGTGAAGACATCACCAATTTATACCAAAACAACGGTTATCTTTTTTCACAAATTAATGCGGTTGAAGTTAAAACCGAAAAAGATTCTATCGATTTTGAAATCCGTGTAATTGAAGGACCTGTAGCTTATTTTAACAAAATTACGGTAGTTGGAAATGACAAAACAAACGACAAGGTAATCTATCGTGAATTACGCACTAAACCCGGAGAAAAGTACAGCAAAGAAGACTTGGTTCGTACCGTTCGTGAGATTGGACAATTGGGCTTTTTTGACCCAGAAGCTATTGATCCTAAATTTAAAAATGTAGACCCTACGGCTGGAACTGTAGATATTGAATATAATTTGGTTGAAAAAGGATCGAGTCAGATCGAACTACAAGGTGGTTATGGCGGTGGTGGATTTATTGGAACGCTCGGACTTTCTTTTAATAATTTTTCGATAAAGAATATTTTCAAAAAAGAAGCGTATAAGCCACTTCCCATGGGTGATGGCCAAAAGTTAGCTTTACGATTACAAGCAAGTACTTTCTTCAGAACCTACAGTTTTTCCTTTTCTGAACCTTGGTTTGGCGGGAAAAAACCGGTGAGTTTCTCAGCTTCCATTTCCCAAAGTAAACAATATCTATATACTGGTTCCTATAGTAGTATTGACAAATCAAGAAGTTTTGACATTACCTCTGCCTCTATTGGTTTGGCTAAACGTTTAACAATTCCGGATGATTACTTTGTGTTATCGGGTAACTTAAGTTTTCAATATTATAACTTAAACAACTACAACACGGGATTATTTAAATTTGGTAATGGTAGTTCTCGTAACTTCGGAATTAGCATTGGTTTAACCCGCAATAACAAAGCGATTAACCCAATCTATCCTACGCGTGGTGCTGAATTTAGTTTAACTACCAAATTCTCTCCCCCGTATTCATTAATCAATGGAGTTGACTACAATGCCTTAAAAAATCAAGCGGAATACAAATTAAAATACACCACTACTTTACCTGTTAATCCAAATCCTGATCCAGGCGTGAATCCACCACAAGTTGGTGATTACGTGAAATTAGTAAATGGATATTACGAAAAAGTGGACAACTACCAAGATGCTGATTTGGATCAATCTAAATACGATCAAAAACGCTACAATTGGTTGGAATATTATAAAGTGAAATTCCGAGCTGATGCCTACACTCGTTTACAAGGAAATTTGGTTTTACGTAGCTTAACCGAGTTTGGTTTCCTAGGTGCATACAACTCTGCTCGTGATGTGGTACCGTTTGAACGTTTTTATGTAGGTGGTGATGGTTTGGCGAATTTCTCTCTAGATGGACGAGAAATGATTCAGTTACGCGGTTATCCTAACCAATCTTTATCTTCTGTAAATGGTGGTACGATTTATAATAAATTCACGTTAGAGTTACGTTATCCAATTACTTTAAAAGCAGCTGCTTCGATTTATGCCTTAACCTTTTTAGAAGCTGGAGCGTCTTATGACAATTTTAAGAACTATAATCCGTTCTTATTACAGCGTTCTGCCGGATTTGGGGTTCGAGTTTTCATGCCTGCCTTTGGATTATTGGGAATTGACTTTGCAAATGGATTTGATTATATTCCTGGTACCACACAAAAAGGTGGTTGGCAAACGCATTTTATTATTGGACAACAATTTTAGTATATTTGCTTAGGCATTACCAATTTAAAGGTTTATGAAAAAACAGCTGACATTCTTTTTCTTACTTCTACTATCCACCACTTCGACAGTTTTTGCACAGTCAAGAGGCATCAAAATTGGATATATCGACATGGAATATATCTTGGATAAAGTACCAGCCTACGCTGAAGCTAAAAATCAATTGGATCAAAAGGCAGAAAAATGGAAGCAAGAAATTGAAACCAAGAAAAATGATATTGCCAAACTAAAAGAAGCTTTGAAAACCGAACGCGTGTTATTAACAAAAGAGCTTATTGAAGAACGTGAAGAAGAAATCGCTTTTCAAGAAAAAGAGTTAATTGACTACCAACAAAAACGTTTTGGTCCGAATGGTGACTTAGTGGTACAAAAAGCAACTTTAGTTAAACCGATACAAGATCAAGTTTTCAATGCGGTTCAAGATTTAGCCGAAGCACGTAAATTTGATTATGTTTTTGACAAATCTTCGGATATCACTATTTTATTTGCTGCAAAAAAACACGATTTAAGTGATCGAGTAATAAGTGTACTTACTCGTGCTGAAAGACGTCAACAAATGTCTAAAAAGCAAATTAAAGAGGAAGAAGAAAAAGAACGAAAAGAGGATATGATTGCAGACAATCCTGAAATGTCTGAACGTCAAAAACAAATGGAGGAGCGAAAAGC
>JBDKGM010000023.1:0-25042 GCA_039798185.1 Bacteroidota bacterium
GCCGTATCATAATCAGTTTGAATTGCTGCCGCCGAAGAGGGTGCATAACGCGCAAATTCGCAATTCTCAATCAATTTGATAAATGCGGCAACAGTAATAGTGTCTGCGCCTTTTTCTTTCATCAAATTACGAATCGTTTCTTTACTCATTTCTGAAGTTTCTAATCGTAATTTGGCTTTCAAGAAATTATGTAATGCTTTTTCTAAAGCAACATAAAAAGGTTCTTTTTGTGCAAGATTCTGTTGCGCTTCCCACAAGTACTGTTTCGCCAGTGCATTTGTGCGTTTGATTTTATTTCCTTCCACATCCGCTTCTTGTGTTTCCTTACGTTTGCGATACAGTATCACCAACGGAATTCCTAAAAATGGCAAAAGCAACAAAAGATAATACAACGTAGATCCTAAAAAATCAGAGGCGTCGCGCGCCACCCAATTGGAGGTTGATTTGATGTTTTCAAAAACAGCTTGTTCCGCTTGTTTCTTACCCGTTTTACTCGCGTTTCCACCCGCAGGAATGCCAGGGCCATCTTCAACAGTAATGGTGATGGACGGACTCGTTTTTACTTTAAAAGCTTTTGTTTTTGGATCAAAATAACGGAAACTAAGTTCGGGTATCACAAATGTACCTTTGCTTTGAGGCACCAAAGTATATCGATCTGCGATAGAACCGATCATGCCAGAAATGGGTGTACTTACTTTTTCGACATGTTCGGGATCATAAACTTCCCATTGATTGGACAATTCCAATCGCGGAATTTGAAACAATTTTAAGTTTCCTTCTCCACTTACTTTCAAGGTTACATCTAACGATTCACCAAATTTCAACGTTTTTTTAGAAGGAATGACTTCAAAGGTAAAATCACCAACCGCTCCAGTAAATTCAGCCGTTTTTCCGGATTCTGGAAGCGCTTTAACTTGAATTGCTTTTCCAGATGATTTTAAGCGCTGACTGATATCGCGCGTGATCAATTGATTAAATATGGTCATCCGACCCGTAGGAATGCTACAATCTACTTCTAAAATATAAGGGTCTATGACTAATTTACCTGCTTTTTGTGGATAGACCACCGCTTTTTTTAAGATTACAGATAAACAACGATGACCTCTAAAGACCGTTTGTTCTGGCTCAAAACTAGAGGTTTCAATCTCTTGACTCCAGAAATCATTGTAGTGCGGTTTTTGAATATCGCGAACATCATTAATGTCAGTATTGTAATTGAAATACAATTTTTGAATAACCGTTATGGGTTCGTTGACAAACGGATTTGAATTGGATACTTCGGTTACCAAATACATATTGGAATTGGTAGCCACAGGCATGTTTGCCGGATCTTTGGAAGGATCTACGGCATCCGTGACCGTAATTTTTAACGCATTGGAACGGTAGATACGGTTATTAAATTCAATAATTGCTGGTTTAAGAATTAGGGTTCCTTTTTTTTCAGGAACCAGTAAATACGTGTAGGTTTTATTAAAGGTTCCTCGACCGTTAACCCATAATTCTCGAATAGATTGAACTGGCCCCGAATAGACCGTAAATCCGCTTTCCTCAAAATCAGGCGGAACAAAATTATCCCCATCAGCATTGATGGTAAAATCTACCCGTAGTTTTTCATGCAACGGCAATGAGGTTTTACTAGCAGCAGCTTCAATTTTAATTTGAGCCGATGCTTGTACCATTAACAAGGTTAAGCAAACGATTAACAGTTGTCTCATACGTTTCATTCCAATTACCAATCTTTCTCCGGTCTTTCCGGACTTGCTTGGGCATCTTTATCTTTTCGTTTTAACTGTACTTTTTTCTCTTCGTTATTGACAGCGTCTAATAAATTATCAATACGTTGTTTGTTTTGTCCGCTGGGACGGGGTTGGGGATCCGGTTGTTTTTCGGGTCCGCCACTATTTTTCGGATTATTTTCTGGTTTTTTACGTTGATCTTCCTGATCGCCTTTCGAATCGTCTGGACGTTGATTTTTCTCTTTCTCTTTGCTTTTGTCGTCTTTCTTTTTTCCTCCGTCTTGTGGCGGCGGATTTTCTTTGTTTTTCTTTTTTGCTAAAGCATAATTATACCGTGTTTCCTCATCACTTGGATTGTTGCGCAAGGCATTTTTATAAGCCTGTTCCGCTAAATCATATTTTTTCTCAAGCATTAAAGCATTGCCCAAATTATGATACGCTTTATGTTTTTCAGGTTTAGTAGTGGCTTTTTCAGCGGCTTTTAAGAACTTAAATTTAGCTTCACCCGCCTGGTTTTGTTTATAAATAGCTGTACCTAAATTATATTCAGCCGTACTTTCTTGTTTTTTATTCGTTGCAGAGGCAACACGGTAATTGGATTCTGCAGCAGCATATTTTTTAGCTTCAAATTGGCTATTGCCTTCAGGTAATGCAGCTTTGTTTTCCTGTGCAGATACACAAGAAATACAACCTATCCAAAATAGAAATAAACAACTAACGTACCTCATCTTTTTCATTGAATAAGTTCATTTTACCAAGCCATTGGGTTTTGCGTTCCCGTAATACAACATCCAAAAATAAGAGGATTAAACCAATTCCCAAAAACCATTGAAATTGCGATTGAAAGTCGGCCATCAAGGCAGATCCTAATTCTGTTTTTTCAGTAGAATTGATGGTGTTTTTCACATAATCAACAACCGCTTTTGTCGAATTTCCATCGACATAGCCACCATTTCCAGTTTGAGCTACTTCTTCCAGTACTTTACTGTTGCGTTTCGTAATAACAACTAAGCCGTTTTTATCCCGAAGATAGCTGGTAGTTCCATTTTCATTGATTTTTATGGGGCCACCATTTTCAGTACCAACACCAACTGTAAGAATTCGCATTTTTACTTCATTGGCTAATTCTGCAGCAGCTACCGCTTGATTGGAGTGGTCTTCTCCATCGGATAGAATTACCAAAATTTTATTGCTTTTATCTTTGGCTGAAAAATAGCGATTGGCTGCCAATTGAATGGCCTGATCAATAGATGTTCCTTGAGCTGAAATCATTTCCGGACTCATGCTTTGCAAAAACATCTTGGCTACAGCATAATCTGAAGTCATCGGTAAAACGGGAAAAGCATTGCCCGAATAAGCAATTATTCCAATTCGGTCACCTCCCAATTGATTGATTAATTGCGAAACAATTTGTTTGCTTTTTTCTAATCGATTAGGAGCTACATCGGTTGCCAACATACTTTTGGAAACATCAATAGCAAATACGATATCGACGCCGCGACTTTTGACTTTCTCAACCTTGGTTCCAATTTTTGGATTAACTAAGCCAATAATTAGAAATACAACACCAAACAATACCAAAAAGAACTTCAAATTGGATTTAAATGGCGAGCGCTCCGGACTCAAATACGCCAATAATTCAGGGGCCGCAAACTCACGTTCTTTTTTTCGTCTCCACCTACGAGCTGTCCACCACATTCCCAACAATAAAGGAACGAGTAGCAATCCATAAAAATAAAATTTAGACTCTAATTCGTACATGTTTAAACAATTGAACGGTAAACGGTTTGACGTAAACTCACTTCGATTACAATGAGTAATAATGCCAACAATACAAAGGGGCGGTATTTTTCATCGTAATCATAATATTTTAATTCCTCTATTTCGGTCGTTTCCATTTGGTTGATTTCCGAGTAAATTTCCTCTAAACGACTATTGCTTGTTGCGCGAAAATATTTCCCATGTGTTTTTTTGGCAATGGACTTCATTAATCCTTCGTCAATTTGTACGGGTAAATTTTGAAATGCTAAACTTCCATCAGGATTAATACCTACTGGAAACAAAGCCATTCCATTGGAGCCTAAACCTATAGTGTACACTTTTATACCATATTCATTGGCGAGATCGGCTGCCGTTTCGGGTTCGATAAATCCTGCATTATTTACCCCATCTGTCAACAAAATGATAACTCGACTCTTTGCTTTACTTTCTTTTAAACGGTTTACAGCAGTTGCCAATCCCATTCCAATAGCCGTTCCATCATTAACCGTTGGATCGTAATTTAGTTCGCTAATTACTTGTTTTATCAAGGCTTTATCCGTTGTCACTGGGATTTTGGTATACGCTTCACCAGCATAAACAACCACCCCGATGCGGTCATTGGGTCGGTCATCAACAAATTGCGAGGCTACTGATTTTAAGGCTTCCATGCGATTCGGATTCAAATCTTTGGCCAACATACTACTCGACAAGTCAATTGCCATAACAATGTCGATTCCGCGCGATGTTTTGGTTTGATTACTAATATCAACCGAACGGGGTCGTGCCAAAGCGACAATTAATAAGGCCAAAGCGAGTAAACGCAATACCAACAAATACGGCTTAAAACGAGTAAGCCAAGTTGCTGTTGCGGCCAAACCTTGGGTCGAACTCATCGTCACCGTTGCAGATTGCTGATTTCGGTTTTTATAAAGCCAAAAACCAACAAGAGGCAATAGCGCAAGCAGTAGTAGAAACTGCGGATGTAAAAAAGAAAACTTATCCATTCAAATTAAAGATTTGGAGTTTAATCGAATTGATAATTCGGTTCATTATTTTCTTTCCATAGCTATCTCCATCTTCATAACTGACAGCCACTTGTTGTAATCCGCCATTTTGGTTGAATAGGAAAATTTCATAATACATGCGATGTGTGGTGCCATCAGCTTTATTTTCAACGGTCATAGTGCCGTAAGCGCGTGTACCTTTAATTCCGTTTTCCAGTTCGAAGTCTCCATCCGATTTGTACAAAATATTTCGTGCGCCTTGTGCCTCCCATGTTTTGACAATGCCGTCTAAGACTTTGTTGTAATCAATACCTTGGACATTTTTGTCATAATAGGCATCCAAATTGGTTTTGTAGTAATTGGTAGAAACCGCTACATAAAAAGGATCATGCAAGGTTCCGCTCGTAAACATACGCATGTCTTTAACTACAGCGTAGGTGTTTTTGGGTAATTTATCTTTGTCAACTCGGGTAAGTACACTTGGAGTCTCCAATTCTACATTGGGATCTCCGTAGGCACTTTTTATCCATTGCCCTTCATACAACTCGCGGGTAGGATTGCCCAAAACATAATCTTTTACATTGTCATAACCATAAATTACAAAAACAGCTCCTACGGCTACTGCAAGAACCCAAAAAGTAATTAAACCGGTATATAATAGACGACGTTCTCTTTGTTTCTTTTCTTTTTTCAGACGAGCCAATTCCCGTTGTTGTTCATTCCAAGCTTCCAATTCATCGGTAACTTCCGATTCTTCTGGTAACGCTTCGTGGATGGTAACAATGGTTTTTGAAATTCGTTTTTTATCCGCTTCAATAGTAGACAAGCCCGGTTGTTCTTTGGCAAATTTTACCAAATCGGCCTGACGTAAAACCTGTTCCAAATTTTGTAAAGTATCAGCAGACAACTCCAAATGCTTGTTCAAACTCACTTCACGCAATGTAGCAATCAATTCTGATGTCGTGCGTTCCATAGCCGGAACTTCAATTTCCTCTTCTATATAAGTGCGGACAATCGCAGTTAATTTGGAATAAAATAATTTAATTTCTCCTTTTTCAACCCAATTTTGGGCATCTAACTCCTGTAACATCAGGGTAGCTTTTTCAATAGGAGGTAACTTTTTATCCGCATTTTCAGTGGGTGAAAGCGTTGTTCTTTTTTTGAATTTTAAATAAAGAACGATAGATAATACTAAACCAAGAAGCGTAATTATCCAAAGCCAAGGAAAGGAATAAACTGCTGGAACTGCCGTAATTCCTTTAATGTCATACATTTTTTGCTTTAATGTATCGACTTTTACATCGGCTACTTCCACTTTTAATGGGTTAGAATAAACTACCGATTGGTTGATTTTCACGGGTAATTTCGGAAGTGTATAGTGGCCACTGTCAAATTGTGTGACACCGTATTTTTTGGTTAATTCCCAATGGCCATTTTTCACTACAGTGTCAACTGGATAAGATTCCAAAACCTCCAAGGCGCCAAAAGTAGTTCCACCCGGAAAAATAACTTTATCTTTTTGACGTACGTCTGTTTTCAAAGTGAGTTTGAATTCAGCGCCAATTTTTTTCTTCACCGAATCCACCGTAGCAGTCACTTGTTGGGCTTGGACCCACATCCCCCAAAACGATAAAACAATTGCTAAATAACCGCTCCACTTCATACTATGCACGTGCTTTAAAATAGCCTAAAAGGCGGGTTACATAACTTTCATCTACTCGGGTTTGAACTGTTCCTGCGCCGCATTTTGAAAAAACTTCTCGAAAAAATTGAACCTGCTTGGCATACTGACTTTCGTAGTTTTGACGAACTTTAGACGAACGTGTGTCTACCGTAACTTGAGCGCCAGATTCAGCATCGGTCATTTCCAAAATACCAACGTTAGGTAAGCGCTCTTCACGATGATCATACACACGAAATCCAGTCAAATCATGTTTTTTGCTTGCGATTTTTAGGGTTTTTTCGTAATCATCAGGACAAATAAAATCAGAGATTACAAAAACGATGGCTTTTTTCTTTTGTGTTGCCGAAAGGAATTGTAAAGCCTGACCCAAATGCGTTTTTTTATGTTGCGGTTGAAATTCGATCAATTCGCGAATGATACGCAAAACGTGTGATTTTCCTTTTTTGGGCGGAATGTATAATTCGATTTGATCCGTGAATAAAATCAACCCAATTTTATCATTGTTCTGTGTAGCAGAAAAAGCCAAAGTTGCCGCAATTTCAGTAACGATTTCTTTTTTTAATTGCTTTTGAGTACCAAAATTTTCAGAGCCCGAAACGTCTACCATCAGCATCATGGTCAATTCCCGTTCTTCTTCAAAAACCTTGACATAGGGTTCGTTGTAGCGTGCCGTCACATTCCAATCAATGGAACGCACATCGTCCCCAAATTGGTATTGGCGCACTTCTGAAAACGTCATCCCACGACCTTTGAACGACGTGTGGTATTCCCCCGAGAAGATATGATCACTCAATCTTCGGGTTTTGATTTCGATTTTCCGAACTTTTTTTAAAATTTCTTTGGTATCCATGGATTTGGAGTCGTAAGTCAATGAAGTCGCAAGTCAATAATCACCATCAAGTTTAGTTACTAAACTGAAAACTGTTACTGAAAACTGTTCACTGAATTAAGGCACTTCGATTTCGTTTACAATCTTATTGATAATGTCAACCGAGGTAATATTTTCCGCTTCGGCTTCATACGTAACTCCAATTCGGTGACGCAATACATCATGTACCACGGCACGAACGTCTTCGGGAATAACATACCCACGACGTTTGATGAAAGCGTAACATTTTGCCGCAGTGGCCAAATTGATACTTCCCCGAGGAGATGCTCCAAATCCGATTAACGGCTTCAAGCTTTCCAAACGGTATTTTTCAGGATATCGGGTAGCAAAAATGATATCGAGGATGTATTTTTCAATTTTCTCATCCATGTATACTTCACGAACCGCTTCTTGCGCACGCAAAATTTGTTCGATGGAAATTACAGGACGCACTTCTTCATAACTTCCTTTTAAATTTTGACGAATCACCAAACGCTCTTCATCCATTTTAGGGTAGTCAATTACCGTTTTCAACATAAAACGGTCCACTTGCGCTTCGGGAAGTGGATAGGTTCCTTCTTGTTCAATGGGGTTTTGGGTAGCCAATACCAAAAACGGTTTGTCCAATTTAAAAGTAGTTTCACCAATGGTCACTTGCTTTTCTTGCATCGCTTCCAAAAGTGCCGATTGTACTTTGGCAGGAGCACGGTTGATTTCATCGGCTAAAACGAAGTTCGCGAAAATAGGACCTTTTTTTATGGTGAATTCGTTTTGTTTGATGTTGTAAATCATCGTACCCACCACATCGGCTGGAAGTAAATCGGGGGTAAATTGAATACGGCTAAACGAACCATGCACCGCTTTGGAAAGGGTATTGATGGCTAATGTTTTGGCCAAACCAGGCACACCTTCCAATAGAATATGTCCTTGTCCGAGTAATCCAATCATCAGGCGTTCCACCATGTGTTTCTGCCCCACAATGACTTTGTTCATCTCCATGGAAAGCAAATCAATGAAGGCGCTTTCACGCTCAATTTTTTCATTAATTGCTCTAATATCTAAAGCCGTAGCATTTTCTTCCATAAATCCTATTTTTTTGCGAATATAAAATTAAAATTTTAACAATTCAAAGTTGAAAATTTAATCTCCAGTGCGGTGTTAACAGAGCGTTAAATGTTGCCCAAATAATCGGTATTTAAGGAGGTTTTATGATTTCGTTTTAGTAATTTTAGACTTTTAAGTTACCATGAAAAATACTATGCTCTCTCCAGTGGTTGCAGGAACCATGAACTGGGGCGCTTGGGATAAAAAACTGAGCACTTCGGAAATGGCACATTTGATTCGCATTTGTGTCGAACATAAAATCACAACGTTTGATCATGCGGATATCTATGGTGGCTATACCACAGAAGCCGAATTTGGACACGGATTTCGCGCCAGTGGCTTAACCCGCGACAGTATTCAGTTGATTTCAAAATGTGGTATTCAGCATACCGAAGGCCGGCCTAACACCATAAAGCACTACGATTATTCAAAAGAATACATTATTTGGAGTGTCGAAAATTCTTTAAAGAACTTGCAAACCGACTATCTGGATGTGCTTTTGTTGCACCGTCCAAGTCCGCTGATGCAAGCCGACGAAATTGCAGCCGCTGTTGACCAATTAAAAGCGCAAGGTAAAATTCGTGATTTTGGTTTGTCCAACTTTACTTCGTCCCAAACAGAATTGATTCGCCAACGCACGGAAGTGCATTACAATCAAATTCAGTTTTCAGCAACGCATTTCCAACCCATGTTAGACGGAAGTTTGGATTATATGCAAGTTCACAACATTACCCCTATGTCGTGGAACCCATTGGGTACGGTTTTTCGTGAAGATATTGAACAAACCCGACGCTTGAAAAAACTCTTGGTGCAATTGGTTGAAAAATATGAAGTCGGTTCAGATACGTTGTTGTTGGCTTGGGTATTAAAACATCCTGCAGGCGTTATCCCTGTAGCGGGAACCGTAAATATTGCGCGTATCCAACAATTAATGAAAGCGGTTGAATTGCCGTTGACCGATTTGGATTGGTTTGCTATTTGGACGGAAAGTATGGGGAATAAGGTACCGTGATCAGTGTACAGTAATCAGTGTTCAGTAATCAGTGTTCAGTGTTCAGTATTCAGTAATTCAGTTTAATGATTAACAAACGTCTTTTGATTCGGAATTTACTCGCTCACAACGATGAGAGTAGTTTCTATGACAAAAAACGACAGTTAAACCTGCACACCAAAGAAGGGAAAGCCAAGTTTTTAAAACACATTTGCGCGTTATCCAATTCCAATCCTTCCAATAATTCCTATATTGTAGTGGGGGTAGAGGATGAGTCCAATGAAATAATTGGCGATGATTTTTTTGACGACAGTCATATCCAAAATTTAGTCAACGCTTTTTTGGAAAATCCGCCCAAAATTCAATACGAGAATGTTCCATTTCCCAATTTGCCAAAGGATCGCGTGGTCGGTTTGGTCACCATTCGTCCCAAATCAAAACCTTCCTTTTTTAAAAAAGGGATTCATACCATACCCGCACAAACGAGTTTTATTCGAATAGGTAGTAATTCAACGCCTACCGAAGATAAAATTCCCTATTCCAAACAGAATATAGAAACGGTTTTAAGTATTGAAAATAATGCCCGAAACAGCATTGCCCATACTTTGGATAGCGTTATTGATTTTGTGAACAATCGGCACAAAGACATGCCATCGCATTATAAAGTTTTTCGGGAGTTGTTTGTTATCTGCTGGTCAGGGAATCCCAAAAAAATTAGAGATAAACAGTTTCTTTCCCGTGTCGACATTGAGTTGGTGAACGAACAAATTAAACTGTTTTATTCGGCTCAAGATGTAGTCACGATTACCTTCGATGAAAGTTCGTTTACCATTACTGAATATGTGCCATTAGGCTTAAATGATAAAACCAGTTATTATCCATTGGAACAACAAAAACTGATGTTTTTCGATAATGGTTATTATAAAATTGAAACCCAAATGCTGTTTGAGCCACCGCAATACAACCGCAAAATGTTGTTTCATATTTACAATGCTGGCTTATCTTTGTTGGCAAAAATGCAAAAGGGACTCGAATTATCTGAGCGTGAATTTCGGGACTTAGAAAATTTACCGTACACCCTGATGCTATGTTTTTTAAATGGTTTTGAAGAGGCCAAGCAAAAATTAATCGATGCCAAACCTCTGTTCAAGCAAACCCGTCGCTCAGAAGTATACACCAACTTCAAAGAAGCTATGCGGGTGTTGCGAAAAGTTAAATACAATAAAGATTCATGAGTAGAACCTTAGTTATAGGCGATATACACGGCGGTTTGCGAGCGGTACACCAGGTTTTAGAACGCGCCGCTATTCAACCGCAAGACACCTTGATTTTTTTAGGCGATTATGTCGATGGCTGGAGTCAGTCGCCCGAAGTATTGGATTTTTTAATCGAACTCCAACACCATCAACATTGTATATTTATTCGGGGTAATCACGATGAATTACTCTTGAATTGGTTAGCCCAACGCCACGAAAATATTGATGAAACCCAATGGTACAAACACGGCGGAGAAGCCACAGTTTTGGCCTATGCCAAGGTTTCTGAAAGTCAAAAACAAGCCCATATTGCCTTTTTAAAAAGTTTGCAGGATTATTATTTAGACGATCAAAATCGATTATTTATCCATGCGGGTTTTACCAATATGAATGGGATTGATTACGAATATTATCCTCGGTTGTTTTATTGGGATCGAACACTGTGGGAAACCGCATTGGCTTTGCCTGAAGATTTATCCAAGGAAAGTGTTTTCTATCCTCGGCGGTTGAATCTGTATGCCGAAATTTATATTGGTCACACACCCGTAACTAAAATCGGTCAGACCACACCCGTCCATAAAGCAGGAATTTGGAATGTCGACACAGGTGCCGGATTTTCAGGACCGCTAACGATTTTGGATGTGGACACTAAAAACTTCTGGCAAAGCGAACCTTTACCTAGTTTATATCCTACAGAAAAAGGGAGAAATTAACAGGATTTCCGCCTCATTTGGGCTGAATTAGTATCTTTGTTCCGAATTTAAAACTGCATAGTATGAAACGTATGATTCTTGTACTCGCATTTCTTGCCGGATGGGTGGGTAATGCACAAGCCTTTAAAGGGAAAGGTGATGTAAAAGGTCAAGTAGGGGCTACATTCCAAGATGGAGGTAACGGAATTGCTGTAATTGCTGATTTTGGCATTGGTGAAAATATATCGATTGGTTTGGGTACCAATTATATTTTAAATGCAAATCGCTACTTGA
Organism: Bacteroidota bacterium; assembly: GCA_039798185.1. Taxonomy (GTDB): domain Bacteria; phylum Bacteroidota; class Bacteroidia; order Flavobacteriales; family Flavobacteriaceae; genus Flavobacterium. The sequence goes on from JBDKGM010000023.1 coordinate 11,391, forward strand.
ATTTCAAACCCCGCTTTGAAGACCGTGCCGATGTGCGTTTACGTTTTAATGCCAATATTGGAAATGTATTCAATTTAGATAAAAAATGGGATGTCTATCCCGGATTAAGTTTAGGGTTGCGCAACTTTGGTGGACACTTAGGCACACGCTATTTCTTTACGAATGGATTTGGACTGTTTACAGAATTTAGCGCACCATTATCGCGTTACGATTCCGATGTGATTGGGTATGAGCACTACAACAATCAATTTATGTTTACAATTGGAGCTTCTTTCAATTTGTAATAAAACCAAACCTAAATTATGACACCTTTTGAAAAAAAATTGCACGACCGTAGTGGTGCGGTGTGCGAAATTAGTGGAGCTACTGAAGACTTAGTGGTCTATACCGTAGCACCAAAAACTACAGAAAGTTTAGAAAATTGTATTCTTATTTCTAAAAAATTAAAAGATCAAATCGACAACCCAGAATCAACTGATCCTAACGATTGGCGGGGTTTAAGCGATAGTATGTGGAATGAACACCTGCCGGTACAAATCGTTTCTTGGCGTATGTTGGCACGCTTGAAAAACCACGATTTACTCGAAATGATGTACCTGGATGAAGAAGCCTTAGAATGGGCAAAAGCTACCGGTGAAGGCGAGGAAGATGAAGGCAAAATCATTCACAAAGATTGCAATGGAAATATTCTTAACGATGGCGATTCGGTTGTGTTAATCAAAGATTTGGACGTGAAAGGAGCCAATTTTACTGCCAAACGCGGAGCTGCGGTTCACAACATTAAATTAGTTTGGGACAACGCCGAACAAATTGAAGGTCGGGTAGAAGGACAACACATCGTGATTCTCACCCAATATGTGAAGAAAACGAAATAATATTTTCAATAACTAAAAAAAGCGTCCCATTTAATCAGGACGCTTTTCTTTCTTCTTTCTTCTTTCTTCTTTCTTCTTTCTTCTTTCTTCTTTCTTCTTTCTTCTTTTCTCTAAAAAAGATATTATAAATCAAACTTGATTCCTTGTGCCAAAGGCAAACTCGTAGAATAGTTGATGGTATTGGTTTGACGACGCATATACACTTTCCAGGCATCCGATCCTGATTCACGGCCACCTCCAGTTTCTTTTTCACCACCAAAAGCACCACCAATTTCAGCACCCGATGTACCGATATTTACATTCGCAATTCCACAGTCAGATCCAGCAGCCGATAAGAATGCTTCAGCCTCGCGTAAGTTATTCGTCATAATCGCCGATGATAAACCTTGGGCAACACCGTTTTGGATTTCGATCGCTTCAGTTACGTCACCGCTGTATTTCAATAAATACAATACTGGTGCAAACGTTTCGTGTTGTACAATAGCAAAGTCGTTTTTCGCCTCAGCAATAGCAGGCTTCACATAACAACCACTTTCGTAACCTTCGCCGGAAAGGACACCGCCTTCCACCAAAATTTTACCACCTTCAGCAACAACTTGCGTCAAGGCTTTGTTGTATAATTCTACGGCATGCGTATCGATAAGCGGACCCACGTGATTGTTTTGATCCAAAGGATTACCAATACGTAATTGTCCATAAGCCGCTACAACAGCATCTTTTACTTTATCATAAATACTTTCGTGGATGATTAATCGACGGGTTGAAGTACAGCGCTGACCTGCAGTTCCTACCGCGCCAAATACCGCACCAATAACCGTCATTTTAATATCAGCATCGGGTGTTACAATAATCGCATTGTTTCCACCTAATTCCAATAAAGAACGACCTAAACGCGCTGCTACTTCTTGGGCTACAATTTTACCCATACGGGTCGAACCCGTAGCCGAAACCAAAGGCACTCGCGTATCACGGTTTAATAATTGACCGATTTTGTAATCGCCATTGATCAAACAAGAAATTCCTTCGGGTAAGTTGTTTTCACGCAGTACTTCTGCAATGATGTTTTGACAAGCGACACCACATAATGGTGTTTTTTCAGAAGGTTTCCACACACAAACGTCACCACAAATCCAAGCTAAAGCTGTATTCCACGACCAAACCGCTACTGGGAAGTTGAAGGCAGAAATGATACCTACAACACCTAGTGGATGGTATTGTTCATACATACGGTGTGAAGGACGTTCCGAGTGCATGGTTAAACCGTGTAATTGACGGGATAAACCTACGGCAAAGTCACAGATGTCAATCATTTCTTGAACTTCACCCAAACCTTCTTGGTACGATTTTCCCATTTCGTAAGAAACCAATTTTCCAAGAGGCTCTTTATATTGACGCAATTTTTCTCCAAACTGACGCACAATTTCTCCGCGTTTTGGAGCAGGCATTAAACGGAAGGTTTTGAACGCTTCCGTTGCCGATTGCATTACTTTTTCATAATCTGCTTCAGTAGACGCTTTTACTTTGGCAATTAATTGACCGTCAACAGGGGAGTAACTTTCGATTAATTCACCTCCTGAAAACCAGTTGTTTCCTGTAGATGTTCCTTCGTTAACAGCTTTAATTCCTAAGATTTCCAATGCTTCGGTCATACCGAATTGTTGTGCAATTGTTGACATAAATTCTGGTTTGTTTGTTGGGCTCAAATATATTTTATTTTCTAAAGTTATTCTAGGACATTCGTCGAATTTCTTTTTAGAAGAAATTTTTCTTTTTAAAGAGGTATACACCCATCGTCGAAATCAATCCTGAAATCAAAACCAATAGCACCAACCCATAAGGGTTTTGTTCCAAACTATTCGGCACATTCATTCCATAAAAACTCGCTACAACCGTAGGAATCATCAATATGATTGAAATCGAAGTAAGGCGTTTCATAATCACGTTGAGGTTGTTGGAAATCACCGAGGCATACGCATCCATCATACCCGCAAGAATATTACTATAAATATTGGCCATTTCTTCGGCTTGGCGCAATTCAATATCCACATCTTCTAATAACTCTTGATCAAAGTGGGCTTGTTGGTCTTTGATTTTTTTGATGCGGCGAAAGACGTTGTCGTTTCCTTTTATGGATGTAATAAAATACACCAAACATTTTTCCAACTGCAACAAGGTTTGTAAATCTTCATTGCGAATGGATTGTTCCAAGTTGTTTTCGGCAAGCTTGATGCTTTGATTGATTTGTTTCAAATATTTCAAAAACCAAACACTGGAAGAAAGCAAGAGTTTTAAAACCAAATCAAATGGATTTTCTATCGACAATTGCTTGCGTTGGGTGTAAGCTATAAAATCGGGTAAAAGTTCGTTTTCTTCAAAACAAACCGATACAAAAGTAGTTTCGTTAAAAATGAGTCCGAGGGGAACAGTAGAAAAAGGCAATTTAGGGTCGGAACTTTTAAATGGAATACGAAGTAAAATCAAGTACCATCCTTGTTCAAACTCTATACGCGGACGTTCGTCAATATCTTCAATGTCGTTGTAAAAGTCTTCGGGAATTTGAAGTTCGTCCAATAAATAAGATTTGTCACGGGTTGTGGGGCAAACGGTGTTGATCCAGCAATTGGCTTCATGAGATAAAGCGGGAACTAAACCGTTGTGGTTTTTGTAAAACGTAATCATAAAAAATCGTGTTTCGGATTACGTTTTATAAGGAAAACGTTAATCCAGGTTAATACACTTTCGGTAACTCGAATAATCGTCCATAGTTGGAAATTTGATGCAAAGGTAAGTTTAAAATAAAGGTGTCCCGACTTAATTATTTCTTAATAAAGCCCGGTTTGGTCTCCATTACGGTACCACATTGTGAACAAGTGCGAAGCGCTTCCGATTCGTAATAATGATTAAAATGCGGAATAAAGTCGGTTTCGATATTGTGCAATTCAAAATACACTTCATGCAGTTTGTGGTTACACGTATTGCAAAACCATAAGAGTCCGTCGCGGTATCCTTGGTTTTCGCGTTTACGTTCGATCACCAAACCTACCGAACCTTCTGTACGGGAAGGGGAGTGAGGCACCTTGGCAGGAAGTAAGAATAGATCACCGGGTCCTAAAGGCATGGCTTTTTTCTCGCCGTCCTCCTGAATGTAAACCGTGATGTTTCCTTCTAGTTGATAAAACAACTCTTCCGTTTCATTATAATGAAAATCATTACGCGCATTAGGCCCACCTACAATCATCACAATATAATCTCCAGAATCTACATACAGGTTTTTATTGGCTACAGGAGGTTGCAACAAATGCTTGTTGTCTTCAATCCACTGTTTTAAATTAAAAGGGTGTGCAGTTGCCATGGTGCGATAATTTTAGAAGCCGAAAGGTACAAAATAAAAAAGTCAGCCGTAGCTGACCTTTATCATTTATTTTACTTCTTTTACTAGGTAAATGTAGACCGGAAAGTGATCACTAAAACCAGGTTCCGTAGAGGAATTACGCAGTGGGTATCCTTTGTATTGTCCTGTAGTTTGTATCAGGAAGGGCTTGTTGTAAATTCCCGCTTTCCAAAATTTAAAAGTGGAACGGTCATCACCAATAAATCCTTTAGAAATCATAATTTGGTCAAAAATATCACCTGCATCACGGTGGAATAAGGTTGCATTTCCATCCTTATACATTTGTTCGAAAGGATTAAAAATATCACCTCCGTTTTTCAATTCTTCTTTTTTCAATTTAGCGCCAATCATCACTTTGACACTTTTGTTATAAGAGCCATCATTTAAGTCGCCCATGGTAATGATTTTCGCATTGGGGTTAATTTTCACCAAAGAATCCATGATTTTTCGGTTTAAAGCACCTGCAGCTTCACGGAATGGCGCACTTTTTTTCTCACCTCCTGAACGAGAAGGCCAGTGATTCACAATGATGTTTACTTCTTCACCGTCTAAAAATCCAGTGACTAATAATTGGTCACGCGTATACACACGATCTGATGAATTGTCGGTTTCCACTTTATCATCCGATTCTTCTTTGTCTTTGTCTTTATCCCCTTTACCTTCCATACTGCGGTAGATGTATAAAGGGATATTCACATAACTAGTGGGTTTGAAGTGCTTTTTTTGATACAAAAGCGCCACGTCGATTCCGCGTTTGTCAGGAGAGTCAAAATGCACAATTCCATAATCTTTATTGGCGATTTTTGGATGTTTAACCAAATCTTCCAAAACCCCGCGGTTTTCAATTTCACAAGCTCCTAAAAGCACCGGAGAATTCGCTTGCTTGTCACCGGTTCCTAATTCAGCAATAACACGAGATAAATTGTCAAGTTTTTTCTGATACTTCTGTTTTGTCCAGTTCATGGCACCGCTCGGTAACCACTCCTCATCATTATTAGCTTGGTTGATGGTGTCAAACAAGTTTTCAAAATTGTAGAAGGCAACCGTATGCACAATATATTTTTTGTCTTGCGATTGTGCGCTGTTTATTGCGAAAAACACAACAAAAGCGGCGATAAAATTTTTAATCTTCATCAGATAGCGTATTAAGTAAACGTAAAGTTTCATACAAACTTCGCGCCAAAAGTAAATAATATTATGAAAAGATGTACATTTGTAGGCTGTTAAGTTTTTATTAACACTTGACAGGAAATCAGTTCAACAATTTAAATTTTTTATGAGAAAACTAGTTCTTAGTCTTTTGTTTGTAATGCAAGCGGTTGTGGGATTTGCCCAAAACGGAATTACAGGTAAAGTGGTGGATGCTAAATCACAACGTCCTTTAGTTGAGGTGGTTGTATCGGTTCAGAATACAGCGCTGACTGAAGTTACAAACAAAGAAGGTGTATTCACCTTTAAAGCGGTTCCAGTAGGAGCACAAATCGTTCTTTTGAAAACAGCAGGTTACAAAGACCAATTGTTATCTGTTGAAGTAACCAATGGAAAAATAGTTGACCTTGGTTTAATTGTAATGGAAGAAGACATTACAGCAGAGCAACAATTGAGTTTAGTTACCATCACAGATAACGATTTAAGTGATGATAACGGGGGTTCTGAAAGTACTGCAGGTTTATTGCAAGCTTCACGTGATGCATTCCAACAAACGGCTGCCTTTAACTGGGGTCAAGCACGTTTTAGAATTAGAGGTTTAGATAATGAAAACGCCAACACCATGATTAATGGGGTGGTAATGAATAAATTATATGACGGTCGTCCACAATGGAGCAACTGGGGAGGTTTAAATGATGCTACACGTAACCAAGAGTTTACGATGGGTTCAGCACCTTCTGATTATACTTTCGGGGGAATCTTAGGAACGCAAGAAATCAATACACGCGCGTCGTTATACCGTCCAGGTTCTCGTATTTCGTTCTCAGGAACAAATACCAACTACAGTTGGAGAGCTATGGGAACACATGCTTCAGGTATGGGTAAAAACGGTTGGGCTTATGTAATTTCGGCTTCACGTCGTTGGGCGAAAGAAGGGTATTTTGAAGGAACAGATTACGGTGCAAATTCGGTATTTGTTTCTGTTGAAAAACGTATCAACGATAAACACTCGTTGAATTTTACAAGTATCTACGCAGAAAATACTCGTGGAAAATCTTCTCCAAATACGCAAGAAGTAATCAATTTAATGGGTCACCAATACAATTCATATTGGGGATGGCAAGATGGAAGAAAACGCAACTCACGCGATAAAGACATTTTAGAACCGATCTTAATGTTAAGTCACTACTGGAAATTCAACAGTAAGACAAAATTAAATACAAACGTAACGTACCAATACGGATCTATCGGAAATACACGTTTGGATTATCAAGGTGCCAACAACCCTGATCCAACGTACTACCGTAATTTACCTAGTTATTATTTAAACGATCCGGCGAATTATGTTACTGTGGGTACAGAAACAACGAACCCATTGGCAGCTGCTGCTAAGAATTATTTCTTGAACAACAGCCAAATCAATTGGAACGCCATGTACTATGCAAATATGAATTCTTCTTCTGAAGCAGGACGTAGTTTGTATGCATTGTACGAAGACCGTACCGATGATAAACAATTTACAGCCAACTCTATTTTGTTCTCCGATTTGTCGGATAACATTCGTTTAAACGGTGGGGTAACGTACCGTAACTTGGTTTCTCACAACTTCCAAAACATGTTGGACTTATTAGGAGGTCAGTTCTTTAGAGATGTGGATCCTTTCTATGTAGGGGATGCACAACAAGCCGATTTGAACAATCCAAATCGTGTAGTGAAAGAAGGTGATAAATACGGATACAACTATAAATTACATGCCGATGTAATTGAAGCATTTACACAATTCAAGTTTTCGTATAAAAAAGTAGATTTCTATTTGGCTCAAAGTTTCTCAAAACACGAATACCAAAGAGACGGTCTTTACAGAAATGGTATCTATGCGAACAATTCATACGGTAAAAGTCAAAAGAAATCGTTTGAAAACTTCGGATTCAAAGGGGGATTAACCTATAAAATTACAGGACGTCAATTTATTGACATCAATGGAGCTTACATTACTAAAGCACCAAATTTACGTAACACGTTCTCGAACGCACGTATCAACAATAACATCACTCCAGATTTACAAAGTGAGCGTATTGCAAGTGCTGATGTATCGTATATCATTCGTACTCCGAAGTTCAAAACACGTTTGACTGCTTTCGCTTCAAAAATTCAAAACTCTACCAATATCTCTTTCTACTACGGAGAATTTACAGGTGACGATGCAGACGGTAATGAAGATGCCTTCATCTCTGAAATCCTAACAGGTGTTGATCGTCGTAATATCGGTTTAGAATTTGGTGCAGAATACCAAATTACTTCAACCATTAAAGCTACTGCTGCAGCTACTTACGGGCAGTATTTGTATGCAAACAACCCACATTTACGCGTAAATGATGATGCTCAAGCAACTCCAACAAATCCCTATCCAATTGTAGATTACGGAACAGCTTTCTTGAAAAATTACCGTCAAGCGGGTATGCCTCAATCGGCTGCTTCTTTGGAAATTGAATACCGTGATCCACACTTCTGGTGGGTTAGTGCAGATATCAACTACTTATCGGATTCTTATATTTCAGTATCGAATATTACACGTACACAAAACTTTGTAACCAACCCTTCAACAGGTTTAAGTTATGATGGTGCGACTTCAGAATCGGTAGCTAAAGCATTAAAACAACAAAAGTTAAGTGATATTACCCTTGTAAATATTTCAGGTGGTAAATCATGGAGAATTGACAAAACAACCATCGGTTTCTTTGCTTCGATTAACAATGCCTTCAATTTTATTTATAAAACAGGAGGATTTGAACAATCAAGAAAAGCAAACTTCGCCGATTATCAAACCGATAATGCTTATGGATCACCAGCTTTCGGTCCGAAGTATTTCTACGGGTTTGGTAGAAACTATTTCTTGAATCTTTACGTAAACTTCTAATAAATTGGCTATGAATACAAGATTTTTAAAAGTAACATTGTCTGTTTTAACCCTAGGGTTAGTAGCATCTTGCGATGTAGATGAAACAGATAAGCCTGTGGTAATGGAGCGATTGATGACTGAAGACTTTCAATCGGCTACTGACGCAACTGACCTGGATATTACAGGTTGGATTAACTACAATGAAGTAGGGAATAAAAAGTGGAAAGAAGAAGTTTTCAGTGGAAACGGATATGCAGAATTTAGTTCGTACAATACGGGTGATGCAGTCAATGTAGGGTGGTTAATTTCACCGCAAATTGATTTGGATGCAGCTCCTAAAAAAGGAATTGCTTTCAAAGTAGCGCAACACCATTTAGATGTGGATGCAGACGGAAATAGCCTACAAGTGTTAATCTCTACTAATTTTGACGGTACAAATGTTACTGCGGCTACGTGGGAACCTTTGACAGCCAATATCCCTAAGAAAGCGGAGTCATGGTATACTTTTTTACCAAGTAACATCGATTTAACGGGTAGATCCGGTAAAGCCTATATCGCCTTTAAATTTAAAGGTTCGGGAACAGACACTACGTTAGATGGTGCCTTCCAACTTGATGATTTCATTTATTATAAAATTGACTAATTTGCTATGAAAAAATTACAATTAGTACTTACCGGAGCGTTAGTATTGGCGCTACAAAGTTGTATCAACAGTGATTATTATGATGCACCCGATTTATCCAATGAGTGTACAACGCTTACAGCGACTAAAACTGTTGCCGATGTACAAGCAGCAGCAACAACTACAGCGCAAGAATACACGGCTGATGATGTAATTGAAGCGTATGCCGTTTCAAGTGACGAAGGTGGAAACTTCTACAAATCCATTTCATTTGTTACTGCAGATAATTCACAAGCGTTTTCTATGCCTGTGGATGCGTATAACTTGTATACAAAATTTGAACCCGGACGTAAAGTATATGTGAAAATGAAAGGCTTGTATTATGCCAATAATACACAAACAGCCTCTTTCAACATTGGTGGTTCTTATAACGGTTCTGTGGGACGTTTGTCAGGTGTACAATACGAACAAGCCATCATCCGTGGATGTGATAAAAAGAATGAAGACGATTTAGTACTTCCTATGACCATCACTCAAGCGAAAAACAATGCTAACATCAACAAGTTAATCGAAATTGATGCCGTACAGTTTGATGATGCCTTTGTGGGAAAAACCTATTACGATGCAACCAATGTAATCGGTGGAGCTACCAACAACTTAATTAAAGATGCAGACGGAAATACGTTAATCGTTCGAGTGTCTGAGTTCGTAAACTTTGCAGCCAATATCATTCCTTCGAAAAACGGTAAAATCCGTGGGGTAATGACCAAATACAACAACGATTACCAATTCATGATCCGTACAATCAACGACGTGAAAATGGAAAATCCACGTGTAGTGCCTTTGTTTGAAGAAACATTTACAGCAAACTTCGGTAGCTGGTCTAAAATGTCAGTAACAGGAGCGCAAGTTTGGACTTTAGATACCCAATTCGGTAATCCAGGTTCTTGTGCGAAAATGTCAGGTTTTGCAAACAGTACGAACAACGCGAACGAAGACTGGTTAATCTCTCCAGCCATCAATATGTCAGCGTTGACTTCAAATGCAACCTTAACTTTCCAAACCGCTTCGCGTTTTGCTGGAAATATTTTGGAAATCTATGTGTCGACCAACTATACCGGTGGAGCACCTTCTACCGCAACTTGGACACAAATCAACAATGCAACGCTGGATTTAAATACAGCGGCGTATGTATGGACCAACTCAGGAGCAATCGATGTTTCAGCCTATATCGGAAATCCAAACTTCCGTGTAGCGTTTAAATACACCTCTACCACTTCAGCTTCTCGTACATGGGAAGTAGATAACGTAAAAGTTACAGGTCAATAATTCTTGACTTTTATTCATACAAAAAGCCCTGAGTTTTCTCAGGGCTTTTTTATTTTAAAACGGTAGAAAGATTAATCCAATTGATCCGTTAATTTCTTAAACGTCGACTTCGCATCTTTTCCTTCATATAGAATCGCATACACCGCATCAATAATGGGTGTGCTTGCTTTATACTCTTGATTCAATTTGTACGCACTTTTCACGGCATAATACCCTTCGGCCACCATACTCATTTCCATCATGGCTGATTTCACTGTATAGCCCTTTCCAATCATGTTTCCGAACATTCTATTGCGGGAGAATACCGAATACCCCGTTACCAATAAATCGCCCAAATACGCCGAATTATTGATGTTGCGTTTCATACGGTGCACCTTCTTAATGAATTTCTTCATCTCACGAATCGCATTACTCATAATCACCGACTGGAAATTATCACCATACCCCAATCCATGCGCTATCCCCGCCGCAATCGCATAGATGTTTTTCAACATCGCTGCATATTCCGTACCGATGATGTCATCCGAAGTTTTGGTTTTGATATAATTCCCTGCCAATAACTTGGCCATCTCTTTCGCCTTCTTCGTATCACCACACGCAATCGTCAAGTACGACAAACGCTCTAAAGCCACTTCCTCAGCGTGACACGGACCGGTGATCACCCCAATATTGTCATAGGGAATATGGAACATCTTATGAAAATGTTCGCCCACAATCAAAAACGTTTCAGGCACGATTCCTTTGATTGCAGAGAAGATAATCTTGTTGTCCAGACTCACGGTCAACTTTTCCAATTCCTTGCTTAAAAACGCCGAAGGAATAGCAAAAATCACATAATCCGCATAAGCAACGGCTTCGTTAATGTCTTGGGTGAGGCGTAACTTGGTAATATCAAATTCTACCGAACTCAAATAATTCGGATTGTGTTTGTATGCTTTCAAATGATCAATCGCAGAAGCATTGCGCATATACCAGGCAATTTCGTCCAGATTGACACATAACATTTTCGCAATAGCCGTGGCCCAACTTCCGCCACCGATCACTGCTACTTTAGGATGTTTTTCCATGTTTGTTGGTTTGGAATTTCAAAAATACTCTTTTTATCGGTTTTGCCCAAAAGAACCGCCATTCCTAACCCAAAAACTTTAACGTTTATTTTAACACTAACCCTTGCAATTTGGCTGTTAATCTCCCGTTAATAGCTAAAGGTTAGATTAGTTTAGTGAATTTTTGTTTTGGGTTGAAAAAAGGCGTTCAGTGTTAAACTGAACGCCTTTTGACTTTAGAAACTCAAGTGAATTAATAACTAAGTTCTACAATTTCACGCACTTTGTCGGGCGTAATATTTTGACGTTCGCCCATCTTTAACCAACCCCGTTCCTCAAAACGTTGTACGATAAAGTCGGCCGTACCTTCAATGTTTTCGGCGTTTTCCGAAATACGGGTTTTCATACCCATAGTGTGGAAAAATTCTACCGTCTTGTCAATAGCTGCCGTGGCAATTTCTTCGGTGGTTCCTGTCAAATTCCACACACGCTGACCGTATTGCGCCAACTTCTCTTTTTTCGTATCAAACATCACTCGGTACAAGTTCGGTCCAATAATCGCCAACGTACGGGCATGATCGATTTCATACAACGCCGTCAATTCGTGACCAATCATGTGGGTCGCCCAATCCGAAGGAACGCCTTTCTGAATCAAACCGTTCAACGCCATCGTCGCCGACCATACAAAATTGGACGCCAATTTATAATCCGTTGGGTTTTCAACCACCGACGGACCAATCTCGATTAACGTTTGTAAAATACTTTCCGAAATACGGTCTTGCAATAACGCATCATGCGTATAAGTTAAGTACTGTTCCATCACGTGGGTAAACGCATCCACCACACCGTTTTGCAACTGACGTTTCGGTAACGAAGCAATCACTGTAGGGTCTACAATCGAGAATTTCGGGAACAATGCACTACCGCCCAACGTCAATTTCTCTTGGGTAGCTTCAATGGTAACTACGGCACCCGAATTCATTTCAGAACCCGTAGCCGGTAAAGTCAACACCGTACCAAACGGAACACAAACCGAAGCATCCTTGAACAAAATACGTTGTTTCAAGATTTCGATAGCATCACCGGGATAGTGTACGGCAGCCGAAATAAATTTCACGCCGTCAATCACACTACCGCCACCAATCGCTAAGATGAAACCCACGTTTTCAGCTCGAATCAATTCCACCGCTTTCATCAAGGTTTCATAACGTGGATTAGGTTCGATACCTCCAAATTCGACCCAATCATAACCCGCCAAAGCCGTTTTCACTTGATCGTATACGCCGTTTTTAAAAATACTCCCACCGCCATAAGCCAACAAGACTTTGGTGTTTTTCGGAGTGAATTCCGCCAGTTTAGCTATCTGCCCCTGACCGAAAATATAATTTACGGGATTGTATAATTCAAAATTTGTCATAGCTGTAAAAATTTTATGTGGCAAAGGTACAGCATTGCCTAGAAAACGTATGGTAAGGGAATGTTAAGGTTCACGGAATATAATTTTGCAACACATCTTTTAACGGATATAAATAGTTTTCAGAGGGAATACGAAATTGTAATTCATGGGTCGCTTCTGCGGTTTTGAACGTGAAATAATTGGAAGTGCCAGCACTTAGTACTACTTTGGATGAATTGCCACCCGTAGTTTTTCCAGAATAATCATTAATGGAATAGGAAACCATTGCGAATTCTTGCTTGGAATACCAACGACCATTCCATTCAAAACCTTCATAATCAAAACGGATATAGCCTTCAAAGTTCCCAGAATCGTTTGTATATTCAATTTGATTAAGGAACCGGTGAAGTTGAATAGCGATAATACCCAATAGATAAAAAGAAAGAATAAATTTTGGAGATTCTTGTTCCCTTATTGAAAAATAGAGATGAATAATTACCCCTATAAATACCAATAAAAGGCCAACAAAATAAAAGTCAAAACGTTGCGGGAGAATCCATTTTTTCCAATTTACCGAGGGTTTAGGTAGGGGATGAAATAAACTAAAATGTAAAGTCATCTCAAATAGTTTTTATTTTCACCGATACAACAAATTCGCATCCACATACGCCCATACCGCATCGGGTAGGAGTGGCCGAACATTCTTCTGTTGCGCAATGCCCTCGCGAATCGCCGTCGAAGAAATCTCGACCACAGGAGCTGCAATTTTATGTACGTGCGGATGCTGCAATAATTCAGGTAAGGCTTCACCCCCAGCAATACGCGGATAGACATAAATCGCATGGTGGGCCAAGATGTATTCGTAGTTTTTCCACTTGTGCAGCGAATTCAGATTGTCTTCACCCATGATCAATGAAAACGTATGTGTTGGATATTTCTCCTGCA
>JBDKGM010000024.1:0-20199 GCA_039798185.1 Bacteroidota bacterium
TTCTAAAAGGGGTAAAAGAAATCAAGTAATTACTTTTTCTTTTTGGCGTTTTTCTTCGCTTCTTTTTCAGCCTCTTTCAAGAATTTGGCTTCTTCTTTTGCTTTTTTCTCTGCAGCCACCGTTTTCGCATCTTTTACTTTAATTGAGAAAAGTGGAAGGGAATAGGAAATGGTGTAATTAAAACCGACACCAAATTTACCGCCATAAGTTCTGTTGAATCCCGGGACATAGAGGTTCTCAAAATCATTCGGTTGTTTTTGCGAAAGCATATAATTCATTCGGAAACTCATCCCCATGTACACATTTTTAAGCACTTCGGCTTTCATGCCAACTACGACTTCCGTCCAATGCGCTGTGAGTCCCTTGAATTCTGTATTTGGATATTGTGTAGGAGTAGGGAAAAAACCGTTAGGGTAATAGATGTTAAAGGAGTTTAATGTTTGACTAAATGTACTGAATCCATAACGCAATCCAATATAAATCTGATTGTTCATTCCGGTCCAGTTTTCATAACCGTTAAAATCAAATCCGGCTCTTATATAACTCCCGTTTGTAGTAAAGTTCAAATTGTCTTCATCTACGGTTTTCTTTTCATTACCCAATTCGACTGCCACATAATGCTTACGGGTTACTCGGAAATCCCCCACCAATTCTAATCCACGGTAATTGGAATCGTAAAAACCACGACTTAGTTTAAACAAATCAACGCCGACACGTAATCCGTATTTCTCCGACTTCGGGGCTGACGCCACCGTGTCATTCGGTTTTGCATTAGGTGTTTCGGTTGAGGTTTTCTGGGCCCAAGTGGTAGTCACAAACAAAAGGCCCCATACGATTCTAGTAAAAGAGTTTGACATGGATTTCATTTTCGTTAGCGATCGTAGATTGGACTACACCCATGGTTTGAATCCATAATCCATCATTGGGAGTAGTATCTGTAAATTCAAAACCGTTGGTGGTATTTAATACAAAATTCATTTTATAGCCGCAGGCACGGGAAACATACTGGGATGTACGGGTATAATTAACCGTTATTTCATCAATGTTATCATTGGATGCGTCATCATCACCTCCATTTTGGATGAATTGAAAATGCGTAGTCTCAGCACTCGTATCTAATGGCATGTAGATTTTACTCACACCATTGAAATTGATGGTTTCCGATATTCCGTTGGTTTTCAATACCAGGTTGGATACATTTTTTGTCTGGGTCAAGTTGGCTACATCATAGAACTCAATGACCAAACGAGGCGTAGTGGTGGTTTCGCCACTACAAATATCATCCTTTTCGCATCCGGAAAGGACAAACAGCATGGCTAATAAACTGAATTTGAGTACACGCATGGTTTTAAATTATCGCAATTCCAAAAGTACAACATTTTCCACATGATGCGTTTGTGGAAACATATCCACAGGACGCACACGGGTTACTTTATATTTTTCATCCATCAAAGCCAAGTCGCGCGCTTGTGTAGCGGAGTTGCAGCTTACGTAAACCACACGTTTTGGTGCAATGCGAAGGATTTGTTCCACTACATCTTTATGCATTCCATCGCGTGGCGGATCGGTAATAATTACGTCTGGTGTGCCGTGTTGTGCAATAAACGCTTCGTTGAATACATTTTTCATATCCCCAACAAAGAACTCACAATTGGTAATACTATTGCGTTTTGCATTTTCTTTGGCATCGGCAATGGCTTCAGGAACGGCTTCTACACCAATTACTTTTTTTGCTTTTTTGGATACAAATTGTGCAATGGTTCCTGTACCAGTATACAAATCATACACCACTTCATTTCCAGTCAATGCTGCAAACTCACGGGTAATAGCATATAATTCATAGGCTTGCGCCGAATTGGTTTGGTAAAAAGATTTGGCGTTGATACTAAAATGTAAGCCCTCCATTTCTTCCAAAATATAATCGCGTCCTTTGAATAAGATAATCTCTTGGTCGTATAAGGTATCGTTCGCTTTTTGGTTAATAACGTATTGTAACGAAGTAATTTGTGGAAAAGTCTCCGCTAAATAGTTCATTATCATTTCGCGTTCCTTCTTATGATCATCAAAAAACTGAATCAAAACCATGATTTCACCCGTTGAAGCGGTGCGAATCATTAAGGTACGCAATAAACCACCGTGGTTACGCGCATCAAAGAAGGTAAGTCCGTTGGCGTTAGCAAAGTCTTTTATGCCGTTGCGAATTGCATTGGAGGGATCGGCTTGTAACCAACATTTCTCAATATCAAGAATTTTATCCCACATTTTAGGAATATGAAAACCCAGCGCATTTTGGTTGTCAAAAGTGGCATCCGACTGAATTTCAGCTTCAGTAAGCCAACGGGCATTGGAAAAACCAAATTCCATTTTATTACGGTAGAAAAATTGTTCCTGTGAACCGAGAATAGGTTCAAACTCGGGTAATTCAATTTTACCGATACGTTTTAAATGATTATAAACTTCGTTATGCTTATAAACCAATTGTTGGCTGTACTTCATGTTTTGCCATTTGCACCCACCGCAAACACCAAAATGCTGGCATACGGGTTCGGTGCGGTGTTCTGAATACTGGTGAAAGCGAATGGCTTTTCCCTCATAATAGGCTTTTCGCTTGCGAAAGGTATGTACATCAACCACATCGCCAGGTACGACATTCGGTATAAAAATTACTTTTCCATCCGGTGCTTTGGCTACTGAAACACCTTTGGCTCCAGCGTCTAAGACCTCCACGTTTTCAAATATTACGCGGTCATTTTTACGTTTTCCCATGGCGCAAAAATACAGTATTACATGGGATTGGACGAAAAAATGTTTAATTTTAAAACAGATTTGGCAAAATCAATTTTTAAATCAATTCTACCCATGGTACATTTAGCCTTATTGCGCGGAATCAATGTTTCCGGACATAAATTAATAAAAATGGACGATTTAAAACGCTGTTTGGAAGGCGTTGGTTTTGGCGAGGTGCGCACCTATATCCAATCGGGGAATGTGTTTGTGACAACCAAGGAAACCGATCCGGGTGTGGTGGCTGGGCAAATTCGTGCTGCAATAATGAATTCATTTGGTTTTGATGTGCCTGTATTTGTGATCGGAAAGGCAGATTTAGAAGCTTGTGTGGAGCGCAATTTGTTTTTGCAAGAAGAAGGTGTCGACTTGAAAAAACTATACGTGTCTTTTATTTCTACGGAGGTTCTCGAGCAACAAATAACCCAGTTGAACCTTAATTTTATAGAGCCAGATAAAATTCAATTGGACGGACGCCGAATCTACTTAAAGTACCATACGTCGCCAGCGGATACTAAGTTGGATAACAAATGGATTGAGAAAAATATGAATGTGCTGTCCACCACACGCAATTGGAATACAGTGACCAAACTTTTAGGTTTATTTTAAGTTCGAAATTGCAGCTGTCGCGATGGGAATGCGTAACTTTGAATAAACGCATGATCATGAAAAAACACCACGAAATCGACAGTATTATTGAATTGGAAGAAACCAATGACACCCGAACATTGGGTCAACGCATCGCAGATAAAGTGGCTGACTTTGGTGGAAGCTGGACGTTTATCATTTCTTTTTTAGGCTTTTTGTTGCTTTGGATTGCCTTTAATGTTTTTTGGTTACAGAATAAAGGTTTTGATCCGTATCCTTTTATTTTATTGAATCTAATCTTGTCGTGTATTGCTGCGTTGCAAGCGCCGGTCATTATGATGAGTCAAAATCGACAAGAAGAAAAAGACCGTGAGCGTGCCAAAAAAGACTTTATAATTAACTTGAAAGCCGAACAAGAAATTCGAGTTTTACAACAAAAGTTAGATCATATTTTAAAGCATCAACACGAAGAATTGATGGCAATACAGCACCAACAGGTGCAATTAATGGAAAAGCTTCTTCAGGAAAAAGACAAGGATTAGTTGTTTATTTCATGGTTAAAGTGATTGATTCTAATGATATGATTTAAAAAATAATACGTTTTAATCATCATTTCTTTTTATAATCCAATTTACCGCTTTCGCAATCGATTGAGAATTTTGAAGGGACGCTTTATTAATTCGGCGAATTGTGTAGTTTTGTGGAAGTTTACGGATGATTTCTCTCCATAAGAAGGAATTAAGGAGTTTCTTTTTTATTAAAATTTCAAACATGATTAGCGAAAAATTACGCTCTCAGGAAGCTATCGAACTGGAGGACAAATACGGTGCACACAATTACCATCCCTTACCTGTGGTTTTAAGTCGTGGTGAAGGCGTGTATGTGTGGGACGCAGAAGGAAAGCAGTATTATGATTTCTTGTCGGCGTACTCTGCAGTAAATCAAGGACATTGTCATCCAAAGATTGTAGGGGCAATGGTCAATCAAGTGCAAACCTTAACGCTGACTTCGCGTGCGTTTTATAACGATAAACTAGGGGTTTACGAGCAGTTTATTACCCAATATTTTGGATTTGATAAAGTATTACCTATGAATACCGGCGCTGAAGCTGTAGAAACTGCGTTGAAGATTTGCCGTAAATGGGCGTATGAGAAAAAAGGAATTGCAGAAAACGAAGCGCAAATCATTGTTTGTGAGGGGAATTTTCACGGTAGAACAACTACGATTATTTCGTTTTCTAATGACGAAAACGCACGAAAGAATTTCGGGCCGTATACCGCAGGATTTATAAAAATCCCTTACGATGACACCGAAGCGCTGGAAAATGCGCTTAAATCGTCTAAAAATATCGCTGGATTCTTAGTTGAGCCGATTCAAGGGGAGGCGGGTGTCTATGTTCCTTCTGTTGATTTTTTAGCCAAAGCCAAAGCATTATGTGCTGCGCACAACGTGTTGTTTATTGCAGATGAGGTGCAAACTGGAATCGCGCGTACAGGTTCTTTATTGGCGGTATGTGGGAATTGTACTTGTGAAAAAGCCTGTGAAAAGCAAGCGACCTATGTGCAACCGGATGTGTTGATCTTAGGAAAAGCATTGTCAGGTGGAGCGTATCCTGTGTCGGCAGTTTTAGCCAATGATGCTATTATGAATGTGATTAAGCCGGGTCAACACGGATCGACATTTGGCGGTAATCCCGTGGCAGCCGCTACAGCCATTGCAGCATTAGAAGTTGTGGAAGAGGAAGGATTGGCACAAAACGCGCGTCGTTTAGGACAGTTGTTCCGTGATTTGTTAAATGATTATGTAACGCAAAGCAATATTGTAACCTTGGTGCGCGGAAAAGGATTGTTGAATGCCATTGTGATCAACGATACAGAAGAGAGTGAAACTGCTTGGAACATCTGTGTGAAGTTGGCAGAAAATGGTTTATTAGCCAAACCCACTCACGGTAATATCATTCGTTTTGCACCGCCCTTGGTAATGACTGAAACGCAATTACGCGACTGTGTAGCGATTATAATTAAAACTTTAAAAGAGTTTGAATAAAAATCTGAATATCAAAAAAAAGCCAGCTGAATTTAGCTGGCTTTTTTTTGTTTATCGAATATTGAATACTTCTTCCATACGGCGACGCATTTGTTCTTCGTTTTGCATGTTTTCCGGACCTATTTTTATAATTAGCCAGATGTAAAAAATCAAGGCTAAAACACCTAGTGCTATCCCGATGATCGAGAGCACTTTTCCGATTTTGTGGGTAGAGACATTGTCATAGCCGTCAGGGTTTTCTCGAAGTCGTTTGGCATCCTTGCTGCTCAAGATTAAACCAATTACACCGAATAAGATGGAGAAAATTCCATAACAGCAAAAGGTGAGAAAGGCTAGAATACCGAGGACTAGCGTTGGGGTTGCATTGGGTAGTTTTTGTTTTTCCATAGTTTTTTGTTTAAAAAAAGAAGTTTCGCATTTTGATAAGATACGCAACGATGATGATAACTGCGTTGGCAATAGCCAAAAGAATCACTGTTCTTCCGTTTTTTGGGTTGGGTTTGATGACGAACTTAACCACAAAACCCAAGAGGATGATTAGTGAGTAGAGTGCGGGATACATCTGAAAAGCGTCCCAGAAACGACCTTGACTTAACAGATAGATGGCGCGTTGCATGCCACATCCCATACAGTCGAAGCCGAAGGTTTGTTTAAAAAGACAAGGAATCATGTGTTTTTCCACGTAAGTACTTTTTATGCAATTTTACGAAATATCGGTTATCAACAAGAGGAGTGGAGGTGTTTTTTTATTTTTGGAAACCTAAAAAAAGAATGTATGAACAAATGGTTAATTCCTTTGCTTTTGGTTTCGGCTGCGGTGGCGTTGTATGAACAAAGTTTGTCCCATCCGAATTATTATTTGATGGGAACAGCAGGTGTGTTATTTGTGTTTTGTATGACTAAATTATCGGCTAAGATTCCACCTAAAAAAGAAGAAGATGGCAACGAATAAATTTGAAGTAGGGGATCGGGTTGCGGTTCTTGACGATGCGATTTCTGGCGTGGTGGTAAAAGTTCAAAATGATCAAATTTCGATCCAAACGGATGATGATTTTATGATGACATTTTTTGTCAACGAATTGGTTAAAGAGTATAAAACCAATGATTTAGATTATTTTAGTAAAAGCGATGCGTCACATAAGATAATAATTGACACAACCCCTACTCGTCAGCAGAAAAGTTTTGTTTTTAAGTCGGATAAACGCGATAAAGGTGCTCCTGAATTTGATTTACATATTGAAAAATTGGTGAAGAATTTTCGAGGAATGTCCAATTTTGATATCCTCACAATCCAACTCGAAACGGCGCAACGGCATGTTGAATTTGCTTTGAAAAATCGCATTCCTAAAATTGTTTTGATCCATGGTGTGGGTGAAGGAATTTTAAAAACGGAATTGGAATTTTTATTGCGCAAATATCCTCAGGTGACTTTTCAAGAAGCGAGTTATCAGAAATACGGAATGGGTGCCACAGAAATCTATTTCCAACAAAGTTCAAAATAATCGTACTTTTGTGCCACCGATAAAGAATCATGAATAGAGTTTATTTAGACAATGCTGCAACCACTCCTTTGCGATCTGAAGTGATCGATTGTATGGTGGAGGTGATGCAAAACGAATACGGTAATGCTTCCTCGACGCATAGTTTTGGACGCAGTGCCAAAACCATCTTGGAAACGGCGCGTAAATCGATTGCCAAGATTATGGGATGTGAAGCCCGTGAGTTGATTTTTACTTCGAATGCTACAGAGGCGACGAATTTAATCTTGACTAGTGCGGTGCGCGACTTGGGTATACAGCGTATTGTTACGTCCAGAATGGAACACCACGCGACCTTGTATACTGTTGCTAAGTTGGCTGCCGATTACTCAATTGCAGTGTACTATTTGCCTGCGAATGCCGATGGAACTGTTGATGTTTCGGGATTGGAGGCATTGTTGGCTGATGGTGTGCCCACTTTAGTGACTTTGATGCATGTGAATAATGAAACGGGTGCCTTATTAGATATACAGCAAGTTGGAACGATTTGTCATGCACACAAAGCCTTGTTTCACTGTGATACGGTACAATCGGTGGGGAAATGGGCGTTGGATTTCCATGCCTTGCCTCTTGATTTTGCTGTAGCGAGTGCCCACAAGTTTCATGGACCGAAAGGCGTTGGATTTGCTTATATCTCGAAACAGGTTGTTATAAAACCCTTGATTGTGGGTGGTGAACAGGAAAAGGGATTGCGAGCAGGGACTGAGGCGGTGCATCAAATTGCAGGTATGGCCAAGGCGTTGGAGTTGGATGCCGCTGAGTTGGCTCATGATTATCCCTATATTGAATCGTTAAAGAACTATTGCTGGGAGCAATTGCAACTGGCTTTTCCGGGTATTAAAACCAATGGTGACCATACGTTTTACAATATATTGAATGTGACCTTGCCGATGAGTGAGGAAAAAGCGGCGATGATACTCTTTAATTTGGATATGAAAGGGATTGCCGTATCGCGCGGTAGTGCTTGCCAAAGTGGGAGTTCGAAGCCTTCACATGTTTTAGCTCAATTTGTTTCTGAGGAGGATTTAAAACGCCCTGCGTTGCGGATCTCGTTTAGTCGATTTAATACAAAAGAAGACATTGATGCTTTGCTCGATGCTTTGAAAGGAATATAAAAAGAAACCGGAGTCGATTAGGCTCCGGTTTTTTTATAGGCTAATTTGAAATAGATGCCGACTACCACCAAGAAGGGCACTTGCATAAAGACCATTGTCCATTGGTGGGTAAGTGCGCCAAGGCTAGCCAGAAAGAAGGCTAGAACAGCAAGTAGACTCACGGTAAGGGTGTTGATTTTACGATTCCAGCGGCGGTTGAAGGCATGCAAGAGTAGTAAGACTTGACCGAATAGCCCGGTGAGTATCAAGGGGTGTGTGAGACTATCCCACAGTGAGTTTCCTTCACTAAAAATAGTGTATTCCAAATGTGGGATACAAAGGGCTTCCTTTTTCCAGACGATACCACAACATTGAAAACTTAGGAATAGCGCAAGGTTGGTGTAATGTATGGGTTTTGTTATTGGGTAAGCAGTAAATAGTGCCATGGTGCTAGGGTTACTTTATCATTGCCTTTTAGGGTATATTTTTGTTTGGTGAACCACTCGGTGTAGGTGCCTTTTTCGTATTTGGAATCTAAGGTTACGGT
Source organism: Bacteroidota bacterium (assembly GCA_039798185.1). Taxonomy (GTDB): domain Bacteria; phylum Bacteroidota; class Bacteroidia; order Flavobacteriales; family Flavobacteriaceae; genus Flavobacterium. Next base: position 8,598 of record JBDKGM010000024.1, read on the forward strand.
AAGGGTTTGGTCACTGAAGTTGAGGATGGGTAGTACTTTTTGACCGTCTTTTTCTCTGGAGAATGAAATGATTTGTTCGGGTTTGTCGTTGTAGACCCGTACCATATGACCACCATGGGCACCATTCCAGAGTGCTTTGTTTTGGTGTTTGAGGGCGAAGAGTTGGGTAAACAAAGCTTCAAAAGGGTGTTTTTTCCAAGGGATAGGATCTTTGTCAAAGAATTTAAGGGAATGATCGAGGCCGGCTTCTTGACCGCTGTAGACTAATGGCATTCCGTTGACGACATTACTAAACACGATACAGGTTTCCAATCCAGGGCCGAAATTACTGAAGGGAGTTCCTTCCCAGGAGTTTTTATCATGGTTGTCGGTGAAGGTCATGCGGTAGCCTGCTTTGGGGAATGTACTTTCATCATGTGCCATGTATTCTACGAGTCCGCCGATGCCTTTATGCTCGGTGGTTGCTGCTTTCATTTTATCCCATAAACTCCACGAGTAGGTCATGTCAAATGCGTTTTTATGCAAGTCACGCGATTCCCATTCTGCTAGCATAAAAACAGGGCGAATGGCTTCGAGTTCGGCGCGTGCATTTTCCCAGAAGTCGACGGGTATGAATCCGGCCACATCACAACGGTAGCCGTCGATTTGGTAGGTTTTTACCCAATGTTTGAGGGCATCGGTCATGTATTTACGGAGTTCGGGATTGTTGTAATCAAAGTCGATAATATCACCCCAGTCGTACCAAGGAGTGGGTTGGAAGTTGCCTTCTTTGGTTTTGGTGTACCAGTCGGGGTGTTCTTTGGTGAGTGGATTGTCCCAAGCGGAATGGTTGGCCACCCAATCGAGTATGACATGCATGCCCATGCTGTGGATGGTCTCGACGAGGTGTTTAAAGTCGGCTTCGGTGCCGTATTCCGGGTTGATGCCATAGTAGTCTTTTACGGAGTATTCGCTGCCGAGTGAACCTTTTCGGTTTTTGACTCCGATAGGATGTATAGGCATAAGCCAGATGATATCGATCCCCATTTTTTTGAGTCGGGGCAAATGGGATTCAAAGGCTTTGAATGTACCTTCTGGGGTGAATTGCCGTACATTGACTTCATATATCGTTGCGTTTTTACTCCAATCGGGATGTTGGAGTTCGACATATTCTTTGGGTTGGTAGGGGTTGGTTTCTTTTTGCCCGCATTGGGTAAGCGCCAAGGTGGCAAGTAGTCCTATCACTAGTTTTTTCATGCTCTTTCGATTTGAAATTTAAAGATAGGGAATCTGGATGAAATCGTCATTATTTCGTGATTCGTTCCTCTAGTGTTCCGTTTCGGTCCTGATGGCAGCGGAAAGTCCGGAGCCCAATGCCCGTGGGTTTTTGTGGTGCTGTGGGGCGCCCTTGGAAGCCCCCGAAAGCACATAAAAAAAACCGTTCGGAGGAACGGTTTTTTAGAATTTAGAATTTAGTCGTTAGATTGACTAGTGATTAGTGATTAGAGGCTGGTGATTAGAGGCTGGTTGGTTTTAGCGGATGCTTATTTTTTTTACTTCACGGGTGGTGTCGGTTTCGAGAAGGAGTTGATAGATACCGGGTGCGAGGGCGGTTACATCAATAGATTGGCCGGATTGTAAGCGGCCTTGGGAGCTGTTTCTTCCAGTTGCATCCCAAATGGTGTAGTTCACTTCATTGCTTTTTGTTTGAACGGAAATGAAGTCGTCAGCGGGATTGGGTGCGATGGAAACGCTAGTATTGCTTACTTCGTTTGTGTTTAAAGCGTTGTAGCGTTGGATCGCATACGTGTAGTTGTCGGCTTCGATTTCAAGCAACATGGTGTTGGGGAGTGCTAGATTTTCTAAAGTTCCTGTCAAGGTATTGTATGCATACAGGCGTTGTTGGTTTTGCAAATCATTACCGATGAACAATAATTTTTCAGTGTTTTGGTCATAGGTGCGGTTGAAGAGCTGTAATCCGGAGATCTCCACAAGGGTTACTTCATCGGTAAAGGCGCCAGTATCGGGATTGATTTGACCAATTCGCATAAAAGTGGTTCCTGTGGTACTGTTATAGTCGGGATAAATGGCAAACAGTTTGTTTTGCATCATGCTGTATTCTAGTCCGATATTCCCTGTGATGGTCGAACCTGTTATAGGGGTAGTGGTAAAGGTATAGCTATCGTTACCGATGCTATTTTTGACCAATTGTTTTCCGTTTTCATCTTGCATGATGAAGTAGTAGGTACTGTTGTCTGAATCATACGCACTGGCATCGGGGAAGAAAAAGACTCCCGTTGGAAAGTTGTAATACCCCATATTTGTTGATGTTTGAGTCATAGGGTTGTACCGATTTAAATACAGGTTGTTGTCTAAATCACCGTCGTAGGAGTAAAGCAGTCCGGTTTGCATGTCGACTTCAGCAGAGCCGTTGTATACTGAGGTTACATCGGTGAGGTTTACTGACGAATTGGTGGTGTTGTATCGAAACATTTTACTCACATAGTTGTCATTTTCTTCTATGAGGATGCGGGAGTAGTATTCGCCATTATTGGAGTTGTACACTGACGATCCTACGAGTACGCCAACAAAATTGGCGGGTGTGGTTTGAGTAAAATTGGTTTCCCCGGCATTCCATTGCACTAAATTTGTAATTCCGGTTCCGTTGGAACTAAATCCGATGAGGCGGATGTCTTCTTGGGCTTGCAGGGTGCACAGACTACCCAGCAAGAGACTAAAACAGATCATTTTTTTCATTTTCAACAGTAATTTAAGTTAAAGAGCCATTTTTTGTTTAAAATTCTGTAAAAATGAGTAAACATCAAAAGAAATGTTAAAACGATAACTTTTGTTTAAGGCATAAAAAAAACCGTTCGGGGGGAACGGTTTTTTCAGTATTCAGTGTTCAGTGTTCAGTATTCAGTGTTCAGTGTTCAGTGTTCAGTATACAGTATTCAGTGAACAGTGTTCAGTATTCAGTGAACAGTGTTTAGTGAACAGTTTGGTGGGACTCAGTAGCTTAGTAGCTCAGTGTCTCAGTAGCTTACATATGAATCACTTCTCCATAGGCATCGGCTACGGCTTCCATAACGGCTTCACTCATGGTTGGGTGGGGGTGAACGGCTTTTAGGATTTCGTGACCGGTGGTTTCTAGTTTACGCGCTACGACTGCTTCTGCAATCATATCGGTTACGCCGGCACCAATCATGTGGCATCCTAACCATTCGCCGTATTTGGCATCGAAGATTACTTTTACGAATCCGTCTGGGGTTCCCGCAGCTTTGGCTTTACCTGAAGCGGTGAACGGGAATTTCCCTACTTTGATTTCGTAGCCTTTTTCTTTGGCTGCTTTTTCGGTAAGACCTACTGAGGCAATCTCGGGTGTTGCATAGGTACAACCGGGGATGTTTCCGTAGTCTAAGGGTTCTACGTGCATACCTGCGATTTTCTCTACACACAAGATTCCTTCAGCAGACGCTACGTGTGCTAGGGCTTGACCTGGCGTTACGTCACCGATGGCATAGTAGCCTGGAACGTTGGTTTGGTAGTAGCTGTTCACTAAGATTTTATCACGATCGGTAGCGATACCGGTTTCTTCTAGTCCGATGTTCTCGATATTGGTTTTGATTCCGACTGCAGACAATACGATATCGGCTTCTAAGACTTCTTCCCCTTTGGCGGTTTTCACGAAGGCTTTTACGCCATTTCCGGTAGTATCTACACGTTCAACGGACGCGTTGGTCATGATGTTGATGCCTGATTTCTTCAAGGAACGTTCGAATTGTTTGGAGATATCTTCGTCTTCTACGGGAACGATGTTGGGCATGAATTCAACGATGGTTACCTCTGTTCCCATGGCGTTGTAGAAATGCGCGAATTCCACTCCGATAGCTCCTGAACCTACTACGATCATCTTTTTAGGTTGTTCAGGAAGGGTCATCGCTTGACGGTACCCGATGATTTTAGTACCGTCTTGCGGCAAGTTGGGTAACTCACGTGAGCGTGCTCCTGTTGCGATGATGATGTGATCGGCGCTGTATTCGGTTACTTTACCGTCGGCTGCGGTAACGTCTACCTTTTTACCAGGTTTGATTTTCCCAAATCCGTCGATGATATCGATTTTATTTTTCTTCATTAGGAATTGTACCCCTTTGCTCATCCCTTCGGCTACGGAGCGCGAACGGGCGATTACGGCATTGAAGTCTTTATCAAATTCCTTAACGGTAAGACCGTAATCAGAAGCATGTTTTAAATAGTCGAATACTTGTGCGGATTTCAGTAATGCTTTAGTTGGGATACATCCCCAGTTTAAGCAGATACCGCCTAAGTTTTCTTTTTCTACTACGGCTACTTTGAAGCCTAATTGTGAAGCACGAATGGCTGTTACATAACCGCCGGGTCCACTTCCTAAAACAATAATATCGTATTTCATTGTAAAAAAGGTATTTCGAATTGTGTGGGATGTTTTATTATCCGGATGCGAATTTACGGAATTTTTTTTGTTTAAGGTTTCAGGTTTAAAGTTTAAAGTTTTGGTGTTAAGAGGATGTAGGTAGGATTGAGGGTGGATAAGTTTAATAAGTGTTGTTCTAGTACATTATTTCAATTTACTAAAAAATGTAGTGACTCATTAGCTTTTCAGCCACAAAGACACCAAGACATGAAGAAAAATGAAGATTGGGGTGTTTTTAAAGGCACAAAGGCGCTTCGCTTTTGGTAAGTTTCAGGTTTAAAGTTTTGGTGTTAAGAGGATGTAAGTGGGATTGAGGGTGGAGAAGGTTAATAAGTGTAAATCTTGTACATCATTTCAATTAATAAGAAAAACTTAGTGACTTAGTGACTTTGTGGCTCAGATGTTTTTCAGCCACTAAGACACCAAGACATGAAGAAAAATGAAGATTGGGGTGTTTTTAAAGACTCAAAGGCGCTGCGCTTTTGGTAAGTTTCAGGTTTAAAGTTTTGGTGTTAAGAGGATGTGTGTGGGATTGCGGGTGGAGAAGGTTAAAAAGTGTAATGGGTAGGGTGGGTGCTATTACACCTATTAGGAGCACAAAGTTACACAAGGTTGGGCACAAGGTTTCACAAAGTCTACTATACGTTGCAGTAGCAATAATATAAGTAGCAGTAGTAATAATGTGCGTTGCAGTAGCAATAATATAAGTAGCAGTAGTAATAATGTGCATCGCATAAACTCTACTATGCGTCGCATAAGCAATAATGTGCGTCGCATAAGCTCTAATGTTCATCGCAAAAGCTCTACTATGCATCACACAAGCTCTAATGTTCATCGCACAAGCTCTAATATACGTAGCACAAGGTCTAAAATACGTAGCATAAGCTCTAATATAAAATACGCATGCTAAAATATAAATTGCGCATGCAATAATATAAAATGGAGGAGGCGTAATATAAAATGGAGGAGGCGTAATATAAAATGCGCATGCTATAATATAAAATGGAGGGAGCATAATATAAAATGGAGGAGCCTTAATATATAATGGAGGAGGCATACTATAAAATGGAGGAGGCTTAATATGTAATGGAGGAGCCCTATTATGGAAAGCGTTAAAAAGTCGCAGTCGCAGTTTTCAGTGGAGTGGATGGGGTGGTAAGTGAGCCCCCTAACCCCCAAAGGGGGAATGGTTGGTAGACTTTGGACTTTAGAGTGACTAGTGATTAGTGATTAGTTGTTAGACTTTAGACTTTGGACTTTAGACTTTAGAATTTAGAATTCGAGAGGAATTTGAGATTTGGTCCCGAAACTTCGGGAGAGATTTGGAATTTGAGATTTGGAATTTTAGACTTTGTAGGTTTTATCGGGTGATGGTAAAGGTATAGTAAGGGTATAGTAAAGGTATCCTAAAGGTAACCATTAGTTAACCACGAGGTTGATACGAGGTTGATATGGGATTGATTCGAGGATGATACGGGGTTACAACTTTTTGATTCGTCCTAAAATAACTATACAGGTTATAATGGGTGGTGGATTTATAAAAAAATACTACATTTATATTTTCTGATTGATTTCTACCTATCCACCCCAATAATTGGTTCCTAGGATGAATTCTTCAGGGGTGTAAACGAGTTAAATGCAAGAATATGAGAGACGAAACGATTAAAAATTAATCCTCAGATTTTTGAGTTCTTTTACCTATTACAAATACGGAAACTAAACTTACAACCGTTCCCCCAGCAATTATTCCACCAACAGTAGTTTCCCCACAATATGCTAAAAAAGTACCACAGCCAATCCCAACCAACCCAATAATCAACCCAAACCATTGACCTAAATTACTTTGTTTTGATTGACTTGAAATAACTGAATTCTCTATGCGCATTCTATGTTCTTGTTGCTTTTCAGCCATTCTCATTATTCTATCTGCTCCTTCAGGAATAACAGAATTATATTGAATTAATGTTTCAGCATCAGGTAAAGGTCCAGAATGAGAACGTTCCTGTATCATTGTTACAGAAACGCTTCTTAAAATCTCTTCTTTTTTCTTAGGAGTAAGACCTTGAAATATTTGTGGATTAATTGTAGTTAACTCTTGTTCAAGTTCTATAAGTTCGACTGACCTGCTATTGTTGTCAGCTTGTGAAGTGGATTTTTTAATTTCTTGTTTAGACATAATTAAAAATTAAGACATAATTTATCTTTATTGTCTTTTTCAAATTTTTCTTTTGACACTTTAAAATCATCTCCAACATTTTTCCAATCAGAATACATAGCCTTAAAATCAGCCTCTTTTTCTGATTTAGAATAATTGTAATTAAAATAAGCACCTGCAATATTCAACACACTTCCTAAACCTACCAAAAAATTATTCTTCGGAAGTAAAAAATCTGTTCTATAACTTGCTTTTTTCTTATTCATTTTTTTTTTGATTTAAAACTTAACTGTATAAATATACGCAATTTTGCGCAAAAGTATACATTTTAGGAAATATTTAATAACAGTCAAACGTTATTTTTTGCTTTTTCGTATTATTTCATAATGAAAATAAAACTAAAATGAAACCAAATATACAAAAAGAATTCCTGCATTTAACCGCTAGTAAGCGCAAGTTGGGTTTTGGTGTTTATGGAAAGTTGGTTTTGTATTTGCAAAATTTTGTGTTTAATAAAAAAACAATCGTATTTTTAATCCCAACCTGCGCCTACTAGCCAAACGTTAGCACCAATTTTAAAACAACGATAATGGATACAATTGAATTTCATAAATCAACTGCAAAGGAATTACTTGCAATAAAAGACAGAGTTAGAAACTTAGTAAATCATTGGGGAGAAGACGGACGACATCAAGAAGCTGTAATAAAAACTATGATTCAAAGATTTCTTCCTGAAAAATTTAAAATTGGGAGTGGATTCATTGTAAGACAAACTAGACAAAGAGGTAATCATGAACCTTCGAAACAAATTGACTTAATAATTTATGATACATCTTATCCTGTGTTATTCAAAGACAATGACTTTGTTATTTTAACTGCCGATTCTGTTTTAGGAATTATTGAAGTAAAAGCAAATGCAACAAATCAAGGATTAGGTGAAATAGTTAAAAAAGCAAACAAAAATGGCAGGTTTATCTTTGATGCTAGAGTAGACAAATCAAAACCATTATTCAATGGAATTTTTTCCTACGAATCTACTGTGAGTAATGTTGATACAATCTCAAATCACATAAAAACCGCTTGGGACGAGTTAGGTGATAATCGTGAATTATTTAGTGTAAACCATATTTCGCTCAATCAAAATTGGTTTTATAAGTTTTGGGAGCATGAATTTAGAGATGGCAACCTACCGCATTACCTCTATGAAATAAATGAACTTTCCTTTTCATTTTTCATATCGAACTTAATGGATTGGATTAGCGGAACATCAGTTATTGAAAATAGTAATTTGTGGTTTCCAGTTGACAAGTCGATTGAAGTTAGAAAAAGATTCTAAAAAATATGAAATATATACAACCCATTGTTTACGGAAAATCTTTCACCTGTCCTCATTGTGGAACAATAGCAAAACAAGATTGGTGGCATCGCAGTTGGGATGCAAGCAATTATTCTGAAAAAACACAAAATCCTTTAAAGATTGGTACTTGTCAACATTGCAATAAAAGCACAGTTTGGATTGTTGATAAAATGTATTTTCCTGATTCTGGAAATGCACCATTTCCTAATCCCGAAATGCCAGATTCAGTAATGCGACTTTACACCGAAGCATCTGCTATAAGTTCTAAATCACCGCGAGGAGCAGCTGCCCTATTGCGTCTATCAATTCAAGTTTTATGTAAAGAGCTTGGTGAAGATGGGAAAAATATAAATACAGATATTGGTAATCTTGTTAAGAAAGGACTTCCAATAATTGTTCAACAATCACTTGACATTGTTCGAGTGACTGGTAATGACGCTGTTCATCCTGGTCAAATAGACACAGATAATCCCGCAACAGTTGGCCAACTATTTGATTTGGTTAATATTATAGTTGAATACATGATTGCTTTGCCTAAAAAAGTAAGTGGAATTTACAGTGGACTCCCAGCAGACAAAGTAAAAGGGATAAATGATAGAGATGGAAAATAAAAAACTGGTGCTAACTGCCGTAACTGTTGCACAACCCCTTCTAAATAAAACCATTTCAAAATAATTTCAAAAAAAGACCTCGTTTAAGCATTTTTAAGCGAGGTTGTTTTTTGTTTAAAATCCTAAGATTTGGATGGGTTATCATAGTGATTATTAAGATGGGACTACCTACTCTACCGTAAAACTAGCGGTTTTCTGTTTCTCGCAATATATTTTTTATGTAGGCGGTGTAACGGGGAACCCTACAATGAAAAGAGTCACAAATTCGCAGTCTCAGTTTTCAGTCGCAGTTGCAGTGAACGGGATAGTGTTTAAAAATTGGAGAGAGTAAAAGTGGATAGGGTTAAACGCGCGGGGGAGTTAATGAATTTGGGTGTTGGATGTACTATAAAAAAGTACTACATTTATATTTTCTGATTGATTTGTACTTATCCGCCGAAATTTTGGAGTCATAGGATGAATTCTTCAGGGGTGTAAACGAGTTATAGCCAATTTTATGAACAACGCACTTAACGACTTTAAAGTAACCGACAGACAAAGCTTCATCAAGTTTCTTGACTTATTGCGCCAGGACTTTCTGGACAATCCTGAAAATTGGGAAAATAAAACATTGCCTGACTTTTTAGAAGCGTTGAGTGCTTACACAAACGACATACAAGGTTATTACGACAATACAAAGCAAAATAAAAGGGCTGACAAGCCAGACTGGGCAATATTCGCAGACATTTTTTCAGGAGCCAAAATTTACGAATAACCGAAATGAAACAAGACTTTGAATTTTTCAAGACAACAATGTCCGGTAGCAGAAAGGCTGACTTTTATTTAGGTTGCCTTGACGGGTCTGTATTTATGGACTTTAATTTCACGGCAACCAACCATATTAATTTATGCAGAATTTCATTTGATCGTTATGGGTGTTGCAACCTTGATAACAATGCGAAAAGTTTAGACGACAAATCATCAAAGGACTTCATTGACGAAATCGGAAAAAAACATTTGGATCAAGGGAAAATTACAAGGGTCGTCTTGGAATTAATTCGACTGAACAAAGACAACATTTGGGCAGACGCACTTGAAGAATATAACTTAATTGACAAAGAATAAAAACTGGTGCTAACAGCCGTTTTGCAAAAGCGGGGGTTTCGTGCTTCTATGACAGTGAAGTGCTAAGTTCAAGCTTTGTGCTTTCTATGTAGTTCAGTGTTAGAAAACCCGCCCTTCGCCAAGCGGCGAAACGTTATAGGTTATTAGCTCAACATTATGCATAATTTCGACGATTTAATATTCAGAAGCACCGCATTTACGTTAAACTCATTGGAAGAAGTTAATTCAAAAATTATTGAACAACTTCAAACAAGTGGTTCAACAGTTCTTGTAAAGAATTTACAAATGGTTCAATTACAAAAAGCGATATTCGCGATTGGAATGTTCTCTCTATTTGATTCAATGCTACAAGATCAGTTAGCATGTAGAAATGGATTTGAAACAGCAAAAAAAATCCTTAAAGAAAAAGGAAACGTTGAACTTTACAATCGTTTCGACGAGTATATTTCTGCTATAAATGTTCTGAAGCACGGAAAGGGTAAAAGTTATGAAACATTAGTTTTGAAATCCAAATCATTACCGTTCAGAATAAAATTGCCTGACGAACAATTTTTCGAAGAAGGTGATGTTTCAGAAATATCGACATTAATAGAGGTAAATGATAAATTTGTATTGGAATGTGCCGAAATAATTGTGCAAGTTTCAAAAGAGATAAAAAGCTAACCAAGTTTGAACGCTAACAACCTATAACAGCCGTTTTGCGCTATTGCTGGTTTTTTGAGAAATGAACATTTGTATTCACGGGAATATTTTATCTTAGTGGAAAATAAGCGGTTCGCTGGTTTCGCAACAGACGCAAAGCGACGGAACGTTTTAGGCTATTTTAATACGACACAATGAAACAATATTTAACGACATTATTTCTGCTTTTAGTTGGACTAAACGTTTTCGGACAGAACGCAGACGATTTAAACCAACAAGCAAAGAAATTTTTAGAAACTCAAGAGTTTGACAAAGCCGTTCCGATACTCAAACAATCGGCAGAATTAGGAAATGCAGAAGCTCAGTATAATTTAGGTTATTGTTATCAAGCAGGAGTTGTAGTTGAAAAAAATAATAAAACGGCAATTGAATGGTATCTAAAATCTGCTGACCAAGGATTTAATGACGCATTGTATCAATTGATGATGGCTTATGGTAACGGAGATGGTGTTGAACAAAACCCTAAAAAAGCATTTTCTTATGCTTTAAAATGTGCTGAAAACAATGACGGAACTTGTATGTGGAATGTTGTCAATTGTTACTATACAGGAATGGGTGTTGAAAAAAGTATCGACAAAATGCTTGAATGGGCGGTACGACTTAGCAAATTGGAAAACCCAGAAAATCTTGCAAAAAGTGGTTATATCACTTCGACAAGACTGCAACTCGCCTATATGTATCGAGATGGTAAAGACATTAAGCAAGACTATTTTACAAGCTACTTATGGTTTTTAATTTACAACGAGTTTAAAATTGATTTTTCCATTTCACAACAACAACATGTCATAAAAGAAATTCAAGACTTGGAAAGCAATTTGACAACCGAACAGAAATCAAATGCAAAAAAAGAAGCGGAAAAACTATTCGGTCGAACATTAAAAAACTTTGACAACTTATATAAAACCGACATTTGAAAGAAAAACAGCCTATAACACTGGTTTTGCGTCAGGCGGGCTGATGTGCAAACTTGGAGCTTTGTACTTCTATTCAAGTTCGGTGCTGGTTGATAGTTTTGTGCTCCGAAACCCGCCCGAACGCAAAGCCCGAAAACGTTAGCGGAAATTTAAAGGCAAATCCTAAATAACAGATGGCAAAAGAAAGTGAAATAAAATTTAAAGGGAGGGAAATTTGGATTAAAGACGGATTTTTATTAGTGTTTTATATTTTCCTTTTTGACGAACTTAAATTTGAAAAGGAAGATTTTTCTAAACTCAAAAATGAACTTGTAGAAAACATACATT
>JBDKGM010000025.1:0-26722 GCA_039798185.1 Bacteroidota bacterium
CGGTGCATAAACTGAACACCACTTTTGCCTTCGGTAAAACGCAACAACCAATTCGGTTTTTCTACAGCGATACTTTCATGGAAAAACTGTCCGTCACTCATCAACGGCCAATGATTGTGCACATGACCCGCATCCAAACCCGCTACAAATCCGCCCCAAATAATTTGGATGACCACCAAAATCCATGTGATGCGCGCTAGTTTTTTTAAGGGCGCTACAATCTCTTGACGTCCCGCATAGATCAAATCCAACGCCACCCAAAACGTATACGCAAAGGTCAAAAAAGCAAACGTTAAATGGATTGCCAAACGAAAATGACTCACATCCGGTTGGTTGAAATCCACCAAACCACTTTTCACCATAAACCAACCCAAAAAGCCTTGGAATGCACCCATGCCCAACAACGTCAAACATTTCAAAACGGTGTCTTGTGTCAGTCTTTTTTTGATTAAAAAGTAAAAGAAAGGAATCAAGAATACGAATCCTAAAATCCGTGCGATAAAGCGGTGAAACCACTCCCAGAAATAGATAAACTTGTAATCCGATAAAGTGAAGTGACTGTTGATTTTTTGGTACTCGGGAAACTTTTTATATTCCTCAAAAGCGGCTTGCCAAGCGGCTTCACTCATCGGTGGAAAGGTATCGGTTACCAAGTGCCAATCGGTCATCGATAAGCCCGAACCGGTTAAGCGGGTAATACCACCCACAACCACCATTACAAATACCATTACACATCCCGTTAACAACCAATAAATAACGCCTTTGTCGGATTTCATAGTGCCAAAATTTTAAGCCCCACAAAGGTACATCACAACAACGAAAACGAACAATTAAACAGGGGTTAATTTTTTGTTTTTTTACAACGAAAGGGAAGAAAAAATGATTCACTACTGAAGGAAGACTTGTGTAAAAATAGCAAAAAGCTCAGTAGCTCAGCAGCTCAGCTTCTCAGCAGCTAAACCAACCCCATCCCTTTAGCCTTAGCCATTACAAAGTCATAGGCCGCTTGGTACTCATTCGGAATTTCGCCCTCCAATATCGCTTCTTTGACCGCATCTTTCAATAGGCCTACTTCGCGCGAAGGTTTTAAATTAAAGCGTTCCATAATTTCTTCTCCTGTAATTGGAGGTTGAAAATTACGTACCTGATCGCGGGCTTCAACTTCTACGATTTTTTGACGGACCAACTCAAAGTTCTTGTGGTACTTTTCAAATTTCTTCGGATTCTTCGTGGTGATATCGGCTTCGCACAAGGTCATCAAACTTTCTACATCCTCACCGGCGTCAAAAATCAAACGACGCACCGCACTGTCTGTAACAATGTCTTGTGCCAATACAATCGGGCGCGAACTCATCATCACCATTTTCTGCACAAATTTCATCTTTTGATTCAGCGGCATGTGCAAACGGGCAAAGAGTTTCTTCACCATTTTTCCGCCTAAAAATTCATGCCCATGAAATGTCCAGCCTTGTTTTTTGTGAAAACGCTTGGTCGGTGCTTTTCCAATATCATGCAATAAGGCCGCCCAACGTAACCATAAGTCGTCCGTATTGGGGCAAATATTATCCACTACTTCTAAGGTGTGGTAAAAATTATTCTTGTGGGTATGACCTTCGACTTCTTCAACGTTATTTAACGCCGTTAATTCCGGAAGAATGCGTTCCAACAATTGCGTTTGATACAACAGTAAAAAACCAATGGAAGGTTGCGGAGTCGCCAGTATTTTATTTAATTCATCGACAATGCGTTCACCCGATATAATATCAATGCGGTACGCATTACGTGTAATCGCTTCCAATGATTCGGGTTCGATAGTAAAATGCAATTGCGTCGCAAAACGTATCGCGCGCAACATGCGTAACGGGTCGTCAGAGTAGGTGATGTCGGGATCCAAAGGCGTGCGAATGATCTTCGCTTCCAAATCCGCAACACCGTTAAACGGATCGACTAGTTCGCCAAAATTGTCCGCATTCAACGAAAACGCCAATGCATTGATGGTGAAGTCACGACGGTTTTGATCGTCTTGCAACGTGCCTGATGCCACAAGAGGGTTCCGACTCTCTTCGGTGTAACTCTCTTTCCGCGCACCTACAAATTCGATATCCATGTCTTTGTAGCGCAACATCGCCGTGCCATAGTTCTTAAAAACCTGCACTTTGGGCTGGTGGGGAAGCAGGCTACTGACTTTCAAAGCCAAATCAATGCCCGAACCCACGGCTACGATATCAATATCTTTTTTGTGGTTACGTTCCAGCAAAATATCCCGTACAAAGCCGCCAATCACATAGCACTCCAGGTTTAATTCCTGAGCTGCTTGTGCAACTACCTTAAATATCTTTTGATCTAAAACGTCAGCGTAATGGGTTTTCAACGAAATATTATTTTTTGCAAAAGTACAAATTCACTTTGGTTATTTGGGCACCCGGGCGCGTCATCCGCTCTATCTTTTATTCCGCTAACGCTTCATAAAAGGATGCCGCTACTACCGCTGGTGCAATCGGTGCATAATACAAGATCTTCAAATCTTCAAATCTTCAAATCTTCAAATTGTCTTATTTCCGAATCACCGTCACCTGCGCATCCTGTGTCAATTTGATGATGGTCGAGGGTTTTGCATTGACTTTATCGTGATGCAATTGCACCACATAATCCACACCTTGTAGAATCTCGGGACTGATTTCTTTAAACGATTGCGGTGTGGGTTTACCTGAAATATTGGCTGAAGTCGAAACCAACGGGCGCTTCATGCGTTCCATGAGTTTAAAACAAAACGGTTCTTTCACCACCCGCATTCCCAAGGTATTGTCACTGGCAATGAGATTCTTAGCTACATTTTTCGGTTGGTCCAAAATCAAGGTGGTAGGCTTTTCAGAAAGATCCAAGATTTGCCAGGCCACTTCGGGAATAGCGTGAAAAACCGAATGCAACATACGGTCACCATTCATCAACACAATCATACTTTTGGTTTCCTCACGTTGCTTTAACGCATAAATTTTTTTGACCGCCTCTTCATTGGTCGCATCACAGCCAATGCCCCAAACCGTATCCGTAGGGTATAAGATGATACCGCCTTGAGCAATGACTTCATAGGCTTTGTGCACTTCTTCTGCAATTAATTTTGGTTCCATAGTTACCCGCGTTTCATGCGTTGTAAACGCTTTTTTCTTCGTCTAAAATTCTTTAATATATAGCGAAATGAATTCCATTTGACTTGTAGCGCCATCCAGAAATCATTGCTTTTCTTTGCCACACAATAGGCATGGTATAACGCTTCCCATTGCGCAAAGGAATATAAAGTAGGATTATCCAATTCGATATCCATTTTCTCCGGTAAACGTAAGCCCAATTGATCCAATTCTAAAAACACAAAATTATCAATGAGTGTTTTTTCCGAAAGGGCAATTTTTGAGAAAGGCAATTCGGTATAATAGTCCAATCGCAAGTCAATCCCTTTTTTGGCTGCACATGCATACCAAATGTACTGCTCACAGGCATAGCGCATTTTATACGCCTCATAGGGATAGGCTTCGTTGTAAATAATATGATTTTCAGGAAATCGACGCGTTGTCTCGGGTTCGGGTTGCAACGGGATATCCCATAACAACTGCATGTCCGTCGTTAATCCCACTTGGAAAATATCACTTACATGATACAATATCGGCACGCGTCGTGGATCTTTAGTAAATGCCACAGAGGTGAGTACACGTTCTTCAAAAACCTTGTAATCATTGTGTGCCGAATATTTCCCCAAATAATCCATAAAACCTCCATGAATCAAACGGCAATCGCTGCGCAGTTTCATCGTGTAGGTTCGCGTGGCTTTCAATACGCCGTTTCGCGTGGATACAATCTGTCGGTTGTTATTATTAAATTTGGAGGTGTTGCTATCGTAATAGGAGGTGCCACCCGGATCTTCATTTTCAATTAAAATATCAAAGTCCAGATGTGAAACATCGCTGCCTTTCCAAGTAGATAAAATGATTTCCGCACCCGGTAAAAAAGCACGGGCACTTTCGATACAACGTTTTGTCAGTTGTAAACTCGCTTCATCAGTGGGTTTACCGTGTACCGGACCTTGAACGACAACCGAAAAATCCGAGGGATTAAGCATGTTTTTCTAAATAGAGCGTCAAATCTTCAGGTGTACCCAATCCGTGCATCGCTTCAAAATCAATGTTGTAGATTTTGATTTTTTGACCTTCTGCAATACAATAATTGTAGACTGGACAGGTGTAAAATTCATTGTTGACACGGTCGTTATTGGCAATCATATCAATAGCGCCATCTACAAAATAATGCCCTTTTGTAAAGAAATAAATCCCTACCGTTGCGTATTCTGAAATGGCTTTTTTCTCTTTTACTTCGGTTACATTACCGTTGTCATCGATTTTAGCAAACGACCATTTCGGATTGCGTTCAGCATCGACAAAGGTCAAAATACTCCCATCCGCATTTTGCTCCAAACAATCATTGATATACGCTTCAATCGAATGATCGACCAACTGATCGGAGTTGGCAATCAACAACGGATAATCGTTATTGATGTATTTTCGAGCAAACAAAACCGTACACGCGGTTCCTTCGGTCAATTGATCCAATTCGATGAAAGTGGCATTGTAATTTTTTTCCAATGCAGCGACCAATTCCCGTTCCTGTTCCAAATGTTCTTTACGTCCGATTAAAATATAATTGGCATTGGGATAGTATAAATTCTCCATCACCCGCGCAATCATAGGCTTACCGTTAACATCGATAAAAGGTTTTGGTTTTTCATAACCGGCTTGGGCAAAACGACTGCCTTGACCAGCCATCGGAATTACAATATTAATCATAACGAATCTACGTATTTATCATTGGAAGCACCGGGAACTTTAACCACTACAGTTGTGGTATCGGTGAGTGCTCTAAAATCAGTTGAGGTATTGGGTTCAATTTTGATGATCGCACCAGCGCCGTATTTTTCACCACTCATTTCCACTTCTCCAGAAATGATTACGGTAAATTCCGTTGCGATTTTGTGATGATGCGAAGCTTCGTATTCCCCCGCAGTATAGGATTTTACGCCAACTTCTACATCATTGGTTTTGTATAATGAAGGTTCGAAGTTACCAATGAACCATCCTTTAAACATATCGGCTAAATCGTGTTTTTCAAGCGCCATTATTTTTGTGCTTTTAAATATTCTTGTAAATTTTGTGGCGCATAAAACGAATGGTAATCCGTTTTGTTAATGCCAAAATCCACTACTTTTTGATTCTTTAAAATGTATTCATTAATCACGGATGAGGTGAAAAAGTTTCCATTGATTTGTACATCATCCAAAATGCATTGAAACGCATTGGCAAAGAAATCCTGTGCTTTTGCAAAAAAGTAAAAACCAGCAATAGCGGCATTACTGATCGGATTTTTCTCAGCTGTTTGTACCACTTCACCCTGTTCAATGCGGGCGTACGACCAACGGGGATGCACCGATGGAAAGGTAACAATACCCACATCCGCTTTACGTTCGTCAAACGATTGTAAAATGGATTGAAAATTATGATTGATGATTTGGTCGCCGTTCAATACTAAAATACGATCGTCATCCGATAAAGAATCTATCGTCATTAAGATACTGCACAAGGCGCCTTTGGTATCATTTTTTAATTTCACAATTTCACTGTTGGGTGCCAATAAACGTATGGTATTGTCCAAGTGAAATTTTCGAACATCTTCCTCTTTTAAAATAAAAACAGCTTGAAAAGGTTCGGTAATCGATTGGAATTGCTCAATCACTACTTGGATCATGGGTTTGCCATCGATTTCAACCAACGGTTTGGGATACGAGAATCCGGCATTGGTGTACAATTCAGAACTACCGGCTAAAGGAATAATGATTTTAAGCATGTTCAATTTCTTTAATACGGTTCATAATGGCGGTAAATTGTACGTCATCCACCGTTTCTACTTTGAATAAATGGGCGCCCGAAGCGATCGCTGCTTTGATTCCGTTTTCATTATCTTCTACAATCAAACATTCTTCGGGTTGGAGTCCCAAACGTTGAATGGCTTTTTGGTAAATCTCTGGATCGGGTTTGCCATGCGTCACATCTTGATTGGAAATAAAGAAATCCAAGTATTGGGTCAAGTTGGCTTTTTGCATCATGATTTCGATGGTGTTGCGCACCGAATTCGAACAAACGGCAATGTGGTAGCCTTCTTCTTTTAATTTGGATAAGGTATATTGGTGATTGAACGAGGGTTTGCATTTGGCATAGACCATTTCCATCGTATACACTTGCTTCAGGTCGTTGATAAACCCGTGCAATTTCCGGGGAAAACCACCTTCCAAACTCAACATCTCCAATTTTTTCTTGGTCGGAAGTCCGTCAAAAGTGACCAAATGATCGTAGCGACTAATCTCGGTTCCAAATAAGCGCAAGGCTTTGTTTAAGGCTTCATAATGCCAATCTTTAGCATCGATGAGTACGCCATCCATATCAAACAATACGGCTTTGATTTTGGCCATGGTTTTCGTTTTTAAACTTGCACAAAAATAGTATAAATGCGCTTAAATTACAGTGAATAATTGGTTTATATTTCAAAAAAAGCCGAAGCGTCTTCGGGAATATCCGTACACAAAATCACATTCGGATTTCGATGCAATCCGGCTTCTTTCAATAGCGTCCACAAAGGTTGATGGTCCCTGCGGTGCAAGTCACACGACACAATCGCGACTTTTTTACCGTCTTTAATAAATTGCTCAATATCATCGGCCGTGAACCAAACCGAAAGAAAAGCATCCAACCAAATACCATGGCAGTCGGCGTATTTGCTTACCGTTTCTTCATATTCACTGCGGCGGGAATAGTAGATAAATCCTTGGCGATCGTAATGCAATAAATCCGGAACCGACATATCAAACACAAAGTAATTGGTGATGTTATGGGCTTGTAATAATTCCATCAACGGTGCTTGTAAACCATCTGCTTTGATATTCAAGGCTAACGTTCCCGTGCACTGATGTTGGTTGTAGATGTCAAAAAAAGTGGCAGCTGGCATGCAATCCGCATCGGCCATATCGTGTGAAATCACCAATTGACCCTTATAATCCCGAAAGTCCGTTTCGGTACCGTAATTTTTTGAAAACGAACGCACAAAGGCCGCTTCGGTATTTTTTTCTTGTGGGTCTATCCAATATCCACGGTGGCTGATGATTTCCATACTTTCAAATTTCTACAAATATAAAAATGATAAATTAGCCGACAAGGTTAGGGGAAGTCTTGTCGAAAAAAAGTACTTTTGACCCATAATTCAAATGATTCCATGTTCAAATCACTCAAAATTTACTTCAAAAACCAACAATTAAAAGGCAAACTGAAGCACTCAAACACCACATTCTCCGTGGTTTTACCTGAGGCACACAAGGGACCTTCCGTGTTGATCGTTGACGATAAATTACCAGAATACGACAAAGATTCGGGTTCGAGACGATTGAACTTAATCATTGATATATTACTGCAACAAGGTGTTCAAGTCTATTTGATGGCCGATAAAAAGGAATACAAATACGATACAAGTTATTGCGCTTACTACCAGAATAAAGGCGTGCAAGTTTATTTTCCAAGTATCGATGAAGCGGGTAATTTAGTAACGCGCGAAGGGTTTATGGAGCAAATTGTGCCCCATGTTTCTGCGGTTTGGTTGCACCGTCCTTTGGTTTTTGATAAATACATTGCTTTAGTGCGTTCGTTGAATCCATCGGTTAAAGCACTTTATGATATGGTCGATTTCCATTATTTACGAATGAAAAGGGAAGCCGAACTCAAATCCAATGATTCCAAATTATTAGCGGAAGCCGAACGTTTTTTGAAAATAGAACAAGCCAATTGTGAAGCAGCCGATACCATTATCGTGATTTCGTCATTGGACAAACAAAATCTGATGCCGTACTATGCCCAAACACAAAAAATGTTGGTCGTAGGGAATATCCATGATTTTATTACCGATACTACGGGTCAAAAGGACTTCGCTTCCCGTGAAGGCTTGTTGTTTGTGGGGAGTTTCGAACATGTGCCCAATATCGATGCCGTACAATATCTACGCAAGCATATTATGCCGGTGGTTTGGGAAACCTTACCCGAACTTACGGTTACCGTTATTGGTAGTAATCCCAAGCCCGAAGTGCTCGCCCTCGATGAAAGTCGCTTTAAAATTGTAGGCTATGTCAACGATTTGTCGGAAGCTTTTTGTACCCATCGTTTGTTTGTAGCGCCTTTGCGTTATGGTGCAGGTATCAAAGGGAAAATAGGGCAGAGTCTTGAATTTGGATTGCCGTTAGTCACAACCCCAATCGGAGCCGAGGGATTTGATTTTGGAAAAGTAGCCGAAGCGATGATTGCTGATAGTCCGTCGGAGTTTGCACAAAAAATAATTGCCGCCTACACCGATGCCGCTTTGTGGGAATCCCTGCGCGAGCAATCCGAAATTACCTTACAACCGTTCTCCCGTAAAGTCTTAACCGAAAATATCGTTAAGGCGGTTCGCTAGAGTTCGAACACCGTATCCACCCAATTCGAAACGGTATAGTGGTGGTACATTTCTTCAGTTAAGGGTTCGAACGGCCGTTCCATAAACGCTTTAATTTCAGTAATTGTAGCTTCGTTGAGTACCAATATGTTGTTGGGATTGTAAAACGGATAACGCGTTACCGATTGATTGGAAGTAATGATTTTACGTTGGTACGCCATGGCCTCAAAAATTCGAAAACTCAATCCATTTTGTTCAGTGCGAATCAAATCCAAAAAGGCTTTGGATTGGTACATCCGACTTTCGATAGCCTCTAAAAATAAGTTGTTTTTAGAATAAACGATGCCTGCATCCAACACTGCTGGTTCGCGTTTGCCTACACAAATAAAATCGGTTTGAATGCCGTTTTCTCGGCAATAGGCTGCTACTTTATTCCATAAGGGTAAACGTTCATCAATCGAAGCAATCATGAAGATGTCGGTGGGTAATTCATTCGCGGTTCGTAATGGTTTTTTAGGAATATAGATATAATTGCTAATGAATTGAAAGCCGTATTTCTCAGCATCATCCAGATCAAAGGTATAGATGGTATCGTACAAGCCATTCAACAAATGGTCGACCGGAAACCGGTTGGTACTGTCGTACAGATAAGCGGTGTATTTTTGGGTATATCCCTTAATTTTTTCATGGGTTTTCCGACTGATGCGATCGGGACGTATCACCAAGATTTGATCTTGTGGTCCCAAAGATTCCAAACGGGAAAGTACGAACTCTTCCATTTTTACCCGTTTGACATTCACGCGAAAGAATACCTTTGAAAAGAAATTTTTTATTTTCTCAAAGGAGGATTTATAGCGGTAACGAAATTTTGAAATATCAATATGTTGGGCTTCAATCCCTTTTTGGTGCAAGGTGTCGATGATGTTTTTATCAAAATCGAAATAGTCAAAACTGATGAGCGTCACTTTCATAGCCTAGGATTTTAATACCGCTTCCAATTCCTTAAACATCGCTTCAGCAATCACTTGACGGGTGAAATTTTTCAGCAAATGATTATATCCGTTTTGCAACAATTGCGCTTGCAAGTTCTTGTCTTGTAATAAGCGAATGGTCTTTTCAGCAAAGTCGGATGCATTTTCTTTCTCACACAACAATCCCGTTTCGTTTTCTACCACGACTTCTGGAATTCCTCCCGCACGGGTTGCAACAATCGGCACATGGCTAGCATAGGCTTCAAGCAATACCCCGCCTGTGGGTTCGAGCTTCGACGTAAATAAAAACAAATCAAACTCCGGAAACAATTCTGGAATATCCGTTCGGAACCCTAAGAAGGCAAAGTAATCGGTGAGGTTTTTTTCGGCAACCAAAGCTTTGATGTCGGCTTCTAGTTCGCCTTTACCCGCCAAGACAAACTTGACATTGGGAACTTCTTTTACAATCTGTTCTGCGGCATGAACGAGCGTTACGTGGTCTTTAAAACCAACAAAGGCAGCGATGTTGCCAATGATTATGGTATCGTCAGCGAGTCCCAATTCCCGACGTAAATTCCCGTTGGGTTGGGTGCGGTGGAATTCATTTAAATCGGTCGCGCTGCCTACAATGGACAACCGACTTTTATCTTTGATGGCAGGATTCAAAACATCAATGACGGCTTGCGACACGCACACGATTTTTTTCAATCCTTTGTAATTGTATTTCCACTTTCGGAAGAAGTTGGTGTCGACTTTTTTAATCAACGTACGGAAAAATACCATTGGTGTTTTCCAGCCATACAAGAGGGAAGATAACACGCATAAGGTGTGCGCTGTACTGTTGTGAATTAATATCAGGTCAATCTTTTCATCTTGGATAATCTGGTGAATTTTCTTCATCCATTTTTTATCGTATTCCGAATGAAAGGGTAGGGTGTGTACGTTATAGTGACGCTCTACTGCAATTTCGTGCAAACGCGTATTGGGTGTACAAAGCAACACTTGGTGTTCGACTTTGGGAGCAAATTCTTCATAATAATATACGATTTGCTGTTCGTGACCCCGCCATACATTCGAGGCCGTAATTTGTAGTAAACGCATAATTAGTCGATTTTACGGTACATCATCCACAATTGTAGATAACGTTTGAAAACAGAAAAGGAGTGGACATACGCTAAAATAAATCCTTCTTTTCCATCCAATAGACCCAAGCGAAAGAAATATTGCCAAAGGAAACGGTACAACGGACGAATGAAAAAATGATAGGCATTCGGACGGGTTTTCTTTTGGTACAAATTCAATGCTTGTAATTTGCTGTATAAGTTGAGTTTGTCGTTGTAATTGTCAAAACTCTTGTAGCTGTAATGGTTCAACCGATTTTTAAGCACACCCACTTGTCCATCACTTTTGACTTCTTCATGAACTAAGTTCCCATTGTATACTCCATGGTTTTTGTTGAAGAGACGTATCGCTTTATCATTTTGCCAACCGCCAAAACGAATGCGTTTTCCCATAAAGTGGAACGTACGTTTTACAAAGAAAGCCGCTTTTCCGTTGGGGTTGTTAACAGTGGATTTGATTTCTTCTTCCAGTTCGGGTGTAATGATTTCATCCAAATCAAAAAAGACAATCCAGTCATTACTGGCCTGTTGGATGGCGTAATTACGTTGTTCAGAAAAGTTGGTAAAGGGACGGGTGATTACTTTGGCGCCCATAGCTTCGGCTAGGGTGACTGTTTGGTCAGTACTTTCGGAATCCACAAAAATGATTTCATCTGCAAAATGCAAACTTTCCACGTACCGTTTCACATTTGCCTCCTCATTGAAGGAAATTGCCAATGCAGTTATTTTGGGCGAAAGGGTAGTTTCGGACATCTATTTTTATGAATATGCAACAAATATACTACTTTTACTGAATTACAATTTTCAAATTTTACGAACGGTGGCGCGACTTCCCATTTTAATGTACCACAATATTACGCCAGATGCTTCCCAAGCAAAAGGACTCACCTTGTCGACTTCTCAATTGGAAGCGCAGTTAAGTTTTTTACAGTCAGCAGGTTATCGTTCGTGGTTTTTGTCTGAAATCGAACAGCAAACCCAACTTACCGGTAAAAATATAGTCATCACTTTTGATGATGTTACCGTTAATCAATTCCAGTATGCCGTTCCTCTTCTCGAAAAATATGGAATGAAAGCCCAGTTTTTTGTGCCCTTTGCTTATTTAGGAAAAACGGATGCCTGGAATTATGATGGGGAAGAGCGGGGCGAACCCATAATGACCGCCGAACAGTTACGGCAATTGAATCCGAAGGTGATTGAATTAGGACATCATTCGTATTTACACCGCCACTTTGCTACCTTGGATGCTACGGCGATACAAGACGATTTTAAAGCTGCTTTTGAGGTGATTGAAAAAGAAAATCTTCACGTTTTTCCCGCAATAGCCTATCCGTACGGCAATTACCCCAAAAAAGACCCACAGCGTCAACGTTTCTTTGAGCAAATCGCCTCCTTAGGCATGCGTTACGGCCTCCGTATCGGGAATAAAGTCAGCGCGTATCCTTTTACAAATCCCTTCGAAATCAAACGCATTGACATCAAAGGCGAAGATACCTTGTGGAAATTCAAATGGAAATTATGGTTGGGGAAGGTTTTTTAGGTGATTAGTGAGCCCCCTAACCCCCAAAGGGGGAATGGTCTTTAGACTTTAGACTTTGGACTTTAGACTTTGGACTTTAAAATCAATCTTTTGTGCTTACAACTGAAAGCTCAGCAACTCAGCGGCTTTTTCACTTCATTTCTCGTTCAAGCAACAACAACTTCACATACCGTGAGAACACGCCATAGGCATTTACACTGGCTAAGGCGAGTCCGGGGATGCCGTCTAAAAATCCTTTTTTCAAAATATAGGAAGAGAAGAACCGGTACAGTGGTTTAAAAAATAAATGCAATAGGGTCGCTTTTTTTCCTTTTTCTTTGGACATGCCCGCTTGGAACCAAGCATAGGAGTTCTTCTTACTCAAGGCGTGAAATAAACCTTTGTACGTGTAATGAATCATGAAATGCTGCAACTGCCCAATCGTGCCGTTCACCTGTAATTTTTCATGGACATCACCGGTAAAGTGAACGCCGTCGTTTTTGACCAAACGCGTGACACGATCCACTTTATGGTATAAAAAACGGTTCATGAAATAATGCGGGAAGTTGATTTTATAGCCTGCATGTTTCGGATTTTCTAAAGTAGTTAGAATTTCCAACTTTAACTTGGGGGTAACCCGTTCATCCGCATCGACAAATAAGATCCAATCCCCTGTTGCCAAAGCAATGGCCGCATTCTTTTGATTGGAAAAATTATCAAAGTGGCGTTGGAGTACGGTACAGCCCAAGGATTGTGCGAGCTCGAAAGTCCCATCTGTGCTAAAGGAATCAATCACAATGATTTGTTGGGCAAAGGCAACCGAACGAACGGCGTCTTCTAAATAGTGAATTTCATTGTAAGCAGGGATGATGACAGTAAGCGTTTGCATTCTTTCGGATTAGAAAACAAATTTAATAAAATTAGGTTACCTTTGCACCCATGCAAAAGAATGTTACGGTAGTCTTAACGAATGGAGCCGGTACACGCCCAATTACACCCACACTTTGGGGCTACACAACCCAAAATTACCGCAATTTTGAAGTCGTTGTACTTCAAGATGTTCCTTTTTCATTACCCGATACCTCCTATTTTTTTTCAATACACGTTGTAAACGCGGCTCAATTGGTTGCGTATTTGTCGGCTTCTACCACAGATTATGTGGTATTTGCTGATGCACACGCAGTTCCTCGCGTTGATTTTATAGAAACGCATATCAAAAATCGAGAGGAAGGCTTTTACCTCACGGGTTCGCGCTTTTTTATTCAACAGCAAATCTGGGAGCAATTGAAACCACAGCAAATTGAATCCGGTGCGTGTTTTGAAAAGTCGTTTTTGGAACAACACGGATTAAACCGAGGCGTTTCTGTGTTTCGTCCACTACAACCCGGAAGTTGGTCAGGCCTATTGGACCGAATGCTCCCTGCCTTAGCCTTCAACTTCAGTAACAGTTCGATGTGGAAATCGGATTTTATCGCACTCGCATCTACAGGTCAATGGGAAAATTCCTTTCCTCGTGACCGTTTTTATAGTAACTTAGGGACGTTAAAAAACAAGTCCGTTAAAAATAGCACCTTACTCATGGCACCTGAAAACGATAGCAAATTGAAAATTTCAGTGGTAGTTAGCACCTACAACGCAGAAGAATGGTTGGAAAAAGTGCTGATTGGCTACAAATACCAAACCTATTCGGATTTTGAATTGATTATCGCCGATGACGGTTCGCGCCCTTCAACCAAGGAATTGATTGATCGGTATGCGGCAGATTATCCGGTTCCTGTGCGCCATCTTTGGCATGAAGACCAAGGATACCGCCGTCAAGAGATTTTGAATGTGGCCATCATGGAAGCGGCTTATGAATACATTATCATGACGGATGGCGATTGTATTCCGCGTAAAGATTTTGTTGAAATCCATGCTAATGAAGCCGAACGCGGTCGATTCTTGTCAGGAGGCTATTGCAAACTGACCATGAAAACCAGCAAACACATTTCCGAACAAGACATTATCAACCAAGATTGCTTTAAAGTGAGTTGGTTGAAATCCATTGACACCCTCGGATTCTCCAATACGTTAAAGTTAGGCGCCAATCCTTTGTTTTCAAAACTATTGGATTTGATTTCGCCCACCACACCTTCGTTCAACAACTGTAATTCTTCCGGTTACCGCGAAGACATGATCGCCATCAATGGCTATGATGAGCGGATGAAATATGGCGGACCCGATCGTGAGTTTGGGGAACGCCTTGAAAATTTTGGAGTGAAAGGAAAACAAATTCGCCACAAAGCCGTAGTATTGCATTTGGATCACCCCCGTGGGTATAAAACCCCTGAATCTTTGGCAGCCAACCTCGCTATTCGTAAAGAGGTGCGCGACCAAAAAATCAAGTGGACGCCTTTCGGTATAAAAAAATAAACACAGTATGCGCATCTTAGTGACCGGAGCTGCCGGATTTATTGCTTCTCATTTATGTGAACAGCTTCACGCTTTAGGGCATGAAGTGTATGGAGTCGATAACTTCAACGATTACTACAGTCCGGAGTTGAAAGCACTGAATGCAGCCGACTTACATGCGAAGGGAATTACCATTTTTAAATCCGACTTAAACGGTGATTTGTCGACGGTTTTTGCCCAACCTTACGATTACATTTATCATTTGGCTGCCCAGCCCGGTATTTCAGCCGATACTACATTAGACGAATACATATATAACAATATCAAAGCCACACAAAACCTGTTGGATGCGGTTTTGATGCACAATCCGCAACTCAAATCCTTTGTCAATATCGCTACTTCTTCCGTCTATGGATTAGAAGCAACGGTAGATGAAAGTGTGCCACCGCAACCCGTATCGATGTATGGGGTAACCAAATTGGCAGGGGAGCAGTTGGTGCTCGGACTCCAACGTACGGGGAAGTTGAACGCATGTTCGATTCGCCTGTATTCCGTATATGGACCCCGTGAACGGCCCGAGAAATTGTACACCAAATTGATTGAAAACCTGATCAATGATCAACCGTTTCCGCTGTTTGAAGGCAGTTTACGTCACGAGCGCAGTTTTACCTATGTAGGGGATATTGTAGCAGGACTAGCCGCCATTATCGGTCGAGAAGATCGTGTCAACGGCGAAATTATCAACTTAGGTACCGATGAGGTCAATACGACCGAAGAAGGTATCAAGGCGGTAGAAGCTATACTGGGTAAATCCCTTATTGTCGATCACCGTCCCGCACGTAAAGGCGACCAACAACGTACCGCTGCTGTCATTGACAAAGCCCAACGCTTATTGGATTACACACCCAAAACCTCTTTACGTCAAGGATTAGAAGCCCAAGTGGCATGGTATAAAGAAAAGTTTGTGGGGTAAATCTATTTCTTTAAATTTTACTGCTAATTTTTACTGGCTTCAAAATCTAATTTCATTGAAGTGAACCTAATTCGGACAGCATTACAATTCAATTTGAAATGATTATTTCTGTATACCTAGTTTTAAATGCTTGAAATTTTTAATCAAGACTTTCACTAAATTGTTTTAATGACTTACTGATGCCCCAACAATCGTAGCAGAGGTATTCCATAATTACTATTGTTTGAAGTAATTGGATTTACTATATTTGGTTTATGAATATTTTTAATCAACATATCGAAAAAATAAATGCCTTATGTAAAGTATATCATGTTAGACGATTATATGCTTTCGGTTCGGTATTGACTAATCAATTTAATGAGGAAAGTGATATTGATTTAATTGTTGATTTTAATGATATTCAATTGCTTGATTATGCGGATAATTATTTTGACTTGAAGTTTTCACTTGAAGATGCATTCCAAAGAAAAGTTGATTTGGTAGAGGAAAAGGCGATCAAGAATCCCTATTTTAAAAAAGCTATCGAACAAAATAAGCAATTAATTTATGGATGATTATTGTTATGCTTGGCTTTTCGATATAAAAAAAGCTATTGAAGAAATTGAAAGCTTTTTTCCTAAGGGTAAAAAATTTCAGTTATATCAAGAAGATTTAAAAACGAAACGTGCTGTTGAGCGTAATATTGAGATAATAGGTGAGGCTATGAGCAGAATAATAAAAAAGCATCCTGAAATTCCTATTTCAAATTCTCGAAAAATAGTCGATACACGGAACAGGATTATTCATGGATACGATGAAATTTCAGATGATGTAATCTGGGGTATAATCATCAATAATCTTCCACTATTAAAAAGTGAAGTAGCATCACTTTTACCTTAGTTGAACGTTTTCAACACTTCTAGACTGCTGCAATTTACTTTTGTAATAAACGCCATGTAAATAGATCTTCTAATTCAATCTACCCCACAAACCGTTTTAAAAACACCTGTAAGCGCTCGAGATACAACTCCGGTTTGAGTTCGCGATACAACGCACTTGGATCAGCCTCGATCTTTTTGCGTTCCGCATAGGTAAAGGAGGTGTAGAGTTCGGGTTTTTCTTCCCGCAAATGCACCGAAGTATGTTGGATACCATCCTCAAAACTCGCCCAATGTTCTTTGTTGACATAGGGGGAGAATAGGGTAAAAGTAGGCTTGCCCAACGCTTTGGCAATATGCACCGTGCCACCCTCATTGGCAACAAGCACCGCACACTGCGCCATGAGTTTGATAAAGTCGCGAATCGAAGGCGCATAGATGTCCAAAATAATACGGTCTTGGTGTTGGCACATTCCAAAGATTTTAAGTGCCTCTTCCTTTTGGTGCGGGGCATAATTGAAAAGGATATAGACATCAAACTGGGAAGCGATGTAATCACACACCTGAGCAACATAGTCATAGGGCATGGACTTTTGGGGCGTACTGCCCAACACACCCAAGACGATGACTTTTTTATCCTTGTATTTTCCCAACCAATCTTCTTGCTTTTCCGCTTCCGATAAAAACAATTTGGGCGCATAGTCAATCGGTGTGAAGTCGCCAGCATATTCAATTAAATGCACCCGGTCTTCAATCGCTTTACCACAAAATTTATCCGAAGTTTGCAACGCTTCCGTAGGATGGGTGTAGTAGTTCCAGTTCCCCAACTTCTTCCGCGATTTATGTCCGATGGTCATTTTGGCCCCCGAGAATTTACAAATCAAGCGACTCTGGGTTTTGGAATACGGGTCAAAGATGATGTCGTACTTTTGTTGCCGCACCCATCGGATAAAACGGATGAGGTTGGGAAGTTTTTTCAACTCTTTTTCCTGTATCGGAATGATTTTATCAATGTTCGGATTCTGTTCCAACACCCCTGTAGTAAAGCCATAGGCCATAAAGTGCACTTCGCTATCGGGGTACTTGCGTTTGAAGTTGTTGGCAATCACCGAAGCGATTAACACATCGCCTATACGCTTGTTTTGGATGATGAGAATTTTTTGCATAGGATAAAATCTTGGTGCAAAGTACAATTTTTTTATACATTTACCCAACTTAAAACTTGCCTGTGCCAACGATACTGCATCCTGATTACGCTTCGCAACAAACCGACTTGGAACACTTGGCTGCTCACTATGAGCAATCGGGAACGTTGATCGTGAAAGGCGCCCGTAATTCCATTAAGACCAATGTGTTGCATGGAGAGACGGTGAGTATTAAATTTTTTAAAACACCAGGCTTTTTAAAATCAATTATCTATTCGTGGTTCCGTCAGAGTAAGGCGAAACGCTCCTTTGATTATGCGCTGTATTTGCAACAACACGGTATTCAAACCCCTTTTCCTATCGGTTATATCGAAGAACGCAAGGCGCTGGGCTTGTTGGGCGACAGTTTTTATTTTTGCCGTCATATTGACTATGATTTTACGATTCGCGAACTCATACACGATCCATTGTTTCCCAATCGGGTAGCTATTCTAGAGCAGTTTACCGCTTTTACTTTTGCTATGCATGAAGCACAAGTCAATTTCCTTGATCATTCACCGGGGAATACATTAATCAAAGACTTGGGTAACGGGCGGTACGACTTTTATCTCATTGACTTGAATCGAATGCGGTTCGAACCCATGAGCATGCCCCAGCGAATGGACAATTTCAAGAAAATGTGGTTGTCCAAGACCATGTTGAAAACGGTGGCAGCCACCTATGCCCAATTGAGTGGCCATCCCGAATCTGAGTTATGGCCGTTGTTATGGAAAACCTCCCAAGACTTCAAACGCAAGATCAATAAAAAGAAGTGGTTGAAGCGGAAGTTGCGGTGAGCAGTGGGAAGTGGGCAGTGTTCAGTGGGCAGTATACAGTAGGCAGTATTCAGTAAACAGTCGCAGTGGGCAGTGTACAGTGGGCAGTGTACAGTAGGCAGTGTTCAGTAGGCAGTCGCAGTGGTTAGACACTAGTCTTTAGTCTTTAGTCGTTAGACAACAGAAGGAGTTCAATCACAAATTTTATTTAACCCGTGACCAACTCAGTTGCTCAGTCTCTCAGTAGCTCAGTCTCTCAGTAGCTCAGCCTCTCAGTAGCTCTTCCTTACCTTCTTCTTTCTTCTTTCTTCTCACAATAGCTTAAATTTAAATATCTTTGAAATGGAGTCGCATTTTAAAAGCCATAAGAATTATGAAGTTAGCTTTAGTAACACAAGAACGCTTAATCGGAATTTATTTTTTAGCATTCAGTTTGTTTTTCTTGACAGTTCAAGTAAACGCCACAATACAATTATCGAAACAGTATGTTTCTATGGGTTTTTATCAGGCGAATTCAGCTATTGAAGTTCGTATTTATATCCATGAATTGTTAAATGGTTTGGGTAACCTCGGAATTTGTGTGGGTAGTATAGGATTGCTTTTAAGAAAACGTTGGGGTTGGCAATTACTTGTCGGGGCTGGAATTTATATGTGTTTTAATAGTGGTTTTCATTTCGTGAAAACGTTATTTTTAGCGATGAAGCCCTTTCAAATTTTTCATTTATTTATAACCCTTTTATTATTCATTCATTTATTGTTGTTATTCCGACTTATTCAATCGGATTTTCAAGAGCGCTATGCTTTATCAAAGCGGCATCTGCTAGGTACGGTATTCGTACTCGTATTTATTTATCTTTTTCCACTTGGGATTGAATGGATTTTTTAACATTGTTCAGTGTGCAGTATACAGTGTACAGTATACAGTAGGCAGTCACAGTCGCAGTCGCAGTGGGCAGTGTACAGTGTTCAGTAAACAGTAGGCAGTATTCAGTAGGCAGTCGCAGTGGTTAGACACTAGTCTTTAGTCGTTAGACAACAGAAGGAGTTCAATCACAAATTTTATTTAACCCGTGACCAACTCAGTTGCTCAGTCTCTCAGTAGCTCAGCCTCTTAGTAGCTCAGCCTCTCAGTAGCTCAGCCTCTCAGTAGCTCTTCCTCACCTTCTTCTTTCTTCTCAATATAACTGAACTGCAAAACTTAATGAAGACTCCATTTTAGATCACTATTGTACATAATAAACAGCAAGGATTCCAAGTTTTGTTGTTTACAAGCGTTGTATAGGGGAGTTGAGAACTGTTTCTTACACTGATTATATGAGCAAATACGAATACAGTGGAGCCATCGATAAGCGGTGCTGTTGTAAAATCAATAGTGGTAGCGGTTAGTATGTTTTCAATAGGAAAATTAAAAGTTTGCAGGCTCCATTGATCATTATTTTGGATAAGTGTCCAAAAATGTAAAGCGGCGGAGTGATCGTTTTTTTTGTTTTTTAAGGACGGATTAAGTACTATTTGTCCGGTGATGGTTAGGCATTTATCAGAAGTTAAGGTACAGTCAAAGCTACCCTCTTTACTTTTTTCGAAAGGCGATAAAGTGTTGATTTCCCAGGGTTCGGGATTTGCATTTAGCCTAGAATCAATAGCTGGCGTTGCTGTTGTTGCTGTTTGATTTTGAATACTTTTATATAGTACACCGGTTAAACGCTGTTGGGCATGCGCATCGGCTCCTAAACTCCATATGGGTTCGAGTTGTTTTCGCAATTGTTGAGCGAGTCGTACAGCTACACTAAAATCTTGTGTGCTCTTTTTTGGAGCCCCCTTTTTTTTCTTAAATACGGGTTTACTTTGGATAATTTGATTGCCATTCAAGGTGCGGACATACACAGGACCTACCATGCCGTGTAATCGTTGATTTGCGTGTAATTGAGCCATTTTTATGTAGGATTAATTTTTAGTCTTTATGAACATTAAAAATCATGCCAAAACAATTGCGGTTATCCAATTTACTTCATTATGTTTACCATTTGAATACGAGATGCTTACGGGGTGCTCGCGATGTTTTGACTCTTTTTATCGGTAGCACATCGGTAGCACATCGGTAGCACCTCGGTAGCACCTAAAAGAAGATAGCGGGAAACCTAAGGATAAATAAGCTTTTACTACGAGGTTAAGTAGCCTTTACCCCGATGTAAGGAAGAAGTAATGACGAAGTAAAATGATAGGATAGGATAGGATAGGATAGAATAGGATAGGATAGGATTGGGCTGATTTAGCTTTTACGATTATTGTTTCCTAATTCATAACTCATAATTTCAAACTCCTATCTCCAAACAAGAACTTCCCATACGCCTCAGCGGCTTTATGTACTTGTTCGGTCCAGTCGGTGGCGGCATTGTCATCAGCGCCGTCGGAGATGTATTTGAGGCATAGGAACGGAATGTTTTCCTGTTGTGCAATGTAGGCAAGGGCATAGGCTTCCATGTCGACCACCGTATACAGCGATTCAGCATGCTCCATTTCAAAACTGTCGCCGGTGCCACATACCGCGTGAGGGAGTCCGGCAAAGGGTTCGCCATATTCCAAAACCACAGGAACGCCTGCCAAAGGGGTTTCATACAACGCAAATCCGAGTCCGCGCACGTCCATATCCCGTTGTACAAATTGGGTACAATGCACCACCGTGCCTTTCGGGAAATGGGTACTGCCCACCGTTCCCAAATTGATAATGAGCTTGGGTCGTTGCTGGGCAATCGCTTTGGTCAGCGCATACGCCGCTTGTACCTTACCGATGCCTGTGAAGAGTACATTTTGCCCCTCAAAGACATCCGCCGCTTCCGATTGTAACGCAAAACAAAAAAGGATTTCCTGTGGGGAGAGAGCGTGGAACATTTGTATTTTTATTTTAAATTTTAAATTATAAATGCTAAATAGTCCCGTTAAAAGAATACATTTTTCTTATAACGGGACTAACTTGAAACTTGAAACTTTAAACCTGAAACCTGAAACCTGAAACCCCGCTACACCGCTACATCATACTCGCGTAACGCATCATTCAACGACGTTTTTAAGTCGGTTGAAGGTTTGCGTTTACCGATAATGAGGGCACAAGGCACTTGGTAGCTTCCTGCTCCAAATTCTTTGGTATAACTGCCGGGGATCACTACCGAACGCGCGGGAACAACGCCTTTGTATTCCACGGGTTCGCTACCCGTAACATCAATGATTTTTGTAGAGGCGGTCAAACAAACATTGGCTCCTAAAACCGCTTCTTTTTCCACACGTACACCTTCCACAACGATACAACGTGATCCAATAAACGCACCGTCTTCAATGATTACAGGGGCTGCTTGTAAGGGTTCTAGAACGCCACCGATACCCACGCCACCACTCAAGTGAACGTCTTTACCGATTTGGGCACAGCTCCCTACCGTTGCCCACGTATCCACCATCGTACCTTCATCGACATAAGCACCGATATTCACATAACTGGGCATTAAGATCACCCCTTTTGAAATGTAGGCGCCATGACGTGCTACGGCATGCGGCACTACGCGAATGCCTTTTTCAGCATACCCGCGTTTTAAAGGCATTTTATCGTGGTATTCAAAAATACCTACTTCAAAGGTTTCCATCTTTTGAATCGGGAAGTAGAGCACAACGGCTTTCTTCACCCATTCGTTCACTTGCCAACCGCCATCTATCGGTTCCGCTACACGTAGTGTGCCCGCATCGACTAAGTTGATTACCTCACGAATGGCATTTTGCGTTGCTTCTTCTTTTAATAAATCGCGGTTAGCCCACGCATTTTCTATAGTTTGTTGTAATGCTGTCATGTCTAAAAAATTGAGTCACAAAGATACAGGTTTGTTTGTTTTTTAGGGAAGGAAGACCGGATTTTTCCAACGGTACCCATAGCGTATTTTTTGGAGGGTCCGACCCCAAAAGCCTTTACGCTTATACTGTCGTTTGCCTTCTGAAAGTACCCATGGATCCCATTGCGGGGCGTATGCAAGTCGTTCCTCCCAAGTGGAGTAGTGTTGTAAAAAAGCGTGAATTACGGGGCGAAATTCCTTGAAATACCAATAATGATGCAGTATAGGTTTCGCTTCCTGTAAGGGGAATGTGGAAAACGCTTCCGTCACGGCAATCTGCTCCATGCTAAACAATGGATAGCGCGCATACAACACATCCATCAGGGCTTCGGCACGTTGGAGTTGGGGCAAATGCGCCGCCGTCACTCCGATACATCCGGAATTCCAGACTTCAAACTGGGTGTCCAGGGTAACGCCTGTTCCATCGGGTAGGGTAAATATGGTTTGTTGTTGCAAAAGCTGCCGCATCTTGCGGGCGATACCGCCTTTGTTTTTGTGTAGCGAACCTTCATTGGTATCCATCCATACCGTTCCTTGGGATATAGCCTCAAACAAGGTAGACAAAGGTTGCCGAAACACCACATCGGTATCGACATAGAGCCATTGACCCGAGTAGGTTTGCAAGCAATGTTGTAGGACTTTAATCTTGACGCGATACGGATAGTTGTGGACCCCTTTCCAAGCGGTAATTTGTTCGGGTGTTAAGGCATGGAATTGGATTTCAGGAGGAAGCTGCGGTTGCAAATAGTCCACCTGATCGGTGAAAATATGTACTGTACATTTGGGGTTCGGGCTACAGTGATACAATGAAAACAACGACCACAGGACTTCGTTGTAGTAGTCCTGACCGCCAAAAGCAACATACAGCAAGTGATTTTCCCTCTGCATGCAACAAAGATAGCATTTGACTTCAGGAAAACAATTGTTAAATTTTTAGTCTTTTGTTAAGGAATTTTTTAGAGTGTTCCGTGTATTTTTGGAACAAAATCAACCGTATGAAAACCCGTCTTATTGCCCTTGTATTTTTAGGAATAGGGATTACCTCTTGTGGAAAAAAAGAAGAAGGTACCGCAGTTGAATCGTCTACAACTTCGCCCGATTTGTCGCAATCCCCTAAACGGACTTTAGCCTACCAAGGGTTTTATAAAGGGGTTTTACCCTGTGCCGACTGCGAAGGAATTGAAACTGAGTTGGAGTTAAAAGATACAGTACATTATGTGTTGACAACCCGTTATTTGGGAAAATCGGATGCGCCTTTTGTGGTGAAAGGGACCTATGTTTGGAATCCTGAAGAAACCCATATTCGCTTGAATACGAAGGAAGACGGACCCAATGAATACGGCGTTGCAGAAAATCAACTGACGCAATTGGACCGCGAAGGGAAACCGATTACGGGACAATGGGCAACGCGTTACATTTTACAAAAAATGAAAGTGGATCAGGCTACGGGTGAAAAGTTGGTGCAATCCACCTCCCACGTGATTGAGTCGGAAGCCCCCGTAAAAGCGGTCACGTATAGCTTAGCGGGTTCGACCTGGATGCTGGAAACACTACACGGAAAAGCCATAGGCAAAAAAGCAAAGCCGTTAACCCTTCAATTAAATTCCAAAGACGGTCGCTTTAGTGCCTTTGCGGGATGCAATCGTTTGGGGGGTAATTATGTGATGCCCTCAGCAATAGGCTTGGCTTTTATCAATGTGGTGGCGACTAAAATGGCTTGCGCGGAGTTGAAAACCGAGCAGCAATTTCTACAAATGTTGGATTCAGTAGACGCCTACGAAATAAAGAACAACCGATTGACGCTATTCGACAAAGCAAAAACTACAGTAGCGGTATTTCACGCGGAATAATAATTCGTACTTTTGGCGCATGCCACGACTATTAGCTATCGACTACGGAATGAAACGCACGGGAATTGCCGTGACGGATGAGTTGCAAATTATCGCTTCGGGATTGACAACCGTAGATTCTAAAGAATTGTTATCGTTTCTCCAAAATTATTTTGCCCAAGAAAAGGTAGCCAAAGTGCTGGTGGGCGAACCCAAGCAAATGAATGGACAGCCTTCAGAGAGTGCGCCTTTAGTGGATGCTTTTGTTTTGCAATTCCAACAGCAATTTCCGACGATTCCTGTAGAACGGGTTGACGAACGCTTTACTTCCAAAATGGCCTTTCAAACGATGATTGATAGTGGTTTAAAAAAGAAACAACGTCAGAATAAAGGCTTAATTGATGAGATTGCAGCCACCATTTTATTGCAAGATTATCTTTCCCGTAAAATGATTTAATTCCTTCTTAAAAGGGAAAAAATTGCTACTTTTGCCCCGTAAATAAAAAACAAACGCATGATTTTACCCATTGTAGGTTATGGCGATCCGGTATTACGCAAAGTAGGTGAGGACATCACGCCGGAATATCCCCAGTTAAAGGAATTGATTGACAACATGTACGACACCATGTACAACGCGTATGGGGTGGGGTTGGCGGCGCCACAAATTGGTTTGGCGATTCGCTTGTTTGTCATTGATACCGAACCCTTTTCAGATGGTGATGACATCAGTGCTGAAGAAAAAGCACAATTGAAAGTGTTCAAAAAGACCTTTATCAACGCCAAGATTTTAAAAGAAGAAGGCGAAGAATGGGGGTTCAACGAAGGTTGTTTGAGTATTCCCGATGTACGTGAAGATGTCTACCGTAACGAACGCGTTACCATAGAATATTGCGACGAGAACTTTGTAAAGCATACCGAAGTGTACGACGGATTGATTGCCCGTGTGATTCAGCACGAGTACGATCATATCGAAGGGATTTTGTTTACGGATAAAATTTCTACCCTAAAGCGTACGTTAATTAAGAAAAAACTACAAAACATCATGGATGGAAAGGCACGTCCTGATTATCGCATGAGATTTTATAACAAAAAAGGTCGTTAATTCGAACAAATAAATATATTTGCGACCGAAAAATACAGTACCCATGAAAATCGACAGAATATTAGCCATCTCGGGAAAACCCGGATTGTTTGAATTGAAAATGCAAACCCGCTCAGGCTTTGTGGCCGAATCTTTATTAGACGGTAAAAAAATCACCGTTGGGATGCGCAGTAATGTAAGCTTGTTGTCTGAAATTTCGATGTATACCTACACGGAAGAAAAACCCTTAGTAGAGGTTTTACGTGCTATTGCCATCAAAGAAAATGAAGGTCCGGCACTTTCACATAAAGAAGATAACGCGAAACTGGTAGCGTATTTCGAGGAAGTTTTACCCGATTACGACCAAGACCGTGTGTATGCTTCTGACATCAAAAAAGTATTGAATTGGTACAATATTTTGCAAGCGAAAGGAATGGTATCTAAAGAAGAACCGACAGTAGAAAATGCTGAAGAAATCAAAGA
The DNA here is from genome assembly GCA_039798185.1 of Bacteroidota bacterium. GTDB lineage: Bacteria > Bacteroidota > Bacteroidia > Flavobacteriales > Flavobacteriaceae > Flavobacterium. Next base: position 25,566 of record JBDKGM010000025.1, read on the forward strand.
ACAAGTGGTAGAAGAGGTGAAAGCCAAAAAGAAAACCACGAAGAAAAGCGAATAAAAATTCACTAAACTAACCAAATATCTGGAGTCCCGATCGTAATTACGGTCGGGATTTCTTATTTTTACCCAAAACGATGACGATGAATACCCGCGAAGCACAACTGCAAGCCTTTAACCGATTGCTCGATATTATGGACGATTTACGGGATAAATGCCCTTGGGATAAAAAGCAAACGCTGCAATCCTTACGGCATTTAACCATTGAAGAAACCTATGAACTCGGGGATGCTATTTTGGACAACAATTTGGAGGAAGTGAAAAAAGAGTTGGGCGACCTGCTTTTGCATATTGTTTTTTATGCGAAGATTGGCAGCGAAACCGAATCTTTTGACATTGGCGACGTGGCCAACGAAATTTGTGATAAGCTTATCCACCGCCATCCGCATATATACGGCGATGTAGAAGTGGCCGATGAGGAAGAGGTCAAACGCAATTGGGAAAAGCTGAAGTTGAAAGAAGGTAAGAAATCCGTACTCGAAGGCGTCCCCAAAGGGCTTCCCGCCATGGTGAAAGCCAGTAGGGTGCAGGACAAGGCCAAAGGGGTTGGTTTCGATTGGGAACAACCCGAACAGGTTTGGGAGAAAGTTCAAGAGGAATTACAAGAATTGCAAGAAGAAGTGGCGACAGGCGACCCAGACCGTATCGAATCAGAATTTGGGGATGTGCTGTTTTCCATGATCAATTATGCCCGCTTTTTAAACGTCAACCCCGAAGATGCTTTGGAACGCACCAATAAAAAATTCATTCACCGCTTTCAATACCTCGAGTCCAAAGTCAACGCCATGGGCAAATCCCTAGCCGATATGACCCTAGCCGAAATGGATGTGTATTGGAATGAAGCGAAGAAATTGTGATTAATGTGGCAATGAGTCGATGTGGCAATGTGGCAATGAGTCAATGAGTCAATGAGTCAATGTGGCAATTAGTCGATGTGGCAATGAGTCGATGTGGCAATGAGGCAATGAGTCAATGTGGCAACCTGCCTGCCGTTAGGTAGGTTTGAAAATGTGTTCTAACAAACCAGTCACTAGTCACACCAACGTCTAACGTCTAAAGTCTAACGACTAATCAGTAATACACTTCTTTTTACCCCAACTTAC
>JBDKGM010000026.1:0-32913 GCA_039798185.1 Bacteroidota bacterium
ATCCTATACAGTACCACAACAAAATAAAATTAGGCGCTTTTAATTAGAACTTTAAAACCGACTGTTTTTTTGTTTAAACCACAAGATTTATAAGGGTTTTTTAATTGCTCAAGTAAAATTAAGATTGTATGTTTTTTGTTGAGGTGAATTAATTTTCTCTGTTGACAACACTTGTTATTTTTATGAAATTATTAATTCAATCAAATAAAGTCTATTAAATTATCTAATCCTTAATAACCAATGAGAAAAATTATTATTCTATTCTTTTTCGGGTATTCTTGGCTTACTTTTTCGCAATCCGATAAGGTGACCGTAGACAAGAATAATACGGAATTTCGTTTGAAAGTAAACGGCAAAGATTTCATGATTAATGGAATGAACTGGGATTACTTTCCAATCGGAACCAATTACAATTACAGCCTATGGAGTCAACCGGATTCTTTTATACGTCAAGCTTTAGATGATGAAATGGGATTGTTAAAGAATATGGGCGTGAATACCATTCGTGTATACACCGGGATGCCAAAAAAATGGATTGAATATGTTTATGTAACCCACGGCATTTACACGATGCTCAACCATTCCTTTGGTCGTTATGGACTCACCATTGATGGAGTATGGACACCCATAACTGACTATTCAAATCCAAAAACTCAGGCTATGCTTCTCCAAGAAGTGACTCAAATGGTAGCTGAATATAAGGATACCAAAGGGTTATTACTCTTTTTATTAGGTAATGAAAATAATTATGGATTGTTTTGGGACGGAGCTGAAACAGAGAATATACCTATGCAAGATCGTAAGTCAACTATACGTGCAAAAGCAATGTATCAGCTTTTCAATCAGGCGGTCGTGAAAATGAAAACTATCGATACTTCGCATCCGATTGCTATTTGTAATGGCGATTTACTTTTTCTTGATATTATTGCTAAAGAATGTAAAGATGTAGATATTTTTGGAACAAATGTATACCGTGGTGTGTCGTTTGGAGATCTTTTTGAGCGTGTTAAAAAAGAATATGGTAAACCCGTAATGTTTACGGAGTTTGGTGCCGATGCTTTTAATGTTTTGACGAACAAAGAAGATGCAAATGCGCAGGCCTTTTATTTAAAAGGAAATTGGAAAGAAATCTATGAAAATGCCTCTGGGATGGGGAAATCAGGTAATTGTATCGGTGGTTTTACGTTCCAATTCAGTGATGGTTGGTGGAAATTTGGACAAACAAAGAATTTAGATGTTCACGATTCAAATGCCTCTTGGTCAAATGGTGGTTACCAAAAAGACTATACTGAAGGTGAAAATAATATGAATGAGGAATGGTTTGGTATTTGTGCTAAAGGCGCACCGGATGCAAGCGGTTTCTATCAATTATATCCGCGAACTGCTTATTATGTATTGAAAGACATACATCAATTTGATCCATATGCAGCGGGAGCTAATTTAAATTCATTGCAAAGTTTTATTGATAAAACACAGATTATGGATGCTGCCCTTCGCGCTCGAAGTGATAAAGCAGCTGCCGAAGCATCGCAAGGAAGTAAAATACGGGTTACGCGATTAGCCGCTGAGTTCACCACCTTTAATACCGGCGGTTCTTTAATTACTACGCCTTCTAGTCCAACTCCGAATTACACGGATTTTCCAAATCAAAAAGGCTTTGATCATATGGAATCTTACTTTGTTGGTGTAGGCGGGAATCCTTCCCCAAATTCAAATGCTAATGTAGAATTTAACGTATTAGGTAATGTGGCCCAAAATCCGATAGATCAAATTTTTTATGAAAACCGAGGTCGTCCCGTATTAGTAGACGGACCCAATGGAAAAGTACAATTACAAGATAACAATCGCGTTCAAGTTTACCGCGCAAGTTACAATTGGAATAGTAAGTATTTTAACCTTACTGGTTTTTACCGAACTGGTCATTATCACTGGGGATATGAAGGTGATTTCTTCGGATTATACCCAGAAGCCAATTACGGTCCTCAAATGGATATATACAATGGCATTGCACCCTTTGGTTTTGAAATCGAAGGCAAGAAGAAGCTTAATGGTTTAAAGGTTGCTTTTGGTCCTCAGTTGTGGTGGGGAGCAAACCCCGCGGTGTTAGTTAAGTACAGCCGTAAATTTTTCAACACCGATTTCACAACAATCTTCCACGAAGATTTGGAACAACAAGGCGCAATTGTAAGTTCATTTGCAGTCCCTCAACCCAAAACACGCCGATTAACGTTACACATGAACCACAAGTTTGGAAAGTTAGCCGTTGATTTGGGAGGTATTTGGGCAGGACAACCCTTGAACGGACGTGAATATCAAGTTTCACGAGGTGATGAAAACAATCCTCAGGTATATTTAACTCAAATTGAATCCAAAGACAATTGGGGAGGAAAAATGAAATTAACCTATACAGGGGGACGATTTAATTGGTATGGCCAAGGTGCCGCAATGGGAATAGTTGCCAATGGTGGTGCGGATTTGACACAAACATTTACAGGTTGGCGATTGAAAGATAGTGGAAGTGGTAATCAATACAATTTTTTAACTGGTTTTACTTATTCAATTGGTAAATTACAAATCGCCCCTAACTTTTTGTGGCAAAAACCATTAGAGGGACCGATTACTACAAATGTTCCTGCACCAGGTAGACCCCGTAATATATTAGACGATCCATTTGTAGTTCGTTCAAATCGTGAACAAACTGCAGCTGAAATCTTATTTACTTTTGATCAAACTCCAGGTACATGGATGTATGAATGGGACAATGACCGTACAGAAGATTCTAAATTTTCAATAAGTGCTGGATTTGTTTACCGCCATTTGCCAACTTCACAAGATGCAGCTATCGGTATTTTGGGTAACGGTCGTACACTCTTTGCTTTTGATGGAGCAGCACCTGCTACTGACTTATGGGAAGTTAACACACGCATTGTTTCTAAACTCAATAAAGATTTTGGTATCATCGCTACTCTTTATGCTGGAGATGCTCAAGCTAACGGTAGTGATGCACGCAAAATTTCGCGTATGGGAATGGATTTACGTGCCATCTATAAAAAAGTAAAATTTATTTCTGCTTTAAAAATTAACGATTGGGGTCCTTATGATTACCACCGTGACTTCAACTTAACGTTCCCACTTCAGTTGATGGCCGATTTATCCACTACAATAGGAAAACCGGATTGGTTTATTTTACCCGGTACACGTATTGGAATTCGCGGGACATGGCGTTCTTTGGATAAATATTCTCCACGTTACAATCCAACACAAATTCTAAATGCAGCCGGTGAATGGGTTCCAGACCCCAATGCAATCGGTTTCGATAATGGGCAAGAATGGGAAATTCGAACCTATATTCATATAAATATCATTAATTAAAAAATAATACCCTATGAAAACAAGATTTGTAAATGCAATTGCAAAAACACTAACCTGTTGTTTAATAGTAGGATTGGTGACTGGGTGTGAAAATGACCCTAACGATTTTGAAGAGGCAAAGTATTCCTCAAATCCGGATGTGTTTATCGATACATTTAGCGGAGGATTAAATTATGCAGCCTTTAGTGGTTCAGTATTAACTGCATTTCAAGTAGATAATGAGGTAACTTATGATAACACTGAAGCGTCAATGCGCATTGATGTCCCTAATGTGAATGATCCTTTGGGAAGTTATGCAGGTGGTGCGTTTTTTACTACAGTAGGTCGTGACTTGTCATCCTACAATGCCCTGACTTTTTATGCTAAAAGTTCGGTTGCTGCAACCCTTGATGTAGTTGGTTTCGGAATCGACTTAGGGGAAAATAAATACCAAGCTTCACTAAACGGTTTGAGTATATCTACCGTATGGAGAAAGTATATTATTCCTATACCTGATCCCACCAAATTAAAAATGGAAAAAGGGATGTTCTATTATTCTGAAGGGCCCGAAAATGGTAATGGATATACTTTTTGGATAGATCAAGTAAAGTTTGAAAATCTTGGAACCATTGCGCATGGTCAAGCTCAAATTTCAAACGGACAAAATACATCTGTGACAACATTTAGTGGAGTTAATACACCTGTAACTGGTATCAGTTCTGTATTTAATATGCCAAATGCCATTAATCAAGTAGTTTCCATGTCGCCATCCTATTTAAACTTTAGTTCTTCAAATACAGCTGTGGCAACGGTTAGTAGTGCTGGTATAGTGACTACAGTAGGAGCTGGAACGGCTGTTATTACTGCAAAATTAGGTGATCAAAATGCATCAGGATCGCTTACTGTAAATTGTCCAGGTGCTTATGTAAATGCACCAACTCCAACCCTCAATCCCACCAACGTAATTTCAATTTTTAGCGATGCTTATACAAATGTACCTGTTAATTATTACAACGGTTATTGGCAACCTTGGCAAACTACTGTTTCCAGTGATTTTTCTGTAAATGGGGATAATGTTTTGGGATACAGTATTTTCAATTTTGTTGGAATGGAGTTCAGCAGTCCGACAATCAACGCATCATCCATGACACATTTTCATTTGGATGCCTTTATTCCAGGACCCATTGCGCCGGGACGTCAATTGCGTGTAATTGTAGTTGATTTTGGAGCCAATGGTGTATTTGGTGGAGGCGACGATACCCGTCATTCAACAACATTTACTGCACCTTTTGTTGTATCACAAAATTGGATGTCAATAGAAATTCCATTTACAGCTATGCCTAATTTGGCGAGTCGCACCAATTTGGCACAAATTATTTTAGAAGGAGGCGATGGATCAGTCATCTATGTAGATAATGTGTATTTCCACAATTAATCAAGAATCTTTTAAATAACAGATGAAGACAATATTTAAAAATACCAATGCAATTCTATTGCTTACAATGGGTTGGTTATTCACTAGCTGTGAAACCGATACCAAACAAAATTTAGATAGTCGTAACTGGCAATTAGTTTGGAGCGACGAGTTTGAAGGTGCTTCGGGTCAATCTCCAGATGCCACAAAATGGGGATATGATATCGGAATGGGAAATAATGGTTGGGGTAATCAAGAATTACAATTTTATACTAATCGGGTTCAAAATGTTTCTACAGATGGAAATGGCAATCTTGTAATTACAGCTTTAAAAGAAAATTACAATGGTGCACAATATACTTCTGCTCGAATTAAAACCAAAGGAAAATTCACACAACAATACGGACGATTTGAAGCTCGCTTAAAAACGCCTTACGGACAAGGAATTTGGCCTGCTTTCTGGATGTTAGGCGACAATTTTGAAACCGTTAGTTGGCCCAATTGTGGCGAAATTGATATAATGGAATTACGAGGCCAATTGCCTAGCACAATTAATGGAACAATTCATGGTCCAGGATATTCTGGAGCAAATGCAATTTCTGGGAGTCATACACTATTAAATAGTCGTTTTGATACGGGATACCATGTTTTTGCCGCTGAATGGGATGCTAAAAAAATCGACTTTTTTGTTGATGGATACCTTTATAAACGAATTGCAAAAAGTGATGTTCCCGGGGAATGGGTTTTTGATCAAGCCTTTTTTATGATCTTAAATATCGCAGTAGGAGGGAATTATGTTGGATTGCCAAATAATACTTATACGGTTTTTCCTCAAAAAATGACAATCGATTACGTTCGAGTTTATCAATAAAATACCCATAATAGAGTTTACAGTTTCATGAAAGATAATAGCCTCGTAGCCTTTATAGATGAAGTCCAAAATCAAGATAATAGTGATATGGAATTAGTTACGCTTAACAATCAATCCTATTTTAAAATTTCAAATGTGGACCATTTGCGTTCATTTTTTATGAGCATTGTAAGCGATTCAAACCATTGGTTATTTATTTCTAGTAATGGAGGTCTAACGGCTGGGCGAAAAAATGCAGAATATGCTTTATTTCCTTACTATACCGATGATAAAATTACAGAGTCAGCCGATATAACAGGAAGTAAAACAATTTTTCAAATCCATCATGGGGGTAAAATAATCCTTTGGGAACCCTTTTCTGATCGATTTAATGATGCTGCTTTAATTTCCCGAAATCTTTACAAAAGTTTCTATGGTAATAGTCTTGTTTTTGAAGAGGTTCATCACGATTTACAATTAACGTTTCGCTACAGTTGGCAAACCAGTGATCAATATGGTTTTGTGCGCAGTTGTGAATTAATTAATCATGCCGAAAATGATTATACTTTGCATATTTTAGATGGTATTCAAAATGTTATACCACAAGGGGTTAGTGCCGACTTGCAAAATGCTACCAGTAATTTGGTTGATGCCTACAAACGCAATGAGTTGGTTGGTGATGTCGGATTGGGAATTTATGCATTAAGTGCTGTAATTGTTGATAAGGCAGAACCTAGTGAAGCATTAAAAGCCAATATAGTTTGGTCGTTAGGAATGGATAATCCCAAATATTTAGTTTCTTCACAACAAGTGGCTCGTTTCCGTAAAAAAATGCCAATAGTTACGGAATATGATATCAAAGGTGAGAAAGGGGCTTATTTTGTAGTATCGGAATCGTATATCGTCAAAGGGAATTCACTAAAATGGCAAATTGTTGCTGATGTGAATTACAATCAATCCCGGGTTGTTGAACGTATTGAAGCGTTAAAATCCGATAGCCAATTAGCAGCTAAAGTGGCAGCGGATATCGAATTGGGAACTCAGAAACTCATAGCTTTAAATGCTACAGCTGACGGATTACAATTTACGGCTGATATTCGTAAGGATGCGCGCCACTTTTCAAATGTACTTTTCAATAGTATGCGCGGCGGGATCTTTGATCACAATTATCAAGTCGAAAAGCAAGATTTTTTATCTTATCTTTCAAAGGCAAATTCAAAGGTGGCTAATCAATATGAATCGTTTTTTGCATTGTGGCCCGAACATTTTGATTATGCCTATTTAAAAAAGGACGTAGCATCGACTAATAATGAGGACTTGATGCGCTTGGCAGTTGAATATTTGCCCCTGAAATTTAGTCGTCGTCATGGTGACCCAAGTCGCCCTTGGAATAAATTTTCAATCAATACCCGCAACGAAATAGACGGCTCTAAAATTTTGGATTACGAAGGTAACTGGAGGGATATTTTTCAAAATTGGGAGTCTTTAGTGTATGCTTTTCCCGATTTTATTGACGGAATGATTACCAAGTTTTTGAATTCTTCCACTTTTGATGGATACAATCCATATCGTGTAACCAAAAGTGGTTTTGACTGGGAAACAATAGAGCCTGATAATCCGTGGTCTTATATTGGATATTGGGGAGATCATCAGCTTATTTATTTGTTGAAGTTTTTAGAATTTAAAGAAAAATACCAACCCAATTCTCTACATCAATGGTTAGATAAAGAACAATACGTCTATGCTGCTGTTCCTTATCGCATTAAGGATTATGAAGCTATTGTTCGTAATCCTAAAGATACCATTGCTTTTGATTGGGAATGGGATAAGCGCATCCATCATCGCAAAGCACAATTGGGTGCTGATGGTGCATTATTAACCGATAAACATGAATCGATTTATCGGGTTACTTTTATAGAGAAAATATTAGCAACCGTTTTGGCAAAAATGGCGAATTTTATTCCCGAAGGAGGAATATGGATGAATACCCAACGCCCAGAATGGAATGATGCAAATAATGCATTAGTTGGAAATGGTGTTTCCATGGTAACGCTCTATTATTTACGTCGATTTCTAACTTTTTTGAATTCCATTATAGAGAATGCTCCACAAGATACTATCAAAATTTCGGGTGAAATGGTGGAATTCTACCACACGATTCGAGAAGGCTTGGAGCAAAGGCTTCATTGGTTGCAACATTCAATCAGTGATGCTCAACGCAAAGAATTGGTCGATTGTTTAGCAAAAGCCTCATCAGAATACCGTTCTCAAATTTATGAAAGTGGATTTTGGGGTAAAAAACGCACCCATTCTATGGATGGGTTGAAACGTTTTGTTTCAGTATCCTTGCAGTTTATTGAACACACTATCGAAGCCAATAAGCGTAATGATAACTTATACCATGCATACAATTTGATGGATTATTCTAACGACGGTATTTCCATTGCGTATCTCCCCGAAATGCTTGAAGGACAAGTAGCCGTAATAAGCTCGGGTTATCTTTCACCAAAAGCAACAGTACAAACACTTGATGCCTTACGAAAAAGTGCATTATACCGACCCGATCAAGAGAGTTATATCCTTTATCCCAATAAAGAATTGCCTAAGTTCCTTGCGAAAAATACACTTCCTTCCGATCAAGTACATACTTCCAAATTGTTGCAATCAATGTTGCAATTCGACGATAAGCGTTTGATAAATATGGATATGTATGGGAAATATCATTTCAATGGGAATTTTCATAATGCAAATGATGTCTCAGCAATTCTAGAGGTTTTGGCACAAGAGTCTAAATATGCTTCACTTGTTGCCAAGGAATCACAATTAATTTTGCAATTGTTTGAAACTGTTTTTAACCATAAAGCTTTTACTGGACGTTCAGGAACCTTTTATGGTTATGAAGGTTTAGGTTCAATTTATTGGCATATGGTTTCCAAATTGGTATTGGCTGTTGCCGAAATTTATGAGAAGGCAGTCTTGATTGAAGAGTCCACGGTAACTAGTGCCTTAGCTAATCATTTTCATACAATTAATGCCGGTATAGGAGTGCATAAACAACCCAAAGTCTATGGAGCATTTCCAACTGATCCGTATTCTCACACGCCCCTTCATCGCGGTGCACAACAACCGGGTATGACAGGACAAGTAAAGGAAGATATTTTAGCCCGTAATATCGAGTTCGGTGTTCAAATTGACCGTGGTCAGTTGCGATTCTCACCACGATTACTTTCTCATTCTGTTTTTTCTAAGGAATCCAAAACAGTCAATTTAGTGGATTTATCGGGTACATTTTTTAGCCTTGAACTCCCTGAAAATAGCCTTGCATTTACTGTTGCTCAAGTACCAGTAATTTACACATTAAGTTCGGAACCACAATTGAAAATTACATTTTATGAGGAGCAGGAACAACTACTAGAAGGGGATTGTTTACCAGTTTCACTCGCAGCAATGATTTTTTCACGGAAAGGAAGGATACACTATATCACTGTTTACATCCAATCCAATCAATTGCAATAATGAAAAAGTTAATTGGTTTATTGGGATTACTGTGCCTTTTATCATGTGCCCCAAAACCATTGGAATCAAAACGTATGGCTATGACTGCTGCTGAAATTTTAGGAAATCCAAATTATCCTGCGATGTGTTACGGCGGATACCGAACTACATCGAGAGATAAGGTGCCTACTATCACTGAAATTAAAGAAGATTTACGTTTGTTGCATGCTATGCAAGTGAAAGTATTGCGAACCTACAACGTACATTATGCTGAGACTCAAAATTTGTTAGAAGCCATACGCGCATTACAAAGTGAAAATCCTCAGTTTGAAATGTATGTTATGCTAGGCGCATGGATTGATTGTAAAAATGCATGGACAACAGCTGCACCAATACATAACGAAGAAAGTAATCGTAATGCAATTGAAGTTGCTGAAGCTGTTCGTCTCACGCAAATGTATCCTGAGATAGTCAAGATTATTGCGGTGGGAAATGAAGCCATGGTCCATTGGGCAAGTGCTTATTATGTTACTCCAAATATTATTTTAAAATGGGTCAATCATTTGCAAACTTTAAAAAAAGAGGGTAAGCTTCCTACTTCTTTGTGGATTACCTCTTCCGATAATTTTGCATCATGGGGTGGAGGTGATCGTGCATATCACAACTCTGATCTAAACGCTCTAATTCAAGCAGTTGATTACATTTCTTTACATACATACCCCATGCACGACACTCATTACAATCCAGTTTTTTGGGGACTTACGGAGCACGAACAGACTTTGCCTCTATCAAATCAAGTGGATTCATTAATCTATAAATCGCTTCGTTATGCCCAATCGCAATACAATGCAGTGGTACGTTATATGCAATCGACCGGAGTTCAAAAACCTGTGCATATTGGAGAAACAGGATGGGCTTCGCAATCCAATGAGCACTATGGTGCTTCAGGTTCATGTGCAACAGATGAACTCAAGTCAGGTCAATACTACCATGCTATGCGGGAATGGACAAATAGAGAAAAAATCAGTTGTTTCTATTTTGAGGCTTTTGACGAACAATGGAAAGATGCTTCAAATTTAGGAGGTTCAGAAAATCATTTCGGATTATTTACACTTAATGGGCAAGCAAAATATGCGCTCTGGCACCTGGTAGATCAAGATGTATTCAAAGGATTGCTTCGCGGTGGTAAACCGATTACGAAAACATTTGAAGGCAATCGTTCCCTTTTATTAGAAACGGTAAAGTTACCTCAAGAACCCGAAATTCATCGATAAATGAGTAACATTCTATCTTCATATCGACCTTTTTTTATTTATTCAGTTTTCTGTATTATGACTGTATTGCAAAGTTGTTCTGGGATTAAAAAATTACCCTGCACCGTGTATGAGACTTCTGCAAAAGGCAATGCACTGACTCGTATTGATTCTTTTGAGCCTACATTAGCACAACCCTTGACAATTCATTTGGATCCAACCGCACAATTTCAAAAAATTACGGGCTTTGGAGGTTCGTTTACAGAAGCCGCTGCATCCGTACTTCACGGATTGAGTCCCGCAAATCAAGAAGCAGTTATTGAAGCTTATTTTGGTGAAGAAGGGGCACAATATTCACTAACACGAACCCATATAGCTTCTTGTGATTTTTCTAGACAAAATTACACTTATGCACCCATTGCAGGGGATTTACAGCTGAATCATTTTTCGATAGAACCCGATCGAGCGGATTTACTACCCATGATTAAAGCAGCCCAAAAACGTTCTAAAGAAGGCTTTAAAATTATAGCATCACCATGGAGCTGTCCACCTTGGATGAAAGACAATAAAAGTTTTGTAGGCGGAAAATTACTTCCCGAATTTCAATCCGTTTTTGCTTTGTATTTCTCAAAATATTTGGAAGCCTATCGCCAAGAAGGCATTCCTATTTGGGGTGTTACTGTAATTAATGAGCCACACGGTAACGGAAATAACTGGGAAAGTACCTTGTTTTCACCCGAAGAAATGACCGAATTTGTGCAACACCATCTTGGACCTCATTTAGAACAAGTGGGCTGGGGTGCTGTTCGCATTTTAGGCTATGATCAAAATCGGGCAGGATTACCCGAATGGGTTGATGCGATGTACCGTAATGAATCTACGTCTAACTATTTTGCAGGAACCGCGATCCATTGGTATGAAAGTACTTTTGACTATTTTCCGGATGCTTTACAATATGCTCATCATAAAGCACCTGAAAAGTATTTGATTGAAACAGAAGGGTGTATAGACGCCGAAGTACCGCATTGGAAAGAGGATGCTTGGTACTGGAGCAAAGAGGCAACCGATTGGGGTTGGGATTGGGCATCGCCACAAGAGAAATACCTTCATCCGAAGTATGCACCTGCGCATCGTTACGCCAATGACATTATCGGGTGTTTGAACAATTGGGTTGACGGTTGGATTGATTGGAATATGGTTCTGGATCGACAAGGAGGTCCGAACTGGTTTAAAAATTGGTGTGTAGCTCCTATTATTGCTGATCCATCTACAGACGAAATCTACAAAACACCGCTGTATTACATCATGGCACATTTCAGCAAATTTATGCGACCAGGTGCTGTGAAAATTGGTTGTACGATTAATTCAAAGGATATTGTTTCTACTGCAGTTCAGAATCCAGATCGATCGATTGCCGTGGCAATTTTTAATCCCACCACAACAAAACAAACGATAACGATTCATTTACATAATAAAAGTGCTCAAATTTCAATTGATAGTGAAGCACTTCAAACGGTCATCATTAAACCAAACTAATGCACTAATTTATAAACGGAACTTTTATGTCAAATACAACTTCATCACCATCAGGAAAAGTACCTATGAGTCAAAAAATTGCTTTTGGACTCGGTATGTTAGCCAATCAAATGTTTCCTGCAATGATTGGGATTTTTACAGTTGTATTAATTGAAAATATAGGTTTTAGCGGTTTCTTGCTTGGGCTAACATATTTTATACCAAAGTTTTACGACGCCTTGTTTGACCTTGTAATGGGATATGTAAGTGATAATACAAAATCCAAATGGGGAAGAAGACGACAATATGTACTCGCTGGAGCTATCATTTTAGGGATTTCTTTTGCATTGATGTGGCAATTGTATGCTGAAAATGGAGTAACCTATAATTTTTGGTACTTTTTAATTATTTCATTGATTTTTTATTCCGGACTTACCATTTTTAGTATTCCCTATGTGGCAATGGGCTATGAAATGAGTGACGATTTTCATGAACGGACAAATATTATGGCAACTTCGCAACTCATTGGGCAATTAGCTTGGGTTGTAGCACCATGGTTTTGGGTAATAATGGCTGATCAATCCTTGTTTCCATCAAGTGATGTCGCCGTGCGAACACTAGCTGTTTATGTAGCTATTGGTTGTGCGATTTTAGCTGCCATTCCAGCACTATTTATACCAAGTAAATCAACACTAAATGAAAACTACAGTCCTATCGATATTAAAGGAATACTTGGTAGTTTTGGTGAAATTAAAGAAGGACTGAAAGCTTCAATCGAAATAAAACCGTTTCGAAAAATTTGTATTGCAACATTTTTAATTTTTAATGCTTTTCAGACTACCGCTGGTTTTTCCTATTTCATTATCAAATATTATTTGTTCAAAGGAAATGAAAATGGTTTTGGCTTATGGCCCACTTTATTTGGATGTGTGGGCGCAATTATTACTACAGTAGCCGTAATACCTATTGTAGCAAGAATGTCTAAAACGATGGGCAAAAAGAAAGCATTTTTAATTTCTCAAGGGATTTCTGTAGTGGGTTATATTTTGCTATATGTATTGTTTGTGCCCGGTAAACCTTATCTCTTTTTATTTGCGTTACCCTTTTTCTCATTTGGAATAGGGAGTTTATTTACCCTAATGATGTCAATGACTTCGGATGTAATCGATATTGACGAACTTAATACAGGTAAAAGAAGGGAAGGTAGTTTGGGAGCAATTTATTGGTGGATGGTAAAATTTGGTACTGCTGTAGCAGGATTATTAAGTGGACTAATTCTCTCGTTGGTTGCTTTTCAATCCAATGCAGCATCACAAACTGATGAAACCATGTTTTGGTTGCGCATTTTCTTTGTAGGTATTCCCATTTTAGGAACATCATTTGCGATTTGGGTGATGAAAGATTACGATATCGATGAAGCCAAATCCAGAGAAGTCAGAGCACTTTTGGATCAACGAAAAGCAAAACCAAAAATGAAGTCTTCATCCTATCTTTCGGGAAAACTTGTTTCGCTTATTAAAAATGGTTCTATTGATACAAGTATTGATTTTGAATTAAATCAAAAAAGTGAATCTCAATTACGGGCACTTTTCACAGATACGCTTAACTATGGTTTACATGGACTTTGTTTCAGTCCGTATTTAGAAAATCAAAAAGTGGGTGATAGGTTAACGGAAAATCAAATTCAAAGACGTATCGATATTATTGCTCCTTTCACCCATTGGATACGTACTTTTTCATGTACAGAAGGCAACGAATTGATTCCTAAAATCGCTCATCAAAAAGGGTTAAAAACAGTAGTTGGAGCATGGATTAGTAATGATAAAGAACGAAACGAAATTGAAATTAAAACATTAATTCAACTCGCAAAATCAGGTTTGGTTGATATTGCAGCTGTTGGAAACGAAGTGTTGCATCGTGAAGAAGTTTCCGAACAAGAGTTAATTGCCTATATAAAGCGGGTTAAAGACGCCATACCCGATATTCCAGTAGGATGTGTTGATGCCTATTACCAATTTTTAGATCGTCCCCATTTGGTTTCAAACTGCGATTTATTATTGGTCAATTTTTATCCATTTTGGGAAGGGGCAAATAATGATCATGCTGCTTCCTATCTTCAAAATATGCTTGAAGTAACACAAAATATTGCACAAGGAAAGAAAATTATAATTTCTGAAACAGGTTGGCCAAGTAAAGGCGACTTCGTTGGTGAGGCAATACCTACTGAAATTAATGCCATGAAGTACTTTATTGCTTCACAAAAATGGGCAACTACGCACAATATTGATGTATTTCATTTCTCTTCTTTTGATGAGATGTGGAAAATTGACGAGGAAGGAGAACTAGGTACCGCTTGGGGTATTTGGGATAAAAATGAAAAAGTTAAATTCTAATAAAATTGTTTTATGTCATACAGATCAGGACATCATTTTTCGTTAAATGAATTTAATTTTGAACAGCATTCAGGAAATTCTTTTCAGGAATACAATGCCTTAGATTACAATTTTAGTGCAACTACACAAAAAGAATTGCGTTCCCTTTGGAAAGAAACTTTGCAACAAGGTATAAACGGTATTTGTTTTAGCCTTTATGCGGAGGGACAACGCCCAGGTGATGCGATAGAAGCCGAACAAGTTAGTCGAAGAATACAAATACTAAAACCTTATGTAAAAGCCATCCGTTCGTTTTCAACAATTGAAGGTAACGAAAATATTCCCCGAATTGCTCATGAAAACGGATTACAAACCTTAGTAGGTGCTTGGCTTGGTCCAGATTTAGATAAGAATGAGTTGGAGATTGAAGGATTGATTCGTTTAGCTCAAGAAGGATGTGTGACAATTGCCGCAGTAGGAAATGAAGTCTTGTATCGAAATGACCTTACAGAAGCCCAATTAATCGCCTATATTCTTCGTGTGCGAGCGGCTTTACCAGAAACAATTCCTGTAGGTTATGTCGATGCATATTATGAATTTTCTCACCGTCCAGCGCTTACAGAAGTTTGTGATATAGTATTGGCAAATTGCTACCCTTATTGGGAAGGCTGTCCCATTGAATATGCCTTGTCACATATGCAAAATATGTTCTATGGCGCCAAAGAAGCGGGTAAAGGAAAACCGGTTGTAATTACAGAAACTGGTTGGCCGAGTGCAGGAGGTTCGTTGCGGGGAGCAATAGCTTCTGAAGACAATGCAATGCGCTATTTTATTGAAACCCAACATTGGTCACGAGAAGCACAAATCCCTATGTATTATTTTTCCTCTTTTGATGAGTCCTGGAAAGTAGGAGCAGAAGGCGATGTTGGTGCTTATTGGGGGCTTTGGGATACCCACGAACAATTAAAATTTTAAAATAATTTTAGCTATGAAAAAAACACGAAACTATAGCATACTTATAGTATTTTTCACTTTCTTTTTTACAGGGAACGCTCAAGTCGATGTAATTTACAATGATTTGGTTTGGTCGGATGAATTTGACACCAATGGAGCTGTAAATACTAATAATTGGCACCATCAAACCCAAATCCCTGCAGGAGGAAATTGGTATAATGGTGAAGTACAGCATTATACTAATCGCCTTGACAACTCTTTTGTTTCCAATGGGAATCTAAATATTGTGGCGAAGAGAGAAACATTTACCGATCAAAATGTTACAAAACAATTTACTTCAGCGCGATTGAATTCTAAATTCGCTTTCAAATATGGCCGCGTGGATATTCGTGCTAAAGCACCAAATGCGCAAGGGACTTGGCCTGCTTTGTGGTTGTTAGGGCGCAATATTAATGAGGACGGAGGCTTTTTTGATGCAGTTTACGGCAACACCAATTGGCCAGCCTGTGGTGAAATAGACATTATGGAGCATGGTATTTTTCCGAATCAACCCTTAAATTATGTTGGAGCAGCAATTCATACTCCATCATCATCTGGAAATACCATCAATAAAGGAGGAATTCAAGCTACAGATATTGCTCAGAATTATCATGTTTATTCTATGAATTGGTCACCCAATCAAATCACTTTTTTATTGGATGGTGTGGCCTACTATACATACAATCCAGCAGTTAAAAATGCCAATACTTGGCCTTTTGATGCCGAACAATATTTGTTGCTGAATATTGCTATGGGTGGATTTGCCGGGAGTATTCCTGCGAATTATACCCAAACTTCAATGATAATCGATTACGTTCGAGTTTATCAAAATACCACTCCTGATACTATTGCCCCATTAAATTTTACAGCGTCTGCGGGTGTTGTAACGAGTTCGAGTATCGAACTTTTACTCAATGCTACAGATAATTCAGGAACGGTTTCCTATACGATTTCTTATCCTGGAGGAACTCCTCAGACGGTTTACAGTCCCTCAGGACAGCAACGTTCTGTAGTTATTTCTAATTTGACACCCAGTTCGGCGTATTCGTTTACAGTGACTGCATCAGATTCAAGTGGTAATGTCGCAGCTAATAATCCCCAAGTTGTAAATGCTAGTACAGTAGCCGTTCAAGGATGTGCTGGAAACAGTAACGAAGCACAACAGGGTTCGTTCACAACAGGTTACAATTATTTGTTTGAAACGTTTGGAACGGATGTGCGCATCACCTTTGAATTATTAGATACCGGTAGGGTAGGGTTAGTTGCATTTCTATGGCGCCAAAGTCCTTTTACTGAGTATCAAATGACCAACACAAGTGGCACAACTTTTACGTATACGTTAACTGGTCAAACTCCTGGAGCTACTATAAACTATGCAGTGAAGTTTGCTTATGCAGGCGGTCTTTCAGTAACTCGTTATTTTTCGTATGTTGTAGGAAGTAATTGTGCCTTGGAGATAGTTAGTCCAGATGCACTGAACTTTCAAATTCTCAATCCTGCATCACAAACACTACAATTACAAGCATCATTACCAATAGATAGGGTAGCTATTCACGATATGATGGGACAACAGTTAATTGCAACATATACCGCTACTAATGAAATTCCAATTGCAACCTTAGCGCCAGGTTTATATCTTGTAACAGTTTATGCAGAAGGGCAACAGGTAACCAAGAAAGTATGGATACGCTAAAATTTCCTCGATGAAATAGATATGAAATCCCATAATTTTGTTCGAAAAAGGATACTTATTATGGGGTTTTTTATTTTTTTTTGTTAAAATATTGGATTAAACTTGCATATTAAAAAAATATTATATTAAATTTGGCTATTGCTTAACGAATAATTCCTTCAGCCTATTGATAAAAATTACTTTTTAGAAACTATTTAGATTGTTAACCCAAAACTAAAAGGTAATTTTATGGCTACTACTCACACCCCCGACGCTTTATTGGTAAAGAAGTACATTGCCGGCGATGAAAACGCTTTGGCTGTATTAATTAACAGACATCAGGCCAAAATTTATGGGTTTATTTACTCAAAATTACCGGACCGCGATGTAGCAGATGACATTTTCCAGGACACGTTTATCAAAGTAATTAAAACGTTAAAATCCAATTCCTATAACGAAGAGGGTAAGTTTCTGCCATGGGTGATGCGTATAGCACACAATCTAATCATTGATCATTTCCGAAGAAATAAAAAAATGCCGATGTTACGTGAAACTGAGGAGTTTTCTATTTTTTCGATCATTAAAGATGAAACAAAAAATGTGGAAGGTCAATTGATCACAGAAGTGATTGAAAACGACTTACGTCGCATTATTGATGAATTGCCTGCTGACCAAAAAGAGGTGTTGGTGATGCGTATTTACCAAGATTTAAGCTTCAATGAAATCGCTGAAATTACTGGGGTAAGTATCAATACTGCCTTAGGTAGAATGCGTTACGCATTGATGAATTTACGCAAGGTAATCGACAAGAATAAAATTATTTTAACGAATTAACAATATTTGGATGACGAATACGTTATAGTAAAGAATAACACGCAAATTAAACAATATGGCGAAACTTTACTCTACAAAAACTAAGTCTCCAAAAATGTTACCAAAAAAAGAAACCGTGAATTTTTTGCTTCAATATTCTAAAGCATTAAAGATTGTAAAAGCCGGTACTTTAAACTTCGAACTCATTTCAAATTAATGAACTTTCCCGATAGTAACCCTATCGGGATTTTTTTTGCGCTTCTTTAATTACAGATGCTCGTCCTATCGTTTTGGTGATAATGTCTTTGTCTAAGTTCCATCCCCGTGCGGGTGAGTATTCTCGGCCATACCAAATGATTTGAAGGTGCAAATCATTCCATAATTCTTTAGGGAAAATGGCTTTAGCATCTTTTTCGGTTTGCACCACATTTTTTCCATTGGTTAATCCCCAACGGTACATCAAGCGATGAATATGGGTGTCTACTGGAAAAGCAGGCACACCAAAGGCCTGACTCATAACAACACTCGCGGTTTTATGGCCAACACCCGGTAAGGCTTCAAGCGCTTCAAAGCTTTGTGGGACTTCACCATTATAGTTGTCAATTAATAGTTGAGAGAGTCCGTGAATTGCTTTTGACTTCATCGGTGAGAGTCCGCATGGCTTGATAATTTCACGTATTTCTTCCACCGTTAATTTAACCATATCAAAAGGATTATCCGCTTTGGCGAATAAGTAGGGCGTAGTTAAATTTACCCGAACATCCGTACATTGCGCTGATAACAAAACCGCAATAAGTAGGGTATACGGGTCTTTATGATCCAGCGGAATAGGGATGGAGGGATACAGGTCATTTAACGTATTTATAACAAACGTTGCACGCTCTTTCTTCGTCATTTTTGTACTTTTATTTTTGCGAATTTAATGGAAACTAACTCAAATTAAAAATTAGCATGACAACATTACAAAAAGGTGATAAAGCGCCCAATTTTTCAGGCAAAGATCAAGACGGAAATACGCATACTTTAGCCGATTATAAAGGAAAAAAATTGGTAGTTTTCTTTTATCCAAAAGCCAATACACCCGGCTGTACGGCAGAAGCATGTGATTTACGCGATAATTACGCGCGTTTTGAATCACAAAATTATGCCTTGCTAGGTGTGAGTGCTGATTCCGCAAAAGCACAATCCAGTTTTAAAAACAAATATGAATTTCCCTTTCCTTTGTTAGCCGATGAGGATAAATCGGTGATTCAAGCTTTTGGTGTTTGGGGACCTAAAAAATTCATGGGGAAAGAATACGATGGTATTCACCGAACGACTTTTGTGATTAATGAAGAAGGACTTATCGATGAAGTCATTACCGAAGTAAAAACCAAAGCCCACGCTGCTCAGATCTTAAAATAAAAAATCCCCTCAAATTGAGGGGATTTTTTTATACTTCTTCTTCTTCTAATATCTTATTCGGATCATAACCAAACAAATGATGTTGTTTGATTAACTCCGGAATTCCCACAGGGAGCATCGCTTCCCAACCCGGAATATTACTTGTAATCATTTTCAAAACTTCACGCGAGAAGATTTTTAAATTAGTTCCATCAAAATCAGTTACATCAACGACTTTTCCATTATATGCAAAGAATTTATACAACTCTTTCATGCGTGGATGTACTTTCAAGTTTTGCGAAGTGATAATTTCTCCATCCACTTCCATTGGATATAAATACACTTTTAAATCGCGGTAGAATAATTTACCGAAAGCTTCCAAAATACCACCACTCAAATGACGGTAATATTTTTCATCAAAAATATCGACTAAATTGTTGACACCCATCACCAATCCCATACGGGCTTTGGTATAACTGGAGAAATATTCAACCACACGGTAGTATTCTTGGAAATTGGAGATCATTACGGTTTGCCCTAACGAACAAAGGAGTTCGGCACGGTCCATAAAGTCTCTCTCGTCAATTTCACCCTCTGAACGTAAGTTGGACAATGTAATCTCAAAAACTACAAAGGTATTCTCTTTGTCTACTTTGTTTTCTTGTGAGAACATTTCCAAGGAACGCTTGTACATGTCCATATTGACTTTGGTAACGGGACGGAAACTTCCGCGAATGGCCAAAATATTCTTTTTGTATAAAACAGCTGCAGGTAAGATGTTTTTACCTTCAGGGCTAAACATTACCGCATCCGTCATGCCGTTACGCACCAATTGTAAACTCATCAATCGGTTGTCTACATTAGCAAAACGAGGCCCCGAAAAGTTAATCGTGTCAATTTCCAATTGGTCTTTGTCCAAATGGTCATACAAGTAACGCAATAATTTTTTAGGATCGTTGTATTTGTAGAAAGCGCCATAAATTAAATTTACCCCAAGAATACCTAAGGTTTCTTGTTGCAAACGCGCATCGTTTTCTTTGAAACGGATATGAAGTGTAATTTCATTATAATCTTCATCAGGTTCCACTTGGTATTTGATACCTACCCAACCATGACCTTTGAATTGTTTTGCAAAGTCAATAGTAGCCACAGTATTGGCATAACTGAAAAACATTTTGTTCGGGTGTTTATCCCTTTTTAAACGTTCTTCAATTAAGCGAACTTCATGATTCAACATTTTTTTCAATCGGCTTTCGGTAACATAACGGCCATCTTCTTCATTGCCATAAATCGCATCACTAAAGTCTTTGTCATAAGCAGACATGGCTTTTGCAATGGTTCCCGACGAACCTCCAGCACGGAAAAAATGACGAACAGTTTCCTGTCCAGCACCAATTTCTGCGAAAGTCCCGTAGATATTCTCGTTGAGGTTTATGCGTAAAGCTTTGTCCTTAATCGTCGGTATTTGTGTAATAACGCGATCTCCTTTTAACTTGATGTTTAATTCGTTACCAGCCATAATTCAAAAATGCATCGCAAAGTTAATAAAACGATTGCGGTAATTAATGCGAATATATCCTAATTTTGTAGAAAAATTAACGCTTCGTTACCGTTTGGGTTCAAGAAGCACCGCAAAAATCGTGCTAGATGAAAGTTTATTTTTTAGGGACAGGCACTTCACAAGGGATTCCAGTGATTGGAAGTCAGCATCCCGTATGTTTAAGTAACGATGTTCGCGACAAAAGATTGCGTGTTTCAGTGTGGATTTATGATGAAAATCATTCGGTGGTAGTGGATTGTGGTCCCGACTTTCGTCAACAAATGTTGCGATCACAATGTACGCACATCGATGCCTTGTTATTCACACACGAACATGCCGATCATACGGCAGGATTGGATGATATTCGCCCGTTTAATTTTCAACAGGGTCCGATGCCCGTCTATGCCGAACAACGAGTGATCACTAATCTTCAAAAGCGATTTGATTATATTTTTGAAACGGAGAATAGGTATCCCGGCGCACCTTCCGTAGCCATTCATGAAATAAAGGAAAATCAAACCTTTAGAATGGGAAGTTGGTCCATCGAACCCATACGCGTGTTTCATGGAAATTTACCCGTTTTGGGATTTCGAATCGGTGATTTTGCCTATTTGACCGATGTGAAAACCATTACAGCAGCAGAAGTAGAAAAATTAAAAGGAGTAAAAGTATTGGTGGTGAACGCCTTACGGGAAGAACCCCACGCGACACATTTCAATTTGCAAGAAGCGTTGGATTTTGTAACTTTGATTCAGCCAGAAAAAACGTATTTGACGCATATTAGTCATCACATGGGCTTTCATGCTGAACGTGAAAAGCAATTACCAGATAAAGTTTATTTGGCTTATGATAACCTAGAAATCACCGTATAACATGGCACGACAACTTTATTTGTACTTATTCATTATTACTGCATTATTGGCTTCCTTTACCTATGTGTATTACAGCAAACAATTGAAGTTTGAAAAAGAAGCCACGCGTACTGCCTTGAAATCAAAATCAGACAGTATCCTTCAATTGACCCATCAATTGGATGAATCCAATGCTTTTTCCTTGTTGAAAAATGAATATGCACAAAACTACTTTGTCAATTTTGACGTAAAACAATTAGAACCTTCTATTCGTGAACAATTAATTGCCTTCAATGATAACCCTGAGGGTAACGTATACACAGGACAAGAGAAATTAGGAGAACAAAAATTTATCATCAATAAAATGAAAGTATTAAATCACCGTTGGATTATTGCAAATTACAGTGATGGTACCTATTGGGGTGAAGCCTTAATTAAATACTTTGTGGATGATAAAGGCAAAGCTTCTTTTCAATTAATGGATACCTATATTTATCCGAAAGAAGAATACTAAAAACAACCAACCATGAGAAAAATTGTGTTTTTTATTGTCGTTTTAACGGCATTCAACTCTTGTAAACACGCTGATGATACAACTGCTTCGGATGCAAAAACAAGTGTAAAAGACTCTACTATTGCAGGTGCAGATCAAGATGAACACGGTTGTTTAGCTTCCGCCGGATTTACATGGTCAAAAATGTATAAAGACTGTGTTCGTATGTTTACAGGTTTGCAATTAAGTCCTGTAGATCAACCCCAGACTGATGATGAAACCGTATGTGCTTACGTATTGTTTAGTGAAGATAAAAACAAAGCAGAAGTGTTTATTCCCAATGCTGAATCCATCATTTTAACGCGAAGCAAAGAGGGACAGCCTTGGATCTATCAAGAGTATCAATTAGTGCCTTGGAAAGGGTATATTTTGAAAAAAGGGGAAACCAATTGCTATTTCGGAGATGGAGAAATCGGGAATAAATTCTCAGGTAATTCCGATACCGAATAGCCTAACTTACTTTTTCGTTTTTTCCAACCAATTTCTAAAATCAAAGAAATTTTGTGGGGCTACACCATGACCCACAGGGTATTCCTTGTATTCGATTTGTACCCCTAAACCTTCCAAAAGAGGGGCTGCTTTTCGTGCCCACTCTACAGGTACAACTTGGTCGACTGACCCGTGTGATGCAAAAATTTGAAGCTGTTTCATATCATTTTCTGCAAAACCATCTACTGCAATTTCGGCATTAAAATACCCGCTCATCGCCACAACGCGTTGTACTCTTTCAGGATACGATACAGCTACGGCATAACTCAAAATACAACCTTGACTGAAGCCAATTAACGTTACTTGTTTGGGGTCAATAGGGTAGGTTTGCACCATTTCATCCACAAAAGAGGCAATCAAATCGCGAGATTGTCGGGCCTGACCAATATCCGAAAATTTGTTTTCATCAGCGTCAAAATTAATTGCATACCAAGCGTAACTGCCGTATTGCATATCATAAGGAGCTCGAACAGCAATCACATAATATTCACCAGGAAGTTCACTGGCAAAAGAAAATAAATCCTGTTCGTTACTGCCATAACCATGGAGTAAAATCAAAACAGGATTTAATGTAGTTTTTGTATGTGGTTCTCGGACGAGGTAATGAAGTTGCATAGTTCAATTTTTCGCCAAAGATAACAGAATTTTTATCCTCCAATACGATTTTTCTCGTCTTCAACTCCCGTACTGCGTGTTTGGGCTTTCTTCACTTGATCATTCCCGAAATTATACGTTACACTAAAACGTACTTGTCGGCTATCACTTCCTCCACGACCGTTGATAATTACGTTGGCGAACTCCGTTTTACCCGTCCAAGGAGAGGTGTAAAAAATATCCGATACCGCTAAACGAGCCGTTAATTTGTCCTTCAGGAATTTTTTCTGAACCGCCATGTCTAGTGAACCTAAACTGGCCGTTCGGTAGGTTCCACCCCAAACCGATGGGGAATTAAACCATCCTGATACTTCTAAGTTGATCCCTTTGGGTAATTTGAAGTTGTTTTGACCATAAATATTCAAGGTTTCTTGGGTGATTCCAGTAAATGAAGGATCGGTCGGAATGTATTTACTGCGAAATGCATTCACACTCAAATACACATTCCACCAATTTTTTACGGTAAACGGATAAGAAATTCCAAGGTTTATAGTTTCTTGATTGGCCACATTTTTAGTGGTCATCCGACTCTTATTTTGTCCTACGGCTTCCGTAACTTGTGCAAAGAAGTCGGATACATAACTATAACTCAGCGACGTATTCAATTTGTATTTATAGGTATGCGAAAATTTAATGTTATGCACATACTGTGGCTGTAAAAACGGATTC
This sequence comes from Bacteroidota bacterium, assembly GCA_039798185.1. Lineage (GTDB taxonomy): Bacteria > Bacteroidota > Bacteroidia > Flavobacteriales > Flavobacteriaceae > Flavobacterium. Next base: position 23,868 of record JBDKGM010000026.1, read on the forward strand.
CCTTTACTTACCGATAACTCATCGATTTGGTATTCAAAAGGGTTTAATGAATTATAACTCGGGCGTTCGATTCTTCGACTGTAGGTCAGCGCCCAGGAATTGTTTTCATTTTGGTTGTACGTAAGTCCGCCACTCGGAAATAAATCGGTATAATGGCGACGAACACGTGCAGCATTATTTGCTTGGCTACTTGTTAAGTTTCCATCAGAATTGGTGTTTTCCATGCGTAAACCCAATTGGAAATTGAATTTTTTATACAAGCGGTTGAAATTTACATACAGCGCATTAATGTTTTCTTTGTAGTTAAAACGGTTGCTCAACGTTGTATTGTATACCGGCTGTCCAGCTTGGTAATTGTACACATCAAAGGTGTTTTCAGTTTCTACTAATGAGGATTTAAATCCGGCACCCAATTTACCTTTCCATAAACGTTGTTCGTAATCCGATTTTAAAGAACCCACATCAATAGTCACTGGGGTATACTGACTGTTGATGATCGAACTCAAAATCACCGTTTCACTCGGATTGTAATAATAATTAGGTAAAAAGGTATTGCGATCTGAATTAAAGCGTCCTACATCCAAATCCGTACTAAACGATACTCCGGTTGTGTCTTGAAAACGGTAGTTTAAATTGGCATACAAATTATAATTTTTGTTGTGCGCTTTATTTTGTGCCACCAAAATACTATCAATACTGTTTGATGTTATTTGACGAATGGGTGTTCGCGACCGACCGTCACCGTAGGCATTATTAAAGTTACCAGTAACCACTAATCCAAAAGTGTTTCTGCGGTTTTTGGTGAAATCCAATCCAATTTTTACATTGTTGGCATTCGAAGTATAATCGGTTTTGGTATCTGAATTGAAAACTTTTCCATTTTGTTGACGCTCAAATTCCATGAAATTATAGCTTTTCCCAAAACGATTGCTGTAGTTGATATAACTGTTTATTTTCTTACTACGGTTGTTCAAGGATACTGAATTTACCGAAGTTCCATAGCGACCATAGTTGTATCCTGCAGACGCAGTACCGTTGGTGCCGTAATTTTTATTGCGTTTTAATTTGATATTTACAATACCTGCATTCCCTGCTGCATCAAATTTGGAAGAAGGTTGTGTAATAATTTCAATGGATTCAATATCGGCAGATTGAATGGTTTTTAAATAGTTGGTTAAATCCGATCCACTTAAAAACGATTGCTTACCATCGATATAAAACAGAACACCGCTTTTACCTTCAACAATCACATTGTCGTTATTGTCGACAACTACACCCGGTGCTTTGCGTAACAATTCAAACCCAGTATTTCCAGTCGCATTGATCGTGTTTTCAACATTAAAAACCGTTTTATCGGCCAAAACTTGTACCAATGGTTTTTCTTTTTTGACCACGACTTCGTTCAATTGAACCGCACTTTCATTCAGGGTGAGCGTGCCTAGGTTTATTTGGTTATCGGTAATCGTAATTCCGGGAACAATTTTGTCCTCGTAACCCACCATAGTAATTTTTAAGGAATAGGTACCCGCAGCCAAACGTTGGATGGTAAATTTTCCATCTGCATCAGATAAAACTGCTTTGGTCAACGTGTTTTTTTCGTTGAATAAAGCAATGGATGCTGAAAATAGTTTGGGTTCTTTATTCGAACTTACAACTCCAGTTAGACTTCCTGTTTGGGCTTGTGTTGAAAATGAGAGACTTATACAGGCGAATAGAAAGAAAAGGTAATGTTTGAATGTGTTTTGTTTTGTTTCCATTGAAAAAATTTTCCCAATGAGTCCACAAAACCCAATTCTGTTACAGTCTTTTCAACCATTTTTGAAAAAAAGATCCCAATAAAGGAATGGGTCGGGTTTGTCCCATAACCGCAGTAAACATTCCGTAGAACGTTAAAATCGTAATGAAAACCCAAAACGGAAGTGCTACATTTAACGCTACTTCAGGATTGATTGTACTTCGATTGAAAAAACTACTCATCGTTAATCCAATCAAAAAGAAGGTCAATGTCAAGCCTAATCCCTGACGAATATGAAATGAGGCGTAGGGGTTTTTCTTTTCAGAATTAACGGATAACGCGATCAGCGGACCCAAAATTAAAATATAGCTTAATATCGCAAGGGATTTCCCTTCTTTAATAGTTTGTTCGTTCATGGTTTGCAGCAGTAAACTGGTTATTATGGTAAGTGCCTATGACTTTTCCTTTCATCTTTTGCCCCAACAAAGCGGCATTTTTTGATTTGGATCGAATGTTTACTTTTTCAAAAGTCCATTCATCTTGTGTTGTAAAAGCGGTTAAATTGGCTTTTGCACCCACTTCTATTTTGGCTTTGGGTTGTCCAAATAATTGACGACCCGCCGTTAGTTTTTCAATGCAACTATTCAAAGGTAAAACCGTCAGTAAAGCTCCAAAAGCCGCCTCTAGTCCGATGGATCCATTTTGTGCCAAATCAAATTCCAATAACTTATGTTCGATGTCCACTGGATGGTGATCGCTAGTTATACAATCGATCGTGTGGTCCAATACTCCGGCGAGTAACGCCAATCGGTCTGTTTCTGATCGAAGGGGCGGACTCACTTTTACATTACTGTTAAAGGTTTCCAATACACTATCATTGGCAACCAAATGATGTACAGCCACACTACAACTCACACGTAGTCCTTTGGCTTTGGCTTCCCGAATCAATTCCACTGATTTTGCTGTGGATACGGTTGGAATATGTAAGCGACCTCCCGTATATTCCAACAAGAATAAATTTCGAGCCACCATTATTTCCTCTGCCAAATTAGGAATGCCTTTTAACCCCAATCGCGTTGCCGTTATCCCTTCATTCACCACACCATTCCCTTTGATTTTTTCATCTTGACAAAAGGCCATGACCAAACCGTCAAAATCTTGCACATATTGCAAAGCAATTTTCATCAAATTGGCATTGCTCATATTCTTTTTATAGTCACCAAAAGCAATGGCTCCCGCTTGTTGCATATCGTACAATTCTGCTAAGGCAGTTCCTTCACTTCCCAATGTTAATGCTCCAATGGGATAGACCGATGTAGGTTGCCCCACTGCTTTTTGACGAATCAATTGAATGACTGCTTGATTGTCAGCGACAGGGTAGGTATGGGGTTGGACCATCACTTCGGTAAACCCAGAAGCCGCTGCCGTTTGGAGTCCGTTGACAATAGTTTCAGCATCTTCATAACCGGGTTCGCCAAAAACTACCGAACTATCCCACCAACCAACAGAAAGGTGAAGGTCATTTTGTGCAATACATTGAGCATGCTCAGGGGTAGGGAGTGATGAACCAATTGCTGTAATGATTCCATCAGTAATGATTAGATCAACTACTTGCTCGTGGAACGATCCACCAGGGTCATTGATTTTAGCCGATTTAAAAATAGTAGTCATAGTTGTGTTGTTGTTCTGTTGTTATTTTACCCACTTTTGAATGGCCACTTCAATCAGTGCAAAAAGCAAGGTGAGGAGTAAAAACCATTTCCATATTTGGGTCGACTCACGATCAGCTTGTAACGTATCAAACAAGCGTTCTGTGCTGTCAATTTCTTTAAATTCGTCAGCAATAGCCGTATTCGGGTTGGTAAGATTGCTTTCAGTTCGGGCGTAATTGAAACTTAAATTTTCCAAAAACTGTCCTTTGCGGTCCACTTTGAAATTCCCTGCCGATTTCGGATTTTCATTAAATGTTAGTTTTACCTTTTGATTCATAATTTGCTGCACCGGAATAAACGATTCTTTAGCGTTGGTTACCGATACGATTTCATCTTTTCCAAGCGAACTATTGGTGATAAAAGGTTTGCTGTCGCCAATGATTAATGCGTTAATACCTGTTTTTTGTGCACTCAGAGCCATGTTGTAGAATGTGGGTACAATGAGGTACGGTGAGTTGCAAAAATTACTGTATTGGCTGTCAATAGGTGCTGCAAAATAATAAATATTGGCAATGCCGTTGGTGGTTGCACTTAAAAACGGACTTTGATCATTGTATTCTAAAACCGTAGGTAAGGCAGTTTGGATGCGGTAACTTCCTTTTGTTTTTGGGTATTGGAAATTATCGGTTTTCTTTTCAAAAACGGCACTATACAACGGATGATTAAAATTGATTTTCGAAATCAGTTTTTCCTCCAGGCTCCAATTTTCATAGGTATATCCACCACCTAATGCTTTGGTGAGGGAATTTAAAGAAGTGGCATTGGTATTGGCACTAGGAATAAGTACCACATTTCCTCCTTTGGCAACAAATGTTTTTAAGGTGGTTTGTAACGAAGCCGGAATAGCATCCACTTCATTGACAATTATCGCATCTTGTTTTTCTAAGGCATTATAATCCAAATTACGTAATTCATAATGGGTGTAATTGAATTCGTCAGGTGTATATATTTTTCCTAAAAAGGCTGCGGCATTGGCAGGTCCAATAGAAACCACATTACTCTTTTGGGGTTTGGATAAACTAAAGTAATAGGTGTTGTCATACTCCAAGGCATTATCGTTTAGGGTAACGTAACCTTGAAAATCTTCTTTAGGTAAATTGAATTTGAGTTGTTGTTTGGGTTGCTTAAAATCTACCAAAGTTTTAGCTACCAGTTTTCCCTTGTTGTATATGGCTAAAGGAATCGCGTTGAAATCTTCACCATAAGCGGTAACAGCAACTCCAATCTCATAGAATTGGTCCAAGGTTTGGTGCAAATACACACTGTCAATAGCGATGTTGTTTGTTTTTTCAGCCTCCGGCAAGATGAAATAAAGGTTTTCGTCCGCTTGCGGTTTTCCAAACGATTTGGCTTGTAGACCAACACCGTCCGTAATAATGACAATGTCTTTTTTGAATGCCGATTTATGGGCTTTCACTTTAGCGAGCAAACTTTCCGGTTGGAAAGGTGTAGCGCTATAGTTTAAGTTTTGCAATTCTTTTTGAATCGACTTGATGTCGGTATTCCAAAAATTGTCGGTACATGTGATTAGCGAAAATGTGGTGTTCTCCGGCGCTTCTTCTAATATATCTTGAACGGCACGTTTGAGCAATTCCCCCTTTTTACCTTTGGCTTGCATCGAAAAGGAATTGTCTAAAATTATATACAATTCGTTGGTTGCATTTTTTTGGTCTTTGGCTTCAAAAAACGGTTGAGCAAAAGCCAATATCAAAAAGGCGAAAAGCAGTAATCGAGTAGCTAGTAAAAGGTATTTTTTGAGCTTCGAACTCTTGCGTGTTTGAACTACGAGTTCTTTGAGAAACCGCACATTCGTGAAATATTCGGTTTTAAAGCGACGTAACTGAAATAAATGGACCACGATGGGAACCAGCAACAGGAATAAAAAATAGAGAACTTCCGGATGTTTGAAATGCATTTCAGTGGCGTTAGTTTAGTGTTTCAAAAATAACAATTTTAACCTATTTTAGAAGTGTTTTTAACCTGAATTTAGACTAACCGCGTTTTCGTTTTTCGTTGCGTTTCCGTTCGACAGCCCGATTACGAGGAGCTGTTTTCCGTGGGGTGCGCTTACCAGGTCCGCCTAAATTCACTTTTTTATTCTTATCCTTTTTTTCTTCAAAAGCATTTCCACCCGTCAGTTTTGGACGTTTCAAAAGGAATTTGACTTTCTTTTTGTCCTTTTCAAACTCCAATAAACGGTTGACCACTTCAACATTCTCTGGAAATTCCAATACGGTAATTTCTTTTTCCATGAGTAGTTCGGCTTCAATTTGAATTTCTTCTTCACGCGGACTGATGAAACTCAATGCGATACCCGATTTATCCGCACGTCCTGTACGACCAATACGGTGAATGTATTGTTCCGGAATATCGGTGAATTCAAAGTTGATTACATGGGTAATATCCGAAATGTCTAAACCACGAGCCATCACATCAGTAGTGATAATGCCTCGCAGTTCGCCCTGCTGAAATGACGCCATCGTATTCAAACGGTAATTTTGCGATTTGTTGGAATGAATTACCCCAAACTGATCTGGGAATTCCGTTTCTACAGCAGTAGCAATCAGGTCAACTGTCTTTTTATTGTTGGCAAAAACCAAAATACGTTCCATGCTTTCATCTTCATGAAGCAAATGTTTGAGTAAGTTGATTTTGGTCAAAAAATTGGGTACTTGATACGCCAATTGTTCAATTTTTTCTAAAGGTGTACCCGAAGGTGCCAAACTCACTTCCTCAGGAAAATCGAAATATTCGTCCAACATTTCATCTACTTCATCCGTCATGGTTGCCGAGAATAAAATGTTCTGACGTTTGTTGCGCAACATCGTGAGTATGGATGTCACCTGTACGCGGAATCCTAAATTCAGGATTTCATCAAATTCGTCGATGATTAATTTTTGAAGGGTATCAAAACGCACCACATTATCCAGTGCCAAGTCCATAATACGACCGGGCGTACCCACCAAGATATCCACGCCTTCATACACTGCTTTTTTCTGGGTGTTAATGTTCACACCACCGTATACGCCTAGGGTTCGCACCGACATGTATTGGGTTAATTGCGTGACCACATCGGCTATTTGCACCACCAATTCACGGGTAGGGGCTAAAATTACAACTCGCGGTGTTTCGGACTCCATGAATTTCCATTGTTTCAAAACAGGTAGCAGGTAGGCTAATGTCTTACCGGTTCCTGTTTGGGCAATTCCCATTACATCGCGTCCGGATAAAATAACCGAAAAGGCGCGTTGCTGAATGGGTGTGGGTTGGGTAAGTCCCATTTCATCCACAGCTTTCTGCAAGGATTTGGGTAATTGAAACAATTCAAAAGAAGTCATATACTGTAATTTGTGGCAAAGGTATGAAAAAGAAAGGAGTTGGGTTAGTAGTTGTTGGCCTGCCTGCCATTAAAGATAGGTTGAGAGCTTATCATTTCGGTAAGAATTTGGATTATACATCCATTTTTTAGGCTACATTATTTTGGGGTGCTACCGATGTGCTACCGATATGCTACCGATGTGCTACCGATTTAAGTCCAAATATATCGATAGCATATCGTAGACACCACGTTCACACTACGTATACATTTAGACCAAAACCCGATGGAACTGCGAAGTAATGAGGTTGTTGTATGTTGGGAACATGAACAGAAGTGGGATGGTGCAGCAATTCGTAGAAAAAAAAGTATCTTGCGGTAATCAAAACAGTTAAACAATGAAAAAAATACTATACACGGTAATTGCTTTAGGTGCGGTCTCTTTTGCAAAAGCACAAACTATTGAGTCGGGAAGTCACAGTACTACCGGATATATTAAATCAGATGGTACGATTGAAAACAGTAGCCATTCTACCGTGGGTTATATAAAAAATGATGGAACTATTGAAAACCGAAGTCACAGTACGATTGGTTATATTAAAAGCAATGGGACAATAGAAAATAGCAGCCATTCTACCGTGGGTTATGTAAAAAGTGACGGCACCGTTGAAAACAGTAGCCACAGTACAATAGGTTATATTAAAAATGACGGTACAGTAGAAAATTCAAGTCATAGCACCATTGGATATGCCCGTGGCGTAAAAAAAGAGTGGGCCGCTGTGGTGTATTTCTTTTTTAAATTTTAATTCTATAAAAGAATTTACATTTCAAAAAAAGCATTTTCTTTTTAAAACTACTAAGCAGTATTGCTATCAATGATTCTCCTCTAATTGTGAAGCAGTTATGTAAGTGTTTTGGGTTAATTGTTATAGGGTATCGGTTTATCTGGTTCAACCTATCGATTACAATCTTTTTTTATTTGGATTCGTAAACATTTTTAAACATTCTAATAATTGAATGAGGCCTAAAAGTGATTTGTTTACATCAGTGTAATAGTACTTAAGTTGAAAGGAAAAATCTCAATTTTCATTTGATACAGTTACTCCAATTTTTTCGAAAGTATGGGAATAGCATTATATCAAATATAATTAATCGATAGGAGTACTATTTTTTAAATCTAACTTCTTTTACTTCTAAAATTCTTTTAAAAAAAATCCTAACGCAATGACTTGAGTTAGGATATTTTTATACTTTATATTTTTCGAATTAGCTTTTCTGTTCTTTGTTGAAGTACACCAAGTAATAATACATTTGGCGTTCTTCATCCCAGCCTTTCTCTACAAACTTTTCGGCACTATCGGGATTCACAAAGTCCAATTTGATTTGGATGTTGGTATCCAAGTTAATTACGTTTTTAATCGCACGACGCGCATCAGAAACGGCTGCGTTGGCAATTGGGAATGAGGTTACATCTTCGATACTGTATTTCTCACCACGGTCGGCTTTAAAACTCTTGAACTCCGGAATTAAATCGGGGTTGTCCATGACTTCGTTCAAAAACTTCGTTTCTTCAAACGTATCGTTTTTAGCGAAGTGATTCACAGCACGGTTCATGAACAAGACTTCTTCTTTCTTGTCTTCCGCAGGGAATACCACTTCTTTGGCAAATTCCTGACAAAACTTCAAGTACTTTTTGGTCATGTAGTTTTCATCTTGGAAGGCATCTACCGATAAGAAATGTTCGAGCCAATAACGGGCATCATAACGGTTGCTATCTACGGTTAAGATTTTATAACCTTCTTCTTTTTTGTAATTAAAAATCAAACACCCTTTGTCTAACTTATTCAAATTAATTCCTTCTTGAAGGATCATTTCTAAGTTGGAACCTCGTTCTTCAAACTGTAAAAAGTCGTTTTTCAACTCACTTTTGAAAACCCCTAAGGCATCTACGGTTTGGTTGTCGATGGATATATTGGTTAGATACGCCACATAGACTTCTCCGTTTTTGATGTGCGGATGATTCGATTGTTCGAACAAATGACGGGTGATTTTTTTGGACACTTCATGCACACTTCCGGGGTTGGTAAAAACCTCAGTAGCTAAGTTGAACATTTCGTTGTATTCCAAATCGACATCATGTGCAAATTGGAAATAGTTTTCTTCCTTTTCACGAAAGGGACGGAAGAAATATTCTTTAATCAAAGGTACAATCTCATCGGTCAAGCTATAGGTTGAATCCGATAAGAACATGTTTTCGTTACGACTTTTATTCCCAACGCGATG
>JBDKGM010000027.1:0-24752 GCA_039798185.1 Bacteroidota bacterium
TGTTGTTGACTGCGACCAATACTGTACCGGGAACCTTTACTTATGAATGGTATGAGGCGTCTAACCCGACAACGGTGATTGGAACGGGAGCGACTTATTTGGTAGATACTTCTGCTACGGGGGGAGCTACACGTACTTATACGGTAGTGATGACAAGTACGAGTGCATTGGGTTGTAACCAAGCCTCAGCAACCTTTGACGTGATTCAATCGGGTCAGGCGGTTGTACCAGTAGGCACCGTAGGTTATGTAGTAACCAATGCGTTCTCTGATTTACAAACCATCACAGTAACAGTAGACGGCTACGGAACGTATGCCTATAGCCTAGACGACGGACCGAGACAAACCTCGAATGTATTTGAAAATGTACCATTGGGCGAACATACCGTAACGGTTTGGGATACCGAGGGTGGCATGGACAACAGTTGTGATCCGTTAGTGCTAACCGGCGTATCGATTATTGATTATCCGCATTACTTCACACCGAATGGTGATGGTATACATGATACATGGAATATTGTAGGATTAAGTAGTCAAATCACCGCAAAAATTTATATATTTGACCGCCAAGGAAAACTCATCAAGCAAATCAGTCCTGCCTCACCAGGATGGGATGGTACCTACAATGGATACCTGATGCCTTCATCAGATTACTGGTTTAAAGTTGAATACCTTGAAGGGAATAGTGTAAAAGAATTTAAAGCCCATTTCTCATTAAAACGATAATACAATGAAATTGAGACGTTTGATCCTAATTGTAGGACTCCTACTTGCAAAACCAATTTTCTCACAGGAGATTTTACCGGTTTATTCCGATTATCTTTCTGACAATTATTTTTTACTGCATCCCTCTATGGCGGGTGCTTCCAATTGTGCAAAATTACGTTTGACAGCACGTCAACAGTGGTTTGGACAAGAAGATGCTCCAGCGCTACAAACGTTAAGTTTCAATGGAAGTTTGACAGACAAAGACGGTATGGGTATCATTTTAATCAATGATAAAAATGGATACCATTCTCAAAAAGGATTTCGCTTAGCCTACGCACACCATATTATGTTTTCAAGAGATAATATTGATTTAAATCAATTGTCTTTTGGTATCAATGCGGGTTTTGCACAGAGTTTATTAGATGAAACGGACTTTTTAATCAACAATCCATCGTATGATCCAATTATTGATGGGACGATTGTTCAAAAAGCATCTTATTTTAATATGGATATCGGAGCTTCGTATAACTATATGGATTTTTATGCCCACTTTACAGTTAAAAATGCTGTAGCCAATGCACGTCGCTTGTATACGGATCGTGAGCCAACCAACTTAAGAAGATTGCTATTTAACATGGGTTACACCTTTGGAGATACAGAAACGATTCAATGGGAGCCTTCTTTTATGTTGCAACACGTTTTTCAAACGAAAGAAACAACAGTTGATTTAAACATTAAAGCCTACAAAGATCTTGAGTTCGGTAAGCTATGGGCTGGACTATCGTATCGTAGAAGTTTGGATGGAGCAGAATACATTGAAGGTGTTTCTGTAAATAATCAAAAAATGCAATACATTACTCCAATTTTAGGTGTAAATTATAAAAGCTTTATGCTTTCCTATACGTATTCCCATTTAATGGGTAATGTGAAATTTGATAATGGTGGTTTCCATCAAATTACGCTTGGTTTGAATTTATTCTGCAAGCCTGAGAAGTACCACTGTAATTGTCCTGCAGTCAATTAATACTTAATTTATAAATCCCGATTCGTCGGGATTCTTTTTTTTATGAAAATAATAAAAGCAGTACGTGGAATTTCTCCCGTGATCCCAGAAGATTGTTACGTTGCTGAAAATGCAACTATTGTTGGAGAGGTTACCTTTGGTAGTCAATGCAGTGTTTGGTTTAATGCTGTAGTTCGAGGTGATGTACATTCAATAACCATCGGAAATAAAGTTAATATTCAGGATGGAGCAGTTATACATGCAACGTATCAAAAGCATCCCACTGTGATTGGAAATAATGTTTCGATAGGACATAACGCAATCGTTCATGGTTGTACTTTACAGGATAATGTTTTGATTGGAATGGGTGCAATTGTTATGGATGGTTGTGTAGTTGAAAGTCATTCTATCGTAGCGGCAGGTTCCGTGGTTACACAAAATACCGTTGTTGAGTCGGGAACAATTTATGCGGGGGTTCCAGCTAAGAAAGTAAAAGATATTAATGCTTCTGATTTTGCAGGCGAAATTGAACGTATTTCAAACAACTACGTAATGTATTCGGGTTGGTTTAAAGACGAATAGGAATTAGTTCGTGGTTTCTACTTGAAAAAGGACACAAAGTATGATTTTTAGCCCCGATTGCGCCGGTATCCTCACCCGACGATAGGAGGGGGAGATAAAGGCAAAAGCGGGATGATAGGTGAAAGGATGAAAAGCGTCTGCTCCTTAAAAAGGTAGTAAACTTCGTCCGTGAACAAGTATTTTAGGATTGATTAATACGATACTGAAGACGCCGGTAACGATGAGAAATTTAAGTATCAAATGTAGTATTAGGTAATCTTTTTTCTTATACGAACGATTCACATAGATTCCGAAGCAAATAAGGCCTAATGAAGCGCCGTAAAAGTAGAAATCCATATAGCCTACATCGTATACTTCAATTAAATAATACAGTGGGAAAAGTGTAAATAATGTGAGTCCGATTAAAAGTGATCGCGCGATATTTTCTCCATATTTAACGGGAATTGTTTGGTAATTGTTGGCCAAGTCACCTTGTATGTTTTCTAAATCTTTGATAATTTCTCGCATCAAAATGAGTATGCCGAGAAACGAAGCGTGTGCGATGATTTCGGGATAAAAATTCTTGTAATAAAGTAATATGGCGAAAAAGGGAAGAACGGCCAATAGCGCTGCGGTTAAATTTCCGATAATAACTATCCGTTTTAATTTGTGGGAATAGAACCAGATTAAAAATATGTAGGCTGAAAAAAAGCAAACCGCCCGAAAAGAGATAAGAAAAGCCAAAAGGGCGACTATAAAATTTAAGGTGAAATAGACTTGTAATTTTGTTTTCTGGCTTACTAGTCGGTCTAATTTTGATTTCGTAGGGCGATTGATTAAGTCTTTGTTGCTGTCGTAAAAATTATTGATAATATATCCTGAGGCAATCGTGAGTGCGGATGCCAAGACAATTAAAAATAGGATGCCATCAAAAACTATAGAAAGTGCACGTTTGTTGGGTGCAAAAATGTAAATGGCCGACAAGTATTGTGCGAGAATAACAACGGGAATATTGTAGCCGCGAACCACAGAAAACATACTGATGATCTTCATCATCGTAAGTTTGGTTTTACGACTCAACATAAGGTTGTTTTAGAATTGATAAACGACTTCGAGTTTGTAGTCTTTTAAAGCTTTTTGTGCTTTTTCTAAATCTTGAGTGAAGCCTAATATGTAGCCACCACCACCTGAGCCGCATAATTTCAAATAATAATCATCCGTTTCAATACCATTTTGCCAAACTGAATGGAAGGCTTCTGGAATCATGGGTTTGAAATTATTTAAAACTACTTTGGAAAGTTGTTTGGTGTTGGCAAAAAGCGATTTAAAATCACCGCCTAAGAAATTTTCAACACAAGCATCAGTATATTTCACAAATTGATTTTTCAACATAGTACGGAAACCTTGGTCTTTTAAGTTTTCCATGAAGATGTTGACCATTGGAGCGGTTTCGCCGACAATTCCTGAATCCAAAAGAAATACGGCGCCTTTACCATCTGCACTTTGAGAAGGAATTCCCGTTGCTTCAATATGGTCTTTAGAATTGATTAAGATAGGAATGCTCAAATAGCTATTCAGTGGGTCTAAACCAGAACTTTTACCATGAAAAAAGGATTCCATTTGAGAAAAAATTGTTTTTAAAACCAATAATTTTTCTCGGGTAAGATTTTCTAAAACCGTAATTTTATCTAGGGCATATTTGTCATAAATAGCAGCAACCAAAGCACCGCTACTACCAACTCCATATCCTTGTGGGATACTGGAATCAAAATACATTCCATTGGCTACATCAGCTTGAAGTAGTGGAAGTTGAAATTGTACTAAATCAGGTTGGTTGGTTTGTAACTCTTCTAAGTAAGTCACAAATTTTTTAAGACTGGCATTGGATTGAACTGCTTCGGAAGAAGTGTTGCCATCAATTTTTAAGGCACCATTATAAAAATTGTAAGGTATCGATAAACCTTTAGAGTCTTTTATAATTCCATATTCTCCAAAAAGTAAAATCTTCGAGTAAAATAGCGGTCCTTTCATAAGTTTAGCTAGCTGTTAACGTTGAATTTTTTGTGCTCCGTTACCAATTTCATCACAAATATACTGCTCCTTTTGACAATAGCCAACTAATTCGTCCTTAATAAATTGCAAAACAGCAGCTTTATCGTTTTCGGGATACAAAACATGAACATTCGCACCCGCATCTAGGGTGAAACAAACGGGTATTTTGGTATCCATTCGAAATTGCCAAATGCGATTGATGATTTCTAAGGTGTTGGGTTTCATTAATATAAAATAAGGCATCGAAGTCATCATCATGGCATGTAACGTCAACGCTTCGCTTTCGGTAAGCTGAATGAATTGTTCTAAATCACCTACTCGTAAAACGTTTTGCATCGCCGATAAATTGTGATGCGCTTGTTCAAATCGCTTTGTAGCAAATGGGTGGTTGTGCATTAAATCATGTCCAAGCGTACTTGAAACTTGTTTTTCACCTTTATCGACTAGTAAAATGGTGTCTTGATAGTTGTTGAAATTGGAATGAATTCCCTCCGAAAATTCAATGCCATAGAGGTCAGAGCTTCCATGAGTTGGTGCATGTTCGCCCCAAACAACAATCTTGCCTTTCAAACTTCTGCAGGCGCTTCCCGAACCCAATCGCGCTAAAAAGGATGCTTTTTGCCAGAAAAATTCTTCTGTCATTTCAGGATTTAATTGACGTTCTAAGTCCATTATGTTTACGGATAATGCCGCCATTCCAGAGGCTGAAGAGGCGATACCCGAACTATGAGGAAAAGTATTTAGCGAATCTATGGTGAAATGATAATCGGTAATATAAGGACAATATGGAGCGATGCGTTCCAAATATTTTTCAATTTTTGGATGAAAACTTGGTTTCGGTTGTCCTTCAAAAAGAAAATCAAAAGAGAATCCAACAGAATTTGCTTTGGGTTTGAAATGAACTGCTGTTTCGGTTTTGCAGTGATTTAGTGTAAAACTAATGGAAGGGTTGGCCGGAATTTGGTTTTCTTTTTTCCCCCAATATTTTACTAATGCAATATTGCTTGGTGCAGACCAGCAGGATGAACCCTGAATTGGATCGCTTTGAGCACCTTTGAATAGGAAATCTGCAGTGGCAGGCATAGTGTTTTTTTTTACAAAGATAAAAAGAAAAACTGCGTGACGTTTGGCTTTAGTATCTTTGCCAAAAAAAGATATGCAACGGTATTTACGAATTGGTTTGGTTGTGATGACCTGTTTAGTAGTTGGCTATTTATCTGGAATGGCTACACAAGAGGGGATAAAAACATGGTATCCCACTTTGGTTAAACCCTTTTTTAATCCGCCCAATTGGGTTTTTGCACCTGTTTGGACTACCTTATATATATTTATGGGGATCGCGGGTGGACTCGTTTGGAATCAACAAGAACAATTTCCGAAGGAAGTTAAAAAAGCTTTTCTTTTTTTTGTGATTCAATTGGGGTTAAATGCTTTATGGTCGTATTTGTTTTTTGTACTCTGTAATCCTTTATTAGCCTTAATCGAAGTTGTTTTGTTATGGTTGATGATCTTTGAAACGTATTCGCAGTTCAAAAAAATCAATGGATGGTCAGGGAAACTCTTACTGCCTTATCTAGCTTGGGTCGGTTTTGCATCGCTGCTTAATGGAGCGATTTGGTGGTTAAATCAATAAAAAAAGCCGTTCAAACGAACGGCTTTTTTATGTTTATGTAAACGAATGAACTTATTTCACTACTAATTTTTGGGTTAATTTTAAACCACTTTCAGTTGCAATTTCAACCATATATAATCCTTGAGGAAGTTCTTCAATAGATAGGGTTGTGTTCGTTACATTTAAATTATGAACGGCTTTCACTTCTTTACCTAATAGGTCATAGATCGTAATGTCGCTTAATGTTTCACCGCTGTTATTGGCTTCAAATGTTACTGCATGATCAGCAGGGTTAGGATACATTACAAAAGCAATATATTCTTGACTATTAACACCCAGAGGTGACGTGAATTTTGTTGTCCAAGTATTGGTTACAATGGCTGGATTACTGTCAAAATAAATTGAAGCGGTGTTTGGAACAATAGTGCCCACTTGGAAACCTGGATTTAATTTCACACGGAAAGTTACATATCCTTTACTGGCATCTGGATTTACGATTTCAGGAACCAATTGAATGTTTTCAAATTTCCATTCTACATGATTGCCTTCACGAGTCATGATGTAATTATGACTTGAACTAACCATACGTATGCTTTCATGATCAATTAGCGGACTTAAATCATCTTCAATTCGAACATCAATTGCATTTGCAGTACCCATATTTTGGAAATGAATAGTGTAAAATAAATAGTCATTTTGGTTAAAAGAACTAAACGGTATTTTATCACCATGAGTTTCCATTTTATCATTAGGATCCCATGAATTCACAACAATTTGAGATAATGTAGCTGCATTGTTTTGCGCATTGATATCATTTGCCGAAGTTGCCGTAGCTGTAGCCGTCAATAAATCATTAAGATTGACTGTTGGAGCAGCAGGAACTGTTAACGTAATGAGTAACGTAATGGTTTGATTCGGTTGTAAATTAGAAAAAGCATAGGTAAAACCATTTGCAGTGGCTACTGTACCTGTTGGAGTAACCGTAATCCCAGTTACCTGTGTTGGTCTGACATAAGTGACAGTTCCAGAAGCAGCAGCGATTCCATAATTTTTAATTACTAATCGTTGCATGTAAGTGAGACCCGGTCTTGGCGGTGCTCCGTAAGGTGTTAAGCTTACTTCAACATCACTGAACGGTTGCGTATTTGTAATCGGGAAATAGAAAACTTGTGTGCCTCCATTTGTTGGAATATTTACATCATTTACAGTAAATCCGTTTCCTGAGAAATAAGGTGCCGCTTCAGTTAAGACTTGATAACTTATGTCGTACGTGTTATTAGGATCTGTATCATAAATCGTGTACATTCCCGTAGGTGCATAAACCAACATGTCTGTGCCCGAATTATTTTGTTGTACTACAAAATTACCGCTAGGGAAGTTAGGTTCTCCAGCATCTTGTGTGCCATTAGCATTCAAATCAACAAAGGCAACTACTAAAATTTTAGGTTGGTCAGGCGCACAAGTAACATCGGCAGTCCAACCACTTTGAACCACAGAACCATCACTTCTAAATACAAAAGTCAAACAACCGTCAGGGCTACTTGAGGTAAATGGACCAGGAATCGCAGTACCCCAATAGCCACCAGCTATACCTCCAGGTACATTGGCAGGGCCATTGGTACTTGGAATCATAGGGGCTGAAGAAGAGTTACCATTGTAAACATACAAAGCATCCCAGTTCGTTTCTGTGCTGAAAGAAGTAAATGTTACTGTAACTATTTCTCCAGGTGTTGTTGGACAAATAGTGTAGGTTTGATTCGCATTATTTGGATAATTCGCACTAGCTCCACCAGCATCAGTGAATTGATTGCCACAAGATGGTGGTGCAATTGAAGTTGATTGATTCGGTAAAAATGTGCAAATACTTATGTCCGTTGTTGAACAAATGGTACGAACATAGATGTCATAACATGTTGAAGGCAATAATCCAGTTATGGTTGTTGGATTAACAGAAGTTAAAATGCCTCCAGTTGATGTGGCAGTGGGTGCAGGAGCACCGCAAGGTAAAACAAAAACTTCCCATTGTGTGTCATTAGGCGAACCAGCGGTCCATCCTACAGTCATTGAAGTAGTTGTAATATTTGCTGTAATTAAATTAGTTGGTTTTAAACAAGTTGGTGCTGGACCACAGGTTACATTGGCTACCCAGCCCACACCATTTACAGAAGCATCACTACGAAAACGGAAAGTTAAACAACCGTCTGGTGATGAAGAAGTAAATGAGGGTAAGTTACTGCCGGTTAAAGTTCCCCACCAAGCACCTGCAACACCGCCTGGAACATTACCTGCGCCATTCGTACTTGGAATCATCGGTGCATTGATAGAATTTCCATTAAAAACATACAGACCGTCCCATGTTGCTTCTGTTGCAAAAGTCGTAAACGTTACAGTTACTACATCTACAGGGTTAGTTGGGCAAATGGTAGTTGTGGAATCGGTTGAGTTGGCATAATTGGCATTAGCTCCTGCGGGATCCGTAAATGTACCGCCACAAACGGGTGGAGCTAATAACGTAGTGATAGTAGTTGTAGATGATGCCCATGCACTGGTTTCTGTAGGACTACAAACTGCACGAACAAAAATAGTATAACAAGTTGTTGCATTTAATCCAGTTAAAACAAAAGGATTGGTAGTAGCGACAGTTGTTGCAAAGTTAGGCGTTGGTGCTGTCATACCACATGGTACAGCAACAACTTCCCATTGTGTGGCATTTGAACTCGTATTGTTCCAGCTAACTACTACTGAACTCGATGTTGCGTTTGAAGCAGTAACAGCTGTTGGAGCTAAACAATTGGATTGTGCAGCACAGGTTACATTGGCTACCCATCCAGCTTGTGTAACTGAGCTATCAGATTTGAATACAAATGTCAAACATCCATCTGGGCTTGTTGATGTAAATGGGCCGGGGTTTGTTGCTCCCCAATAGCCACCTGCTGGACCCACGTTGCTGGTTGGGGCAGGATTATTACTTGATAGCATGGTTGCATTCACTGAATTACCATTATACACATACAACGCATCATAATTGGTTTCTACAGCAAATGATGTAAACGTAACGGTTACAGCTTGTCCAGTTGTATCAGGGCATAAAACCGTGGTTACATTGGAACCATTGGTATAATTAGCATTGGCGCCAGCTGTATCCGTGAATACACTACCACAAGTCGCGGTTGTGCCTGCTAAAGTTGAAAATGGTGTAAGATTATTCCAAGGGGTTGGTACGCCATTACAAATTGAACGAATAAAAACGTTATATACTGTACTTGGTGTCAAACCCGTAGCATTGTAGTTTGTCGTAGTCACTGGAGTGCCCGATGTTGTAGCTGCAGGAGAACCCGCAGATACAGGTAATACCAGAATTTCCCATTCGGTTGCGGCTCCACCTATCCATGCAATATCTGCTGAATTGGTGGTGATGTTAGTAACTGCTGCATTTGAAGGGTTATCACATCCCGGAAGATAAAATGTATATCCTGTTGACCAGTCGCTCACTGTAGATGGGTCACAATAGGAACGAATAAAAACAGTGTAAAAAGTATTCGGAATTAAATTCGCAGCTAAATACGAAGGTGTAGTTACAATAATTCCAGTGTCACCAGGTAGTGGAGCACTTCCAGAGGTTGAAATAATAATTTCCCATTGCATTGCTGAACCATTAGGATCTGCCCAGCTGATGAAAGCACTGTTGGAGTTTTGGGTTTGTACACTAATTTGTGAAGGAGGCATACAGTTGGACTGCATACATTCTACAGCACCTATCCAACCACTATTATTTCCACTTGCGTTGGAAGTAAAAGAGTAGGATAAAGCACCCGAAACATCACTAGAGATAAAAGTATACTGTTCCCCTGTTACATTAGTAATTGTTGCCAAAACAGGATAATTGGGTGACGGACCATTGTAAATCGTCAATACATCACCGTCTTGTATAAATACATCCGATAAAGTAAGAATTACGGTTTGTCCCGGAATGGCGCTTGTTAAAACAGCCATGTTATTTTCATTGTCTCCATAATTACCATTAGGACCACCTGTGTCGTAAAATAATTCACCACAGGAATAAGTGGTTTGAGCCAATAAAGAAAATGGGGCAACCAAGAAGACTAATAAAGTCAGGAGTAGTTGTTTTTTCATATTTGGATAGGTTTTATCTACCAAATATACATTGATTTTTAAATAATTAACTATTGTAAATTATTATTTTAACGATTTGACAGAGAATTTGAAGTTATTGAAATATGTAATTTGAAATAAGAAATCCTCCCGTCCAAGCATTTTGAAAATTAAACCCTCCAGTTATGGCGTCAATATTCAAAATCTCTCCAGCAAAATAAAGGTTGGGCAACAATTTACTTTCCATGGTTTTGAAATTCACTTCTTTTAAATCAATACCACCAGCGGTGACGAACTCTTCTTTAAAAGTGCTTTTACCATTGACTTGAAAATGGCCATCGGTCAATTGTAGTTGAAGTTGAAGAAGGTCTTTATTGGAAAGGTCGGCCCATTTTTGTTCAATGGAAATTCCAGAAGCCAGTACCAATTTTTCCCAGAGTCGGTTGGGGAGTTCAAAAGGAGCTTTTTTGGCCACCGTTTTCTTGGCTTGCTCAGTGCGAACTGATTTCAAAAAGTCCGCACAACTTTCTGCATCATGATCGGGTATCCAATTCACTTGTAATGTAAATTGGTAGTTTTTTTCGGCAAGAATGCGCGCTCCCCACGCAGATAGACGAAGAATTCCCGGGCCACTCATCCCCCAGTGGGTAATTAATAAAGGTCCAGTGGCAATGAGTTTGGTTCCTTTAACACGCACTTCAGCCGGAGTGGATAATCCCATTAAATCTTTAATTCGTGGGTCTTTGATATTAAAAGTAAATAAGGAAGGTACTGCCGATACAATCGTGTGACCCAATTGCGCCATGAGTTCCCAAATTTTCGGATTACTGCCCGTGGTTACCACTACTTTATCCGCTTTGAATTGATTATTTTGCGTCTCAATTTTCCAATAATTTTCACCTTGAAACAGGGATTGTACACTTTGTTGCGTGATGATTTCAATTCCTAATTGTTGCGTAGCTTTTAAAAAACAGTCAATTATAGTCTCAGAGGAATCAGTAGTTGGAAACATTCTACCATCCTCTTCAATTTTTAATTCGACGCCATGTTTTTCAAACCACTCGATCGTATCGCCTGAACAGAATTGATTAAAAGGACCTAGTAATTCTTTTTCGCCACGGGGATAATTTTTCACTAAATCAGAAGGGACAAAACAAGCATGGGTAACATTACATCGACCACCTCCAGAAATGCGCACTTTGGTAAGCACTTCTTTTCCTCGTTCTAAAATGGCAATTTTTAAATGGGGATGTCTTTCGGCCAAATTGATTGCTGTGAAAAATCCTGCAGCTCCACCTCCAATTAAGAGTACATCATAGTGTTTCATAGACGGTCTGGGAAGTCAGAAAGTATACCGTCAACCCCCCACGACTGCAACATTGCAATAGCATCGTGTTCATTAACGGTCCACGGTACAACTTTAAATCCTTTGTTTTGTATCATTTTTACGGATTCAAAAGTAAGTAATTTGTAATCAGGATGAAGACTAAATGCGCGAATGTTTTGGGCAAATTGCAGTGGATCTCGCTCTAAATCTTCATACAACACACCAATAAGTATAGAAAGTTCCGAATTTGCAATTTGTTCCAATACGGTCCAATCAAAAGAAGAAAGAATGAAGCGATCAAGCGTTATTTTCCCGGCTGCAACTAGTCGTTCTAATAGATTAAGTGTCGGATTTAATGCCGTTGCTGTTTTAATTTCAATATTGAGGATATACTGATTTTCAAGTAAATCAATCACTTGGGCAAGCGTCGGAATTCCAAGTTCCTGCAATTCCGCCGATGTCAGCTCGTGAACAGCGCCAGTGCGATTTGTAGTGCGGTCTACCGTTGGGTCATGAATCACCATAACTTCGCCATCTTGACTGCAATGCACATCCAATTCTATACCGTCAGCACCGAGTTCAAGTGCTTTTTGAAACGCAATTAAACTGTTTTCTGGTGCATAACCGCTAGCACCGCGATGTCCTAATTTCCACATTATTTTACTAAGGCATTGGTGCGACGTAAGGCTTCTTCATCTTTATAATCAAGCCAAGCTTGACCTTTGCTTTTACGCATCCAATTGTCATAATTTCTACGTAAAAAAACATTGGTAAACGCTTCAAGTAAGTTGGCAGGTTTATGGGCCAGTGAACGTAAACTCAAGGAAAATCCGGGCGTTAAATATTTCATATAATGCCACCAACCCTCAGGCATATAGAGCATTTCGCCGTGTTTTAAATTGGTAATGTAGGGTTTTACTTTTTTTAATGCTGGATATTTTTCAAAATCGGGTTGGTCAAAATCAATATCTTCATTGCAAATCCAAGAATAGGGAAGGCGATACATGTATTTCGTTTCACGAGGGTCCACTAAAACACATTGTTTTTCGCCATGAAAATGGAAATGAAAAATGTTGGCTAAATCAATATCATAATGCATGAAGACTTTAGCATCTTCACCACCAAAAAACACCAAGGGAAATCCTTTAAAAAGGCGAACTCCAAAGTCAGGCCATTTAATATCTGCTTTCATAGCAGGTGCGTCTTTGAATAAATTGTAGAGGAAAATGCGTAAATCCG
Source organism: Bacteroidota bacterium (assembly GCA_039798185.1). Classification (GTDB taxonomy): domain Bacteria; phylum Bacteroidota; class Bacteroidia; order Flavobacteriales; family Flavobacteriaceae; genus Flavobacterium. The sequence goes on from JBDKGM010000027.1 coordinate 12,615, forward strand.
TCGGACCTTTTTCCAGAATATCGATGTATTCATTCATCGTCATGGTAAAATCGGGTTCGTTTACCTTTTTGGTGTGATCCGTTTTTCGGCTATCATATAGAGGAACCATTGTATGACCTGCTTGTTCACGAATATATTCTAAATTCCATTTACCATACGCCGGCCAATCCTCGATTTGATTGGTGATAACTACGGGTTTCTGCTTGGCGTAATAGTTTTTATAAAACTCTTCTTTGGTTAATTTTTCGACACGTTCAATTTCGATATACTCAAATCCCATACACAACCTGTTTGAAAATTAAGACAAAGTTAGAGAAATGTAAAGGCGATTATCTTAACAAAATGTGAATGTTTACTACAAAAAGAAAACCGACACAAGGTCGGTTTCTGAATTATATTTTTTCTAATAAAACAATCATATAGGCGGTGTATAGGCTTACTTTGCCATTTTTTACGGTGCTCAGCATTCCTGAATAGGCATCCCGAACTGGTGTGCCGTCTTTGAAAATAGTTCCCACATTTACTGTTTTTGATCCTGTAGGTAAATCCAATCCTATGACTACTTGATCGGTATAATTTCCTTGTTGAAAGGTTCGGCTAAATACATACGGAGTATCGGAAATTTGTTGATGAACTCCCGCTCCAACAGCCGGATGATTTTTTCGGAAGTTCCCTAATTTTTGCCAATGTTCTAAAACGGCTTGGCGGTAATTGCTGGATTTTAATTCGTTCCAATTCATCATCGAACGCAACGTAGCATCGCCTTGTGTTCCAGGAATGTCTAATGATCGTGCGGTTTCATCTCCATAATATACTTGAGAGATTCCTGGGGCGAGAAGTAGTTTCGTGCCACTTTCAAATGCTTTTTCTCTTTTTTTATCAAAAGGCCAACCATCATCATGAGAGGAAACATAATTCATGACCGTATGTCCTTTCAAGTCGTTCTGTAAAATAGAATTGTATTTTGAAAATAATGGTTCGTAATTCATTTTGGCTTCATTTCTAAAGTCAAAATTGATTAAGCCTGTAAATCCATTTTCGAAATAATTCACTTTTTTATCGCCATAATCATAGAATTGTTTGCCACCAATGTAATAGCCATACACTTCACCAACCGTGAAAAAAGCATTGTTGTCCAAAACTTTTTTAGGATTGTTTTTTTTATAAGTAGCAAAAGCTTGATCGCATACTTGTTTGAAATCAGCCCAAACATCTTCGGTGGTATGTTTGGCCGTATCTACGCGGTACCCATCAATGCCGAAATCAGTGATGTAATCAGCGAGCCATTTCATTATATAATAACGCGGAGCTCTTGGGTAGCCTGTTTGTTTAAAAAAGGCATCCAACTCTTTTACTTCTTGCTCATAGCGGCCTTCCTTTTTCCATTTTTCGACTAAAAAAGGGGGCAATTCTACATTGGCTTTGCTTTCCGTTTTCACATCGGGAAGGTTTTCAACTAAGGTACAATTGATATTGCTGTCATAGGAATTGTATTGGCATTTCGGACTCGTGCGTACCCAATCGCTGGGATATACTGAATCTTCTGCAGTCACTGGTCCGGTGTGGTTAATTACGGCATCCAACATAATTCGGATACCTCGCGCATGGGCTTTAGCCACTAATTCGGCCAAATCTTTTCGGGTACCAAAATTAGGGTCTAAGGCCGTCCAATCTCGGGTCCAATAACCATGGAAACCATATGTGAATCCCGTTCCTTCATCGACACCGTCGTGAATTTGCTCTACAATAGGAGTCATCCAAATTACATTGGTTCCTAATTTATCAAAATAACCTTCGTCTATTTTTTGAATAATTCCACGAAGGTCGCCGCCTTCAAAGCCCCTTAGTTTCCCTGTGGGTTTCGATCGGTTGTATTGGTGATCATTCGATTTGTCGCCGTTATTGAATCGGTCGGTAACGATAAAATATACATTGGCACTTTCCCAAACAAACGGTGTTTTAGGAGCTGTTGGTTTTGCTTTTTTTTGTGCAAATGTGGAACAAGCAAAGAATAGTAAGGCAAGTGGGAAAAGGATTTTTTTCATAGTTAGAAGGCAATCGCTATGTTAGTTTTTTCTTGATTGTGATAATAAGCTAGAGTTAAAGTATTGGATTTTCGATCCCATTGAAAAGGAATGGCTTTATTGTTTTGGGTCACTTTTTTGGGCTGAATACGAACATTGTGTAAGGTAATTGTTCCTTTTTTTTCTGTTGAAATAGCGGATGAATCTGCCGATTTTTGAGAAAAAATAAGTGCAATCTTATTAGTGTCAGCGGTAAAACTTACGTTAAGTAACTCATGTTTTCCAACTTGTGTATTGGCATTTGGAGAAGTACCGTTGTCAAAATATACCGTGCGTTCGGTGTTGCCTTTTCCATCCCAATAGGCAATAAAATTAAGGTTGCTATTGGAATATAAACTAGTGTTTTGTACAACATCCGTCATCGGAATTAGTGTGTTGGCACGTACAAAAGTGGGGATGTGATCTTCAACTACAGCAATTGTAGCTTTTTTTCCACCAGTATATTTTTTGTGGGTATAAAAATCAAACCAATTCGAGGAGATTGGGAAATAAATTTCAGTTTGTTTTACTCCCGGGTTTACGATGGGTTTGATTAAGAAATCAGTGCCCCATAAATAGGTGTCAGCTACGGTCTGTAAAGCTTCATTTTTAGGTTCTTCGAAAAACAACGGACGCATTAGTGGCATTCCAGTAGTGCTGTTTTGATACGCTAAGGAATAATTGTATGGCAATAATTGGTACCGCAATTCAACCAATTTTTTGGCTTTGGCTTTGGTAACTATATCTTTTCGAGCCACTTCAGAAGCCACATCTTCTTGAGCATGTGGACGGAAAATTGGGTTGAACACTCCATATTGCAACCAACGCAAATACAATTCATTATCAAAGTAATCGCCTGCAAATCCGCCTAAATCACTGTGCATGTAGGCAATGCCTTGCATGCCCATTTGTAAAGCAATTTCCATCTGACTTTGTAAGCCGCCCCAAGAACGACTCACGTCACCGCTCCATGGAATCATTCCAAATCGTTGGGAACCCGAATACCCTGCGCGCATTAAAATAAAAGGGCGCTGTGTTGGGAAATCATTTTGGTAACCTTCTGCAATGAGTTTGGCCCATTGATGTCCGTAAATGTTATGTACTTCATCGGCTGTTCCTCCAGCAGTTCGTGCTTTGGAAGGAAAAACTTCAGGTTCGCCTAAATCGCCCCAAATTCCGCCGGCCCCTTGATGGATTAAACGGTTGTATTGCGACCAAAACCAGGTGCGGCCTTTCGGGTTGAATACATCGACGATACCCGTATTTCCAAAGTAGAAATCCCAAATCGCAGGTGTTTCATCTTTTAGAGTTGCCAAAGCTTTTTGTTCAACGGCTTCATTCCATTTTGAGGATGTAGTAAGAATAAAAGGTTCTGTAATTAAAACGGTTTTGACTCCTTTTGCATTTAAGTCGGACATCATTTTCTCAGGATTGGGGAAATTATCTTTGTCCCATTCCAGATTGCCCATGGTTCCTTTTACTGTTTTTCCAAACCAATACAAATCAAGAATGATCGCATCAACAGGAATTTTATCAGTTTCAAATTTTTGAATGGTTTTTTCAACTTCCTCTTGGGAATGGTAACCAAAACGAGAGGAAAAATTACCAAATGCCCAACGCGGTGGTAAGGGTTGACGACCCGTTAGTGCGGTATAGTTCTGAATTAATTCAGGCCAAGAGTCGCCCACAATTACTTGATAGGTTTTACGTCCAGCGATGGTTTCGTATTGTAAGGTGTTATTTTTTTGGCTATCCAAATCCAAATGACCAATAGCAGGATTGTCAAAATGTACGAGGTATTGTTTGGACGAAAGTACGATCGGCATACAGAAATTCATGAGTTCGGCACGCGTTTCATACCCGTAATGCGCACGATTGTAAAGTGCTAAACGATTCCCACGACGGTTCATCCCCAGAGCGCGAGCACCGCCTCCATATAACTTTTCATCGGGGGTTAAGTTGAAATCCAAAACGTCGGTTGAGTCTTTTTTGATGTAGCCTAATCGTTCGGAAAAGAGTACTTGATTGGCCGGATTGGTATAATGTATTTGAAACGGTTGTTTGGTGATGACTACCTGAATTTTAGGGGTTTTAATTCGGATTTCCGTAGAGGTTTCTTCCGCTTTATAGTTTGATAAATGCGTATTTAAAAGTGTAGCATGTGATTGAGGTGAAAAAACTTCTCCTTTGGGTATAAAAGAGGTTTCGACAGTATGATCGGTAAGAACTTTGATCCAATAGGTTCCATCAGCGACATTGACTGCAATGCCATCTGGTTTGGATTGAGTATTTACAAAAGTACGGTTGGGGTTTTGAGCCCAAATTTGATTCACAAGGAAAAGAAAGAAAAGCGTCTTTTTCATAGTACGTTTTTTAGCCCCGACCTACCTTATTCGGCAGGCAAGTAATGCGGGAAATAGCTCCAAATTATTTTAATTCCAAAATGAGTCCGGAAAGCGGTTCGAGGGTTAACGGTTGGTTTAACGGTAGACTTTTATGCGTTAAAACATCGGTGCCGTTGCTGTAATTTTTGGTGTTTTCTTTAAAACGGTCCAAAGAAAATGTTTGTTTCTCGTTGCTGTTGTTGATGATTACCATAACACTTTCCGAATCGTTGTGACGGAAATATACGTATACATTATTTTCTGGAATATAGTGCGTGGTTTTTCCCGTATGGATTACGTTTTTGGTTTTTCGCCAATTGAATAATTGAGCGGTGGTCTCGAAATATTTTTGTTGCTCGGGTGTGCGCCCCGCTTGGGTAAAGGCATTTTGAGTGTCACCAGGCCAACCTCCAGGAAAGTCGCGACGAATATCGCCGTCTCCTTTGTTTTTATCGCCAGCCATTCCGATTTCAGCACCATAATACAACTGTGGAATGCCGCGCATGGTGGCAAGAAGCATCATCGTAAGTTTGTATTTTTCAAATTCGGGATAGAATTGATTCAGACGGTTGGTGTCGTGGTTTTCGGCAAAAATCAGCAAGTTGTTTGTGTTGGCATAAAGGAAGTCGCTGGCCAAACTGTTGTAGAGGCGTGTCATCCCTTTGTTCCAATCATTTTTATTTTCATTAAGCGCTCCTTCAGCCAAAATTCCTTGCAGCATAAAGTCCATTACCGAAGGTAAATGGGTATTATAATTTTGGATGGCTGCGATTTTACTGTCTTTTTGCCAATAGGCAATTTGAGCTGTAGAGTAGAGCCATGCTTCACCTACAATGTTGAAATGCGGATATTCGTCCATAATGGCTTTGGTCCAAGCGGCAATTCCGTTTTTGTCGGCATACGAATAGGTGTCTACACGAAAACCGTCTAGGTCGGCATATTCAATCCACCAAATAGCATTTTGAATAAGGTAATTTAAAACTAATGGATTGGTTTGGTTAAGGTCGGGCATGGATTTTACAAACCAACCGTCCATACAATTTTTGGCATCAATGGCAGAAGCGTTGGTGTCAAATTGCGTGGTCATGCGGTAATTGGTTTGTTTAAAACCTGGGAATTGGTTGATCCAATCGTAGGTGGGTAGGTCATCTATCATCCAATGTTTGTAGCCCCAATGGTTGGTCACATAATCTTTGATGAGTTTCATGCCGCGTTTGTGTAATTCGGCACTTAGTTTTACGTATTCTTCATTGGTTCCAAAGCGTTCGTCAATTTTGTACACATCAGATTGGCCGTACGTATGGTATGAACCGCGTTCATCGTTGTCTTCGCATAAAGGAGTAGGCCAAACAGCGGTAGCGCCGAGTTCTTTGATATAATCCAAATGTTGAATCATTCCGGCAATATCTCCACCATGACGACCGTCTTTATTGGAACGATCTGCTTTTTCGATAAGGTTCGGTGAGGAGTCGTTGTTGGTATTTCCATTCGCAAAACGGTCAGACATAATCAAATAAATCATATCGGAGCTGTCAAATCCTTTGCGCAGTGCGGAATCTTTTTTACGTGCTTTTAGGGTATAGTTTTGGGTAAATGATTTTTTACCGTTTTTAAAAGTAAATACGAACGTTCCAGGAGCTACATCTTTGGTGTCGATGGTCACAAAAAGGTAATTCGGATTTTCGGTTTTTTGTACGTTTTTGATGATGAGGTTGGCAGCACTCACTTCATTTTGCGCGATATTTTTACCGTAGAACATGATTTGCACCGCTGCATGGTTCATATCACTGTACCAGAATGGGGGTTCGACACGCGTGATTTGTGCAAAGCTTTGTACCCAAGTAAATAAGCAAAGCAGTATTAGGCAATATCTTTTTTTAAATTGTTGATTTGAAATGAAATGTGATGCCATGTGTTTTCTTTTTTTGTGTAAAAATAAGAAGTCGCAAAGCAGGTAAACTTTGCGACTTTTTGTTTTAGAGTGCTTTATTATACGGTCACTAAACCATTGGGTTCAACGAGTATTTCTTTACCAAAGACATAAACGCGAATGGGTTCGTTACCTTCCAATGCGAATTGGGTTTCGTTTTGACCAATGCTCACTTTCAAAATTTGATTTCTGAAATTGATTTTGAACGAATACGCTTCCCATTGTGCAGGAATGCGCGGTTCAAAATGTAGCGCATTATCACGCACACGCATTCCGCCGAATCCTTCCACGATGCTCATCCAAGTTCCTGCCATGGAAGTGATGTGTAAGCCTTCTTCTACTTCTTTATTGTAATCGTCTAAGTCCAAACGCGACGTGCGTAAGTAGAAGGTGTAAGCTTGTTCCATACGACCCAAAACTGCGGCTTGAATCGAGTGAACGCAAGGAGAGAGCGAACTTTCATGAACGGTAAATGGTTCGTAAAAATCAAAATGTTTCGCCAAGTCTTCTTTAGAGAAATGATCTTCAAAGAAATAAAAACCTTGTAAAGTGTCCGCTTGTTTGATATAGGGAGAACGTAAAATGCGGTCCCATGACCATTTTTGATTGATTGGTCGCTGACTTTTATCAAGGTCGGCAACAGTGATTAACTCTTTATCCAAAAAGCCATCTTGTTGCAAGTACACACCGTGTTCTTCAGAATACGGGAAGTACATGTTGTCGGCCACTTTTTGCATTGCAGCTCTTTCGTCATCGCCTAATTGTACTTTTGCCATGATTCGACTGTAATCGGCAGGATATTCAGCTTTTACGCGATCGATTTGTTCTAATGTATAATCGATACACCATTTGGCAATGTAATTGGTATACCAGTTGTTGTTGACATTGTTTTCATATTCATTCGGTCCCGTAACACCTAAGATAACGTATTGATTTCTGTAAGTAGAGAAGGTCGAACGTTGGTGCCAGAAACGCGCGATTCCGAGTAAAACTTCCAAACCTTTTTCAGGGATATAGCTGTAATCACCGGTAAATCGATAGTAATTGTAAATGGCGAAGGCAATGGCTCCGTTGCGGTGAATTTCTTCAAAAGTAATTTCCCATTCGTTATGGCATTCTTCTCCATTCATGGTAACCATAGGGTACAGGGCAGCTCCGTTTTTGAAACCTAATTTCCCAGCATTTTCAATGGCACGATCAAGTTGGTTGTAGCGATACGCTAATAAGTTACGCGCCACTTGTTGGTCTTTGGTTGCCATGTAAAAGGGAATGCAATACGCTTCGGTATCCCAATAGGTCGAACCTCCGTATTTTTCACCGGTAAATCCTTTGGGTCCAATATTCAAACGCGAATCCTTACCTAAATAGGTTTGATTCAATTGGAAAATGTTGAAGCGAATACCTTGTTGGGCTTTCACGTCGCCATCAATGGTAATATCACTCATTTCCCAAATACGACCCCAAGCTTCTTTTTGAAGGGATTCATAGGTGTCAAATCCTTTGGCTAATGCTTGATCGATTACTTTTTCAGCAGCGGCTTCTGTATTATCATGATTCATGGAAACCGTATATCCTCCAATTTTTTGGATGGTGGCTGGCTGACCTTGAGGACAAGATACATTGTATGTGAAGGTTACTTGATCGTTCGTTTGTGAAGCTGTTGGCGTTAAATTTTGTCTTTCACCATTCACTAAGATGCTGTTGTGCATAAAAGTGGTAGCGGTAAAATGGGTTTTAAACGTACGAGCCGTTACAAAACCACGGTTGTTGTTATGTTGTACCTGTAGTGGTTCCCAGAACTTTTCTTCCCAGTTAGCATCTTCATTGTGAACGCCTGCATCCAAATAGGGTTGAAACACAATGTCTGCATTTTTGTTTAGGGGAGTGATTTGGTAATGGATGAATCCGGCTTCGTCCAGTTCAAGAGAAAGAAAACGACGCACTTGAACAGCGATTTCTGTTCCATTTTGAAGCACTGCTTCGAAAGTGCGGGTGTAAATACCTTCCTTCATGTTAAGTTCACGACGGAAATTGGCTACGGATTTACAAGTGGCTAAATCTAAATTCTCGCCATTGATGGTGATGTTGATTCCGATCCAATTGGGTGCATTTAATACTTTGGCAAAATATTCGGGATACCCATTTTTCCACCATCCCACTTTGGTTTTGTCGGGGTAATAAATGCCGGCAATATAACTTCCTTGGAATGTTTTCCCGGAATATTTTTCTTCAAAATTGGCGCGTTGCCCCATGGCACCGTTACCGATGCTAAACAAACTTTCGGACGATTTTACTCGCTCTGCATCAAATCCTTCTTCAATAATACACCAGTTGTCTGGTTGAATATAATCCTGATTCATTATTATGGTTTTTAGGTAAGGTTTGGGAAACCTTTAGGGTATTTTTTAATTACTAATTCAAGAGCGAATCGATAAAAGATGGCTCCATAAATGTGAAATCGTTGAAATTGTATTGGGCTTCATTCAAGATTTTTTCATCACCGATACCGATACTGGTCATGTGAGCGATGTTGGCAGCTTGAATTCCGGCTACACTGTCTTCAAAAACGATTGCATTTTCATTGGACACTCCAACTAATTGGGCGGCACGAACGAAAACTTCTGGGTCGGGCTTGGCGTTTGAAACGTCATTACCGTCAACAATGGCATCGAATAAATGCATGATTTTTACTTTTTCAAGAATAGGGCGCGCATTTTTACTTGCTGATCCTAATGCAATCCATTGTCCTTTTGCTTTGATGTATTCCAAAATGGAAAGTACACCGGGTAGAATTTCACTTGCATCCATATTTTCGATGTAAGCGAGATAATCTTGATTTTTTTGGAAGAGCCATTGCTCTTTTTCTGCCACAGTAGCGGTTACATTACCAAGGGCAAGAATAATTTCAAGCGAACGCACACGACTCACTCCTTTGAGTTCCTCGTTGTGTTCGGGGGTAAATTCGATTCCGAGCTCTTGTGCGAGTTTTTGCCAAGCGAGAAAATGGTATTTCGCAGTATCGACAATTACACCGTCAAGGTCGAAAATGAAGGCTTTTTTAGTCATTATTGTTTATTTTACGGTATCGTCTACATCATTAACTTTTGAGACTAATAAGGCAGCGATAATGAAACTTACTCCACTAGTTACAATTGCAAAAATGGCATGCTCACCATAAAGGTATTTTACGATGGGTCCGCCAATTAAAGCATTTACAATTTGTGGAATTACAATAAAGAAGTTGAAAATTCCCATGTATACACCCATTTTTTTGGGCTGAATAGATCCTGCAAGAATTGCATAAGGCATAGCTAAGATGCTGGCCCAAGCGATTCCGACAAGAATCATGGAAAAGATTAAGGCTTCTTTACTGTGGATAAAATACATAGAAATCAATCCGATACCTCCGATGAAAAGCGAAACAGCATGGGTTTTTTTACGGCCGTATTTTTCTGCAATGGCAGGAAGTGCAAATGCGAAAAACATAGAAACTAAATTATAAACTCCGAAAATAATTCCCACCCAATTTCCTGCTTCTTGGAATAATGGATTTTTAGTGTCTGACGGGTCTAGTCCGTATACATGTTCGGCAATAGCTGGAGTAGTAAAAACCCACATACCAAATAACCCAAACCATGAAAAAAACTGAACCCAACTTAACTGACGCATGGTTTGTGGCATTTTTGCAAAGTCGGTAAAAATATCCTTTAGAGAGGATTCATGATTTTCACCTAAAGCTTCTTGGTGCGCTTTCTCGTCATCAAATTGTGCTAATTCCTCTGGTGAATATTCTTTTGTTGAAACCAAAGTAACCATAATGGAACCCACTAAAATAAGTGCGCCTGTGATAAAAGAAATAATCAGACTGGTTGGAACTCCACTGGATGAGGTCGAATTGATGCCAAACCAATTGGTTAAAACCCAAGGTAGCCAGGAACCAATAACAGCTCCTAAACCAATTAAAGCCGTTTGTACGCTGAATCCTAATGTACGTTGATTGGTGTGTAAACAATCTCCAACCAAAGCGCGAAAAGGCTCCATTGCAATGTTGAAAGAAGCATCCATAATCATGAGCATGCCAGCGCCTACCCAAAGAGCAGGGAGAAAAGCAATGAAGATATCGGCTTGTGGCATAAGAACCAATCCTACAGAAGCTAAAAGTGCACCTGCTAAGAAAAAAGGTTTACGTCGCCCGAATCGTCCCCAAGTTTTGTCACTAAAATAACCAATAATTGGTTGTACAATTAAACCCATCATGGGTGCAATGATCCAAAACCAAGACAGTTCATGAACATCAGCACCAAAAGTTTGTAAAATTCGGCTAGCATTGGCATTTTGAAGGGCAAAACCCATCTGAATTCCCAAGAATCCAAAACTCATGTTCCAGATTTCCCAGAAACTTAACGTACGCTTTTCCATTATCGTATAACGTATTGATTACTATTACGATAAGCGTTGAAGGCTTATCAAAACTTACTTTATTTTCGAAGTACAAGCAAAGCTTTGATTCTGTAAATATAGTAAAGTTTTGAAAATCGTAATTTTAAGCCTACAATTTTTAAGAAAAATAGGTTACGAAAACGTTGTTTGTTGATAAAAAAGCAATTTTATCGGGTCGATTCACGTTCGATTAATTCCGTTTCAATGACTTCTGTTTTGTAGTGTTCCTCGATTTCTAGTTCCTCGTTTTCGAGGCGTTCGATTAACATTTTGGCCGCTTTTTCACCCATTTTCACACCGTTCTGACTCACGGTAGAGATGCTAGGCGTGGAGTATTTAGAGATGATGCCATCAGTAAAACCGATAATAGAAATATCAGAAGGGATTTGTAGTCCGAGTTTGCCTGCTAATTTGATTGCGGTCACCGCAAAAATTTCATTTACTGCAAAAATTGCTTCGGGTTTCTGATCGCGAATTAAAGATTCAATCTGCGTATCAAAGTTGTCAGTATCTTCTATTTTTAAAATTAGATTGGAGTCAATTTTTAAGTCGTGATCCATCATGGCTTTGGTGTAGCCATCGGTGCGTAATTTTCCAACACTCACATAATCTACGGTAGTAATAAGTGCTATTTTTTTATACCCTTTATTAATGAAAAAACGGGTAGCATTGTAGGCAGCAAGGTTATCATCGATGATCACTTTATCACATAAAATATCATTGGTAACTCGGTCAAACATCACTACGGGCATCCCTTGATTGATCACTTCTGTGATGTGATGAAAGTCTCTTTTTTGTTGGGTTTCTTTGGATAAAGACATGATAAAACCGTCGATGCTTCCACCGGCAAGCATTTCCATATTGATTACCTCTTTATCAAATGATTCATCCGACAAACAAACCAAAACGTTGTAGCCATTTTCGTTAGCTACGTGTTCCACACCGCTAATAACTGTGGCAAAAAAGTGGTGAATAATTTCGGGAATTATTATGCAAATGGTCTTGGTTTTTTTGTTTTTCAAACTCAAGGCAATATTGTTGGGTTTGTAGTTGTAAAGCTTTGCAAATGCTTGCACTTTTTGCCTTGTATCTTCGCTAATTTCTGGGCTATCACGTAGGGATTTTGAAACAGTTGAAATGGATACATCTAATTCTTTAGCAATTTGCTTTAGCGTTACTTTTCTTTTCATTCGAATTTTCAATTATGTTTAATTGTCAATAAAGGTAAAGGTATTTTTTTAACCTATCAATTTTCTTCCTAATTTTATGGGGTATTGTAAAAGTTTTCAACACGAAAACGTTTTCGGATGGTATATAATAG
>JBDKGM010000028.1:0-5803 GCA_039798185.1 Bacteroidota bacterium
ACCAGAAACACCGTCCATCGAACTTATATTATTTTGCCAACATAAGAAATATTTTAAATTGATAAAATTTTCTATACCCGTAATGTCACTTACATTAGTTCCGACTATATTTAAATAATTAATATCTTGCACTTCATTGACTTCAATTTCACCATTGTCGTTGGTATCAATTTTAACATTTATAAGTGTACTTGAATTATCCGGAAATATTGTTCCAATCTGAGCAATAGTATTATTTGTGCTTGCCGCTAATAATACGGCTTTAAAATTAGGATCGGGTATATTGATGATTTGAGCTAAACCAGAATTGCTACCTAGCACTATCAAAACCAAACTTCCCAATCGTATCAAAACATACTTGCGCTTCCAAACATTCAGAATCGTTACATATAATCGAATAATTTGCTGTAAAATAAAGGATGAGTGAGTCAATAGTTTTCGGTTTGGAGGTTATAACAAAACCTAAAAGTACAAAATATAAAAGGATTCAAAACAAAACTGCCCGTAAAAATCAATTTACGGGCAGTGGTTTGACTCGCGTTACGCGTTTATAAAATCGTCTTCAAATCGCCATTCATCGCTCGTACGGCATCCGCACTTTTTGCAAATAAGGCTTTTTCAGTATCGTTTAAAGCAATATCAACGATTTGCTCTACTCCATTTCTACCAATGATACAAGGCACACCCATACAGATGTCGTCTTGACCGTATTCGCCTTCTAAAAGCACCGAACAAGGAATCATTTTCTTTTGATCGTTTAAAATAGCATCTACCAAATACGCTACCGAAGCACCCGGCGCATACCAAGCAGACGTTCCTAGCAATCCGGTTAAGGTAGCACCACCCACCATGGTATCTGCAGCCACTTTGGCCAACGCATCTTCTGCTAAAAATTGAGAAACAGGCACACCATTGTAGGAAGCCAAACGGGTCAACGGAATCATCGTTGTATCGCCGTGTCCGCCAATCACCATACCTTGAATATCATTCGCAGGCTTGTCCATCGCTTGTGATAAATAATATTTAAAACGGGAACTATCCAAAGCACCACCCATACCGATAATACGGTTTTTAGGTAAACCTGTAGCTTTCAACGTCAAATACGTCATCGTATCCATGGGGTTAGAAACCACCACAATAATGGCATTGGGAGAATGCGCCAACAAATTTTCAGCCACACCTTTCACAATACCGGCATTAATACCAATCAATTCCTCACGTGTCATCCCAGGCTTTCTTGGAATCCCCGAAGTAATCACCACTACATCACTGCCAGCCGTTTTGGTATAATCATTAGTGCTTCCCACCACTTTGGTATTGAAACCTAAAGTAGTTTGGGTTTGCATAATATCCATTGCCTTTCCTTCTGCAAAGCCTTCTTTAATGTCTACCACTACAATTTCACTGGCAATTCTTCGGTGAGCAATCGCGTCCACGCATGTAGCGCCTACGTTTCCTGCTCCTACTATCGTAACTTTCATTGTTTAATGTAATTAATAAGTTTGTACTTTTTTATTTATTATTTGAAGCTATTCCCGCTGTACGTTTCAATCTTTTTTGTTTTACCGTAACCGGATAAAACAAAAAAGGATTTCCACTCCCATCGGGGCTAGGACATCCTTTTTCAAATTTCGTTAGGCATCAATTTTAGCGTAAACTGCATTTTTCTCGATGAAGTCGCGGCGCGGTGGCACCTCATCACCCATCAACATCGAAAAGATACGATCGGCTTCGGTGAGGTTATCAATCGTCACCTGACGCAACGTACGCATACTTGGGTCCATTGTAGTTTCCCACAACTGCTCCGCGTTCATTTCTCCTAAACCTTTATAACGTTGTACGCTGGTACTTCCTCCCATTTGTTGCGAAATCAAATCGCGTTGGTCGTCGTTCCAAGCATATTCTTTTTTGGTTCCTTTTTTCACCATATACAACGGTGGTGAAGCAATATACACGTGTCCCGCTTCAATCAACTCACGCATGAATCGGAAGAAGAACGTTAAGATCAATGTCGAGATGTGGCTACCGTCCACGTCCGCATCGGTCATGATAATTACTTTGTGATAACGCAATTTTTCCAAGTTCAACGCTTTACTGTCTTCTTCAGTACCAATGGTAATCCCCAAAGCCGTAAAGATGTTGCGAATCTCTTCGTTTTCAAATACTTTATGGTGCATGGCTTTTTCCACATTCAAAATCTTACCACGTAAAGGTAAAATGGCTTGGAAATTACGGTCGCGACCTTGTTTGGCCGTTCCACCCGCCGAGTCACCCTCTACCAAGTAAATCTCACATTTTGCAGGGTCTTGTTCGGAACAGTCGGATAATTTACCCGGTAATCCGCCACCGCCTAAAACGGTTTTGCGTTGCACCATCTCGCGCGCTTTTTTCGCCGCGTGACGCGCTTGTGCTGCTAAGATTACTTTTTGTACAATGGTGCGGGCATCATTCGGATTTTCTTCCAAATAATTCTCCAACATTTCCGAAACCGCTTGCGATACCGGAGAAACTACTTCACGGTTACCCAATTTGGTTTTGGTCTGTCCCTCAAATTGCGGTTCGGCTACTTTCACCGAAATAATCGCGGTCAATCCTTCACGGAAGTCGTCTCCTGAAATCTCAAATTTCAATTTATCCAACATCCCCGAAGCATCGGCATATTTTTTCAACGTACGCGTTAATCCCATACGGAATCCTTGAAGGTGGGTTCCTCCTTCGTGCGTGTTGATGTTATTTACATACGAAAAGATATTTTCCGAGTAGCTATCGTTATATACCAAAGCCACTTCCACCGGAATTTCACCTTTGTCATTTTCCATATTGATGACACTGGCAATAATCGGCACACGGTTTCCATCTAAGAATTTAACGAATTCTTTCAAACCTTCTTTCGAATGGAACGTTTCGCCAACCGGATTGCCTTTGTCGTCAGTATGACGCATATCGGTCAAAGTAATCGAAATCCCTTTATTCAAGAAGGACAACTCACGCATACGTGCCGCCAGCGTGTCATAGGAATATTCTAAGGTTTGGGTAAAAATCGTACCATCGGGTTTGAAAGATACCGTAGTACCACGTTTGTCGGTTGTTCCAATTTGTTTTACGGGATAAATCGCTTTACCACGCTCATATTCTTGTTCCCAAACTTTACCATCACGATAAACCGTAGCACGCAAGTGATCCGAAAGTGCATTCACACAGGAAACCCCAACACCGTGAAGTCCCCCAGAAACTTTATAAGAATCTTTATCAAACTTACCCCCAGCACCAATTTTGGTCATTACTACCTCAAGGGCAGAAACACCTTCTTTTTTATGCATGTCCACAGGGATACCACGACCGTTGTCTTCAACAGTAATGGAATTATCGGTATTGATGGTCACGCTGATGGTGTCACAATGACCCGCCAACGCCTCATCGATGGAATTATCTACAACTTCGTAAACCAAATGGTGTAAACCTCGCACTCCGGTATCTCCGATGTACATGGATGGACGCATCCGTACGTGCTCCATTCCCTCTAACGCCTGAATACTATCGGCGGAATACGCGTTCTTTTTTACTTCTTCGCTCATAAAAAAATCTCGGAATTTTGTATAACACGCAAATATAAAAAATCAAAGACGATTTTAAAGTGATTTAAGGCATTTTATGGGGTAAGTTATCAACATTTATGTTTGATATCCTTTTTTCGTTTTAAATCCAAAATAAAGGCTTAAAAAAGGCTATTTTCATAACTAATTCTAAACCTTTGATTTTTAAGGTGCTAAAATCTAGCGAACTATTTAGGAATTTGTTTGGGGTTTCTTCAACACTTTATAAACTGTGTTTTTTGCTTCATTTTAAAAAAGAAAACACCCGCAATTCGCATTACGGGCGCTTTTCAAACAAACAAACTAAACTTCAATAGATAATCTGACGATTATGCCGAGATCGGGTTTTTCGATATTTCGGTATCCGCCTGAACGTGAGCTGCATTAGCGCGTCCGCTCGGGTCTTGATTTTCTTGCCATTTGGGTATCCACTTACGTACGGTCTGTGCCGCACTCAATTGTGGAAAATGTTTATGAAATAAGGTGCGATAGAAATACGCTTCTTTGGTTGCTGGTGTATTGTAAGGAAACAATTCGGCTGCCATTTCCATTTGCGCATCGGTTACTTGAGCCGAACAGTAATCGATTAAGGTATCAATCCAGTTGTACCCCACTCCATCGGAAAACTGTTCTTTTTGACGCCACAACACTTCTTGCGGTAAATAGGGTTGTTCCGGCGTGTCAAAGGCTTTGCGCAAGATGTATTTCTCTACCCCATCGTAGGTCTTTGGTAATTTTTCTTCGCCTTTAATCAACATGGCGTAGTCTAAAAACGCTTTGTCTAAAAACGGTACGCGGGCTTCTAATCCATGTGCCATGGTTGATTTGTCAGCGCGCAACAAATCGGCTGTAAATAACTTCTGTACACGTTCGATGGTTTCTTTGGTAAAATCAACCGTGCTGGGCGCATTTCTGAAATACAAATACCCGCCAAACACCTCATCGGCGCCTTCACCAGACAACACCACTTTTATGCCTTGTTCCGTAATCGCTTGGGCCAAGAAATACATCGGTGTACTCGCCCGAATGGATGTCACGTCATAGGTTTCCAAATGCCAGACTAACTTCTCTAAAATTGCTATCCCTTGTTCGATCGTAAAATGAATCTCATGGTGTTCGGTACCTAAAAATTCAGCCACTTTACGCGCAGCAACGGCATCGGGTGCATTCGGATTCAAACCAATCGAAAACGAATGCAAAGATTTGCCTTGTTCTTTTAATAATCGCGAAGCAATGGAAGACGTTAAAGAAGAGTCCAAACCTCCTGATAACAAAACCCCAATCGGCACATCACTCATCAAACGTTTACGCGTAGCTTCGGTCAATTTTTCACGAAGCAAAGCCAAGTCGGCTTCCTCCACACAAGCGGTATAGTCTTCGTATTGTGGTTTATAATATTTCACAAAACCGGTTTCGGGTGTGTAATAATGTCCGGGAGGAAAAGTTGAAAACGTTTTGCATTGGTCCGCCAACGGTTTCATTTCAGAAGCAAAGTACATGCGCCCGCGCTCGTCCATTCCATAATATAAGGGCTTTACACCCAGTGGATCACGACCCGCTATATAATCATCACCATCGACCACTACAAAAGCAAAGTCTCCGTCCAATTGATCGACAAAATCATATCCAAACTCTTCATACAAATGCACAATCACTTCGGAATCGGAATGGGTACGGAATGTATGTCTTTTTAAAACGCCTTCACGCAATTCTTGATGGTTATAGATTTCGCCATTATGCACCATCCAAGCCGATTTTGATCCTTGAATGGGTTGTTTTCCTGAATGCAAATCGATAATCGACAAGCGCTCATGACTTAAGAAATGTCCATTTTCAGTACAATGAATATCACTTTCATCGGGACCGCGATGGGCCATACGTTTTGAAAGTTCTCTGACCAATTGCTCTTCTTTTCCTTTTCCAATAATGGCTAAAAATCCACACATACTCGTATTCTTTTATTATTGTTTTATTGTGTAAGCAAAATTGTGATTTAGATTACACTTTTAAAACATAAAAGAATATTTAAGCAATATATTTAAACTTTATTTAAGTAAAAAACTATAATTAAAAAGAAAACCGCTCATTTCTGAACGGTTCTTTTTAGAATTTGAAAGTTGGTGTAGCAGTAAAGACTTCTATAAAATTTGATGAATCGTAAACGTTGAACCATTAACTGTGGTGGTAAACCCCACCTCCTGCCCCATCAA
>JBDKGM010000029.1:0-18036 GCA_039798185.1 Bacteroidota bacterium
ACGGCACAACAAATTGGATCGAAACTAGTACTTGTCGACACATTACATTACAAAAAGGACAGTGTTGCACTTTATGATGAATATTTCCGAATTCAAAAGAAAGACGGAGAAGTGGTTAAAAAAGTAGATTATCCCTTGTATTTCCGCAATGTGGCTCCTCAGAAAAAACCACAGGAAGAAGCCTCAATCTATACGTGGTCGTCAAATTTAAGTCAGTCCATTAATCCGGGTTGGGTCATTTTATTAACGCCTCTGGTTGTCGCCTTTTTTACATTCTTACGTCACCGACAAAAAGAACCGACGACGCCTACCAAAATTGCCTTCGGATTATTGATTTCAGCCCTTTCTGTATTGGTCATGGTAGCTGCCGTAAAAGCAGGTCAAAATGGTGCTGAGAAAGTATCCGTATGGTGGTTGGTTGCCAACTATGGTGTAATTACGATTGGGGAGTTGTTTTTAAGTCCGATGGGGTTGTCAGTAGTGTCCAAATTGAGCCCACGAAACATCACCTCCTTAATGATGGGCGGTTGGTTTTTGGCCACGTCCATTGGAAATAAATTATCAGGTGTATTAGCGAGTATGTGGGATAGCTACGAAGATAAATCCAATTTCTTTTGGGTGAATTTCGGCTTACTCTTATTTGCTGCTTCGCTAATGTTTGTCTTATTAAAACGATTAAACGCGGTTATGCGTGAAAAT
This sequence comes from Bacteroidota bacterium, assembly GCA_039798185.1. Classification (GTDB taxonomy): domain Bacteria; phylum Bacteroidota; class Bacteroidia; order Flavobacteriales; family Flavobacteriaceae; genus Flavobacterium. Next base: position 700 of record JBDKGM010000029.1, read on the forward strand.
GGAATTCGCTAATGGAAACAACTATCGAACAAATTCAAGATTTTAAAGGAAAATACCCAAAACAATTGTGGTATTTATTCTTCAGTGAAATGTGGGAACGCTTCAGTTTCTACGGGATGCGCGGGATGTTGTACTTTTTCATGGTTCACCAACTTTTGATGAATAAAGAAGTTGCCAATCTACAATATGGAGCTACCCAAGCTTGGGTTTACGCATTTACATTTATTGGCGGATTATTTGCGGATAAAATATTCGGATTCCGTAAATCACTTTTTTGGGGCGGTATTTTAATGATAGTTGGAAGTATTATTCTTGCAATTAATCCCAAAGATTACTTTTTCCTTGGAGTGAGTTTTACCATTGTTGGAACTGGTTTTTTTAAACCGAATATTTCATCAATGGTAGGTATGCTTTATAAAGAAGGGGATCAAAGAACAGATGCTGGATTTTCACTTTTCTATGCTGGAGTAAATTTAGGTGCAATTTTAGGGGGTTACTTTTGTATAGCCATTGGGAAGAGAGAACTTTTTGCCTCACAAATTCAAGAAGGGTTTGAGTGGAATGTTGCATTTGGACTGGCTTCAATAGTGATGATTATTAGCTTACTTACTTTTACACAAACTCAAAAGAGTTTAGGTCAAATTGGTTTATCACCATTGCAACATCTTGAAAAAAAGAAACGAATTTTATATGAAATTGGAACCTATATTGGTTCAATTCTAATTATTCCGTTGATAATCGAGATGGTTTCCAATACTAAATACACAGATTATTTTATGTATACCATTGGTCCCGTTTCTCTTTTGTATTTATTTTATGAAATGAAAGGCTTTACTGTACAAGAAAATAAAAAGCTTACAGCAGCAGTGATTTTTATGCTGTTTTCAATTGTTTTTTGGGCTTTTTTTGAACAGAGTGGAGGTTCGTTAAGTGATTTTGCAGCGGAGAATTTAAATAAGGTGGTTTTAGGTTTTGAATTGGATCCAAATGGTGTCAATAATTCAGCAAACTCTGTTTTTGTTGTTGCTTTTGCTGCCTTAGTCGGAATGGTATGGATTTGGATGGCAAAAAAGAAAATCGAACCCAATACAGTAGTCAAGTTTGGTCTCGGATTCTTATTCCTAGCCGGTGGTTTTTGGGTGTTTTATTACACGAAATTCTTTGCTGGACCCGATGGAAAAACTTCGTTAGATATTTTTACATTAGGTTGGTTTGTAATTACGTTTGGCGAATTGTGTTTGTCTCCAATCGGTATGAGTGCCATGACTAAATTATCCCCACAAAAGACACAAGCTGTAATCATGGGAATGTGGTTTTTAGCCAGTGCCTACGGCCAATATTTTGCCGGATTGCTCGGAGCTGGAATCGCAGAAGCCTCAAAAAACGCTACCAATCTTCAAAAATTAAATACGTATGCAGAGGGTTACAGTCAATTGGCTTTGTATGCTTTAATTGCCGGAATAGTATTACTCGCCATTTCGCCTTTGGTGCGAAAATTGATGCAGGATGTCAAATAATTTGTAACTTTCGACCTTAAAAGGGATTTTAGACTATGAAAAAGATTTTATTCGCATTTTTAATTCTACTCGCTTGTCAAAATGTACAAGCACAAGAAGAACTTACATGGCATACCGATATTAACAAAGCCATTGAATTGTCTAAAAAAGAACAAAAACCAATGTTCCTATTTTTCACAGGAAGCGATTGGTGTGGTTGGTGCATGCGTTTGCAAAGTGAAGTATTCAAAAAGCCTGAATTTATTCAATGGGCAAAAGAAAAAGTGATATTAGTTGAACTCGATTTTCCACGTCGCACACAACAACCGGATGCATTGCGCCAGCAAAATATGCAAATGCAACAAGTTTTTCAACCGCGTGGGTATCCAACAGTATATCTTGTTAAACCAACTTTAGTTGAAGGTAAAACAAATTTCGAGCAATTGGGGCAAACGGGTTATGTTGCAGGCGGACCCGAAAAATGGTTAGCAGGCGCCAATGAAATGTTGACGCGCTATGTGCCTGATCCAAAACCAGAAGCACCCAAGCCAGCACCCAAGCCCGCTAAGAAATCCAAAAAGAAAAAAGCTTAATTGATGATAAAAGGTCCCTTTTCAGCAGTGTCATGAAAAGGGATTTTTAATTTTTTACAACTTTGCTTCCATATCTTTTTTAGGGATTTTGTCGAACTGCCATCCGCAACAACATAAGAAGGAGGGTGTTTTTCTAACCAATTTTCTAAATGACATTTTGGACTATTTTTCAAAACTAAAATGACATCGTTGCGTCGCGGGAAAATCCCAAGACTATCTACAATAACGATGATTCGGTTTTTGCAAAATACTTTTCGTGGTAACACATTGGGTTTGGTCACACTGTAAAATTTTGAAACTTGATAGTCAATTAAAGGTTGACTTTTAGCGGCATCAGAATTCGTGTAAAAACGGTCATTGTCTTTCCAAATAATAACCGATTTTTTCGGAGCATATCCAACTAGAAACTCGGATTGATTTTTGTCTAAATCAATCGTAAGGCAAATCAATTGGAGCCCTATTATACTAAACCCAACAGTGATTAGATTCGTATAACTTCTATTTCGAAAAAGACTTCCTACAGCGAATAAAACGCCATAGAGTCCGACCATTAACTCAATATTCATTGGGATATTTTGAATCGTAAATTGATCTTGTTGAGCAATCCAATGGATACAACTATTCAATGTTTTGACCGTAAATAAAAGTATTGAAGAAATAAGATCAAGTGAGCCATTGAAACTGGCCATTAGAACCGCCAATAGTCCCAATAGTAGGACTAAAGTAAGCGGTGGTAATATGATCCAATTCGTTATGATAAACAAACCTGGAAACTGATGGAAATATAAAAGTGAAAGTGGAAATGTGCCCAGTTGAGCCGCCAATGAAACGGTTGTGAGATCCCAGAAATAACAACCAATTTTTGTTTTTGGGGCATACATTTTTTTAAAAATAGGTTGGAGCCAAACAATAAAAAATAAAGCCAAATAACTCAATTGAAATCCGACATCCCAAAGGGCATTCGGATCAAATAATAGGATTATAAATGCAGAAATACAGAGTGTATTGTAAATGTTGACAGTCCTTCTTAAATACTGTCCGACAATCACAAATGAATACATGGTTACTGAGCGTAAAACAGAGGGCGCCAATCCGGCTAAACAACCAAAAAACCATAAACCGGTTACGAGTAGAAGCACTTTGAGTAAACGGTATTTTCGGGTATTGGGAACAGGCTTCAAAAGAAATTGAAAAACAAGTACTAGGAACCCGACATGCAAACCCGATACAGATAAAATATGAACGACGCCTGCCAACTGGTAGTCTTTAGAAATACTGGGATTGATGTCTTGTTGCTGGCCTAAAATTAAAGCCATGATAAGCGGAGCCGTTTCAGCATCCAAGCTGTTTGCTAACCGATGGGCGATTTTATCATGAAAAGTGAGAATTTTTTGAGCTAAAGTGGGGTTAGGGTTGGTCCAACAACGGTACTTTTTGACATAAATTTGACCATAAATAGCTTTTGTTTTTAAGTAATTACCATAATCAAATTCTCCTGGATTGGGTTGATTCGGCAATGGATGAAACCAAACGATGGCCGCATAGGTTTGATTGAAATTTGGCCGCGGTTTGTTTTTGGGAAAAGAAACCACAACTTTTCCAGTTACAGCAAGATGGTTAACGGATTGAAGGGACCCGATATAGCGATAATTTTTCTTGCTTGTTCGCAAAGGTGCTTCTAAACGGAATGTCGCTTTTAAGGTTTGGGCAGCAGTGATTTTGTGCGAAAAATGGTGGGGTTGGAGTACAACATCGTGCACACGAACAACTCCTATTCCAAAACAAAAGAAAAGAAAGAAGGTAATTGTTCCAAAAATCCATGTAGGAACTACTTGGCGTTTACTAAAATAATGTAAGGCAGGTAAGGCAACCGCTGAAAGTAATGTACTAGTGATGAGTTGAAAAGCGGTGGGAACGAAAATACGCTCGCAAACTATTCCAAAACAAAAAGCTAGTGTAATACGAATCAGCGGAAATTGAAAGGTTTTCATATTTCCGACTTTAGGTGTTTACAAATTATTCGATAACTCGATTCACCTGTGCGAAAGTTCTTTGATAATAAGGCTCTTTGGTGGAGGAAACAACGACGCCTTGTTGTGTTGACGAATGTACAAATTTTATTTCATCTTCCGTTACTTCGGTAACCATACCCACATGATTAATGGTGCGACGGCCATTGGTACGGAAAAATATTAAATCTCCTCGTCGAATTTCATTGCGGTCCAAAACACGTCCAATGCGTGCCATTTCGTGTGAACTACGTGGTAAAATAATGTCAAAGGCTTGAAAAGTAGTAAACATCAATCCACTGCAATCAAATCCATCCCGACTAGTTCCGCCACCACGATAGGGAGTTCCCAAGTAATTCATAGCATTGTTTACCAATTGCTCCGAAAAATAGGTCGCATCATCTGCAGTCAACACAATGTCATCTTCATTATGATCTAAAATGACACGTTGCTTTTGAGGTTCATTCGATGTTGCAACTTCAGGTTCTTTGGGAATAGAAACTGTTTTTACTTTTTTGGGTTTGGCTTCTTTAGCAGGTGTGGAAGCGGTAGTGTTGGTATTTTTTTGGGGCGTATAAGTCGTATATTTTTTCTGTTTAATGGCTTCTTTTTTTGTAGTAATAATAGGCGATTGCGTTGATTTACAAGAAACCAAAACAAGCAAAAGCGCTATACATCCGAACAATTTTGACATGCCAAAAAATTTTGCCAAAGATAAGGCAATATCCCGAAAAGTCCTATGTTAAATTGTTCCTAATGTGGTCAGCAGTTTTCTGACTCGCTCCCAAGCCACCTAATTTGGTTTCTAACTCGTCGTATTTTGCCAACAAAGTAGTACGATATATTGGGTCAAGAATTTTCTGTAATTCTTCGTGGATACGACTCGGATTCAATTCATCTTGGATTAATTCCGTTACCACAGGTTCGTCCATAATTAAATTAACCAACGAAATGTATTTTAAAGTGATGATTCGTTTGGCGATTTGGTAAGATATTGAGTTGGCGCGGTAGCATACAACTTCTGGAACTTTAAAAAGAGCGGTTTCCAAAGTAGCCGTTCCCGAAGTGACCAAAGCAGCATGCGAAATGCTAAGTAAGTCATAGGTTTTATTGGCTACGAATTTTATTTTTTTTCCTTGTAAAAAGGGTTCATAAAAAGCATACTCTTGACTAGGTGCACCAGCAATTACAAATTGATAAGCAGGGAAATTATCGACAACACTCAACATTAAATGCAGCATTTTCGCAATTTCTTGTTTTCTGCTTCCAGGCAATAAAGCGATGATTGGTCGATCGTCTAGGCCATGGTCGTTTTTAAATACCGTTTGGTCGGTTTGTTGTCGATTGTGAATAGCATCAATCAATGGATGTCCAACAAACTCAACAGGAAAGTTGTGTTTGATTTCAAAATACTCTTTCTCAAATGGTAAAATGACATAGAGTTTGTCAAAATCACGTTTTATCGCTTTTATTCTACTTTCTTTCCATGCCCAAACTTGGGGTGCGATGTAATAATGGGTTTTTATTCCTTGTTTTTTAGCCCATTTTGCAATTCGCATATTAAAACCTGGGTAGTCAATAAATAGGATAACATCCGGTTGAAACGCGAGAATGTCTTTTTTGCAAAACTTAATATTGTAGAGAATAGTGCCTAAATTTGCTACCACTTCTGCAAATCCCATGAAAGCTAAATCGCGATAGTGTTTTACTAAAGTGCCACCAACTGCCGCCATTAAATCTCCTCCCCAAAAACGAATTTCAGCTGCTGAATCGTTTTTAAGTAACGCTTTCATCAAATTAGATCCGTGTAAATCTCCTGAGGCTTCGCCTGCAATAATATAATACTTCATAATTACACAAATAGAGTAAGCAAGGTGAGTAAACAGGTTGCGATAAGCACTCCATAAGCCCAGAAATCTTTTCTTTTATTTAAAAACCAAAAAAAGGTAGCCAAATTTAGTAAGGTCCCCAACGTAATGGTTTTGCCTAAAATCCCCTCAGCTTTAATTACCCGTAGGTTATAATGATGCGAAAAGTCGGTCATAAAAAATAAAACCAATGTTATTCCCAACGCTGCGGTTCCTAAGCCTGCAAGGCATCCCAGTAGAAGTTCTTTGTATCGATTCATATTACAATTCCCAACGATTTAATAATGGAATGGCATGGTGCGCTGTCATATCAAATTGAACTGGAACCACAGAAATATAACCGTTTGCAAGTGCCCATTCATCGGTGTCTTCGCCTTTGTCGGGATTAATAAATTCACCCGTCAACCAATAATATTCCTTTCCAAACGGAGTGGTACGCTTGTCAAACTTTTCTTTCCAATAGGCATTCGCTTGACGACAAATTCGAAAACCTTTAATGGCTTCTTTCTCCAATTTTGGAAAATTTACATTGAGCACAGTCCCCGCAGGAAGCCCTTTTTCTAAAACTTCTAATGCAATTTTTTTGATAAACGATTTGGTAGGTTCGAAATCCGCTCCCCAACTAAAATCTTGTAAGGAAAATCCAATCGCTGGAATTCCCTCAATACCCGCTTCAACGGCCGCACTCATGGTGCCAGAATAAATCACATTAATCGACGAATTTGATCCGTGATTAATGCCTGAAACACATAAATCAGGTTTGCGTTTTAAAACTTCGTGAACAGCCATTTTAACACAGTCAACTGGTGTGCCAGAGCAACTATATTCAAGAATAGAAGCATCTGAAGCTGATATGCGTTGCAAATGTAATGTGTCATTTACGGTAATTGCATGTCCCATCCCGCTTTGAGGACGATCAGGCGCTACCACACAAACCTCGCCTATTTCTTGCATTACAGAAAGTAAAGCGCGAATTCCTGGAGCGGTAATACCGTCGTCATTGGTAACTAAGATTAAGGGTTTCGATTGCATAGTTTATTTTCGAATTGTAACAAAAGTACATATTTTAGGACTGATACGTGACAATTTTCCTAACTTTGGCGAAAGCCATGGTTTAACAAAACTTTATCCCAAGCTTCGCGAAGCTGGCATGGTTTTTTATGTAATTTAGGACACTTAATGAATGCAATTGTGAACTTTATGAAAAGACACTTTAAAAAAATCCTACTGGTACTAGTAGTGGCCATTGGATTGTGGAGCTTTATGCCCAAATCTAAAGACGGAGATCCTGAAAAGGATAAACTACTGTTAGAATTACTAACCTATGTAATTGAAAAAGGACATTATAATCCTGCAGCAATTGATGATTCTTTTTCAAAAGGAGTTTATAAAGAATACATCGATGCATTGGATCCTTCCAAACGCTTTTTTCTTCAATCGGACATTGAGGAGTTCTCCAAATTTGAAACTAAAATTGACGATCAAATTTTAAATCGTGATTTATCTTTTTTTAATTTGACTTACAATCGTTTGGTACAACGCATGGAAGAAAGTCGTGCGTATTATCGAGAGATTTTAGAAAATCCAATTGATTATAAAGTCGATGAATCAATCAATACCGATTATGAAAATGCTCCGTATTGTAAGGATGTGACCGAACTAAAAGAGCGTTGGAGAAAACAAATTAAGTTATCTACACTTTCTTCTTTGGTTGAAAAACAAAAATTGCAAGAGAAAGGATCCGATAAAAAAGATACTAAAATCGAAGTAAAATCGTATGAACAATTAGAGAAGGAAACCCGTGAAAGTGCTTTGAAATCTTTAAATGAAAACTTTGATTTTATTAAAGATTTAACGCGTGCCGACTGGTTTTCAGTATACGTGAATGCCATAACAACACGATTTGACCCACATACTTCTTATTTTGCTCCAGAAGATAAAGAGCGTTTTGATGTGAGTATGAGCGGTAAATTGGAAGGAATTGGAGCTCGTTTACAAAAGAAAAATGATTTTACTGAAATTACAGAATTAATTTCAGGTGGTCCAGCTTGGCGTGGTAAAGAATTGGAAGCAGGCGATGTGGTTTTAAAAGTTGCACAAGGCAGCGCCGAACCCGTTGATGTAGTTGGAATGCGCTTGGATGATGTGGTAAAAAAGATTAAAGGACCTAAAGGAACTGAAGTTCGATTGACAGTTAAAAAGCAAGACGGTTCTTTGAAAGTTATATCCATTATTCGTGACGAAGTTGAAATTGAAGAAACCTATGCGCGTTCAAGTGTAGTAGAAAAGAACGGTGTAAAATATGGGATTATTTATTTGCCTAAATTTTACATTGATTTTGAAAACAAAGACAGTCGCGATGCAGCCAAAGATGTAGCGGTTGAAGTTGAAAAACTAAAAGCAGCAGGCGTTCAAGGTCTAATTGTAGATGTGCGTGATAATGGCGGAGGTTCGTTAAAAACAGTTGTGGATATCGGTGGATTGTTTATCGATCAAGGTCCGATTGTACAAGTGCGTTCTGCAGCAGGTCGCAAAGAAGTGTTGTTTGATCGTGATCCAAAAATTGCTTGGGATGGTCCTTTGGTAATTATGACGAATGAGTTTTCGGCATCTGCATCTGAAATTTTAGCTGCGGCTATGCAAGACTATAAGCGTGCCGTTATTGTAGGGGGTAAGCAAACCTATGGTAAAGGAACTGTTCAAAATGTGATTGACTTAAATCAATTTGTACGCGGAAGTGCGGTGGGGGATTTGGGTGCTTTAAAAACTACGACTCAGAAATTTTACCGTATTAATGGTGGTTCAACTCAGTTAGAAGGTGTAAAAAGCGATGTGGTAATGCCAGATAAATATTCGTATTTAAAAATGGGAGAGCGCGATATCGACAATGCAATGCCTTGGGATAAAATCGATCCAGCACAATACAAAACATGGAGTAATGCTTCCAATTATGAGTATGCTTTAGCTAGTAGTAAAAAACGAATTTCCAACAATCCACAAATGAAGTTGATTGATGAAAATGCCAAATGGTTAGATGAGCGTAATGATGTGACTACTTTTAGCTTGCAAATTGATAAATACAAGAATGAGCAAAAGCAGTTGGATGAAACCAATAAAAAGTTCAAATTAATAGGCGATTACACCAATAAGTTTGAATTTAAATCGCTTCCTGATGAGGAAGAGCAAATGAAAACGGACGCAACATTAAAAGAAAAACGTAGCCGTTGGCATGAAAGTTTATCCAAAGACATTTACATTGAAGAAGCGATTCATGTATTGGATGATTTACAGAATGGCTCTAATAAAGGTGTTTCCAATAAAGTGAAAAAAGAAAAAGTAATGAAGTCATAAAAAAAGCCCCAATTTAGGGGCTTTTTTTTTATCGAATACGTTGTAAATGTTCTCTTGCTTTCTCAAGATCTTTTTGAGTGTCCTCAATGCGCTCTTGTTGCTTAGTAATCGCTTTAGCGGCTTTTGCAATCTCCTCAGCATCCAACTTGTTTTTTTGGGTGTTTTTTTCAAGTTTTGATTGAAGCTTTTCTAATTTTTCTTGTTCATTTTTAAGGCGACGTTCATATTTTTCAACCTTATCTTGTGCATTTTCAAGTTTCTTTTGCTCCTTTTCAATAGCGCGTAATTTGTCTTCTGCTTTGTCCTTTTCACGTTCCGCTTTTCGTTGGGCTTTTTCTGCCTTTCGTTGGGCCTTTTCTAATTTTTCTTGGGCTTGTTTTGCAGCTTCTTGTTGTTTTAGCATTTCTTCTTGAGTTGGAACCGGAGTTGTAGATTGTTCTTGTGCCGATAGCCTCGGACATAAACAAAGAAGTACCAATGCTAAGCTGATTTTTTGAAATGTATGCATAACCTTCATTTTTAAAGTGGAAATGTACTACAATTCTTCGGGAAACAACTTATAGATTTTAGACAAAAGTCTACAGAATTACCACTCGTTGACTTTGTTGGCATCCATTTTTAAGAAAATGAAAAGTAAAATTGTGAAACCCCAAAGTCCGGAACCTCCATAAGAAAAGAAAGGTAGTGGAACACCAATAGTTGGGAAAACACCAATTACCATGGCGATATTGACAAAGAAGTGGATAAACAATACACCCGCCACACAATAGCCGTAGACGCGACTGAATTTTGTTTTCTGTCGTTCTGCTAAATAAATAATACGAAGTATGAGTCCGACAAATAAGCCAATCACAAATAGACTACCTGTAAATCCCCATTCTTCACCAACCGTAGTAAAAATATAATCGGTATGTTGTTCAGGTACAAATCCACCTTTGGTTTGGGTGCCTTCTAAATAGCCTTTTCCAAACCAACCTCCTGAACCAATCGCAATTTCTGATTGATTGGTATTATAACCCACACCTTTCATATCTACTTCTTTTCCTAGTAAGATATTAAAACGGTCACGGTGGTGTTGCTTGAAGACATTATTGAAGACAAAATTTACCGAAAATGTAAAGACGGAAATCATTAAAAACATCAAAATACTAGCAAAAATATTTCGATCTACAATACGACTTCGGTAGTGATTGATGATTAGAGCCAAGGCGGTCAACCCAATAACTATAAAAGGATTATTGGTTGCCAAAGTAAGGATGAAAAGCAATATGGCAATAAATCCTGTGACCAAATACCAACCGGGTAACCCTTCTCGATAAAGAACAAAAAAGAAAACAAAATAGATTAAAGCACTTCCTGGGTCGGGTTGCGGTAAAATCAACATTACCGGTAAGAATACTATAAATAAAGCTTGAATTTGACGGTTCATTTCCCGTAAATTCACTTGTACATCACTTAAGTATTTTGCTAAGGCCAATGCTGTAGCTGCTTTAGCAAATTCAGAGGGTTGTAATGTAAAACTACCTATTCCATACCAACAACGTTGTCCCGCAATGGTTTTACCCAATACAAATAAACCGGCTAATGAAAGTAAAGAGACCCCAAAAATAATGATTGAATATTTTTCGAAGAATTTTGCCTCGACCGCCAAAATGGTAAAAATAATAGGAATGGCAAATAAGATGAATAGAAATTGCTTTCCATATATCTGACTAAAATCAAAAATGGAAGCGTCCTCTGGAGCTCCCGATAGGGATGAAGAATAAATGTTCAACCACCCTAGTATAACTAAGGTAATGTAAATCACAATGCTGATCCAATCAATGTTGCTACTTACACTTTGGTTTCTCATGGTGTTTTTTTCTTAACCGTATCTTTCTTAACTTCTACAGGTTTTTTAGTGGCCAACGAATCTATTTTTCCTTTTTCTCTTGCGATACTATCTTTTACTCTAGCATTCAATATTCCTAAACTATCCTGATGTTTTTGAGGATATCTTTTGTTGTATTGATCTTGTAAACTACCTTGAAGCATTCTTTTCTCAAAGTCTGTACGTGTGATTTTACCTTTCAGATAGCGTTCAATCATTAAGGTGGCAATCGGACCCGCCCAGCGTTTTCCCCAATAACCGTTTTCAACAAAAACAGCAATTGCAATTTTAGGATTGTCTTTTGGTGCAAATGCTACGAAGATCGAGTGGTCTTGTAATTTTGTGCGCTTTCCGTTGATCACCATGAAGTTTTCAGCCGTACCCGTTTTACCGCAAATTTCAATCCCTTCAACACCTAAACCAGAAGCCGTACCTGCAGGGCCATAAACCGCATGCATTCCTTCAATTATAGGGTCAAAATATTTACGATCAATAGTGGTTGTGTGCTTTTGTCTGTATTTGGGATCAATGGGTTGTCCTTTGATTTTTTTAATGATATGTGGTGTGTAATAATAACCGCGATTGGCAATGGTTGCCATGAAATTGGCTAATTGTACCGGACTCATAAGCACTTCCCCTTGACCGATCGCATTGGAAACAATTGTTTTTCCATCCCACTTCCATCCGGCATAGGTTCGGTTGTAAATTTTTGAGGTTGGAATATTTCCGCGAACTCCAATGGGTAAATCATATCCCATAAAATCACCTAAGCCAAAACTTTTTAAATGTTTAGCCCATAAATCCACGGCATAGCCATGGTCATTGTATTTATTGATGATTTTGATATAAGAGCTAGAGAAAAAGGTGTTGCAAGATTCATAAATAGCTCGATGCAACTGAATAGAACCTCCAGAACAGTGGCAACGCATGAATCGCCCACGGGCATAACTAAATCCATGGTTACATACAAAACGGGTACTGTCACTAATTACTCCTTCTTGTAAGGCAACCAATCCAGTTAATATCTTGAAAGGTGAACCGGGCGTATATTGAGCTAATAAACCACGATCATATAAGGGTTTGGCGATCGAATCACGGTACAACAAACTGTAATTCTTTGATCGTTGGCGCCCTACTAACAAGGCGGGGTCGTAGTTGGGCGAGGTTACAAGAGCTAAAATTTCCCCGGTTTTGGGTTCGATAGCCACAATTCCTCCCCACTTATTGATCATTAATTCCTCCCCGTATTGCTGTAAATCACCATCAATAGTTAACGTAATGTCTTTTCCTTGTTTGGCAAGGGTATCGTATTTTCCTTCTTTGTAGGAACCGATTTCACGATTAAATTTGTCACGTAAAATGTGTTTTACCCCTTTTTGCCCGCGTAAAACTTCCTCGTAACTTTGTTCAATCCCTTGTTTTCCAATCAAATCCCCTGGTTTGTAGTATGGATTTTTAGCCACAATCGCTTCGTTTACCTGGGCAATAAAACCAAATACATTGGCGCCATAGCTAACTTGATAATCGCGAATGGAACGTTTTTGAATATAAAAACCATTAAATTTTCTGATTTTCTCTTGGAATGCTGCGTATTCTAATTTGTTAAGTTGTGGTAAAAAAACAGAGGGAAGCATCGGACTATAGACGCGTGCTTTTTCCATTTTTTTTAGAAAAAAGGCTTTGTCGATGTCTAATAATTGACAAAATTCAAGGGTGTCCAGATTTTTAACCTCTCGTGGAACAACCATGATGTCGTAGGAGGGTTGATTGGCAATTAAAAGTTTGCCATTTCGATCATATACATAACCACGTTCAGGATAATCGTATTTAATCTTAATCGCGTTATTCTCTGATTTTAATTTGAATGAATCATCAATTACTTGGAGAAAGAAAATACGAATTAACAATAACGAGGCGGCAATGATAACCAAAGTGGGCAACAATACTTTTCTCATCGTTTTCCTGGCTTAATTAAGTAGATGATTAGAATACACATTAGAATGGTAAATAAGGTACTTACCAGCGTTCGAACAATAATGCTCCAGAAAAATTCTAAAGCAAAAATTTCCATCATAAACATACACAAATGATGGACAGTGACCGCAATTAAAATGAACGAAAATCGCTCGGGTGTGAGCACATCATTTAATTTAACCGTTTGGTATTCATAACTCAAGCCAAAGGAGAATTTGAATATCGCTGGGCGAATAGCCGCTAAAGTGATACAAGCAGCAATATGAACGCCACCCGAGTTGCAAAATAAATCCATCACTAATCCCAAAAGAAAACTGGCCGCTAATAAAGCATAACGGTTTCCGTTTACAGGATATAAAATAATGAATAGGATATAAGGGTATGGATTTATAAATCCTAAAAAGTTAATGTTATTGAATAGCACAACCTGCACCAAAAGGAGCAATACAAAACGGGCAGTATTGAAAAGTAAAGCGTTACTGTTCATTTTTCTTTTGCGTTTTCTTTTCTAGGTTGAGTATTTCGTTTCGGTCTTTATTGCGAATAATGTACACATGACCGAGACTGGTCATGTCATTAAAAAGGCGAACGTTTATCGTGTAATAGTTGGTTTCGTCATCGGTGTAAATGTTTTCAATAGTCCCGATATTAATGTTCTCAGGGAAAATGGTCGATTGTCCACCGGTAACAATTGTATCTCCTTTTCGAACCGTGGCCAAACGAGGAACATCAATCAATTGCACAAAACCTGTGTTTTTTCCATTCCAAATTAAAGAACCAATGTGATTTGATTTTTTAATCTTAGCGTTAATTGGAGATTCAGTATTTAAAATACTTAAAACAGTAGCGTAATTAGGCGAAACATCTTCCACGATTCCCACAATCCCTAAACTATTAATTACACCCATTTCTGCTTGAATTCCTTGTTTGGAACCAGAATCCAAAGTCAGGAAGTTAACTTGAGAACTGTAGGAGTTGTGGATCACTTTAGCTACAATTAAATCCACTTTTTTTACTCCTTTTATGGAATCCAAAAGCGGAATTTTAGTAGAATCTTTTTGGTTGAATAAGATGCTCTTCAAACGGGCATTCTCCAATGCTAATTCCTCATTCTTGGTTTTTAGATTGAAATATTCATTCACATCATTAATCCGTTGATAAATGCCACCAGTTAGAAAATTGGCCGAACTGATCACTTTACTTCTGTGGTAAGAATGGGATTGTACAGTGAGCGATATAGCAATAGCCATAAGCAGCAAAAACAGCATACGATAGCTGTTTTTAAAAATGAAATTGAATATTTGCTGCATGTTTTACGCTACTATCTAAGATTCGTCTTGATGCTAAAGTTAGGGAATTCTGCTATTATTTTATCAGAATGCTTCTAAATTTAGGAATGTTTTTTAAAGCCATTCCTGTACCACGAACAACGGCTTTCAAAGGGTCTTCAGCAATGTAAACTGGAAGATCCGTTTTTAGCGAAATTCGTTTATCTAAACCGCGTAACATCGAACCTCCACCCGCTAAATAAATACCTGTATTGTAAATATCCGCAGCTAATTCAGGAGGTGTTTGAGATAAGGTTTCCATGATCGCATCTTCAATACGTTGGATCGATTTGTCCAATGCTTTTGCAATTTCACGGAAAGACACTTCCACTTGTTTTGGTTTACCCGTTAACAAGTCACGCCCTTGAACCGACATGTCATCTGGAGGTGAATCCAATGAATCGGTTGCAGCTCCAATAGTAATTTTGATTTTTTCTGCCGTAGTCTCCCCAACAAATAAGTTGTGTTGCGTACGCATATAATAAATGATGTCGTTGGTGAAAACGTCACCTGCAATTTTTACGGATTTATCACAAACAATACCTCCCAAAGCGATTACAGCAATTTCAGTGGTACCTCCACCGATATCTACAATCATGTTTCCTTTCGGTTGCATGATATCGATACCAATACCAATAGCAGCTGCCATCGGTTCGTGAATCAAATACACCTCTTTACCATTCACGCGCTCACAGGATTCTTTTACCGCACGCATTTCTACTTCTGTAATTCCAGATGGAATACAAACTACCATGCGCAAGGCGGGTGTGAACATTTTTTTCTTTAACGCAGGGATACTTTTGATGAACGCTTTAATCATCTCTTCCGATGCGGCAAAATCAGCAATAACACCGTCTTTTAATGGACGAATGGTCTTGATGTTTTCATGTGTTTTACCCTGCATCATATTGGCTTCTTTACCAACAGCAGTAATTTTTCCAGTAATACGATCGCGCGCTACAATCGAAGGCGAGTCGATCACTACTTTATCATTGTGAATGATTAGGGTATTGGCGGTACCAAGGTCAATGGCGATGTCCTCAGTCATGAAATCAAAAAATCCCATACGATTCTATAAGGGTGTTAGTTTGTTAAATATTAATCAGCCCACAAAAATAATAAAATTAATGTTTGAAATGACGCGTACCTGTAAATACCATAGCAACATTATTTTCGTTGCAATATTGAATACTTAATTCATCTTTAATCGAACCACCCGGCTGGATAACAGCTGTTATTCCGGCTTGATTTGCGATTTCAACACAATCAGGAAATGGAAAGAACGCATCACTTGCCATTACAGCACCATTTAGATCAAATCCAAATGAATTTGCTTTTTCTATAGCTTGGCGTAAAGCGTCCACTCGGGATGTTTGTCCGGTTCCAGATGCTATCAATTGACCATTCTTTGCTAAAACAATCGTATTGGATTTGGTATTTTTACAAATTTTGGAAGCAAAAAGTAGGTCCTCAATTTCTTGTTCTGTGGGTTTAGAGTTGGTAACGTAAGTTAATCCCTCTTTAGTATCCGTAATTGTATTTCGATCCTGAATTAACACACCGTTCAAACAAGTGCGTACATTTTGTTGAGGTAAAGCCACCTCGTTTTGCACTAAAATGATACGGTTTTTCTTTTCTTGTAATACTTCTAAGGCAGCTTCCTCAAAAGCAGGAGCAATGACTACTTCGCAGAATAATTGATTGATTTCTTGAGCTGTAGCTAAATCGATGGGGCCATTTGCAATTAAAACGCCTCCAAATGCCGAAGTTGGATCACCCGCTAATGCATCTAAATAAGCTGCTTTCATAGTAGGTCGTGTTGCTAAACCACAGGCATTATTGTGTTTTAATATGGCAAAAGTAGGTTCGCTATTTTTAAATTCTAAAATCAAATTTACAGCCGCATCTACGTCCAACAAATTGTTGTATGAAAGTTCTTTACCATGAAGTTTTGTAAATAGTGCTTCAAAATCACCAAAGAAAAACCCTTTTTGATGCGGGTTTTCACCGTAACGTAACACATGACCTTGATCTGAACTCATTTTGAAAATGGTTGCCTCTTCATTGAAAAAGTTGAAAATCGCCGTGTCATAATGCGAGGAAGTATGGAAAGCTTTTGCCGCTAATAATTTACGTTGTGCTAAAGTTGTACTTCCTTGGCCATCGGTTAGCATTTCCAAAAACAACGCGTATTCATTTACAGAAGGAACAATAACGGTGTCTTTAAAGTTTTTTGCAGCTGCACGGATTAAGGAAATTCCACCAATGTCAATTTTTTCAATGATATCCGCCTCAGAAGCACCTGAAGCTACTGTTTTTTCAAAAGGATACAGATCCACAATAACCAAATCCAATTGTGGAATATTGTATTCCGACATTTGTGCCACATCAGATGCGTTGTCTTGACGGTTTAAAATACCACCAAAAATTTTAGGATGTAGTGTTTTAACGCGTCCTCCTAATATGGAAGGATAATCGGTTACTTCTTCAACAGGAACAACTGGAATTCCTAAATTTTTAATGAATTCTTCAGTTCCTCCTGTGGAATAAATGGTTACGTTAAGTTCGTGAAGTTTACGTACGATAGGCTCGAGACCGTCTTTCGAAAATACCGAAATGAGGGCCGACTGAATTGGTTTTGTAGTCGTCATTGTGTTGTGTTTTTAATCTCGCAAAATTAGTTTTTTTAATCGGATTTTATTTCAGATTTAAAAAAATATAAAAGCAAAAATCTATGTTTTTTCCAAGATTTTGTTTGCGGATTTCTTGAAACACATCACTAGAAATATTCACAAATAGCAAATGTTTCAAAACAATTTAAATAGTTTGGCTGGTTTATTATTTAATG
>JBDKGM010000030.1:0-86164 GCA_039798185.1 Bacteroidota bacterium
TGCAATATGAAAATAATAAATTCTCATTCCAATCCTCTACAGCAACACCAAGCGCAACAACGGCAAATACATTAACTTTTAATTATTCCAATTTAGCGCCTTTTGAAAGTAGGTTCTTAGGAAAAATAAAATTTTTAGTTGGTATTCCACCCGCAGTAGATTTAGGCACAACAGCCACATTTATTGGAACTATCAACCCAATAAGCGGTGATAATACAACCGCAAACAATACTCAATCATACACTCAAATAGCTGTAAATTCACAAGATCCAAACGACATTACGGTTCAAGAAGGTCCACAAATTACGCTAGCTCAAGCAGGCGATTATTTGCATTACACCATTCGTTTTCAGAACATTGGAACATCACCAGCAATCAATATTAAGGTAGCAAACGACTTGAGTTCTAAATTGGATTGGAGTACGTTCCAACTTTTAGCCACAAGTCATCCATGTCGTGTGAAAAATAAAAACAATCAAAACGAATTTTTATTTGAAGGTATAAACCTACCTGGAAACAATGACGAACCCAATAGTCACGGCTACATCACCTATAAAGTGAAACCCAAATCCAATGTGGTTTTAGGCGACGTGCTGCAAAATAATGCACTGATTTATTTTGACTATAATGCACCCATCGCAACCAATACGGTTGCCACCACCATTGTCAACTTAGCCACATTAGAACAAGGATTTGCACAATTAAATGTTGCTCCAAATCCAACGTATGGATGGCTCACTATTTCCAACGCCTATGCAATTGACGCTGTTGCTGTGCGTACCTTAACAGGACAATTGGTGCTGGAAAAACAAATTGGCAGCACCGAATCCACGCTTGACCTAACCGCTTTAGAAAATGGAGTTTATCTCTTAACCGTTCAAAGTGATCAACAAACCAAGACACTTAAAGTCATTAAACAATAAAAAAACCGCCTCTCGGGGCGGTTTTGTTTTTATGCTTTCTTGCGTAAAGTCACATACGAAATCACTGTACTGGTCATCATCAAAATCCCTCCTAAAATAAACGGAGCCCCTGCAAATTGAAACGGCGCTTCTTTATGGGTGAAAAAGTAAAAAAGTGAGGTCATCATTGGCGGTCCCACTATGGCCGAAGCACTCATCAAACTCGATAAAGTACCTTGAATTTCGCCTTGTTCATTAGCCGGCACCTTGCTTGATATCACCGATTGCATGGCCGGACCTGCAATTCCTCCCAAACAATACGGAATTAAAAACACAAAGAGCATCCAACTTTCGGTTGCAAACGCAAACAAAAACATCCCCAACGTATACAAGGCATTCCCTAAATAAATACTTTTCTCATTGCCTAATTTGGGATTAATCCATCGAATCAATCCGCCTTGAACCAAACCGACTAACAGTCCGATTACTCCCAATGAAATACCGATCATGCGTTCTTTCCAACCAAATTTATACATGGTGAAAAAACTCCAGTTACTATGCACCGCATGAGAGGCTACATACAACAAAAACATGGATATAACCAAAGGAATCAACACGGGATACTTTCGTAAATTCAAAAATGCTCCAATCGGGTTGGCGCGTTTTAAACTAAAGGCACGTCGATTTTCTGGCGCCAGCGATTCAGGTAAAATGAATAACCCGTATAAGAAATTGAGCAAACACAAAACTGCAGCCGCATAAAACGGTACGCGAGCCCCGTATTGCCCCAATAATCCGCCTAAAACAGGTCCGATAATAAAGCCCAATCCAAAAGCCGCACCAATCATTCCGAAGTTTTTCGCCCGATTTTCAGGCGTACTCACATCCGCAATGTAAGCCGATGCCGTCGTTATGCTCGCCCCCGTTAATCCCGCAATGATGCGCCCTATAAACAACCACGTTATCGTCGGTGCAAAAGCCAACAACAGATAATCCATCGAAAAAGCCAAAAGCGAAAGTAAAATAATCGGACGACGCCCAAATTTATCACTCAAATTTCCCACCAACGGCGCGCAAACAAACTGCGTTATGGCATATGCAAAAGTCAGCCAACCCCCTATTTTTGAGGCTTCACTCACATCGCCGTGAATCAATTCTTGGATAAGTTTTGGGATGACCGGGATGATAATTCCCCAACCCGTAATATCGATCAACATCGTGATAAAAATGAATCCGATGGCTGCTGATTTGGTGTTCTTTTGCATGTTTTTTTGTTTTGGGCGTGCCCCTAGCTTCGTGTTTTTCGTGTCCATCACTTTACTATTCGCTAGGGTCGCGCTATCCGCAGTATCTACCTTCCTATCGTCAGGCAGGATACTTGCTTCTATCGCTCACGCAATTGCAAAGAAAAGAAATTCTGTGGTTCATTTGACGTAATTCCCCTAATGCTTAGCAGAAAGTCGTTGGGAATCCTTTTCCATAAAAAATCCCAAACCTTTCGAGTTTGGGATATTTATTTTCGATCGATAACGGATTATTGCTTAATTACTTTTAACGTTTGAACCGTATCCATTGTTTTTACTTTAACCATATACGTTCCAAGAGGTAATTGAGAAACATCAAGCGTTGTTTCTTGCGCGTTGATGGATTTTGTAATCACTTCTTGACCTAATACATTGAAGACCGCCAGCGACAGAATTTCAACTTCCCCAGCAATAGTTAACGTAGTATGCATCGGGTTGGGATACGCTTTGATTTCATTTTCTAAAACCGCTACCTCATCCATTCCCAAGCTTGTAGTCGGACAGTTGATAGCAGTAGGTACACTGCGTTGTGTATTGGTCCCATCACCCAATTGACCTAAGTTATTACGACCCCAAACATACATTGTCCCATCGGTCTTGATGGCAGAGGTTGTGGAAACACCCGCGTCTATGGTTAACCAATTGGTTGCCGATCCAATTTGGATTGGTGTACTGCTACTTACAGTTGTACCATTGCCCAATTGCGAGTAATTATTCATTCCCCATGCCCAAATGGTTCCGTTACTTTTTTTACCCACAGCATGTGCGCCACCAACCCCCAGCTGTTGCCAATCATTCGCTGTTCCAATTTGAACTGGCGTCGTTCTATTAGTTGCCGTTCCATCACCTAATTGGCTGTATTGGTTATCACCCCAAGCCCAAAGTGTACCGTCAGTTTTTAAAGCATACGAACTTCCATTTCCTGCATAAACTTTAGACCAGTTGGTTGCCGTACCAATTTGTATGGGTGTATTACTGTTACTCAAAGTTCCGTCACCCAATTGCCCTTTATTATTATAACCCCAAGCCCAAAGTGTGCCGTTGGATTTAACTGCCAAAGTATAATCATACCCTGCAGAAACAGTCGTCCATGTTGCCGTTCCTAATTGGGTAGGTTCAAAGTAATTCAAACTCGTAGTTAACCCGAGTTGTCCGTAACCATTCGAACCCCAAGTCCAAAGTGTTCCATTCGTTTTTATGGCTGCCGTGTGTCCTGTTCCTGCTGAAACGGATTGCCAGTTGTTATCTGTTCCAATGCGTATAGGAGAAACCACTGCGCTAGGTGAAGTAGAATTAATATTCCCAATATTTTGTCCCCAACCCCAAAGCGACCGGTCATTTTTAATTGCCATCCCTGTAAAAGCGGTTTCAGAAACACTTTGCCAAGTCGTTTCAGTACCAATTTGTACTGGATAATTGCGGCTCGTGTTGGTTCCATCACCAATCGATCCGTTGACACTATTACCCCAAGCCCATAATGAACCATCTGCTTTGATCGCTGCTGCGCCCAATCCAGCACAGCTTAATTGTGAAAAACAAATAGCCGGTGCTGTGGTGAAAAAGCCACCATAAACCCAAGCCGTTTGGGTGTTTCCACAAACAGAAGCTACCCACCAATGGTAATCGGTATTCGGCAGTAATCCAGTTAAATTTGCAGAAGTAGATCCTGTATTTCCATCAATTCCGCCAACGGTTTGGGAAGTATTATACAAATACAAATAGGTAGTTGGTGCTGGAGTTGCTGCAGTCCAATTTAAAGTCGCTGTTGATGACGTAATATTCGTCGATGAAAAATTAGTGGGAGGATTACAAGTAGTTGCGCTTGGTGTCATTTTTACCAATCCCAATTGTAAGGTTCCTGCCCAAATTACGCCATTTGCTTGTGTTCGAATTGCACTAAAATAATTATCGGGTAATCCAGAGTTAGTCGAAGTATACGTTACACAATCCGTGAAATTTTGAATTCCATTTCCTTGAAATGCGATCCATGACTTGTTATTACTATCAATATCTAAGGCATTCAATTGAATCCCTGCTAAACACGAATTGTTTGTATAGTAATTGCTAAAAAATGTCCCATCAATGGTGTAGATCATAAAACTGTCAAAACCTGCTAAATAGATAAGATCGCCGGATGCTTTCAATAATTTATCCGTGCCTTGCGCTATGAAATTAAAATCAGTACCATTAAACTTATACAAAACACCATTATTGGTTACCCAAATACCATTCGCATAATCAATCTCAATCGAGTTTATTGTGGTCAAAGCGTTATACGTAGTCCAAGTAGTGCCGTTGAATCGAGTAAGTCCGGAAGTTGTAGCAACCCAAAGATTATTATTACTATCCACATCAATACATACGATGGCATTGTTTGGAAGTCCGGAATTTGAACTCGTATAATTGGTCCAAGTGGTGCCGTTGAATAGTACGATTCCATTGTTTTGAGTCGCCATCCATTTTCTACCCAAATTGTCAATTTCGACTTCAAGAATGGCATTAGAAGCTATCCCCGAATTCCCAGTATTATATTGGGTAAACGTAGTACCGTTAAAAGTGGAAACTCCACTAAAAGAAGAGATCCATAACAATCCGTTGGCATCTGTTTTTATATCACCTACATAATTACTTGCAATTCCAGAATTGGAAGTAGTGTAAATAGTGTAATTGTAATTTTGTCCAAAAGAAATATAACTGAACAATAGTAATCCAAACAAGTAAAGTTTTTTCATGTAGTTTAAATAATATTATAGTTGAATGATGATGTAAAGCAACTCAAAAATGCCTGCTGATTTTGTATTCAAGACTAAAAAGGTATCGTGATATCACGAACCAATTCCCTAGGAAAAATCCTGTATGAAAGATGTCTCTTTACTTATTTCTCTAAGAATACAAAGTCAAATCTATGCGGAATGATCTGTTCACACAATTAATACATCGGACTATTTATAAATTACCCGAAAACCTTTAAGCTGTATATTTTTGATTTTTAACATCTTAATTCGTTTTTTTTCATCATACAACAGTGCTTCCCCTTTAGAAAACAATAAAGGAGTTCAGTAAAAAAATAAAGCAAAAAAATCCCAAACCTTTTGAGTTTGGGACTTTAATTCACTTAAAAAAACAAAACTTACCTTTTACTTATTTTTACAATTTGCAATCCCTTTTCAGATTGGGCATGCACGATATACATTCCGGGAGAAAGTGCTGAAAAATCAAGACTTACTTCTGGAGAATTCACCGTTTTGGACACCATCAACTGACCTGTAATTGCATAGATTTTAACTGCGTTCAATGGCATTGTAGCTTTCAGATTCAATTGGTCTTGAACAGGATTTGGATAACAAAGTACTGTTGATTCATTAAAATCCTCCATTGCCAAAACAGAAGTATTGGAATACACTTTCCAGTATTTTTGATTCCCATTTAAAAATACATCCGCACTCGAAGTCGCTTCATTTTCTGAATCGATAAAATCCACTTTACCATCGCCGTCAAAGTCCATCACGCGATGGAAACTAGCTGAAACAAAGTACTCCTCTGTATCAGAAACAATTGGGATATTCCATTGCACCGAAGTCGCGTTAAATCCAGCCCCATTGTTTAAATAGACTTTCCAATATTTTTGATTCCCATTTAAAAATACATCAGCCGAAGACGAATTTTGATTTTCTGAATCGACAAAATCGGGTTTACCATCACCGTTCATATCCATTGTTGTATGAAAATCGGACGAAACATAATAATCGCTATCATCCGAAACAATCGGGATATTCCATTGAGTCGCTGTTGCACTAAATCCTGTTCCATTATTTAAATACACTTTCCAATATTTTTGATTCCCATTCAAGAACACATCTGAAGCCGACGAATTTTGGTTTTCTGAATCGACAAAGTCCAGTTTACCATCCCCATTCATATCAATAATTTGGTGAAAGGAATACGATACAATAAAATCATAATCATCAGAAACAATCGGGATGTTCCATTGGGTCGCTGTCGCGCTAAAACCGGAACCGGTATTCAAATAGACTTTCCAATATTTTTGATTCCCATTTAAAAATACATCCGATGCCGAAGTCGCTTCATTTTCTGAATCCACAAAATCGGGTTTTCCATCGCCATTCAAATCGACTACTTGGTGTAAATCACTCGAAACCATATAATCACTGGAATCGGACACTATCGGGATATTCCATTGCGTAGCGGTAGCGCTAAATCCAGTGCCTGTATTCAAATAAACTTTCCAATATTTTTGATTTCCATTTAAAAATACATCCGATGCCGAAGTCGCTTCGTTTTCAGAATCGACAAAATCGGGTTTTCCATCGCCATTCATATCGACAACTTGGTGAAAACTGCTCGACACAAAATAATCCTCAGAATCGGACACTATGGGAATATTCCATTGTGTTGCCGTCGCGCTAAATCCCGACCCGTTGCCTAAATAGACTTTCCAATATTTTTGGTTCCCATTTAAAAAAACATCTGAAGCGGACGAATTTTGATTTTCGGAGTCAATAAAATCCACTTTCCCATCACCATTGATATCAAATACTTGATGAAAGCTACTGGACACATAATAATCCTCAGAATCAGAAACAATCGGAATATTCCAAGGATTGGAAGTACTGTTAAATTGCGCTTGTATTGAAGACATATTTCCCAAAACAAGGAAAAGTCCGGTTATTATAATTTTCTTCATGAAGGAGCTTATTTTTTGATAATTTTTAACGTACTCACCTGACTACCGCTTACAACTTTTACGAAATAAACATCGGCGAACAATGATTCAACATTAATGTCAACTGTATTGGAATCGAAGGTTTGTTGCAACACTTCTTGCCCCATTAAATTGTAAATCACCACTTTTTGAATGCTTTCACTAGCTGTAACATGTAAGATTGACTGCACCGGATTTGGGTATGCATTTAAAATAGTATCGTTTTCAAAATCTGCTACAGCTAATGTACTTGTATAACAGTTTAAGGCTTTTGGTGTACTGGAACTATTACTTGTTCCGTCTCCCATTTCGCCATTAATATTAACTCCCCAGGTCCAAAGTGAATTGTCCAAACGGGTAGCCGACATGTGATGAAAACCACCGACTACTAAATTCCAGTTGGTTGCTGTACCCACTTGCACGGGTACATATTGATTAGCAGAACCAACAAATCCAAGTTGACCATAATCATATAGTCCCCAGGTCCACAGTGTCCCGTCAGTGCGGGTTGCAACAGAATGCGAATAGCCTCCATCAAAATTTTTCCAATTGGTGGCAGTACCAATCTGAACAGGATTTAATTGATTGGAAAAAGAATTCGTTCCTAATCGACCGCTTAATGCGTAGCCCCAACTCCACAACGTGCCGTTTGTTTTACGGGCTAAACTGTGTAATTCGCCTGTAGCAATCAAATTCCAGTTGGTATCGGTACCCACTTGTACCGGTTCATCTTGGTTAGTGGTTGTTCCATCGCCCAATTGGCCATAATAATTATAGCCCCAAGCCCAAAGTGTGCCGTTTGTTTTCAAGGCAATTGTGTGCTCTCTTCCGCATGATACCATAGACCAGTTGGTTTGGGTACCAATTTGTTCTGGAGTATTTTTATTAAAATACGTTCCATCGCCTTGTTGGTTGTAGTTATTTCGTCCCCAACCCCATAAAGTACCATTTGATTTTATCGCCATGGTAAAAAATTCACCTGCAGCAATACTAGCCCAGTTGTTAGCCGTTCCAATTTGCACCGGTTGATTTCTATACACGAGCGAACTTCCATCGCCCAATTGGCCATAATTGTTATAGCCCCAAGCCCAAAGTGTATTATCGGTTTTAATCGCAATTACATGGGAATCTCCTGCAACAACTGTTTTCCAATTGCCAGCCGTACCAATTTGTACCGGTGTTGATTTGTCAACATTTGTTCCATCACCCAATTGGCCATAATCGTTTCTTCCCCAAGCCCAAAGTGTATTATCGGTTTTAATAGCTACGGCAAAAGAGACACCTTGTGCCACCGATTTCCAACACATTGCAGGAACAAAAATAGAAGTTGGACAAGTCATTCGTTGGGGTGTAGTGATATTGGAAAAACTTAAACTACTGATACCCAAACGACCTGTACCGTTGCTTCCCCAAGCCCACAATTCGCCACTTGTTTTTAAAACAAATGAATTTTCATAACAGGCATTCACAAATTGCCAATTGGTGTCTGTACCAATTTGCATGGGTGAGTTACTATTGGTTGTTGTACCTACTCCAAGTTGACCATAACCATTATAACCCCAAGACCAAAGTGTGCCATTGGTTTTTACAGCTAAAGTATGTGCGGCTCCACCAGAAATGCTTTGCCAGTTGTTTGCGGTTCCAATTTGAATCGGTGTAGTACGGTTGGTTGTTGTTCCATCGCCAATTTGACCATCTGTATTTCTACCCCAAGCCCATAAAGTTCCATCCGATTTTATAGCCAGCGTATGATCCCCTTCCGTGGAAATTTTTGCCCAATTGGTTAAGGTTCCTATTTGTGCGGGTGTAGAACGATTTGTTGTTGTTCCGTCACCCAATTGTCCGTAATTATTACGTCCCCAAGACCAAATAGTTCCATTGGTTTTGATGGCTATGGTGTGATCAGAACCCGCATATACTTTAGCCCAATTGGTAGCGGTTCCAATTTGTACCGGACTGTTGCGACTCGTTGTGGTTCCATCGCCAAGTTGACCCGTGCCATTGTAACCCCATGCCCAAAGTGTACCGTTGGATTTAATGGCTAAAACATGACCGTAACCCACACTGATGGATTGCCAATTTGTGGCTGTCCCAACTTGTACAAAGGAAGCGCGTATCGTATTTGTTCCATCGCCCAATTGTCCGTCAGTATTATCTCCACAAGCCCATATGGTTCCATCTGACTTCAATGCAAGAGTGTAATCATAACCCGTATCGACGCTAATCCAATTGGTAGCGGTTCCAATTTGAGTTGGATCATATTTATCAATGCCTGTTCCATCGCCCAATTGACCGTAGTCATTTGCACCCCAGCCCCAAAGTGTTCCATTACTGCCAATCGCAAAGGTGTGTTCATTACCACCCGAAACGGATTGCCAACATTGTTGACTAAAGAGCGGTGCTGTAAAAAGTAATAGTAAATACGTAATTTTTCTAATCATAAATTTAAATTTTGAAGAGTAATCGATTCTAATGTGTGTGTTTAAAAAGTAACGCTCCTAAACGAACTCCAATCTTCCTTTTTCTAGTTTGGGATTTACAATTCCTTTTGTCTGATGGATAAAGGTTTTCTTTTCATGTCTAACTGCTTTTGCTTGAATAGACAAAGGGATTAAAGGCAGATAATTTTAATTAGCAATTGAAAAAAGTAGGAATGAAATACATTGATGAGAGCGTTACAAGGGTACAGTACTCCGAGTTATTTCCAATAGACTTAACCAATCTGTTGCCTATCAAAAAATTTCTTGAATTACTGTAATTGAGGGTAAAACTATTGTAGCGCAGTGACTCCTACAATTAGTATGTAGGATAATTTATAAAAAATCAAAAGTAAAATGAAATGCAATAGCTTATATTTCAAGACTATACATCTTGTTTTCGAAGATTTTCAAGATAATAATTTGGAGTGAGTCCGGTTTGCTTTTTGAACACCCTAACAAAGGTGTTAGCGTCTTTATATCCCACTTCTTCTGCAATGGCTTGTAGGGTAAAATTTCTAAATTGTGTAGAAGCATTCCACTTTTGCAATACATATTCAACACGCAATTCTTGGGTGTATTCTGAAAATGATTTCTGCAACACTTGATTAAAATACTGCGAAAGATAGGCCGTGTTGGTATTGAGTTTTTTGGCTACTGTTGCCAACTTAAAATCAGATTTCAAAAAGAACGCTTTGGCTTCAAGACGAAGTAAACCTGCTTGAATTTTCTCTACTAACTCGGAGTCCATGCTTTTGTTTACTTCCGAGTCAATAGTTTTATCAACTGGATTGGGAATTGGTCTTTTGGATTCTTTTAATCGTTGAATAATTGCTAAAAACCGCTGTTTATTTTCTTTTTGTTTTTGGTGATATTTGTAAAAAACACCCAATACAACTACCAATAAACCTATTAATCCAAATAGGAGAAACTTGAATGTATTTCGATCTGTTAATATGGCATCCGATTCATTTTTTATGGATTCTAAATCGTAATCGTGTAAAAAGTCGAGTGAGGTATGTTTGATCGCATCCATCTCTCGAATTAGTGCCAAACATTTTTGGGCATAATTATAGGCTTGTTCCGAATTTTTAGTTTGCTTATAACTTTGCGAAATAAGCGTATAAGCAATTAATAAATTCTCTTTTGAAACCTTGGTGATTTGATAGTTTTTTACAAATTGCTGTGCATAATGCAACGCCAATTTAGGTTGTTTCAAATGAAAATAACAATCGGCCATCCCTAAATCAAAAATCTGGACAGTGCGGATGTTTTGCTGTATTTCAGGGTATTTTTTTCGCAAGGAATAAAACCGTAAAGCGTTGGTATAATCGCCTTTTAAAGCTGCATTTTTGGCTTTATGCATACCTAACAAAGCTTGTGTATATGCGATTTGAAAATGATCTTGCACCATCAAATTCGCTGCTTTGGTAAAGTAAACTTCCGCAGAATCTAAATGAACTACTTGATGCGTTTGCATATAATATTTCTGATAAGCTTCTCCGATTGCATTGAGTTTATCAGCCAATAATTTATCCTGCATTGCCTTTTTAGTTCCTTTAGAAAACTTTGAATAATCCGAAGTAACTAGATTCTGTTTAAGTTGGGCAATGCCGTTTTGATAATCCCCCATTGCAACTTTGGCAATCGCCATTTGCTCGTGGTATCGTTCTTCTGGAATTTTATGTTTATATTTTTTTAAAAGCGATAAAGCCTGATTGTAATCCCCTGCATTTTTATAGATATAAAATAATTTATTTACGCACATGCGTACTAAATCCTTGTAGCGTTGGTGCTGATATAAGGGTTTATCTTGCTCGATTTTGTGCAATAAAGCAATGAAGATTGGTTTCGCCTTTTGGTAATCGGTGATGTTGTAATAATAATTGGCTTGGTAATACTGTGCGCAATCTCTGGCAACCGCATTGGTAGATGTTGCAAGTACTTGCGTCTGTTGCAAAGCGAGAGGCGGATTGGACAAAAGCAATTGTTGAATCGACCGGATTTGTTGATGCTCAGTCGGAGTTAACTCTTGCGCATTTCCGTTGAAGAATATCAGTCCTATTCCAAGCCAAAAAAAACCGCTAAAGAAGTTAGAAACCTGTTTTGACCGTGAAGTTTGATTCGTATTCCAATTGAATTGCATTCTTTTTTGCTTTCCTATCGTATTTTAATTCGTTGTTTATTCTAAAATAAACGCAATAGGTGACACCAAAAATACAGTTTTCGGTCAAAATGTACATAGCAATTTTAAGGTTTAACAAAAAAATCCCAAACCTTTTGAGTTTGGGATTTTTACATATAGAGGCGCCTCATCGGAGGCGGAAGAAACCCTATAGCTCTAAAGCTTTCTTAGGGTTATTATTCATTAATATCTCTACTGGATTTTCTAACGCTTCTTTCACAGCCACAAGGAAACCAACTGATTCACGTCCGTCGATGATACGGTGATCATAGGATAATGCGACATACATTACCGGTGCAATCACGATTTGACCGTTACGAACGATAGGACGATCTACCACATTGTGCATTCCTAATATTCCTGATTGTGGAGGATTGATGATGGGAGTACTCAACATACTTCCGAAAACACCACCGTTTGAGATGGTAAACGTACCACCCGTCATTTCATCAACTGTGATTTGTCCGTCACGTGCGCGAATAGCCAAACGCTTGATTTCGGCTTCAACACCACGGAACGATAAGGTTTCGGCATTGCGAACTACTGGAACCATCAAGCCTTTCGGACCTGAAACCGCCACTGAAATATCACAGAAATCATACGATACTTTTTCTTGACCGTCGATCATGGAGTTGACATCAGGATATAATTGTAATGCACGGGTTACTGCTTTCGTAAAGAAAGACATAAAGCCTAAGCCTAAACCGTGCTTCGTTTTGAATTCATCTTTGAATTGGTCACGTAACGCATAGATATTGGTCATATCCACTTCGTTAAACGTTGTCAACATTGCTGTTTCGTTTTTTGCAGCCACTAAACGTTCGGCTACTTTACGACGCAACATGGACAATTTTGTGCGTTCCGAACCACGGTTACCACCCGTTGGTGTACCCATAGAAGGTACCGCGTTGATGGCATCTTCCTTAGTGATACGTCCGCCTTTACCTGTTCCAACGATATCGGAAGGTTGCATGTTTTTTTCTTCTAATATTTTACGTGCAGCCGGCGAAGGAGTTTGTGCAGCATATGTTGCAGCAGGTGCTGGCGATGGCGCTGGAGCGGGTGCAGCTTTTGGTGCTTCCGCAACAGGTTTTGCTTCTTCTTTAGCAGGTGCAGGAGCGCCACCTTCAGGTTTTGCTGCTGCGGTATCAATAAGACAAACGACAGCGCCTACGGCTACTGCATCGCCTTCTGATGCTTTTAAAGTGATGATACCACTGGCCTCAGCTGGTAATTCTAAAGTAGCTTTGTCCGAGTCTACCTCAGCGATCGCTTGGTCTTTCTCTACATAATCACCATCTTGGACTAACCATGTAGCGATTTCCACTTCTTTAATCGATTCGCCCGGAGAAGGCACTTTCATTTCTAAAATCATAATCCTTTAGTTTAAAAGTTTTTGTATTGTATGTGTTGTTCTTTATGGGAACGTTATTGATTTGCAGGTTGCCCTAGCCCCGACTGAAGCAAGTATCCTTACCATCCTGAAAGGTGGGAAGATACTGCGGAAAGCGGGAAATAGCTCCTAAAAAAAATTAGGAACGAAATAAATTTTTATCAAATACCATTCGGATGGCATCAGCATGACGACGACGGTCACGGGTGTGACTACCGGCTGCTGGTGCGGCATAGGCTTTTAAGGAAGCCAAACGCCAAGGTACTAAATCAAAATTCATTAACATATAGCCGTAAGCACCCATGTTCTTTGGTTCTTCTTGTGCCCAAACATAATCATCGGCATTCGGATAGGAAGCGATAATGTCTTTTAATTGGTCTACCGGAAGTGGGAACAACTGCTCGATACGCACTAATGCAACATCGGTACGGCCTAAGTTTTCGCGCTCAGCCAAGATGTCATAATAGAACTTACCGGTACAGAATACTACGGTTTTTACTTTTTTCTTATCTACGCTTGTATCGTCTATGGTTTCTTGGAAATGGCCATTAGCTAATTCATCTACTGAAGAAACACACAACGGGTGACGCAACAAACTTTTCGGTGAGAATACCACCAACGGTTTGCGGAATCTCGTTTTCATTTGACGACGCAACAAGTGGAAGAAGTTGGCAGGTGTCGTACAATCGGCAACATACATGTTATGGCGGGCGCACAATTGTAAATAGCGCTCCATACGTGCAGAGGAGTGTTCGGCCCCTTGTCCTTCATAGCCGTGTGGCAACAATAGCACGATACCGTTTTGGTTGTTCCACTTGTCTTCCCCACACGAAATGTATTGGTCGATCATGATTTGAGCCCCGTTGGAGAAATCCCCAAACTGTGCTTCCCAAATGGTCAACGCATTGGGGTTGGCTAAGGCATATCCATAGTCAAAACCTAAAACTCCATATTCAGAAAGGAAGGAGTTATAGATATGGAAGTTTCCTTTTTTCCCTTTTAGGGTATCCAACAAGATTACTTCTTCTTCACTATCTTCTACTTTTACAACCGCATGACGGTGGGAGAACGTTCCGCGCTCCACATCTTGACCCGATACACGGATATCGTAGCCTTCCATTAACAAGGTTCCGTACGCCAAGGTTTCGGCGGTTCCCCAATCCAAGGTATTGTTATCGTACATGGTTTTACGATCGGAAACAATTTTTTGGATTTTGCTGATGAATTTTTTGTCTGACGGTAAAGTAGAAACGGTTTCGATAATTTGATCTAATTTCTTGCGGTCAAATTTCGTATCTACTTTTTTCAACATTTCATCATCGGAAACTTGTACGAATCCTTTCCATTCATCTTGCATGAACGGTTTGATGATGGTTTTATCTTTTTTACGCGATTCTTGGAGGTTTTCATCCAATTTCGCTTTGTATTCATTTTCAATTTTTGTCAAATACGCCGCATCGACAATACCTTGTGTAATCAATTTCTCGGCATAGATTTCACGCGGATTTTTATGACGGGAAATGATTTTGTACAATACCGGTTGAGTAAAACGCGGTTCGTCCCCTTCGTTGTGACCGTACTTACGGTAACCCAACAAATCGATAAACACGTCGCGTTTGAACTGCATACGGAAGTCCAATGCAAATAACATAGCATGCACAACCGCTTCGGTATCATCGGCATTCACGTGCAATACGGGCGACAGCGTTACTTTGGCCACATCGGTACAATACGTTGACGAACGGGCATCCAAGTAATTGGTGGTGAAACCAACCTGATTATTGATTACAATGTGAATCGTACCGCCGGTTTTGTATCCGTCGAGTTGCGACATTTGTACAATTTCATACACAATTCCTTGACCGGCTACTGCTGCATCACCGTGAACTGCGATTGGCAATACTTTAGAGAAATCGTCTGCGTAGTATTTATCTTGTTTTGCACGAGTAATTCCTTCAATTACGGCACCTACAGTTTCAAGGTGCGAAGGATTCGGTGCTAAATTGATGTTGATTTTTTTACCATTTTTGGTTTTGCGTTCCGCGGTTAACCCTAAATGGTATTTTACGTCGCCATCGAAGTATTCTTTGTCGTAATCTTTTCCGTCAAATTCAGAGAAGATGTCTTGAGTGGGTTTGCCAAAGATATTGGCTAAAACGTTCAAACGACCGCGGTGTGCCATACCCATAACGAATTGCTCTACCCCTTTATCGGCGGCGGCATCAATAACGGCATCTAAAGCAGCAATCAAACTTTCTCCACCTTCAAGCGAGAATCGTTTCTGACCCACATACTTGGTATGCAAGAAATTTTCAAACGAAACCGCTTCATTTAGTTTACCCAAAATATGCTTCTTTTCTTCCGCGTTGAAGTTGGGTAAATTATCATTGATATTTAGTCGATCTTGAATCCATTGAATCACTTCAGGACTACGCATGTACATGTATTCAATACCGATGTGTTGGCAATATACATTTTTCAAATGCGCTAAGATATCTTTCAATGAAGATGGTTGGTGACCCAACACTTTTGCTGCATCAAAAACCGTATCTATGTCAGATGTAGACAAGCCGAAATTCTCGATAGCTAAGTTTGGACTGTACGTACGACGATCGCGCACAGGATTTGTCTCAGTAAACAAGTGACCTCGTGTGCGGTACGCATCGATTAATTTTAATACATTAAATTCTTTTTGCAACTTTTCTGAAGCGGCTGCATTTCCACCTTCACTATTGGCATAAACCACCAATTGTTCTCCGGCGTTGGCTTCATCACTGTAGTGTTCTAAAGCAAAATCAAATCCTTGAAAAAACGCTCTCCAACTGGGCTCAACGTTGTCCGGATTTGCAAGATATTGTTCGTATAAATCAGCAAAAAACTGGGTATGTGCTGCATTTAAAAAGGAAAACCTATCCATGATATTTTTGGGTATGTATACTTGTATTTCAAAAAATTAGTGCAAAAGTATGATATTTATAATAATCTTTCAACGATTTTACTACATTTATATCGCTAAATAAATATATATCAAATCATGCAAAAGAAAGTTTCTAATTTTTTAACAAAACCTTTGCAAATACTGTTGCTTTTGTGTTTAAGTTTTTCAGTGAATGCACAAGACGTGAAAAAATCTGATTTTTGGGATCAGGTGCAATTTGGAGGTAGTTTTGGATTAGCAATTGGCAATGGATTCACCAATGTGGTTGTGGCGCCATCGGCTATTTATAATTTCAATGATTATGTAGCGACGGGCGTTGGTTTGCAATACAGCGTTTTAAATCAAGAAAATTTATATGCTTCCAAAATGTATGGCGGAAGTTTGATCGGATTGGTTCAACCTATTGAACAGGTTCAACTTTCTGTAGAATTGGAACAATTACGGGTACATTACAAAAGTGAACTTAGTAATTATTCGGAGCATTTTTGGAATACCGG
Source organism: Bacteroidota bacterium (assembly GCA_039798185.1). Taxonomy (GTDB): domain Bacteria; phylum Bacteroidota; class Bacteroidia; order Flavobacteriales; family Flavobacteriaceae; genus Flavobacterium. The sequence goes on from JBDKGM010000030.1 coordinate 16,420, forward strand.
ATTGTTTTTAGGAGCAGGTTATCGATTTGAAAATATCACTTTGGGGTTTCGTTATAATGTTTTATTTGAAAAAGACAAAGGAGTATATGGTGATGCATTGATGCCTTTTGTACGGGTGTTTTTTTAATAATGGGCTCTAAACCAAACTTTCATCCATTCCCGTTTCAAAATTAAATAGGCAATTTGTTCCGCCAATTCCACTGTATCGGTCCCATCGAGTTGTTTTACATTATTTTCGGGCACATCGATAATGTAGAGTAAGTTCAAGAGTTCGGCATATTTATGTTGAATCAAACGAAATACCTTTTCATGCAATTGTACTTTCAGTTCATACGGTGTAGTAGAGGAATGAAAATCGACGGGTTCATTCGCAAAATTAAAATCCTTATTAATTTGCTCGATAAGTTTTAAATAGAGTCCGTCGTTCGTGGCTTCATCTAGCAACAAATCCGTCGTTAATGGGGCAATAAATTGCATGCTTTCTATGATTTAAATCGTTAATTTATTTACTTTTTGTACAATTTTCGCCAACAGCACATCGCCTCCCGCATAAAACAGTACAGCACCAATAGGCGGATTCACGGTAGGTATTCGATCAACTATTTTTGACTTCCATGTCCAACAGTGGAGATAGGTTCCCGCGAGTTCTATAAAGATAACACAAACTGCAATAAAAAAATATAGATTTTGCCAGCGTTTTCTTCGTAGTAAAAGAAAAAACAGTCCGCCACATCCCAATGTAAAGTAGTCATTCAGCCCAATTCCCACGCTCAAAAAAGCAAGAGCAAATAAAATTATAAACGCTTTTCGAATAGGAACTTCCAATTGAACGGCCCAATTTTGATGTGCCCAAATAGTCCCTGAGGCATAGACAATGGCATGTCCAAAAGGCACATAAAGCGGAATCCCTGGAGTGCGGTAGCTGTACATTTCCAGCACTTCACACAATAGTAGTTCGCCAAGGTAGGACAACCACAACATGTGAATCATGAGCCAGCGTAAAGTTGGATTAGCAAAATACAATTGCACCACAAAATAGCTGATGACCAAACTATTTGCTATCCAACGCCCGAATGGAAAATAAGTACCCGATTCAATGGCTAATGCGAGAACCGTAAAAAGAAAAAAGATCCAGGCGGTAGCATTCAACACCGGAGAAAAGTTGGAATTTTCTTGCATCGAATCCCTTGGTTCAACCGTCATGGACTTAGGCTTTTCGTCCCATTAATTGTAAGCCAAAAGCATGTAACATGGATTTTGCTTCGGCGCTAATTTGCAGTTGATCCAAACATTGAAAAGCTTTGGCGGTATAGGACTCAATGGCATCGCGCGTTGCCGCAACAGCACCTGTAGATTCAAAAAGAGACTTTATAGATTCGATTTTATCGGTTGGGTCAGTGGGTTGAATAGAATACAATTGCAACAATTGTTCACGCACTGCATCCGATGCAAATTCTAAAGCTTTGAGGTATAAAAAGGTTTTTTTATTTTCAATAATATCGCCACCTACTTGTTTACCAAACACTTCTGGATCACCAAAGGCATCGAGGTAATCGTCTTGGAGTTGAAAGGCGATGCCTAAATTTCGACCAAAATCGTAAATTAAATTTCCGTTTTCTTCCGAGGTTTTGGCTACGATAGCTCCCATTTTAAGGGCAGCTCCAACGAGAACAGCGGTTTTGTATTCGATCATTTTTAAATACTCCTCCAATGATACATCATCACGGGTTTCAAAATCGACATCATACTGTTGACCTTCGCAGACTTCGATAGCCGTTTTACTGAACAATTTGGCCAAATCCCGAAATACTTCGGGCTCGTATTCTTCAAAATGTTGGTAGGCTAAAATCAACATGGCATCACCGGAGAGAATTCCCGTATTGATGTTCCATTTTTCATGTACGGTTTCATTTCCACGACGCAAGGGTGCATCGTCCATAATGTCATCATGAACTAAAGAAAAATTATGAAAAACTTCGACTGCAGTAGCCGCAGCAAGTGCTTGTTTACAATCAGCACCAAAAACTTCAGTCGCCATCAGGGTAAGCACAGGACGGATGCGTTTTCCGCCCAAAGCTAAAATGTATTGAATCGGTTCGTAAAGATTTTTAGGTTCTTTTACGACCGTTAGAGTTTCAAAATAATCTGCAATAAGCGACTGATATTGTGGTAATGACTGCATTGTTTTTTGAATTTTTCCCGACAAAACTACGGAATTCCAATGCGAAACACTTCATAAATTATTGAAAATGTCCAACGTTAAATTTCTGTTAAGAACATGGAAACTTTTTTAGTATTAAAAGTTTCCACTATACATTTGTAGCCGAATTCGTAAATGGATACAACTATGCAAAACGCATTTTGGACAATAGATACTGCTGCTTCTGATGTTTTAATTAAACCTCGCCGACGTGTGGGACGGTATTTAAGCAGCACCATAACCTCTACTCAAGGATCAATTCACATCGAAAATGACGCGTTGATTGATGCGCAAATCGAATTTGTATTGGATTTGAGTCCGACACAACGGTCTTCATTTTCTCCAAAAATTAGTTTCAAGTCGATTGGATTTCAAAAGATCAACGCCAACATCAATTTCATCAAAGGTATTTTAACCATGAATAAGGTGAGTAAAATAGTTGAGATGGAAGCGGTGCTCACTTCTTTAACTCAAGAAAATGGTGTCAACAAAGCGGGATTTGAAATTTATGGCACTTTAACCAAAAAAGATTTTGGGTGGAATGACCACGAACCGTTAATGATTGACGGATTTCCTTTGGGCCAACATATTAACCTAACGGCGCATTTAGAATTCACACAATACGCTTTAGCACATTAATTATGAAAGAAAAAATCATCAAAAAGGCAACGGAAATGTTTTTGAAGTTAGGCTTCAAAAGTGTGACTATGGATGATATTGCCTGTGAGATGTGCATTTCCAAGAAAACGATTTACAAATACTTCAATAATAAAGAAGCATTGATTGAAGAAGGCACGGAAGCTATTCATCAAAAAATCCATACGCTGATGGATGAAGTGGTTTCCCGCAATTACAATGCCATTGAAGAAAATTTTGAAATGCGCAATATGTTCAAAGAGATGTTTCAAACCTTTGACCATTCTCCGGCCTATCAGTTGAAAAAACATTACCCGGAAATTTATGACAAGTTGATCGTCAATGAAATGGAAGATTGCCGTCATATGTTTCGAAGCAACATTGAGAAAGGTATCACTGAAGGTTTGTACCGCGAAAATGTAGATGTCGAGGCAGCTGTTCGATTTTATTACACGCTAATTTTCGACATCAACGGCAATGTAATGTTAGAAAAAGACGCCTACGAATTGGAGGCAAAAGCCTTAGAATACCATACCCGAGCCATTGCTACCACTGCGGGCTTACAAGAATTAGAAAAACAATTATCAATCCATAATTAATCATCAATCTCATGAGAAACAAACTCTATGCATTACTCCTCATGCTCCCGATGGTGTTGATGGCGCAAGAACAATCGCAATCCTATGCATTTTCTTTAAAAGAAGCCATTGATCATGCCATCCAGCATAATTACTCGGCTATCAACGCCAACCGTGATGTGGAAGCTGCCAAAAAGAAAAAATGGGAAACGACAACCATGGGTCTCCCACAAATCAGCGGAAATGTCAATTATCAAGATAATTTTAGATTGCAAAAGTCGTTGATCCCAGCGGAGTTTTTTGGAGGTCAGCCGGGCGAATTCATTCCGGTAACTTTTGGAACCAAACACAATATGACTGCGGCTTTAACTTTAAGCCAATTGATCTTTGACGGTTCGTATTTGGTCGGTTTACAATCTGCTAAAACGTATTTGAAAATTTCTGAAAATGCTAAGGTAAAAACCAACCAAGAGTTACGCGAAATCGTGACTACTTCGTATGGCAATGTTCTTTTAGCGGATGAAAGTATCGTTATTTTTGAACGCAATAAAGCGGCTTTAGAAAAAACCTTAAACGATACGCGTGAAATCTACAAAAATGGTTTTACGGAAGAAGAAAATGTAGAGCAGCTACAAATCACTTTAGCTTCTGTAAACAGTGCGTTAGAAAATGTAAAACGTCAAAAACGTATTGCCCTTGATATGCTAAAATTAGTACTTGGGGTGAACTTAGAAGACCAATTGTCATTGAAAGACAAACTGGATTATTTGACCCAAACCAATATGGATTTGGCGATTTTAAAGGAACAATTTGACGTAAAAAACAACATTGACTACCAAATTGGTCAAAACACACTTACGAGTTCTGAATTGTTATTAAAATTAGAAAAAAGTAAAGCGTTACCTTCTTTAGGAGCTCAAGTCAATTTTGGAGCCAATTCGTTTGGAAATAAATTCACCTTTTTCAATGCTGATCAACAATGGTTCAATTATTCAAATCTAGGAATAGGTTTGACAGTGCCTATTTTCAGCAGCTTAGGTCGAAGTGCACGTACGCAACAAGCCAAAATTGCAGTGGACCAATCGAAAACGCGCTTGACAGAAACCGAACAAAAGCTAAAGTTACAATTTGAAAAAGCGAAAAGCGATTACGAATTCAGCTTAGAGCAATTGGGGACTTCTAAAAATAATTTAAAATTAGCGGAACGCATTGAATCTAAAAATCAAGTGAAATTCAAAGAAGGTTTAACCTCTAGTTTTGACTTGACGGATGCACAACGTCAATTGTACACCGCGCAACAAACTTATTTACAAGCAATGGTCGATGTGATTACTAAAAGAGCGGCCTTGGAAAAATTACTCAACAAAAACTAAATAAAATCTCCCTATATCCATGAAAAAATATATCACCCTTATTTTAGCCACCTCTCTTCTCGTGGCTTGTGGCAAAAAAGAAGAAGTTTCCGGTTCTATAGACGCTTTAATTGAAGCCAAAAACGCCAAAGAACTTCAAGCAAAAAAAGCAGCTCTTCAAGCAGACATTAATAAGATTGATGCGGCTTTAACTGCATTAAATGTAAAAGTCGATGAAGCCTTGGTTAGTGTGCAAGCGGTTAAGGACACCGTTTTTAACCACTATCTAGAGGTTCAAGGAAATGTTGACACCAAAGAAAACATTTTAATTCAACCTGAATTTAGTGGAACCTTGGTTACTTTAAATGCAAAAGCTGGACAGCGTGTAACCAAAGGACAGGTTTTAGGACGCGTTGATGACGCTGGTTTGAGTCAGCAATTGGCGAGTTTGGAAAATCAATATGCGTTAGCAAAAACCAACTTTGACCGTCAAAAAAACCTTTGGGATAAGAAAATTGGCTCTGAAATGCAGTATTTACAAGCACAAACCAATATGATTACAGCTCAAAAAGGCGTTGCCCAATTAAAAGCACAATTAGCAAAAACAGTTATTCGTGCTCCTTTCACTGGAACAATTGACGAAGTATTTGTAGAAAAAGGACAGGTTGTATCGCCAAGTGCACAAGGTTTAATGCGCATAGTAAATGTGAGCAATATGTATGTTTCCACTACCGTTCCTGAAACCTATGTGGGTAAATTAAAAGTTGGAACTGAAGTAGATGTTTTCCTTACCTCTTTAGGTAAAACGTATAAAGGAAAAGTGCGTCAAGTAGGAAACTTTATCAACCCTAGCAACCGTAGTTTTGGTATCGAAGTAAGTGTACCCAATCCTCAAGGTTTATTACGTCCGAATCAGGTGGCGAAATTACGTATCATTGATTACGTAAATAATAAGGCATTGGTAGTTCCTACGAATGTAATTCAGAAAGATGCCAATGGCGAAAGTTATGTATATGTAGCTACAGAGGTCAATGGTAAAACAGGAAAAGCCAAAAAAGTGGTTGTAAAAACAGGTCAATCTTCTGATAATTTCACTGAAATCTTAAGTGGTTTATCCGCTGAAGAATTGATTGTTACGGATGGGGTGAATACGATTTCAGAAGGAATGAAATTGAATTTTTAGTGGAAATAGTGTAAAAGTGTACAAGTGTATTCTTTTTAAAATCAAAAAAGTAAAATGAGCAAACATAATAAAGAATTTAGCATCTCCAGTTGGGCGGTAGATAACCGGGTTACGGTTTACATCCTAACGTTTATCATCGTGATTGCCGGAATCTACTCCTACATTGCGATGCCGAGAGAAGATTTCCCTGAAATCATCGAAAATAAAGTCTATGTCTCCTCCGTATTTCCAGGAAATTCAGCTGAAGATGTAGAGAAATTAGTCATTAAACCACTTGAAAAAGAATTTAAAAACATTAGTGGTGTTAACAAAATCACGTCGAGTTCATTCCAAGATTACGGGATGATTATTGTTGAATTTGATGATAAAATTGGCATCGAATTAGCCAAACAAAAAATTAAAGACAAAGTTGACAATGCCAAAGCCGATACCGATTGGCCGAATTTAGATAATGGCAGTAAAGTCGAACCTAATGTATTTGAATTAAACATTTCTGAAGAAGTACCCATTTTAAACATCAACTTAAAAGGCGATTACACAGCGCAACAGTTGAAGAAATTTGGTGAAAAACTACAAGATGATATCGAAGAAGTACCTGAGGTAAAAAAAGTCGACATCTTGGGTGTGGACAATAAAGAAGTAGAAATTGCGGTGGATATTTTCAAAATGACGGCGGCTCAAGTGAGTTTTGACGACATTCAAAATACCGTTCGTAATGAGAACATGACCCTTTCTGGAGGAAATTTGATTTCTCAAGGTTCACGAAATAACATCCGAATTATTGGGGAAATGAAAGACCCAGCGGAGTTAAACAATATCATTGTAAAATCATTCGGGGGTTCTGTCTATTTAAAAGACATCGCCACCATTAGTTTTAAAGAAAAAGAACGTACAACATACGCTCGTGAACGCGGAAAAGAAGTAGTAATGCTTAACGTGAAAAAACGTTCTGGGCAAAACATGATTTCGGCAATCGAACAAGCACGTGAAAAAGTAACCGAAGCACAAGCCAATTATTTGCCGAAAAATCTTTCGATCGAATTCACCAGTGACCAATCGTCACGAGTAGAACACCAAGTAAACGAGTTATCCAACCATATCATCTTCGGTATTATCTTGGTAATGATTGTGTTGATGTTTACGATGGGGTTACGCAACTCATTATTCGTAGGGGCAGCGATTCCATTATCTATGTTCATTGCCTTTGCCTTGTTGGCATCGATGGGAAAAACCTTAAATACAATGGTATTGTTTGGTTTAGTCATGGGATTGGGAATGCTAGTAGACGACGGTATTGTTGTCGTGGACAATGTTTTTGCCAATATGAAAAAGGGAATGTCGCGTATCCAAGCTTCAAAATTGGGGATTGGTGAAATCGCTTGGCCGGTAATTTCATCGACGGCAACTACTTTAATGGCGTTTTTACCTTTCGCCTTATGGCCTGGAACTATGGGTAAATTCATGATATATTTCCCGATGACCTTGTCGGTAACCTTAGGTGCTTCCTTGTTTGTAGCTATGGTTGTTAATGCGGCCATGACGGGAGGTTCGATGGATATTGAAGACCGAAATGTTTCTCGAAAAGGAATAAAAAGAAATACACTTTACATCGGTGTAGCTGCTGTGATCTTTTTGGTTGCAGGATACTCAACGGCTAGTGTTTTCTTGAAATCTATGGGACATATTGCTGTTTTAGTTTTGGGAATGATGTGGGCTTATCACGTGAAAATTTACCAATGGACACAAGATTTCCAACACAGTTTCTTCCCAAGAATGGAAGAGAAATACAAAGTGTTTTTAGCTAAAATTCTAACTGGAAGAAAAGCTTGGTATGCCTTTTTCGGTATTATTGGAATGTTGATATTATCTTTCGTTTTAGTGGGTGTATTCCCAAGAAAAGTCTTGTTTTTCCCGGATAATATTCCAAATCAAGTCATTACCTATATCGAATATCCACAAGGAACAGATATTGACAAAACCAATAAAGCAACCTTATTTGTTGAAAAGCAAATTATCAAGATTTTAGATAAATACATTGATAAAACAGCCAACGAAAACTACTTAGCCGAATCAATTGTTTCGCAGGTAGGTGTAGGTGCTGGAAATCCGAATGTGGATGCGGGTTCGGCCAATGAAACACCGTACAAAGGAAAAGTGACGGTTAACTTCCGTGAGTTTAAATTTAGACGCGGCGTGAATACCGCAGATTTATTAGAGGAAATTCGCGGATTGGTAAAAGGAATTCCGGGTGCAACTGTGACGGTAGAAAAAGATTCCAACGGACCGCCAGCGGGATATCCAATCAGCTTAGAGTTGAAAGGCGAAGATTACAATGAAATGTTGGCAGAGTCTCAAAAAATCATAGCCTATATCAATTCTAAAAACATTGAAGGGATTGAAAAGCTACAAGTAGACATCAACAAAAACAGTCCCGAACTTGAGGTAGAAGTAGATCGTGCGAATGCGGGAAGTTTAGGAATTTCTACAGGTCAAGTTGGTTTTACATTACGCCGTTCAGTATATGGTCAAGAAATTTCCACCTATAAAGAAGGAGATGATGATTATAACATCGTTATGCGTATGCAAGAAGACCAACGCAAAAACGAAAACATCTTGTTCAATCAATCGATGACGTTCCGCAACCCGAATAATGGTCAAATTATGCAGGTGCCAATTGCTGCGGTTTCACATACTAAGAAAACGGAAACGTTTAACATGATTAAACGTAAAAACCACAAACGAGTAATGACTATTTATTCGAATGTATTAACCGGTTTCAATGGGGATGCGATCACCAAAGAAATCAAACAGCAAATGGAGAGCTATAAGTTACCTAAAAACATCACGTATGGATTTTCGGGTGTACAAGAAGAGCAAGGAAAAAACCAAACGTTTTTGAATATTGCCTTCTTATTAGCGATTGCAGGAATTACGATTATTATTGTATTACAATTTAATTCGATTTCGAAAACCTTAGTGATTTTATTCACTGTACTATTAAGTTTTAGTGGGGTATTCTATGGTTATGTCATTGCCAATATGGACTTTGTGATATTAATGACCATGATGGGAATTATTTCACTGGCGGGTATTGTGGTGAAAAATGGAATCGTATTAATGGACTTCTTTGTTCTATTGATGGACCGTAAAGTGGAAGAAAAAGGAGCGGAAACACATGATGATTTAACGCTAGATGAAATCAAAGAAGTGATTATTGAATCAGGGAAATCGCGTTTACGTCCGGTATTATTAACCGCTTTAACAGCAGTACTTGGGTTAATTCCACTAGCAATTGGATTAAACTTTGACTTCTTCTCCTTAATTACTGATTTGAATCCGCACATCTTTATTGGTGGAGATAATGTGATTTTCTGGGGACCATTAGCTTGGACAATTATTTTTGGATTAACGTATGCAACTATACTAACCTTAGTGATTGTACCGGTTACTTTCTTCTTAGTAAAACGAATTAAATACCGCTTACGAGACCGCAGAAATGCGCGTTTGCAAGCAGAAGCCTAAATAAAAAAAGGGACGTTAGTTGTAACGTCCCTTTTTTATTGAATTAAATTTCCTTTTAGTTTTTGTTGGCAATAGCTTCTTTACTCCATACTTTCACTTCAGCTACAGCTCCTTGTGTATAATCTACTTCAGAAAGATTTTTATCGTTCCAGAAAAACCATTTACCTGTTTTCTCTCCCGAAGTATATTCTGCAATAGCAACTTTGTTTCCTTGTTCATCATAAGAAACCCATTTGCCTTCTAATTTACCATCTTTATAAAACCCTTCTTGTTGGATTTTTCCGTTTTCGTAATAATAGGTTACTTTAACCATACCATTCACTTCTTCCAACACCGGTTTACTTTGTTGTGCAGTAGCTAATCCACCGATTAACACAGCTGCTAATACAATATATCTTTTCATTTTTAGTAGGTTTTATAAATTATTGATATACAAATATATTGAAGAGATTTACACAAAACAAACATTTACTTAACAATTTGGTAACATTGGAGTAAAACTTAACATTGGACAAAACACAAAAAAACCGTCAGCACTAGTAAATACTGACGGTTTGAAACTATTTTAACAAAAGGGGTTATTTCAACAATTTGTCTAATATTTCTACCAAAGCAGGGTCTGAAGGGCGGTTTGCATCGGCATAAAGCACCTTCCCTTGGGGATCAATCAATAAAAATCGTGGAATGGAAGTCACTCCAAAATGCTTCATAAAATCAGATTCCCAATTTTTATCGGCAAACAACTGTGTGCCTCCCAATTCTTTTTCGGCCACAAATTTTTTCCATTTTTCAAAATCTTTATCGACATCTACAGAGATACTTACAAAAGCTAAATTCTTTCCATGGTATTTCTCCTCAGCCTTTTTTAAATGAGGAATTTCAGCACGACAAGGTCCGCACCATGTAGCCCAAATGTCAATATATACATATTTTCCTTTAAAATCTTCAAGCTTAACTTTTTTGCCCGTTACATCTACATATTCAAAAGCAGGCGCTTGCGAACCATTTAGTTTGGCTTTTTCTTTATTCTCTTTATAATACTTTTTAAGTTGCATTAATTCTTGTACCAATATCAATTTTGATAAAGAAACAAACTTAGCGTCGTAACCTCCTGATTCTAGTTTTTTGAACCCTTCATTTTTTTGATCTTCACAAAATTTATCCACTTCAGCATCGGTCGTTAACTTCATAAAAGTCTCCTCCATTTGCTCACCTGAACGGGTTTTGTCTGCTAAATAATTATTTTCCAAGGCTCCTTTTCCCGAGAAAAGTAATGTCTCATCAAAATTTTTAGCATCTAATTTCACGGTTAAATCAAATCCATTTTTTAGGTACAAAGAAGCATATTCTTGTCCATCAAATAAGTAATACATTCCTTCTGCCACTCCAAATGTAGCTTCAAAAACCCCTTTATCATTGGCTTTGATTTGTTGAATGTCTTTACCCATATTATTTTTGATGGTAATTTCATCCGAATTTTTATTGCGAATATCTGCCGTAATCTTTACCTGATCTTGAGCCCAAGTAACTAGTGTGAAGGTGATCGCAATTAATGTCAGTAGTTTTTTCATGGTTTTCAATTATTAGTGACCCAAATATAAGGAAATAAAGAGCCCTTTTTTGATTTTAACAAAGTTTTGTCCCGAGTTTACAGGAAATCTATTTCGAAACTTTTCTTGATTTAGTTCCATTTTTTTCTCAAACATTTCGGTTGGTTTTCGTTACTTTTGCACCCGAGAATTCGTTTTTACTAAACAAAAATACAATGTACAGAAGTCATCACTGTGGCGAGTTAAATGCCGCACACATCGCACAAGAAGTAACTTTGGCCGGCTGGGTTCAAAAAACCCGTGATAAAGGATTTATGATTTGGGCCGACTTACGGGATCGTTATGGTATCACGCAGTTGATTTTTGACGAACAACGTACCGATGCTGCCGTTATTCAATTGGCGAAATCATTGGGGCGCGAATTTGTGGTACAAGTAAAAGGTACTGTCATCGAGCGTGAATCCAAAAATCCGAACATGGCTACGGGTGACATTGAAATTTTAGTAACCGAATTAACCGTTCTTAACGAAGCCCAATTGCCTCCATTTACGATTGAAGATGAAACAGATGGTGGAGAAGATTTACGTATGAAATACCGCTATTTGGATATTCGTCGTAATCCTGTAAAAAATGCGTTGTTGTTTCGTCATAAAGTCGCCATGGAAGTCCGCAAGTATCTATCTGATTTGGATTTTTGCGAAGTGGAAACACCTTATTTGATCAAATCGACACCAGAAGGAGCGCGTGATTTCGTGGTGCCTAGCCGCATGAATGAAGGTCAGTTTTACGCCTTACCGCAATCACCGCAAACCTTTAAACAATTATTGATGGTAGGCGGAATGGATAAATATTTTCAAATTGTAAAATGTTTCCGTGACGAAGATTTACGTGCAGACCGTCAGCCTGAGTTCACACAAATCGATTGTGAAATGGCTTTTGTTGAGCAAGAAGATATTTTGAATGTTTTTGAAGGATTAACGCGTCATTTATTAAAAACTTTACGTGGCGTAGATGTTGCCGAGTTTCCTCGTATGACATATGATTATGCGATGAAAACGTACGGAAATGACAAGCCCGATATTCGTTTTGATATGAAATTTGGCGAATTAAACGCTGTAGCTCAGCATAAAGATTTTGCTGTGTTTAATAATGCCGAACTAGTAGTTGGTATTGCAGTTCCGGGTTGTGCAGGCTATTCCCGAAAAGAAATCGATGCTTTGATTGAGTGGGTGAAACGTCCACAAATCGGTGCTCTAGGCATGGTGTATGTAAAATATGAAGCCGATGGTTCGTTAAAATCTTCGGTAGACAAATTCTATGATCAAGAAGATTTGAAACAATGGGCCGATGCAACGGGAGCAAAACCTGGTGACCTTATTTTGGTATTGTCTGGAGCTGCACATAAAACGCGTACACAATTATCGGCATTACGTATGGAAATGGCTACACGTTTGGGATTACGCAAATCAGATGAATTTGCTCCGTTATGGGTTGTCGATTTTCCTTTATTAGAATGGGATGAAGAAAGTGGCCGTTATCATGCGATGCACCACCCTTTCACATCACCAAAACCAGAAGATTTTGATTTGATTTCCACCGAACCTGGGAAAGTTCGAGCCAACGCTTACGACATGGTTTTGAATGGAAATGAAATTGGAGGTGGATCGATTCGTATTCATGATAAAGCCTTACAAGCGAGAATGTTTGAGTTGCTCGGATTTACAAAAGAACAAGCCGAATCCCAGTTTGGTTTCTTGATGAATGCATTCCAATTTGGCGCACCGCCACATGGTGGTTTAGCGTTTGGATTAGACCGTTTAGTTGCAATACTTGGCGGCCAAGAAACGATTCGTGACTTTATTGCCTTCCCAAAAAACAATTCAGGTCGGGATGTAATGATTGATGCACCCTCTGTAATTGACAACGCTCAATTGGAAGAATTACATATCCGTTTGGCATAAAACCATTATTTTCAGCATACCCTCGCGTCTTTTCACATTTTGTTAAAAGACGTGATTTTTTATTGATATATATTTAAAAATAAAGCCCAAACGCTGAGGCACTTTTCAATTCTAAAAATATTTTTTTGTAAAGTTTTTATTTTTTTAACATTAAAAATTTGCTGAACCAATTTTAAATTTTACCTTTAGCGGAAATAAATATTTATTACCCATTACAATGCAAACAGGAAAAGTGAAATTTTTTAATGAGTCCAAGGGATTTGGATTTATTGTGAATGACGAAACCGGCAAAGACATTTTTGTTCATGCAAGCGGTTTAAAAGGAGAAGGCCTAAAAGAAGGCGACCGTGTATCTTATGAAGAAGAAGACGGACGCAAAGGAAAATTGGCTACCAATGTAGTAATTCTTGAAAACTAAAAATATATAGATTTCTGATTACCGTATGAAAAACACCTCATTATTTGGGGTGTTTTTTTTTGGACTCAAGCTCAGTTATTTAGAATTAATTTAAATAAACGAAAAAGGAGATTTTATCGGTAATCCCACACCCTACACCTTTGCGTTTTCAATATTGCGATGTATATTTGTGGCTATTTTAAAAACGTCTAAAAAAGTAGCAGTATGCAGTCTACACAAACTGACTTTTTACCGATCTTAATTCAGGTCGGAATTTCCGTTGCCTTCGTGGCTTTAACGATTATCGGGTCCAATTTTTTAGGGCCAAAACGTCATTCTCAAAGTAAAGACAAAAACTTCGAATGCGGAATTGAATCCATTGGAAATGCACGTATTCCTTTTTCTGTAAAATATTTCTTGGTTGCTATCCTTTTCGTTTTGTTTGACGTAGAGGTGATTTTCCTGTATCCTTGGGCAGTGAATTTCAAAGAATTGGGGTACGAAGGAATGATTAAAATGGTAATTTTCATGTCTCTTTTACTAGTAGGTTTCTTCTACATTATCAAGAAGAAAGCCCTAGAATGGGAATAATTTTGAAAAGCTATGGAAGAAAATAAAACAAAAATGGTTGCTCCACCTGATGGAGTTACAGGCGAAGGATTCTTCGCAACCAAATTAAGCGATGTCGTTGGTTTGGCCCGTGCGAATTCCTTATGGCCACTTCCGTTTGCCACATCTTGTTGTGGTATTGAATTTATGGCCACTATGGCTTCCCACTACGATTTAGCGCGATTCGGTTCTGAGCGTGTGAGTTTTTCTCCCCGTCAGGCCGATATGTTGTTAGTAATGGGAACCATCTCAAAAAAAATGGCACCTATTTTACGTCAAGTATACGAGCAAATGAGCGAACCTCGCTGGGTGATTGCTGTAGGAGCTTGTGCGACTTCAGGAGGAATTTTTGATACATATTCTGTTTTACAGGGTATTGATAAAGTGATTCCCGTTGACGTTTATGTTCCCGGCTGCCCTCCTCGCCCTGAACAAATTGTGCAAGGTGTTATGCAATTGCAAGAATTGGTGAAGAACGAATCCGTTCGTCGTAGAAATTCACCGGAATATAAAGAATTATTAGCTTCTTATAACCTGTAATTATGGCTTTAGAAACCGTACACATTCAGGAAAAACTCACACAACAATTCGGCGAAAATGTATTTCGTTTCGAAATGCAACGTGATATTTTTTCATTTGAAGCCAATGCTTCAACGATTCACGCGGTGATTCAATTCTTAAAAGAAGAGGAAGAGTTAAACTTTCATTTCTTGACAGATCTTGCTGCGGTTCACTATCCAGACAATGATGCGGATCATCAATTTGCCGTGGTCTATCAATTACATAATTGGGTTGAAAATACACGTATTCGCGTACGTGCTTATTTGAATGAAAATCCTGTAATTGACACTATTACTGACCTGTTTTTGTCCGCCAATTGGATGGAGCGTGAAGCGTTTGACTTTTATGGTGTCGACTTTAAAGGTCATCCCCAATTGAAACGTATTTTGAATATGGATGAAATGGAATCCTTTCCTTTGCGCAAGGAATTCCCAATGGAAGATGGCGGACGTACCGATAAAGACGACCGTTTCTTCGGTAGAACCCCAGTTAATTGCTAATATAATTCACACATATACATGTCCGATTTATTATTAACCCCGGAGCATCGTTATGCCAAGATCATTGAAAGTCGCCGTAATGAAGACGGTAGCGAACTTTCAATCTTGAACTTGGGTCCGACCCACCCTGCCACCCACGGGATTTTCCAAAACATCTTGTTGATGGATGGTGAGCGTATCTTGGATGCAGAACCAACCATTGGTTACATCCACCGTGCTTTTGAAAAAATTGCCGAAAACCGTGCGTTTTACCAAATCAATGTACTGACAGACCGTATGAACTATTGTTCATCGCCAATCAATAACATGGCTTGGTGGATGACGGTTGAAAAACTCCTTAATATAGAAGTTCCCAAACGCGCCCAATATTTACGTGTTATCGTAATGGAATTAGCGCGTATTGCCGATCATATTATTTGTAACTCCATTCTTGGTGTAGACACGGGTGCCTACACAGGTTTCTTGTACGTATTCCAATTCCGTGAAAAAATCTATGAGATTTATGAAGAAATCTGCGGCGCACGTCTAACCACCAATATGGGACGCATTGGCGGTTTCGAACGCGAATGGTCAGAAGAAGCGTTTAAAAAATTAAATGCTTTCTTGGAAGAATTTCCAGCAGTTTGGAAAGAATTTGAAAATCTTTTTGAACGTAACCGTATCTTCATTGACCGTACCGTAAATGTGGGACCGATTTCTGCAGAACGCGCGATGCAATATGGTTTTACTGGGCCAAATTTACGTGCAGCAGGTATCGATTACGATGTGCGTAAAGCAGCACCGTATTCTTCGTATGAAGATTTTGAATTTGATATTCCTGTTGGACAATCGGGCGACACATACGACCGTTTTTGTGTGCGAAATGCTGAGGTTTGGGAAAGTTTGTCGATTATTCGTCAAGCCTTAGCCAAATTACCGGAAGGTCCTTACCACGCTGATGTTCCAGATTATTATCTTCCTCCAAAAGAAGATGTATACCACAATATGGAAAGCTTAATTTATCACTTTAAAATTGTGATGGGCGAAGTTCCAGTTCCTGTGGAAGAAATTTACCATTCGGTAGAAGCCGGAAACGGTGAATTAGGTTTTTATTTAATTGCAGACGGTAGCCGAACACCGTACCGTTTGAAATTCAGAAGACCTTGTTATATCTATTATCAAGCCTATCCGGAAATGATTAAAGGCGCTATGCTTTCGGATGCGATTGTGATTTTATCCAGTTTAAATGTAATTGCGGGCGAATTAGACGCTTAAGACTATGGAAAAACACCATTATACTCAGGAAATAAATATTACCGATGCCTTGATGACTCGTATTAATGAGTTAGTCAGTCATTATCCAGCGGATAAAAAGAAATCTGCTTTGATTCCGGTTTTACACGAAGTTCAGGATGCACATGACAACTGGCTGAGTATCGAGTTACAAAACAAAGTAGCCGAACTATTAGAAATCAAACCTATCGAAGTGTATGAAGTGGTAACATTCTACACTATGTTTAATCAAAGACCGGTAGGAAAATATATGTTGGAATTTTGTCAAACTTCGCCATGTTGTCAACGTGGTGTTGAAGATTTGATGGATTACACTTGTCAAAAATTGAATGTAGGCATCGCTGAACCTACTGCTGACGGACTTTTTGAAGTTCGTGGCGTGGAATGTTTAGGAGCTTGTGGTTATGCGCCCATGTTACAGTTAGGCGATTATTACCATGAACATTTGACCAAAGAAAAAATCGATCAGCTTATTGACGACTGTAAAGCCGGCGCTATAACTTTTTACGATAAATAAGAGCATGGGAAGAAAGATATTATTGGACAAAATCAATGTTCCGGGAATTAAATCCTATGAAGTATATCGTCGTGAAGGCGGTTATGCCTCTGTGGAAAAAGCCTTAAAAATGACCCCTGAAGCCATCATTGAAGAAGTTAAAACTTCAGGATTGCGTGGTCGTGGTGGTGCTGGTTTCCCAGTAGGAATGAAGTGGAGCTTTATCGATAAAAAATCTGGAAAGCCCCGTCACTTGGTTTGTAATGCTGACGAATCTGAACCGGGTACGTTTAAAGACCGTTACTTAATGGAATACATTCCTCACTTATTAATAGAAGGAATGATTACTTCGAGTATCGCATTGGAAGCTAACTTATCCTACATCTACATCCGCGGTGAATATATGTGGGTGTACAAAACCTTAGAGCGCGCTATCAAAGAAGCGTATGCTGCAGGTTGGTTAGGAAAAAACATTCAAGGTTCAGGATATGATTTAGACTTGCACGTACATTGTGGTGCTGGAGCTTATATCTGTGGTGAAGAAACCGCATTGATTGAATCCTTAGAAGGAAAACGCGGAAATCCACGTTTGAAACCACCTTTTCCAGCGATTAGTGGTTTGTGGGCCAACCCAACCGTAGTAAATAATGTAGAATCCATTGCCGCAGTGCCTTGGATTATCAATAATTCTGGTGCTGATTATGCAGCAATCGGAATTGGACGTTCTACAGGAACTAAATTAATTTCAGCTTCAGGAAATATCAAAAAACCAGGGGTATACGAAATCGAATTGGGAATTTCTGTAGAAGAGTTCATCAACTCTGACGAATATTGTGGCGGTATGGAAACCGACCGACCTTTAAAGGCTTTAGTGCCTGGTGGTAGTTCGGTGCCAATTTTACCCGCACATTTAATCTATAAAACAGCTAATGGAGACGATCGTTTAATGACTTACGAAAGTTTGTCTGACGGTGGGTTCGCAACGGGTTCGATGTTAGGTTCAGGTGGATTTATCGTATATGATGATCGCGCTTGTATCGTTCGCAATACATGGAATTTTGCACGTTTCTATCACCATGAAAGTTGCGGTCAATGTACGCCTTGCCGCGAAGGAACCGGTTGGTTAGAAAAAGTTTTATGGCGTATCGAAAACGGTCAAGGCCGTGAAGAAGATATCGAATTGTTATGGAGCATCCAATCCAAAATTGAAGGAAACACCATTTGTCCTTTAGGAGATGCTGCCTCATGGCCAGTTGCTGCTGCGATTCGTCACTTCAGAGAAGAATTTGAATACCATGTTCGATTCCCTGAAAAAATTAAAAACAGAGATCACTTTACGCACGAACCCTTTGATAAAGTGCGTCATTTAGTGGCTCCACAAAACGTATAATTAGTATTGTATAAAATGGAAAACGAATTATTCGAATTCCAATAGACAACCTACAAAAGATGAAAGTAACTATAGACGGACACGAAATCGAGGTAGAAGCTGGGACCACCATCCTGCAGGCTGCTCGAATGATTGGGGGCGACGTGGTTCCTCCAGCCATGTGTTACTATTCGAAACTAAAAGGCACAGGCGGAAAATGCCGTTGTTGTTTAGTTGAAGTAAGCAAAGGAAGTGATGCGAATCCGACTCCAATGCCAAAATTGGTTGCATCCTGTGTAACCGGTTGTATGGATGGAATGGAAGTAAACAGCAAATCTTCTGAACGTGTAACCGAAGCGCGCAAAGCCGTAACTGAATTTTTGTTAATTAATCACCCGCTCGATTGTCCTGTTTGTGACCAAGCTGGTGAATGTGATTTGCAAAACTTGAGTTTCGAACACGGAAAAGCGCAAACACGTTTCATTGAAGAAAAACGCACCTTCGAACCCGAAAATATTGGTGATAAAATTCAGTTACACATGAACCGTTGTATTTTATGCCAACGTTGTGTTCAAGTAGCTGAACAATTAACTGATTATCGTGTTCATGGCGTTTTGAACCGTGGTGATCATGCGCAAATTTCGACCATGGTTTCTGCTGCAATCGACAATGAATTCTCAGGAAACATGATTGATGTTTGTCCGGTAGGAGCATTAACCGACAAAACATTCCGATTCAAATCCCGTGTATGGTTTAACAAACCATTCAATGCACACCGTGAATGTACAACTCCAGGTTGTTGCGGTAAAGTAACGGTTTGGATGTTTGGTAACGAAATTCAACGCGTTACGGCTCGTAAAGATGAATTCCATGAAGTGGAAGATTTCATCTGTAATACGTGTCGTTATGATAAAAAAGAAGTTTCGGATTGGACGATTGAAGGTCCGCGTAAATTCGAAAAAGATTCAGTAATCAATGTCAATAATTATACCCGTAAAATGGACAAAGTGGTCATCAATACGGAAAAAGGTATCTTGATGGGTCGCGATGAAGACCGTAAGAAAATCAGTATGTCCGACATTGATTACAATGAAAAAATTGACGGAACTCAAGTAAAGAACTAACATGGACAGTGCATTAATTATTGAAAAAAGTATTTTCATTGTTGTCATTTTTGCGGTGACAATGTTGATGGCCATGTATTCTACTTGGGCTGAACGTAAAGTAGCGGCTTTTTTACAAGACCGTGTTGGACCAAACCGTGCCGGTTGGGGTGGATTATTACAGCCACTTGCCGATGGTTTGAAATTATTTGCTAAAGAAGAATTTGAACCCAATACACCTAATAAATTTTTATTCTTTGTTGGACCTGGAATTGCGATGGCTACTGCATTAATAACTAGTGCTGTTATTCCTTGGGGGGATAAATTAGAAATCTTCGGACGCACAGTTCAACTTCAAGCTACTGATATTGACGTGTCTATCTTGTATGTGTTTGGTGTAGTTTCTGTAGGAGTTTATGGCATCATGATTGGGGGTTGGGCTTCAAACAATAAGTTCTCCTTAATGGGAGCGGTTCGTGCGGCTTCGCAAATGGTTTCCTATGAAGTAGCTATGGGACTTTCTATCATTGCTTTATTAATGATGAGTGGTTCATTAAGCTTACACGATATTACAGTACAGCAACACGGTATGAATTGGAATATTTGGTACCAACCTGTCGGTTTCTTAATTTTCCTTATTTGTGCATTTGCTGAAACCAACCGTACTCCTTTCGACTTAGCAGAATGTGAAAGTGAATTAATTGGGGGTTATCACACGGAATATTCATCAATGAAAATGGGATTCTATTTGTTTGCTGAATATGCAAACATGTTTATCTCTTCCACGCTAATTTCTGTTTTATACTTTGGTGGTTACAACTATCCTGGTATGGATTGGGTAGGCGTAAATTGGGGAACGAATGTAGCAACTTTATTAGGTATTGGTGCCTTATTCGCAAAAATCTGTTTCTTCATTTTCTTCTATATGTGGGTGCGTTGGACGATTCCACGTTTCCGTTATGACCAATTGATGAATTTGGGTTGGAAGATTTTAATCCCACTTTCGATTATTAATATCATGATTACAGGAGTTTGTATTCTAGCTTTTAAATAAGAAACAAATATGGCTACATCCATTCAAAACATATCGCTTTCTGGAAAGAAAAAGCAAGTTTCCAATAAGGAAATGACGTTTTGGGAGCGTTTATATTTGGTTGCAATCATCAAAGGATTGTTAATCACGATTAAACACTTTTTCCGAAAAAAAGCAACGATTCATTATCCCGAACAAGTACGCGAATTCAGTCCCGTTTACCGTGGAAAACACACGTTAAAACGCGATGAACAAGGTCGTGAAAACTGTACGGCTTGTGGCTTATGTGCCCTTACTTGCCCTGCTGAAGCAATTACCATGAAAGCAGCTGAACGTAAAAAAGGGGAAGAACATTTGTACCGTGAAGAAAAGTATGCAGAAATCTATGAAATCAACATGTTGCGTTGTATTTTCTGTGGTTTGTGTGAAGAAGCGTGTCCAAAAGATGCGATTTATTTAACGATTTCAAAAGAACTCGTTCCTGCACAGTACGACCGTGAAGACTTTATTTATGGTAAAGATAAATTGGTAATGCCGCTTGAAGTGGCGATGGCTAACACTCAAAAATTAAATTAATCATGTCTACAGTATTACTTATTTTTTACATCCTGTCGGCAGTAACGTTAGCCACAGCGTTCTTGACCATTTACACCAAGAACCCGATTCATAGTGCGATTTATCTTGTAATTTGTATGGTATCTATCATGGGTCACTATTTGTTGTTCAATGCTCAATTTTTAGCATTAGTTCAACTCATCGTCTATGCCGGAGCCATTATGGTACTCTTCCTATTTACATTGATGTTGATGAATTTAAATAAGGAAGATGAAGTGCACAAACCACGTATGACACGCTATGCAGCCATTATCGTATTTATTGTATTGAGTGCTGTTTTAGTCTATGTTTTCACCGATACAAAACCTATTATGGGTGAATACGATTACACAGGTGAAGACTTCCAATCCATCAAAGTATTGGGTAAAGTATTGTTGAACGAATATATGGTTCCTTTCGAATTCGCTTCTATTTTATTATTAGCAGCCATGTTGGGAGTTGTATTAGTATCTAAAAAAGAAAAAGACGCGAACTAATCATGGAAAATATTTTAAATCATATTGGTATCGAAAACTACATCTTCTTGTCGGTGATTCTATTTTGTATCGGCGTATTTGGTGTGTTGTATCGTCGAAATGCCATCATCGTTTTTATGTCGATTGAAATCATGTTGAATGCTGTTAACTTATTGTTTGTTGCGTTTTCAACCTATCATCAAGACGCTGAAGGACAAGTATTCGTATTTTTCTCAATGGCCGTAGCTGCAGCAGAAGTTGCTGTGGGATTAGCAATTTTGGTTGCTATCTTCCGAAACATCGGTTCGATTGATATCGCTAATTTGAAGAACTTAAAAGGATAAGCCCTAATGGAGAAGAATTTAGTATTAGTAGTATTGCTTGCCCCATTTATTGGGTTCTTAGTAAACGTATTTTTCGGCAAAAAACTTAGTAAAGGAATGGCGGGTGCTTTGGGTACTATCGCGGTTGCTTTATCGTTTGTGTTGAGCGTTTATTTCTTTTTACAAGTAAATCAAACAGGTAAACCTATTGCGGTGAAATTGTTTGATTGGATTAGTGTGAGTAACTTCAAATTGGATTTCGGTATACTATTGGACCAATTATCATTATTGTGGTTATTATTTGTAACGGGTATTGGTTCGTTAATTCACCTCTACTCAATCAGTTATATGCATGAGGATGAAAACATGCACAAGTTCTTTTCATACTTGAATTTGTTTGTGTTTTTCATGATCACTTTGGTTGTAGGAAGCAACATTTTAATCATGTTCATTGGATGGGAAGGTGTTGGATTATGTTCGTATTTACTCATCGGATTTTGGTATAAAAACCAAGATTATAATGATGCAGCCAAGAAAGCGTTTATCATGAACCGTATTGGAGATTTAGGTTTCTTAATCGGGATTTTCATTTTAGGATCGATGTATTCTACTTTGGATTACGGTCAATTAAAAGCAGCGATTACAGCGGGTAATGCAGACACTGCAAAATTAACTGTTGCCGCTTTATGCCTTTTTATAGGGGCAACAGGGAAATCAGCGCAGTTGCCTTTGTACACTTGGTTACCCGATGCAATGGCAGGTCCTACACCTGTTTCCGCTTTGATTCACGCGGCTACCATGGTAACTGCGGGTATCTTTATGATTACTCGTTTGAATTTCTTATTTGACCTTACTCCTTTCGTTCAAAATATCATTGCCATTGTAGGTGCTGTAACCGCTTTAGTAGCGGCATCTATTGGTTTATTGCAAAACGACATCAAAAAAGTACTGGCGTATTCTACCGTCTCTCAATTGGGATTGATGTTCCTTGCCTTAGGACTAGGAGCGTACAACGTTGCCGTTTTCCACGTAATTACACATGCCTTCTTCAAAGCGTGTTTGTTCTTAGGTTCAGGTTCGGTGATTCATGCTATGCATCATGAACAAGATATGCGTAGAATGGGTGGTTTACGCAAAATCATGCCAATCACTTTCATGACAATGATGATTGCAACATTGGCTATTTCAGGTATTCCTCCTTTTTCAGGATTTTTCTCGAAAGATGAAATCTTAATGACGGCTTTCCATGCTAATATTCCATTATGGGTGATTGCATCCTTGGCTTCTATTATGACCGCTTTCTATATGTTCCGTTTGATGTACCTAACTTTTTATAAAGATTTCCGTGGTACTGAAGAACAGAAACATCACTTACATGAGAGTCCGGGGTTAATTACTTTCCCATTAATCGTTTTAGCTATTCTATCATTAGTGGGTGGATTAATTAGCTTACCGTTTGGTGGCAGTTGGTTAAACCATTATTTAGCGCCATTATTTAGTGAAGCGCATCATGCCGAACATCATTTAGGCACCACAGAATATATGTTAATGGGAATTGCAGTAGCAGGTGGTTTGATTGGAATTGGATTAGCGTACAACAAATACCTAAAAAGTGGCTATGTTCCTAAAGAAGATCAAGATATCGATGGTTTTGCCAAAACGGTATACAATAAATATTATGTAGATGAAGCTTATATGGCTTTAATTGTAAAACCTATTAATGGGTTGTCAAACTTCTTCCGTGAAACATTAGAACCTGCTCTGTCTCGTTTGGTGTATAGCTTAGGATCTTTAGCCAATGGCTTAGGAAGTTTGGGAAGTCGAGTACAAAATGGAAGTATCGGTTTGTATCTTTTTGCTTTTGTAATTGGATTCAGCGCGATTTTCATCTATTTGTTTTTAGCTAATAAATAATTAACTGATGGACGTTACTACACTATTATTATTACTTTTCGTAGGTGCCGTAATTACTTTTATTGCGGGAGATAAATTAGCCTCCAAAGTTGCATTACTATTTAGTACTGCTGCTTTAGGAGTTACAATTTACCTATTAACCACCGTGCAACAGTTTAGTTCGCTGAATGTATCCTACCCTTGGATTTCCGCTCCAAAAGCCTATTTTGCTTTGAAAGTAGATGGATTATCTTTGGCCATGGTCTTACTTACTACAGCACTAACGCCGTTAATTATTTTATCATCCTTTGCGAATCAATTCAAAAGTGCCAAAAACTTTTATGCTTTAGTTCTTTTTATGGCTTTTGCCATGGCAGGAACATTCTTAGCAGCTGATGGTTTATTGTACTATATCTTCTGGGAATTGGCATTAATACCGATTTACTTCATCGCTTTACTATGGGGCAATGATGATATCGAAGCGCGTAAAAAAGCGGTATTAAAATTCTTTATTTATACGCTTGGAGGTTCGTTATTCATGTTGGTGGCTTTCGCATATTTGTACCACAAAGCGGGAAGTTTCCTACTGACAGATTTATACCAGTTGAAATTAAACTCAGTGGAACAAACATGGATTTTCTTTGCATTCTTTTTAGCGTATGCAATTAAAATTCCAGTAATTCCATTCCACACTTGGCAGGCAGAGGTCTATCAAAAAGCGCCAACTGTAGGTACCATGTTGCTTTCGGGTATCATGTTGAAAATGGGATTGTACAGCGTTATGCGTTGGCAATTACCTATTGCTCCAGAAGCGGCTAAATCCTATATGCCATTGGTACTTGGTTTAAGCATTGCTGGTGTAATCTATGGTTCAATAGTAGCATTACGTCAAAAGGATTTGAAAAAATTGTTAGCCTATTCCTCATTAGCGCACGTTGGACTAATCGCTGCTGGCTGTTATACATTAACTTATGACGGTTTAAGTGGCGCTGTTTCGCAAATGATTGCCCATGGTTTTGTAATCGTAGGTTTATTCTATGCCGCAGAAATCATCTACCGTCGTTATGAAACACGCTCAATTGCTGATATGGGTGGAATTCGTACGCAAACACCGAAATTCACTTCCTTATTTATGATTTTAGTTTTGGCTTCGGTCGCTTTACCAGGAACCTATAATTTCGTTGGGGAGTTCACCGTATTGTACAGTTTATCGCAAATCAATGTTTGGTATGCGGTTATTGGAGGCACCACCATTATTTTAGGAGCCTATTATATGTTAAAAATGTTCCAAAATGTAATGCTTGGAGAAACCAATACAAAAGTTTTTGCCGATGTAACCGCTGGTGAAACTTTGGTAATGGTCGCTTTAATTGCCTTTCTTTTGTTCTTTGGATTGTATCCAAAACCACTCTTGGATTTAATAAATCCAAGTATTCAGGAAATTCTAACTCAAATAAACCGTTCTTAATTACGTCATACGAATGAATACATTAATTGCTATATCAGGTTTAGGCATCTTCTGTCTTTTTGCTGAAATCATCAATCTGAGAAAAGCCATCGTTCCCGTTGCAGTATTGGGACTTTTAGCCATCCTTGGAATCACGGTTTCTGAGTTTGATCATCCTTCTGCATGGTACAACAACATGGTGATTGTAAATAATTTCTCTGTAGCGTTTTCAAGCTTATTTATCGTATTGACGATTTTTATCCTTGCGATGAGCGGTGACTTTTATAAAGATAAACCTTCGAAGTTTTCCGATTTTATTGCGATTAAAATTTTCTTACTAGCGGGAGCTGTAGCTATGGTTTCCTTTGGAAATTTATCGATGTTTTTCTTGGGTATCGAAATCCTTTCCATCTCCTTATACATCTTAGCAGGTAGTGACCGTTTAAGTGTATTAAGTAATGAAGCCGGGATGAAATATTTCCTTTTGGGTTCGTTTGCCTCTGGATTTATTCTTTTCGGAATCTGTCTAGTTTACGGGGCTACAGGATATTTTGATGTAGCTGAAATTTATGCTTTATCTCAAGGTGCTGGCTTACCCGTTTGGTTCTACTTTGGTATTGCCATGATCTTAATCGGGATGTTGTTTAAAATTGCAGCAGCTCCGTTCCATTTCTGGGCACCCGATGTATACGAAGGTTCACCAACCTTGGTTACCGCAACCATGAGTACATTAGCTAAAGTAGTTGCTGTTGCAACATTATACAAACTAGTAACTTCCTTAAACGCGAATATGCCTCATTTGTTCCAAGTTGTAATCGTTGCGATTGCGATTTTAACAATGGCTGTAGGTAACTTATTGGCACTTCGTCAAGAAAATGTAAAACGTATGATGGCCTTTTCAGGGATTTCACATGCGGGCTTTATGTTGTTAGCATTGCTAAGTTTGACCACAGCAGCTGGAACTTTATTTTACTATACGGCAGCATATGCCTTTGCAGGAATTGCTTCGTTTGCAGTGATTACTTCGGTAACAAAAAACAAAGCGACACAAAATGTATCCGACTTTAACGGCTTAGGGAAATCGAATCCAATTTTGGCAGCAGTACTAACGATGTCATTGTTATCGATGGCGGGTATTCCAATTTTTGCGGGATTCTTTGCCAAGTTCTCATTATTTACTCAAACTATTGAAGCTGGCTATTTAGTAGCTGTGATTGCTGGTGTTATCAGTTCAATCATCAGTATTGGTTACTACTTCAAATTGATTTTGGCGATGTACAACAAAGACGCCGATGCAGAAACAACTTCTTTCCCTTGGGTATACACCGTTGTAGCAGTTTTGGCCATCGCTTTAAATATCGGTATGGGAATTTATCCAGGCTGCATGTTTGATTTATTAAAATAAAATATTGAATTCTCGATACAAGGCTGTCTCCAAAGGACAGCCTTTTTTTATGAACAAAAGCGAAATTTAACGCTTGTTCCAACTTCGATTTTGGGAACGAATTCCTAATTTTATCCCATGTATGCTTTAGTCGATTGCAATAACTTTTACGCCTCCTGTGAACGGGTCTTCCAACCGCAGTTAATTGGCAAGCCCATCGTGGTTTTGTCGAATAACGACGGTTGTGTGATTGCGCGTAGTTATGAAGCCAAAGACTTAGGTATTCCAATGGGCGCTCCTGAATTTGAATGTCGAAAATTAATCCAAGAACACGGCATTCATGTGTTTTCATCCAACTATGCGCTGTATGGTGACATGAGCAGTCGGGTAATGAAAATCTTGGAAGGTTTTACACCGCATATAGAAGTTTATAGTATTGACGAAGCCTTTCTCAACTTTGAAGGTATGCCCATTATCGATTACCAAGACTACGGCATCCAGATGCGTAAGCGGGTACAAAAATGGTTAAGCATTCCGATTTGTGTAGGGTTTGCTCCTTCCAAAGCGTTGTCGAAAATTGCGAATAAAATTGCCAAGAAATTTCCGGAACGCACCGGCGGTTCTTATGTAATCGACTCGGAAGAGAAGCGGATTAAAGCCTTGAAGTGGACTAAAATTGAAGACGTTTGGGGAATTGGTTTTCGTTTGACAAAAAAAATGAAGGCTAAAAAAATCCTAAACGCCTATGATTTTACGCTACCACAACACGAAACCTTTATTCAAAAAGAAATGGGTGTGGTGGGCAATCGGTTACGACTCGAACTTCTTGGCCAATCGGTTTTGGAGATGGAAGAAGCCAAAGACAAAAAACACATTGCGGTTACCCGAAGCTTTGAAGGTCGAATTGCTAATCTAAACGAACTCAAAGAACGGGTGTCTACCTTTGCTTCAGTCTGTGGTGAAAAGTTACGCAAACAGCATTCCAACTGTCAAGTGGTCACCGTGTATTTGCGCAAAGACAAATTTCACAATCCCGATAATGGCCGGTACAATTTTTACGCCCAAGAAACACTACCGTTTCCTACGAATTCCAGTATAACCTTAGGGAAAGTAGCGACAAAAATGATCGAACAATTGTATCGTGAGGGTGAAGAATATAAAAAAACAGGGGTGATTGTTTCGGCGATTACTCCGGAACATCAAAAGCAGTATAATTTGTTCCAAGACGAGAATCCGAAGCATGAAGCCTTGATGAAAGTTATGGATCTTTATTTCAAAAAAACGGGCGAGCGAAAAATTCGCTTAGGGATGCATGATTTGAATCGGACTTGGAAGATGAAACAAAACCATTTATCACCTAAATTTACGACGAATATTAACGATATCATTACGGTACAATGTCGCTAGAACCTACAAAACTCACATTTTTTATTCCAGACTTCACCGCAAGTGAAGGTGTTTCTTTTTTTGAAGGCGGTATTAAAGCGGGCTTCCCCTCACCTGCTGCCGATTTTGACGAAGCGAAAATCAGCTTGGATCATGTATTGGTACGCAACCGCGAAGCGACATTTTATGCTAAAGCGAGTGGAACATCGATGATTGGTGCGGGTATTGACGATGGCGACATTATGGTTATTGACCGCAGTTTAGAACCGACGAATAACAAAATAGCCGTATGTTTCATCGATGGAGAATTTACAGTAAAGCGCATACTTAAAGAAAAGGAGGCGGTTTACCTGATGCCTGAAAATCCAGTGTATCCCCCAATAAAAATTACGGAAGAAAACGAATTAATCATTTGGGGCATTGTCACCTATGTGATTAAAAGCGTATAATTATTATGACATTAAATCCACAGCCATGATGCGAATGATCCTTCTTGTTTTTTGTTGCTTTAATTGTGTCAATCCACTACTTATCGCAGCTCAAGAAAATAAAATAAAAATCATGACATACAACATCCGCTTAGATGTGGCTTCAGACAGTCTAAACCGTTGGGATTATAGAAAAGCTTTGTTATTGGATCAAATTCAAGGGATAAATCCAGACATTATAGGAATTCAAGAGGGGCTACCCAATCAAGTCCACTATCTGAAAAAAGGATTGTCGAAATATTTTAAAATTGGTTTGGGTAGGGATGAAAATTTAACTGGTGAAGCTAGCTGTTTGTATATCAAAATAGATCGATTCATAGTCAAAGATAGTGGGACATTTTGGCTATCAGAGACTCCTGAAAAAATCTCAAGGGGCTGGGATGCCGCTTGTAATAGAGTTTGTACTTATACTCATTTGGAAGATCGAAACACCGGAAAAAGATGCTGGATCTTCAACACCCATTGGGATCATATTGGTGAACGGGCACGTGATGAAAGTTTACGGCTTACCCTGGAACGCATGAAACTGTTGAATCCACAAAATGAACCCATGGTATACATGGGGGACTTTAATTGTACCCCTGAGAACAAACGATGGGAATCCATGAGCGCTGAATGGATAGACACATTTCGTTTTAAAAACACCAATAATACAATGGGGACCTTCAACGGTTTTCAAGACAAGCATACCGCAACTGCCCGAATTGACTACATTTGGGTAACACGATCCCATTTTCGGATACTTGATAGTCAAATACATACCGAAAAATCCAATAATCAATGGCTATCCGATCATTATCCCGTAGTAAGTACTCTTGTGATAATTCCTTAATTAGAATTAAAATAGCGTTTTTAGAATCAATTTTTGGAACGTTAACTAAAACTAATTTATAAATGGAATGGAATGGAATGAAACACAAAAGTAAATAACAAAAAAACCTCTCGTAGTGAGAGGTTTTGTACCCGGAGTGGGAATCGAACCCACACTCCTAAGAACACGAGTTTGAGTCGTGCGCGTCTACCAATTCCGCCATCCGGGCATGGATTTTAGTGTTTTGTGGGTGCAAATGTAATCAAAATTTGAAATAAACAATAAAAAAATACTCAAAAATATCCTTTCACAGTCGATTTTTATTCCTATTTTTGCACCTCAAATTACACAACACACACTAACTAACTACTAAACAACAAATTAATAGCAATGTCACATCAAGAACCGGAAGCAAAGATATTTGCTTGTTCCCAAAGTGTACACCTTGCGGAGCAAATCGCCAAACATTATGGTGTACCGCTAGGTAAAGTTACGTTCTCAAAATTTAGTGACGGAGAGTTTCAACCGTCTTTCGAAGAATCCATTCGTGGGTTACGTGTTTTTATTGTTTGTTCTACTTTTCCGTCGGCAGACAATTTAATGGAGTTATTGTTGATGATTGATGCTGCTAAACGAGCATCAGCGCGACACATCACTCCGGTAATCCCCTACTTTGGTTACGCTCGACAAGACCGCAAAGACAAACCGAGAGTTCCTATAGGAGCAAAATTAATTGCTAAACTATTGGAAACGGCAGGCGCAACGCGAATCATGACCATGGATTTACATGCGGATCAGATTCAAGGTTTCTTTGAAAAACCAGTAGACCATTTGTTTGCGTCAACTATTTTCTTGCCTTACGTTCAAAGTTTGAAACTTGAAAATTTGACTATAGCATCACCCGACATGGGAGGTTCGAAAAGAGCCTATGCGTATTCAAAGTTTCTAACCTCTGATGTTGTTGTTTGTTACAAACAACGAAAAGCGGCCAATGTTATTGAAACTATGGAGCTAATTGGAGATGTTAGAGGGCGCAATGTGATTTTAGTGGACGACATGATCGACACGGGAGGAACATTAGCCAAAGCAGCTGATTTGATGATTGAGCGAGGGGCTTTAAGTGTTAGAGCGATTTGTACCCACGCCATCTTATCTGGAGAAGCGTATGAGAAAATAGAAAATTCGCAATTGAGCGAATTAATTGTAACCGATTCCATTCCGCTTAAAAAGGAATCGTCGAAAATAAAAGTGGTGAGTTGTGCACCGTTATTTGCAGAAGTGATGCATATGGTACAGCACAACAATTCCATTAGCGGAAAATTTTTAATGTAAATAATTAATTAATTTAAATAATGAAGTCAATTTCAATCAAAGGATCTGAAAGAGAAAGCGTAGGCAAAAAGGCAACGAAGGCCGTACGTGATGCTGGAATGGTTCCTTGCGTAATCTACGGAGGAGAAAAACCAGTACACTTTCAAGCAGAAAGCAAAGCTTTCAAAAGTTTAGTTTACACTCCAGATGCGCACACTGTTGCGGTTGATTTAGGAGGAAAAGTGTATAACGTTATCTTACAAGATATCCAGTTTCACCCGGTATCTGATGCGATTTTACACATCGATTTCTATCAGTTAAATGAAGATAAAGAAATCGTAATGGAAGTTCCTGTTAAAATTACAGGTACATCTCCAGGGGTACTTTTAGGGGGTGTTTTGAACTTAAACTTACGTCGTTTAAAAGTAAAAGCATTACCAAAAAACCTTCCTGATTATGTTTATGCAGACATTTCAGAATTGCAAATGGGTAACAAATTGTACGTTACTAAATTAGGTAGCGATAACTACAAATTAATGCACCCAGACAATACAGTAGTTTGTCAAGTGAAGATTTCACGTGCTGCTATGAAAGCCGCTCAAGAGGCTGCAAAAGCAGAAAAAGCAGCTGCAAAAGGAAAGAAAAAATAATCTTTTCAAAGTATATAAAGAAAGCATCGGAAGTTCCGGTGCTTTTTTTTTGAAACAAAATTAATTTTTAAAGTACTTTTGCCCCCATGAATTGGTTACGTACTTTATTTCGCGGAACAGTAAATCATGAAAACACAGATCCCATGAAGAAATTTCTGATTGTTGGCCTTGGGAATATCGGGGCTGAATATGTGAATACACGTCACAATATAGGTTTTAAAGTTGTCGATTTTTTAGCAAAAAAAGAAGGCGTGAGTTATCAAACTGCTAAATTGGGCGACTTAGCCGAATTTAAAATTAAAGGACGTACTGTTTTTCTGCTTAAACCCAACACCTATATGAATCTAAGTGGAAAAGCGGTTAAATATTGGATGGATAAAGAAAACATTGCAAAAGAGAATATATTGGTCATTACAGACGATTTAAACCTCTCATTTGGCACCATTCGCATTAAAGCCAAAGGAAGTGATGGCGGACATAACGGACTAAAAAACATCCAACTTTTACTGAACACAACGGAATATCCTCGTTTTCGTTTTGGGATAAGTGACCAATTTAAAAAAGGACAACAAGTTGATTATGTTTTGGGCGAATGGAATGAAGAAGAGCAATCTAAATTACCTGAACGCTATGAAACAAGCGCCGCAGCAGTCCACTCTTTTGTTCTTGCTGGACTTGCCAACACCATGAATGAATTTAATGGAAAATAAATTACACAATTGCATAAAAAAAGCTCCCTATTGGGAGCTTTTCTATTTATGGTGTATTCAATTACTTGATTACTATTTTTCTAACTTCTTTTTTAGAACCATCTTTTACAGTTACTAGATATACTCCAGCTTCTACAGTTCCTAAGTTTAAAGATTCATCAAAAATACCATTGTTTGTATACGCTTTGTTGTATACTTCTCTTCCACGAATATCGTGAACAGTTACGCTGATATCATTAGATGCAGGGTTAAATTTCACATTGAAAATACCGTTATTTGGATTTGGATAAACTACAAAACCATCTAAGTTATACGTATCATTATTCAATTGTACAACCGCTGTACAAACTTCAAGACCCCAGCTATTTAAGGTTCCTGTGTCAGTGTTATAAAAATCGGCCGCATACAATGTCCAGTTACCATTTGCTGGTAAATTATTAAAAGCAGATAACGGACTTGAAGGCGCATAAGTACCTGTCATGTTTGCAACACATGTAAATGCTGGCGAACCATCACTTAGTGTAACATTAAAGTTGTCATTTGACCCACATGCTCTATTCCATACATTTACAAAAGTAGTTGTATTTGGATGAACCAATTGCATTACTAAATCATTAGGATAAGTATGTGAAACGTTAAGAGATACATTAACATCAGAGATATCACCAGTAGCAGGAACATTGATAACACTACTAATTGCAGCACCTTGTGTATTTGCTCCTAAACCATCAGGAATCGCAACTGGTGTTGTATTGGTATATGTTGCACAAGTTGTAGTAATAGAGTACCCTACAGAGAAGTTAGTACTATTTACATTAAAGAAAATATTGTTACTTGCTTTTACCATTAAACGACAATATACAGCAGGAGTTGTAGGCATAACAACATCAGCTGTTCCGTCGTTAGGAGTAGCTGTTAACAAGGTAGTCCATGTAGCACCGTTATCCGTAGTAATTAAAATATCAACATTTGCTCCACCAGTAATTGTGTCTGTACTATTTACAGCCCAAGTTACCGTTTGAGTAGAACCCACTGTATAAGAAATTCCACTTGTGTTTTGAGAAGTTACGGTTAAAGGACCTTTAGTACCATCAACTGTAATTGTTGCATTAGCAGTTCCTGTTTGAGCAACTTTAGAATTGGCAACATAAGTTGCATTATCACGTACTGTCAATCTGAAATTCAATGTACGAGCTACAGAACTCAATGCTTCTACTACAATATTTCCTGAGCCAGAAGTCGTTTGACCACCATTCATCACGGTTGGTAAAATTGGACAATAACGAACAGGCGAAGTAGAAGGCGCATAAGAAATCCAGTTTGGACCACCTGCTTTAGTTGGAGAAGCCACACTGTTTGCAGCAGTGTAAGAACCTGCTGAATCAACGTTTACTTGTTCCCAGCTGTAAGTCAAAGCATCACCATCCGCATCAGCACCTGATCCAATCAACATAAAAGGAGTGCTTTTTGGGATTGTAAAGTTACCTCCTGCATTAGCTGTTGGTGTTGCATTAACACCTGCTAAAGGAGAAGAAACCGGACATGTTTTAGTATTCAAATTGTTTTGAATTTGTGAAATAGATAAAACATGATACGTATCAATAGAGTGCATAGCAGCGTTATAATTAGTAATCCCTGCATACCCCATAATAGTAATACCTGAGCCTACCTCAACATTATACCCTGAACCTTCATTTGCATGCGTAAAAGTATGGTTTGCACCCAATTGGTGACCCACTTCGTGAACTACATAGTCAATATCATAGGTATCTCCCTCTGGAATTCCATCTCCAGGTGAAGTATATCCACTTCCTTTATTTTTATCTGTTGTACTTGCTGTATCATCAGTACAAACACAACCGATACAACCAGCATTTCCACCACCTCCAGAAGCACCAAACAAGTGTCCGATATCATAAGCCGCATTATTTGCTGCCAATGTAGTTCCAGTACCTGTTAAGTTACCACTCAATGTGTTTTGCAACTCTGCATTCCAAGCTCCACCTGCTCCAGTTGCAGCAGCTGAATAGGGATCTGTAGCAGCGTTGTAGTAAATTACATTCGTAGATTGAGCCACAATATTCAAGTGTACTCCTAAATCTTTTTCATAACATCCATTTGCACGTGTTAATGTTGCGTTGAATGCAGCCAAAACTAAATTTACTTGTGCTGCACTTGTGGCTCCAAAATAATTAGAGTATTCAGCAGTACACGATTGAGCCAAACGCATTGTTTTTAAAACACCGTTGTTAGCTAAAGTTACATTACCTGTATTACGGTTGTTTGGCGCTACAATTCCTCCAAACTCGTCATTTACATCACACTTCCATGCCATTGAAGGTCCGTTGTTGCTTTTATTATATACAACATAAATTGAACCATCTGCAGAAAAAGGCTCCATAAACTCACTTGTAGAACCCGCTCTAAAAACCACTGTTTTAATACCTTGAGGAGCAATACTTAATTTTAAGTATGCAGAAGGATCAACCGTACTTTTTCCAGAAAAGGCACGAATATCAGGGAATTGAGTTTGCAATTGAGCATCAAAATTTGAGGCTTCATTTACAATAAAATCTTCTAATTTACCTTGAGAATTAGGCAAGGTAATAACACATGTTGCCCCTGGTTGGTCAACAACAGTAAACAATTTGGATTTAATTTGGTTGAAGTTCAATGAATACAAATCATACTGAATAGGAAATGTACTTCTGAACGTTCCTTTGGCTCTTTCAATATCTGCACGTTTTTCAGCAGGAGACCAATATCTACCTGTTTGTGCATTGGCAGTAGCCAAACCCAAGAAAATTACAGAAAGTAGTAAACTTTTTTTCATTTTAATTAGATTGGTTATAATAGCTAACAAATATATAAGTTTTTTGCTGAAAATTTGTTAATTCTCCGCATTTGTAAATACATTAGTTTTTAAAACTAAAAATACCCTACCTTTGAGGCCATTTTAATCAAATTGGAGACCTTTTTAAACATATCAGAATTTCCTGAATCCAAGGGGAGTGTAGTAACTTTAGGGACTTTTGACGGCGTGCATTTAGGCCATCAAAAAATCCTTACAAAACTCACAGAATCGGCGCAAAAAATGGGGTTAAAAAGTTTGGTTTTAACTTTTCATCCACACCCAAGAACCGTTTTACAAGAAGCTACTACTTTGCAATTACTCAATACTATTGACGAAAAGAAAAGTTTACTCGCCAATCAAAATATTGATTTTCTTGTAATCCATCCCTTTGACAAAGAATTTTCCCGACTCACTGCTGAAGAATTCGTTGAAAATGTTCTAGTTAAAAAATTCAACGTAAAAAAAATCATTATTGGATATGACCATCGTTTTGGAAGAAATCGAACTGCAACAATAGACGATTTGATTCATTTTGGTAAGGTTTATGGATTTGAAGTTGAACAAATATCAGCTGAAGAAATCAATGCTATGACTATTAGTTCGACAAAAATTAGAAAGGCGCTTCAACATGGAGAAATTAGTACTGCCAATCATTATTTAGGCCACCCTTATCTTTTAAACGGTACTATAGTTCAAGGTCAGCAAATAGGTCGCACCATTGGATTCCCAACCGCTAACATTGCAATAAATTCTCCTGAGAAACTCATCCCTGTTAATGGCGTATACATCGCAAATGCTTATTTGAATTCAAAAAAATATCATGGCGTAATGAATATTGGCAACCGCCCTACCGTGAACGGACAATCACAAAGTATCGAAATTCATTTATTCGATTTTGATAGTACCATTTATGGAGAAAACATTACCATTGAATTCATTGAATATATTCGTCCCGAACAAAAATTTGAAAATCTTGACGCACTTAAGTTACAGATTGCCAAAGACAAAGAACAAGCAATTCGTTACTTCGAAAGCCCAAAGAGTTAGTATTGCAAAACCAACGGAATTCGTTACCTTTGAAACACTTAAAAACCCTTCACATATATGAGTGAAATTAGACATAATTGGACCAAAGAAGAAATTATTGCGATTTATAATAAGCCCTTGATGGATTTATTATTTGAAGCAGCTTCTGTACATCGTTTACACCATGACCCAAATGTAGTTCAGGTGTCAACATTATTATCTATTAAAACGGGCGGTTGTCCTGAAGACTGTGGTTATTGTCCGCAAGCTGCTCGTTATCATACCGATATTGAAGGTAATGACTTAATGTCTGTCAGCCAAGTGAAGGCACAGGCTTTACGTGCTAAATCATCTGGCTCATCCCGAGTTTGTATGGGTGCCGCTTGGCGAAATGTAAAAGACGGACCAGAGTTTGATCAAGTACTAGAAATGGTTCGTACGATCAATAAATTAGATATGGAAGTGTGTTGTACTCTGGGTATGTTAACCGAGAATCAAGCACAGCGCTTAGCGGAAGCTGGCTTGTATGCTTACAACCACAATTTAGATACTTCTGAAGATTATTATAAAGAAGTGATTTCAACCCGCGGATTTGAAGACCGTATTCAAACCATTGAAAATGTTCGTAAAACGAATGTTACTGTTTGTAGTGGCGGTATCATCGGTATGGGTGAAAGCATTGAAGACCGTGCCGGAATGTTAGTGGCATTGGCTACCCTTGACCCACAACCTGAATCGGTGCCTATTAATGCTTTAGTCGCTGTTGAAGGAACACCAATGGAGAACGAAAAACCGGTTGAAATTTGGGAAATGATTCGAATGGTTGCTACCACTCGTATTGTAATGCCTGAAACTCAAGTTCGTTTATCAGCTGGACGTACCGAAATGTCGCGTGAAGGACAAGCCATGTGTTTCTTTGCAGGTGCAAATTCGATTTTTGCAGGTGACAAATTATTGACTACACCAAATCCCGATGTGAATGAAGACATGAAAATGTTTGAATTACTAGGATTGCAACCACAGAAACCATTTATCAAATTAATGCAACCTAAAACCGTGGAAGCGGAAGATTCACAATTCCAACCTTTAGGTGAAAAACCAAAATGGTCACGACCAGGACACAGCATCGAACGCAATGTCAAAGCATCTATAAAAGGAAAATAGACCAATATATTCAAAATAAAAAAGTCCCGATTTCTCGGGACTTTTTTATGAATTATATCTAATTATAAGATCACTTTACGAGTAACAACCACTCCACTATCCAGCCTGATTTTAACAACCACCGTTTGATGTGAAACAGTTAAACTAGGTGTAGCTACGGTCGTTGAAGCATTTCCTTCAACCACACAAATTGTGCGGCCTAATAAATCCAAGACTTGCATTTCTGTAATCGATTCATCAGCCGATTGAGCCGTAATAACTTGATTTTTAACGCTTGTAATTACGGATTGTGAAGAGTTGAAATCTGAATTTCCTAAACTCGCACCTGGATTGTTAAAACGCAATACGAAACGGTTATTGTACACTCCTTGGTTCAATGTAACTGAAAACGGACTCGCTTTCAAATCATGAAAATGACCTGTCAATTTATCTTCAATATAAATATCCTGCTGTCCTGCAAACAAACCATCCGTTTTGTATATCGCCAATTGATACGTTCCGTTAGCATTCACATTTACACCCAAAGGAATACGATCATTACTGTTAAATGGCAACCCTTTTCCTTGAATAGCGAAAGGCTCATCTTGGATCATGGAATATACACTCAAATCACCTGTAATTTTGAAAATACAATCATACAATTGATCGCGACCATTTGTAGCATTGGTCGCATAACCAACTAAAGTACGATCTTTAGAACCATTGGATGTGTTCACTATATCTAACCAAATACGGTGTTTTTGATTTTGCATCCAATTAGCCCGGAAGAAATCGGTGTTGTCATACGACATAATCGAAGCATCTGCACGAAGATTATTGGTAAAAGTTAGGGTGTTTGGTGTAGCTGCTGCATGCAACATATTTACCATGAACCCTTGACCAGATGCAACCTTCCCAGCAAAGGTATCAGGCTCAGTAGAACCTAAACCGTTGTATTTAATGTAATCTGAAGTTGGGTTATAATTATATTGGTAATTATTGTAAAACGGACTTGTAGATGAAGTTGGATTTAATCCATGCTTCCAAACCCAAATGGAGCCTTCAATAACTGATTGATTAAGAACTAAGAACTCTTCTGCATCAATGGCTGATGGATACGGATTCCCAACTAAATTCCAATTGTCGTCATATTTCGTAGTCAATGCATTGAACGCATTAGTAAGATCTGCATCATAGTCGGCACCATCATAGTTTCCACGACTAATAGGCAAAGTAAATTGACCGTTGTTAGGTTTCCCAGTAAAGGTTGCCGATAAAGCTACAGCTGTAGTAGAATTGTTGGAAGCTCTTGCAATATATCCTTTCCCTTTCACCATGGCTCCAGCAGCGCTATTCCAATTCCCTTGAGTACCATTGGTATTGGCATAGGTTGGATTCCAAGAATAATGATAATCTGTAGGTAAATTAGTTACCGTATAATTCTCCGTTGGCGCACTCCAATAAATATAATCGTAATGCTTCGCTTGCGCGGTACGCGTCAATCGGAACTTAGTCCCAGAATAATCCCCATCATTTGTATCGGTTTCATCCACTTGTACCAACTGTCCCGAATTGTTGATGATGATATCCCCATTATTCGTTAGTTTTTTATAAGCAAAAACATGATCACCTGTACCAATGGTCAAAATTTTATTAATCTTCAATTCTAGATTTCCTTTCGCATACAAGTTATTAGATACTGTCGTGTTGAAATCATTATCCAAAACAACATTATAAAACTGCTCAACATTAGTATGAACGTTGGAATTAATCACTTGCGCAGCACTGCCTACAAAATGTACTGTTCCATTTCCTTCTTCAAAGGCTGTATTTGAAACACTATTGGTCCAGTTACCATATACATACAACTGACCATCATCAGTAGAAGTATTGGAATCATCCATATCTATAATTCCTGTACTGCTAATTGCTAAATTACCATGTACTTCTAATTTATTTAAAAGATTTCCTTGCACTTGAACTTTACGTCCCGATACTGTTAAATCTTTACACTTGGCCAAATCAGAATACGTGTCTGAGTTGTATGCTGTATAATCTACCACAGCATCATTTGCACCAGTATTATCAATTACCACATCGGTTAATTCATCGGGCACAGTTAATAAACTCCAGTTGTTGCAATCAAACCAGTTATTGCTTGTTCCTCCTGTCCATTTATTAAATGGGTCTGAAGTTCCTAATACAAAGGGAGAAGATGTAGGGCAAGTTCCTAATGTATTTATCCAATTGGTCGTATAACCTAAAATAGAAGCAATTAAATATGGACGACTACCGTTCGTGTATGTTGAAGAAGATGTGTTGTAACTTACTTCATAAGCACCTGTTGTGGTATTCGCTTGCATTGAGGCACAGAGTAACTGAGGATGTTTTCGAGAGCGACGGAAATTATTCCCACTAATAGCTGATAAATCATCCGTCAAATTGTACCACAAACCTCCATCTTGAACCCCTGACAAAACGGTTCCTGTAAAAGTTGAGCCCGTAATATTATAAGTAAAATAACCTTGTAATAAAAACATGGAATCGGGAGCCGAACTCGACACATTCACACTTCCATGACTAGTTAATACGGTTCCATCAGCATTTTTACCCGTAATCGTAAAATTATTATACGAAGTCCCTGAAGGATCGACAACAGTAATTGTAGAAGCTGTACCAGCACTCACTGTATTAATACACATAATTGAAGCTGCAGGTATAGGCACTGTTCCCGTATAAGTAAATTCTAAATACGGTAAATTTCCATCAGGAGCAGCTGTACAACTAAACCATTTGTCTGTACGAACATTGGCTGCAGGCATCCCTCCTGTTTCATAAGTAGCATTCGCCCATATAAAACTTGTCCCAGGATTAATCGCTACCAGATTTAATAACCGTATAGCATCGTCAGCACCTACTACTGTGTTATCGTAGGCAACCAACATTAAATCCCCCGTTTTAAATACTGTTGGTACAATATTTTGAGGTGTACAAGCTACTTCTACACCTGTGCTCCATTGGGTACCAAAACGAACAAATATTTCAAAATAATACGTTACACCATTGGTCAAACCTGTAATATTTACATTGTTTCCACTGGAAGCATAGACCACTTGATTAAAAGCAGAAAACGCAGGGTTGGCCGTATACGCACTTCCGTCACCTGTTGGAGTAAACGTAATCCCTGCTGCCGAAGTAACCACAACTAATACTTGGTCAAAACAAATCGCATTTGGATTTGCCCAACCAATTAAACCAGTTGTATTCCCAGCCGTTGAAGTTGCACTTGTTACATTATTTAATCCAATTACTTGGGTTGTTGTGCGTGATGTTGTGGAATAAACAGAGTTTGTCGGACCGTTATTTCGATAGGTATAAATTTCAAAAACATAGGTTGATCCTGTCGTCAAACCCGTAATCGTTGCCGTTGTTCCCGTTCCAATATACACCACACGTGACAATGGCGCTGTACTTCCATATGTAGGTGCCAATGAAAAATCGGTATTGAAGGTTTGAGAAGAAGCCACTAACGAAGTAATCGCATGTGGGTTCAATCCACCTTGACGTGCCACAATAATATACCCATCAAAAGTTCCTGTTGGTGCCGTCCAATTCAAAACTTGAGTGGTATTGGTTGTACATCCTTTGGTAAAACTCGCAGGCACTAAAGGCGCAGAAGGCGCAATCGTCTGTGTTCCACCTGCTGTTGTTGAACCTGTTTTGGTTCCTAAAGAGAAAATTAAATTCGCCGTAGTAACTGCATTTAAAGAAATCGTATTGCCAACAACTGCAGTTCCTGAAATATCAGCAGTAATAAAAATATAGCCCGTTGTGCCGCCGGTTATCGATTGTGCGGTAAAAGCAGGAAAAGTCTTAGTTCCCGCAACACCTGGTGTAGTTAACGTACTTAACGTCACATCCGCTGCATCGAGTATATTATCTACCGAATAGCGAACTTTCAAATTCACAATATCCGAAGAAACATAGGTTCCCGCAGTAACTACATTGGCAATTCCTTGCAGATTGGTAGTGACTGTCGGACTGATTTGAAATTTAAAAATAACATGATCTAATGTCGCTTGTGGTACAAATGCCGCCGTTACTTGCGTTCCCAAATCGGCAAGGGTGTTGATTGCATTGACTACAGAAAGAGTCGCTGCATTAGAATTCACCGCTGCACAAGGAGCCGTTCCACTCACTACACAACGGTATTGGTATCCGTTCATCGCAAATGTTGCTCCAGTAATGTTCATTGTTGATGTAGTTACTGTAGTGTAAACTCCAGTATTAGTCAGATTCGTCCAAGTAACTCCACTATCGGTTGAAACTTGCCATTGATAGGCAGTAGCGTTGTTAGTTAAAACTGAAAAGGTAGTGTTTTGAGCCGCGGCTATCGATTGATTAGACGGTTGAACAGGAATAGTTGGAGCTGGATTAATCACCACAGCATAAGGACCAACCGCTGTAGTGGACCAACATCCTGATCCCGAAGTAGGATCATACGCCCGAACGTAATAATTTCCTGAAGTGGTCACTGCCAAAGGTGAAGCAGCATTATTTGCCGTCGATGTTCCTGTGGGAGTAGATTGCCAGTAATTAACTACTGGTGCAGTAGCTGTTCCAGTATAGGTCAATGTAGTTGATGAACACGCAGGAGTTGTTCCTGTGATGGAACCTGTAGGGTTGGATGGTGGGGTGCATGGGGAAATAAATGAAGCCGTAATATTTAAATCATCAATTGCTAAACCATGACTATTTGTTGCAGACTTCGTCCAGCGCAACCAAATCTCCTCTCCTGGAGCCAAAGTAATAGTAATAGTAGATGACTTTGCCGCTTGATTTGCTGGCAAAGTTCCGTCTAAAGCAGCAGCAGCTCCAGTACTTAAATTTGCAAAATCTAAATTGGTATCCGCAGTCCAAGTACCAGTTGTTAATGCGGTAGCTCCTTTTTGGTATTCAAAAACTAATGCCTGTGTTGTAGTATTTAATCGCCAATGTTCACCCGTAAAATTAATGGTTAAGGAAGTGATGTTCTGCGTAGGATCATTATTTTTTATTCGAACAGCAAAACGATGAGTAGTTGCAGTAGAAATAGCACCCAAAGCTCTATCAGTTGCTAAGCTAGCTCCAAAACTATAGACATTGTTAGCATTATTTGTACCCGAATTGATTCCATACGTCGCACCATTTTTGGTACTATACCAACCAACCAATGGAGTTGTATTATCCGTCCATGTTGGAGTGCCTGTATTAGCCAATGTATTGAAATTCTCAAAATAAGTTGGAGCACCAGCAGTTAAATTCACTTGTGAAAACACCGTAATACTAGACAGTAATAGCACTAACACAAATATCCTTTTGAGTATCATAGAATTCAATTTTTTTCCAGCTTACAAAATTACATCCAAATCACAGAATTTCAATAGTTTTGTATTACTAAATTATTAACAATTTAATACCTAAAATTCAGCGTTTTGTCCTCAAATTCAGCACTTTCACCGAGAGAAGTCTTGTCCAAATTAGAACAATACTGCGCCTATCAGGAACGCTGTCACGCGGAAGTCCTACAAAAGCTGCGGGAGTTTGCCCTTTCGAATACTGAAAAGGATGAAA
Organism: Bacteroidota bacterium; assembly: GCA_039798185.1. Lineage (GTDB taxonomy): Bacteria > Bacteroidota > Bacteroidia > Flavobacteriales > Flavobacteriaceae > Flavobacterium. The sequence continues at coordinate 58,851 of JBDKGM010000030.1, forward strand.
TAATCGTTGCCTTGCTACAAAACAATTACCTAAACGAAGAGCGTTTTGCACTTTTATTTTCTGTAAGTAAATTCCATCAAAAAAAATGGGGTAAAGTGCGGATTAAAAACGAACTCAAAGCCCGTCAACTTACTGATTTTCTGATTCAAAAAGCCTTAAAAGAAATCAACCTCGAGGAATACGAGCACACCTTCGAACAACTCTCCCTTCACCATTGGGAGTCCATTCGCGAATCAAACGCTTTGAAAAAGAAAAAGAAATTTTGTGATTACCTTCTTCGCAAAGGCTGGGAAAGTGATCGGGTTTTTGAAAAAGCCAATGAATTGGAAAAAAAGTCGTTGTAAACTACGCTGAAATCAACAACGTCACCGCATTACCTCCAAATCCAACCGCATTCACAAGAATAGTACGCATCGGTTTTGTAACACAAAAATCTGTTCCAAATGGAGTTCCAAAAAACGTTTGATCCTGCAACATGAGTACAGCCAACTCTAAACTCAACAGTCCCGAGGTTCCAAAAGTATGCCCCAATTTCCATTTATTAGTCGTTAGCAACGGTAACTGATTGCCGAAAACTTTTTGAATCGCTTTGTATTCGGACAAATCGCCTTTGATAGTGCCCGGCGCATGCATCACGATGGCATCGATTGCCGACAAAGGTAAATCTCCCATAGCCATTTGCATCGACTTTTGAAAACAAACCGCCTCATCCGAAATGGAAATGTTGTGCTCCAATTCGTCAGTAGCATAGCCTATACCTGTGATGTAGGCCAACGCATTTTCGTTATGACGTTCCAAAGCTACTACACCTGCTCCCTCACCCAACACCATAGTATTGCGTAGTTTATCTAAATCCATTGCCTTACACGGATACCCTTCTGTTTCTCGCGAATAAATTTTTAACGCTTGCATTTGTGCTAAGGTAAAAGGGGTCAAAGGCGCCTCACTGCCTCCTGCAATAAACTTCTCAGCCATCCCCGATTCGATCCAAGCAACCGAATTTAAAATAGCGTGCAAAGCGGTCGAACAGGTTATGGAATGGGATATTTCGGGTCCGGTGGATTTTAAATCATGGGCGACCCAACTCGAAAGATTGCCCAATGTTGTGGTGGGCGAACTCAAAGTTGCGGTTTTACCCGTTGTGATAAATTCGCGGTGATACTGTTCCCATAAATGCGTGGCGCCACGTGACGAACCAATATTGATCCCTATCGCCTCACCTGATTGCCAACCCGCTTGCGCTACCACACGGCGACTCACATCCAAGGCCATAAGCACCGAAGGATCTAAGTTTTTGTATTTCGCATCCGATAACCGCAATTGTTCTAAACGTTCTTGATCAGCCTCTGTCAAGGGAGCTACCCAATAATCATGGGCTCCCAAACGCTTTTTTTGAATAGCAGTTGCTCGAGAAGTATACGCTTCACGAATGCCTTCTATGGAAGAACCTAAAGGAGATATGGTCGCTAAAGCAGTTATGGAAATACGGTGTTTCACTGACTATTTTTGAGGTTGCAAAGTTAGTCTATTTCTAGTGCACGCTCCACCACTTCATACACTTTTTCCAATTGACCATCGGTCATAATATAAGGCGGTAAAATATAAACGATATTCCCCACAGGACGTAAAATCACACCATTTTCAATAAAAAATTGATACAAACGGTTTCGGAAGTTTCCATAATAACTCTCCACACCTTCTCGCGCTATCTCCAAAGCAAAAATAACGCCCAAAACCCGCGTCGTTTTTACCCGTGGATGTGCTTTCATTTTTTCGGCGAAAGCCAAATGATGCTTATGTATGCGTTGAATATTCGCTTGCATTTCTGCCGATTCTAACAATCCAATACTCGCCAAGGCCGCAGCACAACCCGTTGGATTCGCTGTAAAGGTATGCCCATGAAATAACGCTTTGTTCACATCGGTATCCAAAAATCCGTCAAAGATTTCTTGGGTAAACGACGTAATTGCCATCGGAATCGTTCCTCCCGTCAAGGCTTTGGACAGGCACAACATATCGGGTTGCTCCGTCAAATAATCACAGGCAAAGTTTTTCCCGGTTTTACCAAAACCCGTCATGACTTCATCGGCAATCGTAAACACTCCGTATTTTCGACAAAGTACAAGCATTTGATCCAAAACTTCGGGCGCATACATCACCATTCCCGCCGCCCCTTGGCATAAGGGTTCGAAAATAAATGCGGCAAATTCTCCCGTTTTTAATTGGTCCTCCAACACCTGCAAGGCATGCGTTTCTTGCCCTTCCACCGGCACCGGAATACGGTATACATCGACAAGCGATCCTTGAAAAGCTTCTGTAAAAAAGGTAATACCGCTCGAAGCCATCGCTCCAAAAGTATCGCCGTGAAAGGCATCGTCAAAGGCTAGAATTCGGCGTCTGACTTCTTTTTTATTATAAAAATACTGCATCGCCGCTTTGAGGGCAACTTCCACCGCGGTCGAACCGTTATCGGAAAAGAACAATTTCTTTTGATTGGAAGGCAACAACGAAAGTAATTTCTCCGCCAATTCGACCGCCGGCTTATTGGTAAAACCGCCAAATAACACATGCTCTAGCGTGGTCAATTGCTTGTAAATCGCCTCCGCCATCACAGGATTGGAATGCCCATACGGATTCACCCACCATGAGGCAATGGCGTCTAAATATTCGTTGCCTTGTTCATCCCACAACACCGCGCCTTGTCCTTTGACAATCGCAGGTAACAAGCCTACTGTTTGATGTTGTGTATACGGATGCCAGTTGTACAGCTGGTCTTTTTCGGATAAATTCATATTTTTTTTTGGAGAAAAGAAAAAAGAGAAAAGAAATTGCGTTGTAAATTACTACTTCTTATTTCTTTTTTCTTGCTTCTTGCTTCTTGCTTCTTGCTTCTTGCTTCGTGTTTCTTATCCCAACTTCAACAAAGTCGCGCGAAATTGCTCCGCATAATCGCGCACCACATTTTCGTCAAAATAGGGTTCGTTATTAATTCTTCCCAAAAAGGGAACACTCGTTTTATGTAAAATAATCGATTCGGTCGGTTCGTGTTCATCGCCCGAAAAGATAATTCCGGCAATGTTTATTTTTCGCGCTTGTAACGCTTCTATTGTCAATAAGGTATGATTGATGCTGCCCAAATAATGACGCGAAACTACAATCACTTGATAATCGGGCTGAATCAAATCAATCACACAATCTGTAGCATTTAACGGTACAAAAACACCGCCAGCTCCTTCAATCACCAAATGATTATCTGTTTTCGGTTCTTGAATTTGTGCTACATTTATAGTAATTCCGTCCAATGAAGCGGCCAAGTGCGGACTCGCAGGCGTGTGTAACGCATACGCATTCGGATGAAACTGTGTCTTGCTATTGGATATGCGGCGTCTGACTTTATGCGTGTCGCTATCCTCCAAATCACCCGCTTGAACAGGCTTCCAATAATCGGCTTCTAGCGCTTCCGTTACGATGGCGGCTGCGACGGTTTTCCCTACGTCGGTTCCAATTCCCGTAATGAATAATTTCATAGTACCCTTTTTTGGCAAAGTTCGGGAAGTGAATGGAAAATCCCATCAAATTTTAACGAAAGCTTATTATTTTGGGCGGTACCTTCGGCCCGGGCTATTCGCAGTGCCGGCCTTCCTAACGTCAGGCAGGGCACTTTGCTACTATCCCTACCGCAATTCCTGCTCCTACTGAAACAATGTGCTCGCCAACAACTCCAACAAAGATGTAATGGATTCCATAGGCGTATAGGCATGCAAACAAATACGCAGGCGTTCCTGTCCTTCAGGAACAGTGGGTGATAAAATGGGTTTTACCTCAAAACCCGCCGTTTGAAGCGTTTGCGCTAAGTGGCGCACCTTTTCATTTCCTGGTACAATAGCACAATGAATCGCCGATTTAGAATACACGAATAACGGTTGGAGTCCGAGACGCTTTACCTCTTGATTCATGTGCACAATACGCGCTTGTAAGGCTTTGACAGTGGCCTGCTCGTGTTGCAAAAACTGATACGCAACATGAATGGTAGCCACAGCATGCGGTGACAGACCCGTAGTATAAATAAAACTTCGGGCGAAATTGACTAAGTAGGTTTGTAAGTCTTGACTTCCCAATACTGCAGCGCCATGACAACCCAAGCCTTTTCCAAAGGTTACGATTCGGGCAAAAATGCGGGAGTGTACTTGCAAATACTGCGCAACTCCTTCGCCATATTCGCCCATAACACCCAAAGCATGGGCTTCGTCTACTACTAACAATGCCTTGTAGTGTTCACACAGCTGCACGATTTCTTCCAGTGGCGGCGTATCACCGTCCATGGAATAGACGGTTTCGAGAGCGACATAGATTTCGAAGTGCTGTTCAGCAGTGCGTTTGGAATTCCATTTCTCCAATAGCCCTTGTAAATCTTCGGGATTGTTATGACTAAATTTAAAGGATTTGGCTTTACTCAATTGGAGTCCGTCCCGAATGGAGGCATGACAGAGTTCGTCATACAAAATAACATCGCCACGTTGAGGCACGGCACTAAAAAAACCTACGTTGGCATCATAGCCCGAATTAAAAATCAGCGCCGATTCGGCTTGATGAAATTGGGCAATTAACTTTTCTGTTTCGGTATATAAGGTATGATTTCCTGAGATGAGGCGCGAACCTGTGGCCCCATTGATTTTGCTATTTCGAACGGTGAGAAAATCATGTACGGAATCAAACAAGGCGCTATTTTGTGCAAATCCCAAATAATCGTTGGAAGAAAAGTCCACCCGATTCCCATATACAGGTAACTGGCGTAAGGCGTTCTCGTCCATACGTTGTTGTAACTTATGCTGTAGTTTTTTTGGAAATTTCATCGTTCAAATATACGGGATTTAGCCCGGATCGCAGCGGCATCCTCCCGACGTGAGGAGGGAGATACAGCGGAGAGCCGGAATAGCTCCAAATAAAAAACCCGATACATAGAGTTGCATCGGGCTTTGTTTATTTTGAATTAGTCGGGATTAATCGGCTAATACAATGACTTTATTGTCTTTCATTTCGATCGTTCCCGAGTTAATGGCTAGACTGTAGTTTTGGTCGTTAATTTTGGTAAAGCGACCTTTTACAGTTTCGTCAAAATTGAAAGAGCTTGCTGTAATTTTCACAGCACCATCTTTCAAAATGGAAACGATAGGAGCGTGGTTGTTTAAGAGTTGGAACGATCCATCTACACCAGGAAGTGTTACTGCGGTAACTTCTCCTTTGAACAACGTTGCTTCGGGTGATACTATTTCTAAAACCATTAGATATTATTTTAAATTTTAAATTTTAGATTTTAAATTAATTTATAATTCAAAATTTATCATTTAAAATAGTTGAATTATGCTTCTGCTAACATTTTTTGACCGGCTTCGATCACATCCTCGATAGTTCCTTTCAAGTTGAAAGCCGCTTCAGGTAAGTGGTCTAATTCACCGTCCATAATCATGTTAAATCCTTTGATGGTATCTTTAATATCTACCAACACCCCAGGGATACCCGTAAATTGTTCCGCTACGTGGAAAGGTTGTGACAAGAAACGTTGTACACGACGAGCACGTGATACTGATAATTTATCTTCTTCAGACAACTCCTCCATACCTAAGATGGCGATGATGTCTTGTAATTGTTTGTATTTTTGAAGAATCTCTTTCACACGTTGTGCACAGTTGTAGTGCTCATCCCCTAAAATTAGCGGAGTTAAGATACGTGAAGTTGAATCTAGTGGGTCTACCGCAGGATAAATACCTAATTCCGCAATTTTACGTGACAATACGGTAGTCGCATCCAAGTGGGCAAACGTTGTTGCTGGCGCTGGATCCGTTAAGTCATCCGCAGGTACGTATACCGCTTGTACTGAAGTAATCGAACCTTTTTTCGTAGAAGTAATACGCTCTTGCATCGCACCCATCTCTGTGGCTAATGTAGGTTGGTACCCTACCGCAGAAGGCATACGTCCTAATAACGCGGATACCTCAGAACCTGCTTGTGTAAAACGGAAGATGTTATCTACGAAGAACAATACGTCTTTACCTTGATCAGAACCGGCTCCATCACGGAAGTATTCCGCAATTGAAAGACCTGACAACGCTACACGAGCACGTGCTCCTGGTGGTTCGTTCATCTGACCGAATACGAATGTCGCTTTTGAATCACGCATTCCTGGTTTATCTACTTTAGACAAATCCCATCCTCCATTTTCCATAGAGTGCATGAAATCGTCACCATATTTAATAATTCCCGACTCCAACATCTCACGTAATAAGTCGTTTCCTTCACGTGTACGTTCACCTACACCTGCGAATACAGAAAGACCACCGTGACCTTTAGCGATGTTGTTAATCAATTCTTGGATCAAAACGGTTTTACCAACACCGGCACCACCGAATAAACCAATTTTACCTCCTTTTGCGTAAGGCTCAATTAAGTCAATTACTTTAATCCCTGTGAACAATACTTCTGTTGAAGTAGAAAGTTCGTCAAATTTTGGAGCTGCTTTGTGGATAGGCATCCCGTTAGCACCTTCTTTTGGTAAATCTCCCAAACCATCGATAGCATCACCTACTACGTTAAAAAGACGTCCGTAGATATCTGAACCGATTGGCATTTGGATAGGCGCTCCTGTTGCTTGTACAACGGTACCTCTGCTCAATCCGTCGGTAGAGTCCATCGAGATAGTACGTACCGAATCTTCACCGATATGTGACTGAACCTCAAGGATTAACTTCGTACCGTCTTTTTTTACAATCTCCAATGAGTCGTAAATTCTTGGCAACTCATGCTCTTTAGTATTGAACACCACGTCAACAACCGGACCGATGATCTGTGAAACTTTTCCTATTGCGTTTGACATTACTTATGTATTTATTTAATAGCGAATTAGATTTGAAAAAACGTCGGTTTTTTTTCGAGTGCAAAGATATGTTTTCGAAATAGAAAATCAATACAAAAAAGTGATTTTTTTAAGCCTTTTTTGATTTTTTCAAACCGGAATCTTAAATGCACCTACAATTCTGTATAAAAAACAAAACCACCGCTGTGTACGGTGGTTTTGTAAAACATATCAGTAAATATTACAAACTTGCTGGGAATAAGATTCTGAAATCTCCAAAATTGTATCCTTTGAAGTTAGAACCATAGGTTGCATTAATTGCTTTTAAAAATTCATTCGCAATTAATCCATAGCCTCTTGGGCTTGGGTGAACGCCGTCCAATGAGAATCCGCCACCAGTTACATAAACCGAAGTAACATTGAATCCATCTTTTGAAATGCCTCCATTTGCTACTTGCGTCAACAATGTATTCGCATCCACAAGTGCCAAACCTTTTGACGCAGCGATAGACGCAATAGAATTATTGAATGCGGTTGTTGCTGTTTTAACTTCTGCTGTTTCAGCTGCAGTTAAAGTCGTATTGTCTTGCATTGGATATGAAACACCAACCGTATTGAATGGTGAAGGTGCACTTGCCGTAGTCGTACCAATTACAGTACGAGCTGTCAACAATATATAATCACGTGAACCTGTAGTGTTTTTAGCATGACGTGCTTTTCCATACAAACTACCTACGAATGTAGCGGTTGTTGGACCTAAAACTGGAGACAAGGCACTTGCAATTGGCCCTGATAAATCAACCAAGGTTTCATCTGCAATTAACAAAGGGTTTTTCTCTGTAGTAGCTGCATTTCCATCATCAGCTACTAAGGTTTCAAAACGAGCGGGTTGACCAATTGCTGCACAAATTTGGTTCACTGCACCAAATAATGTGTTCAACTGACCTGCGCTAGCTGCTGGCAATCCTGGAATTGGATCTGTGGGTACTGTAGTAAAGAAAGGAACTGAAGTTACATCAGGAATGTTTCCAACAACGCCTTTAGCGCCATTCGAAGTTAAACCGTTAACTAAAGTAGAATACACACTTGCAAACACGTTTGGATCTGTAATATCATTCGATCCATAGGTTGCTGGATTTAAATTTCCATTTTGGTTTACACCGGTCCCTCCTGAAGTCGCATAGGCTAAAACGTCGTTATTTCCAATCCACAAGGAAAAGAATGTTGGATTTTGAGCTACTGCATCGGCCAATACATTTGTAGTTGGCGAAGAAGCGAAACGCACGAAATACGGATTGGCTTGACCTAGTGGCACACCTGCAGCATTTCCGTAACCATTTGCTACTAAATGAAAACTTTTTGCGCCTGGAACCCCCATATTATTGAAAGGTCCAGTTAGAACATTGGTTACTTCAGTAGAAGGCGTTCCTGAAACATTTACAGGAGCCGAACCATTGAAGTACAAACGTGTTCCTTGAATAGGCGTTCCTCCAAACAACAATCCTCCAACATTATCATTCATGTAAGGGATTTTGAATTCACCACCTCCAACAAGTGCAAACTTTTGTGCCATCAAGTTGGGATACGAGCCTTTTTGTCCTTCAATAAATAGTGCATTATCTGCATAACCCGCAGTAAGAGAGTTTCCTAAAGAAACATATTTAGAGAAATCCGCAGTACCAGCAGTCAAAGGCTGACCGTCTGATGAGTTTGGATCCGCTACTACCTCATCATCATTATTACAAGCTGTAAAAGCAATTGCAACAATACATAGCCATTTAAAATTCTTTATCATGGTAAAAGATGTTTTTAGTTAAAATTATGGGTTAAGCGTTAATGATGCAAAATATTGGCTACCGATAAAACCAGCTCCTAAAACTTGTTGGTATTCTTTACCACCAAGGTTGGTTGCACCTACTTTAATAATCGCTTTCATTTTTGGGATGTTGTAATTGATTTGAGCATCAAAAACAGTCGCTTCATTGATCCAACCATCTACGAATGTAGATTCCCATTGGTAACCTGTATTCCAACGTCCACTGATGTTGAAACCAAAATTCTTAAATAATTTATCGTTACTGATACTCGCTTTCACACGGTGTTTTGGTGTGTTAAAACCAGCTTCAAATCCTGGATCTTTACCTTGATCAAAATCAAATTGTGCATAGTTATAATTTGCACTCACCTCGAAGTTTCTTGGTAATTTATAATTCAATCCAGCTCCGAAACCTAACGAACGTACTTCTACATCAGTGTTGGTATATAACTGGAATACACGGGTATTACCTGTTGCTAAAGCGTCAATGGATTGTGCTCCTGGATTTGTTGGACCCGCTAAAGGATTTGGTGCATCTTGAGCTGTACCATATAAGGGAGTTACCACATTAATGTTTCCAATGAAATCATTGTAAATATTATAATACCCTGTTAAATCATACGATAAGTTCTTGATTTGACCACGGTATCCCAATTCAAAGGCTTTTACGGTTTCTGGTTTTACCAAATTCACATTCGCTTTGCGTAATAATGCTGAAGCAGCTATAGGATCTGTACTTGCAAGAGCTCCAAATTGAGAAGCAGATGCTGCTGTATACGAATTATAATACGCATTATTACCATTAATTGTCGTGGTTGTTCCTCCAACGATTGCCTGACCTGATGCTGATGTAACAGGTAAAGTTTCTGTATAACGTGTTAAGTTATCTGCAGCAGAACCTAATAATACAGCGCTACCTACGTTAAATCCGATATATTGATCTTGTGTAGTTGGGTTACGGAAACCTGTTTGGAATGAACCGCGGAAGTTATGATTTTTTTGCTCACCTGCAGAGTACACCAACGATACACGTGGAGAGAAATTACCATCAAAATTTTGAGATTTATCATAACGTACAGATCCTGTAAATTTCAAACGATCTTCCATGAATTTCTTCTGAACTTGAGTATATAAACCTTGTTCTCTGTACAAAATATCATTTCCTTTATCTGTATAAATTCTTCCGTAAGAGTTTAATTGGTACATACGGAACGAACCTCCTACTTGAATTTCGGCAAATTTGATTAAATCTTTGAAATTATAATTAGCATCTGAATGGTATAATTTTGAATTATCCACCAATTTTGAACCTGTCAAAACATCAGAATCCGCAATTACTCTGTTGAAAGCTGCTTGGAATTCAGGTGTGCCTGGAATTAAACGTCCTGTATCTGCAATATTACGCGCAGCTGCGTGAGCTTGAGTTGGAGTAGCTCCAGCTAAGGTTGATTGTACATACGTAGCCGCATATTGCCCGAACCATGTTGCATCGGATTTCCATTGACGGTTTACATTTAAACCTGTAAACAACATGTCATAGGAATTTCCACCACCTTCTGTAGTAAAATATCCACGTACGAAATAATTTTTCCCTTTGAATTCTAATTTATGTTGTTGCATAAAGAAGCCATTCAAATAGTAGCGGTTTGCACCTTGATAAACGGTATTACCGAAACCAAATTTACTTTGCCAAATGATTTCATGGTCATTCCCCCAAGGTTTGAAATGTAAAGAAAAATCTACTTTCGCATTACGTACTTTATTGTCGGTTAAGTCTACCTCATTATAACCAGTACGAGACACATTGTAGTTCGGTAAAATTTGTTGGAACACAGAAAACTGAGCAGGTGTGATTACCCCTGCATTTAACATTCCTGTTGCAACACCTCTAAGGTTAGTTGAAGCCTCATCACCATATACGTTAATTCCGTTATAGTTAGGTGCAGAACGATCCATTCCAATATTATTAACCAAATCTTTATCACGGTAATCTGTAGCATACCAATCGGTTCCTTTCATGAACGAAAAGTTAGCTTTTGCCGCAAAATGTTTTGTAAATGCATGCGCTACACGCACACCATAATCCACATATTCATTGGCTCCAGCAGCTTTTTGATTCGTTTGACCATATTTTGCGTATGCAGAAATACCTTGACTTGTAAAAGGACTTTTGCTATTCATAAACAAAATACCGTTAAAAGCATTGGCACCATATAACGCAGAAGAAGCACCTGGCAGTAACTCTACACTTTGTACATCGAGTTCAGAAATCCCGATTAAGTTTCCTAGTACAAAGTTTAATAATGGAGAAGAGTTATCCATTCCATCCACTAATTGCATAAAACGCGTATTTGCAACGGTTGCAAAACCACGTGTATTGATCGACTTAAAGGACATACTACTCGTATTCATATGCACTTCTTTTAAGTTTTCCAACCCATCATAAAATGAAGGAGATGCCGTTTTCTTGATGTCTTTAATAGTCATTCGCTCAATAGTCACCGGCGATTCTTTGATACGCTCAGGTGTACGTGATGCAGAAACAACAATTTCCTCTAAACGCGTATCTTCATTTTGAAGAACAACGTCAACTTTTTGAGTTGCTGATGTGATTTGCACTTTTTGAGAAGCGAATCCAATACTGGAGATCTCAATAGAAAAAGGTGGCTTTTTAGAAACTTTCAGGGTGAATTTACCGTCCGCATCCGTGACAGTTCCTGAAGATTCTCCGGCAACCTTCACATTGGCTGCTGGCACAGGTTCGTTCTTGCTATCCTTAACCGAACCCGTAATTGTTGTCTGTGCCATACTCACCGCACAGAAAAACAGTGTTACAAAAAGATGGTAAATCTTCATTTGATATTATTTTGTTGGTTTATGTAGCCAAAATACGAATATTTTTGAAATTAATAATTATGCGTGCATAATTTTTCTAATCTGTCAATTTTTTAAAACAATTTAACAGCGAGTTCTTAACAAATAGCTATTAAATCAACAGAAATAGGATGTTGATCAAATGAATTTTGAATGGATTTTAGGGTTTTTAGAATAAAATAAAAAAGCAGGAACACTGTCCTGCTTTTTAAAAAAATATTTTTTTGAGAAATGGTTACTCTACCGTAACTGATTTCGCTAGATTTCTAGGTTGATCCACATTACAACCGCGCAATACAGCTATGTGATACGACAATAATTGTAATGGAATCGTTGTAATTAATGGAGACAATGCATCTGAAGTCTCCGGAATTTCAATCACGTGATCGGCCAATTCTTTTACTTGAACATCACCTTTCGTCACAATAGCAATAATTTTACCGCTACGCGATTTTATCTCTTGAATATTACTCACCACTTTGTCATAATGTCCCTGTTTAGGAGCAATCACAACTACGGGCATTTTTTCATCAATTAAAGCAATGGGGCCGTGTTTCATCTCTGCTGCTGGATATCCTTCGGCATGGATGTATGAAATCTCTTTTAATTTTAAAGCTCCTTCCAAAGCCACTGGGAAATTATAACCTCTTCCCAAATACAAACAGTTGGTAGCATCTTTATAAATCGCAGCGATTTCTTTCGAAATTTCATTGGTGTTTAAGGCTTCCAATACTTTTTCTGGAATCAATTCCAATTCTTGTAAATAACGGAAATAATCCGAGTTGGATAGGGTTCCTTTTGCTTTCGCCAAACGCAAAGCCATCATGGTTAATACCGTGATTTGCGTAGTAAATGCCTTAGTGGAAGCTACCCCAATCTCTGGACCAGCATGGGTATAAGCACCACCATTTGTTTCTCTAGAAATGGAAGAACCTACTACATTACATACCCCAAATACAAAAGCACCTTTTTCTTTAGCTAACTTAATTGCGGCTAAAGTATCTGCAGTTTCCCCCGATTGCGATATAGCAATCACCACATCTTTTGGAGTGATAATTGGATTACGATAACGGAATTCTGAAGCATATTCAACTTCAACTGGGATACGAGCAAACTCTTCAATAATGTATTCTGCCACTAAACCAGCATGCCATGAAGTTCCACAAGCAATAATTAAAATACGATCTGCATTTAAAAACTTCTCGAGATTATCTTCAACTCCTGCCATTTGTATCAGTCCTGTTGACGAATGTAAGCGCCCGCGGTAGGTATCTTTAATTACATTGGGTTGTTCATAAATCTCTTTCAACATGAAGTGATCATAACCCCCTTTTTCAATTTGCTCTAAATTCATTTGTAGTTCTTGCACATACGGATCTACTAACGAATCATCTTTGATTTTACGGATTTTCAACGGCTTATGTAAACGAACAATGGCCATTTCTTCATCTTCTAAATAAATAGCATTTGACGTATATTCAATAAACGGTGAAGCATCTGAAGCGATAAAAAATTCATTTTCTCCTACACCAATTGCCAACGGACTACCTAGACGAGCCACGACAATTTCATCGGGTTTGTTTTTATCAAAAACACAAATAGCATAAGCTCCAACCACTTGGTTTAGGGCAACTTGTACCGCTTTACCTAACTTTAATCCGTCTTTTTTCTGAACATCTTCAATTAAGTTGACTAAAACTTCAGTATCGGTATCGGATTTAAAGGTATATCCGCGATTCATTAACTCCTTTTTTAAAGGCTCATAATTTTCAATGATTCCATTGTGGATAATAGCCAAATTTCCAGAATTGGATAAATGTGGATGTGAGTTTACATCGTTTGGCACCCCGTGAGTCGCCCAACGTGTATGACCCATACCAATTGTTCCTTGCGTTGAAATCTCTTGATTGGCACGTTCTTCTAAATCGGAAACTTTACCTTTTGTTTTGGAGACTTTTAAATCTGAGCCGTCATACAACATGACTCCGGCACTATCATAGCCTCTATATTCTAGACGCTTTAATCCTTTGATTACAATCGGATAAGCTTCTCTGTGTCCTATATATCCAACAATTCCACACATAATCTGTTTGTTTTTTAGTCAGGTTTGGTATAGTAAATTTGCAATTTAATTCGTTTATCTGCAGGCACATTCGAATGTGATCCATACAATATCGTACCAAGTGGATTCACAACGGACATGGCTGGCACATATTTGGTTTGTTTTGAACCTACTGTAAATGGTACTTTAAGATACGCCCGATTTACATTATTTATGTTTTCGGTGACCACCAAGCCTAAACGCACATTAGTAGAATCTTTATCCACTAAGTTTCGGATATGATTGGTTAATCGCACTTTATAGTATTCACCACGCTCATCAGAACCTTTAGAAATAATTCCTCCATGCACCACTTTATTGAATTTGGAATTGGCCGCCGTTGATAAATCGGTGTAATAATCAATAACGGGACGGTTATTATCTAAATCATATAGCAAAATTCGATTCGGCTCTGGAGCATTTGCCATAGCCGTTTTATCGATGTAAAAAATCATATTGGCTTCATTGATTAACCAATTTTCATTTTTCATTTGTTGTAAAATTGGCGAACTCGTTGTTGGCTGACCTCCAAACAAAGAAATCACACCCATAGATCCTTTACCTCCTTTAACTTGAATACGCTCATCACCAAGTGTTACATCTGGCACAATAGGATTGGAATAATCTGAATCAAAGAAATTTACGGTACGACCCGTTAAATTCAATGTAATTTTCTTTCTTACTTTTTTTACTGTAGGATCGGTCAAACTACTCTCATACGTTGATTGACTCAAAAAATCCTTGTAGATAATCGTTATGGTTCCTCGACTTAAATTGAGTCGAGCTAATGTTCCTTGTGCATCACTTCCTGCTGCACTTTCTGCTTTAAAGAATAAGCCTCTAAAATAATTTTTAAACGTATTATTATTTTGAAGTGCACCAGCAGGAGCATTGTAAAATTTATTTTGAAAAAACGACTTATTTAAATTCATATAAATACCAGGCCCAAGCGTTTCACGCACATCTCCATTAGTTTTATAAAATTTAATCGGCTGATTACTAAATACAAATTGATCGTTCTGACTGTAATCTGTAACCGTTGCGTCTTGAATTTTGGTATTATCATCATTCAAACGCTGTCCGCCATTGGCAATGACTGCTTCAAATTCAGACTGCTGATTGGAATAATACCGTTGAATTTGTTGAAGATTGGTTGATGGGTCATAATCCTGAATATAATATCCAGACTCATAAACACCCAATTTAATTTTTGGCGTATTGGTAGCGTCAAATGCTGGCAATAAGGAATCCAAACGGTAAATAGCTGCACCGGAATCATCAGCACCTGTAATTGTTGCATAATACGGAATGTGCATGTATACCGAATCGATCGCATCTGGCGCATAAAACTTTGGATTGTTTGCCGTTAATTCCAATTGCGTTACAATACTCGCTTTGACTTTTCCAAATACCGGATTATTGTAATAGCCTAATGATTGAACAGCCATATCGTTGGTTTGCACGTCACCAGTAGACTGATTGTAAGCGGTAACATCATAATTCGTGGAGTTCAAACCAAAATGTTCATCTCCTACTAAATCCGCTCCAACATCGGAAAATTCTTTATCACACGACACGAATGCCAAGGCGACAACTGCACTAAATACTGCTAATAAACGCTTTAATTTCATAAAAACCAATTTATAACATTTGCTTATAGAAAGAAGTGTAGGCTTGCGCAAATGCTTCTTTTGGGGTGAAAGGTAAAAAAGGTTTTCCTGAAGATTCTATAATTTTTGTTAAACCTCCATCCAAATTTTCTGAACCAATAATTACAGCATCTGAATGTTCTATGGCCACTTTCATCCAATTCGGATAGGTAGGCTGCTCTAAATCTTGGATGTTGTCTTGAGGAATACCGTCAAATTTTACTTTTTCAATTGCTTTCGAATCCAAAACACCCTCAAATCCTGTATTGTAAACTGAAGTTACAATTTTTGTTTCCGAAAATAAGGCCTCATGTTTATAGTAATGCTTCATATAAACCGGAAGCAACGAAGCTAACCAACCGTGAACATGAATAATATCGGGCACCCAATTTAATTTCTTAACGGTTTCAACCACTCCTTTAGCAAAGAAGATGGCACGCTCGTCATTATCGGGATACATCACACCTTCTTCATCTGTAAACGTAGATTTACGTTTGAAATATTCGTCATTATCGATAAAATATACCTGAATACGTTCTTTCGGAATAGAAGCCACTTTAATAATCAAAGGCATGTCAACATCGTTTACGACAAGATTCATCCCAGAAAGACGAATCACCTCATGCAATTGATGTCTACGCTCATTAATATTTCCATATCTTGGCATGAAGATACGAATTTGCCCTCCTTGATCATTGATCATTTTCGGGACATCATACGACATTAATGACACCTCATTTTCAGCCAAATACGGCACTACTTCAGATGATACATACAATATCCTCTTATCTTCCATGGGTTGATTATTGTTGGTTTTGGTTTTACTGCTGTTTAAAAAACACGCAAAACTACAAAATTTTATGGAGTTTTTCACGAAAGACTGTAAGTTTGTACCCTATTTAAGTAAAATGTAACGATGCTGGTTTTTGACAATAAAGTTGCTTTAAGACAACACCTTGATTCGCTTATTACTTCCAAAGCCACTATCGGTTTTGTACCGACTATGGGAGCACTCCATGCGGGACACCTTTCGCTACTTAACTTTGCAGTAGCACAAAATACGCTGTCGGTAATTAGTATTTTTGTTAATCCTACTCAATTTAACAACCCTGAAGATCTAAAAAAATATCCCCGAACATTGGAGGCGGATTTAGAAAAAATCAAATCTGTAGATCCTTCAATCATTGTCTATGCACCTACTGTAGAGGATATCTATGAAGGAAATACAAAATCAACATCGTATTCTTTTGACGGTTTGGAATTTCAAATGGAAGGAAAATTTCGCCCTGGCCATTTTGACGGAGTGGGAACCGTAGTGAAAAAATTATTTGAAATCGTACAACCCACTTTCGCTTATTTTGGCGAAAAAGATTTTCAACAACTACAAATTGTAAAAAAACTTGTTGCTAAAGAACAACTTCCTGTAACCATTGTCCCGTGTCCTATTTTAAGAGAAGAAAACGGACTAGCGATGAGTTCGCGCAACGAACGCCTCTCTGTTGACGAACGCAAAGCAGCTTCCATTATCTATAAAACTTTAACCGATTTACAATCGCATTTTTCAAAACTAACCGCTACTGAATTGAAAAAAAGAGTGACTAAAACCTTTGAAAATCACCCGATTTTTCAACTCGAATACATCGAAATTGCTGATGAAGAAACTTTAATGCCGTGTATTCGCAAATCAAAAAACAAAACCTATCGCGCATTCATTGCTGTTTTTGCAAACAATGTTCGACTTATTGACACAATTTCATTAAATTAATTTACCTTTGCCCCCATGCAAATTCAAGTAGTTAAATCCAAAATTCACCGTGTGAAAGTGACTGGAGCCGATTTAAATTATATCGGTAGCATCACGATTGATGAAGCTTTGATGGATGCTTCCAATTTGATTGAAGGTGAAAAAGTTGCCATTGTAAATATTAATAACGGTGAGCGTTTCGAAACCTATGCGATTAAAGGCGCACGAAATTCAGGCGAAATCACTTTGAATGGACCCGCCGCTCGTAAAGTGCATACAGGTGATATCATCATTATTATCTCCTATGCCTTATTGGAATTTGAAGAAGCCAAACAGTTCAAACCCTGGTTGGTGTTCCCCGACGAAACAACCAATCTTTTGAAGTAATTTCAATTGAAAACATCCCTAAAAAATGTAGTACTTTTAATCATTCCGTTACTCATCGGGTGTAGTATTATCTTTTACCAATACCAATCGTTAAGCAATTCAGAACTTGCTAACATCAAGAAAAGCTTGCTGAACGCTAATTATTTTTATGTTGCGCTTTCACTTTCCGTAGCAGTGATAAGTCATTGGTCCCGTGCCTATCGTTGGAAATTTGCACTTCAACAATTGGGCTATGAAACCAAAATGTCTACTAACTTTCTAACTGTTTGCGTCTCCTACCTAGTCAACTTAACCATACCTCGTTCGGGCGAAGTTACACGTGCCGCCCTACTTAAAAAATACGAAGATGTCCCCTTTGACAAAGCATTTGGAACCATTGTTGCCGAACGAATTATCGATCTTGCTCTTTTTTTCCTCTTTGTCGTGCTCGGATTTGTCTTGCAATACGAAAAACTACATCAATTCTTTACTGATCATAATGTTTCTCTACGAACACTAGCCTATTCTGGATTGGCGTTAGTAGTTTTGGCCGTTCTCTTTTTTCTCATTTGGATTTATGCCGAATGGGGTATCATAAAAAAATTAAAGCAAAAACTATCCGGACTTACAGAAGGTATTTTAACGGTAATCTACATGCCGAAAAAATGGCATTATCTCTTTCACTCACTTTTGATTTGGACCTGTTACTTGATCATGTTCTATATTCCCATTTTTGCGCTACCAGAAACTAAAAACATCCCATTCAGCATTGTGATTATGGGATTTATTTTCGGAAGTCTAGCTATAGGTTTTACTAATGGTGGAATTGGTGCTTTCCCCTTCTCTATCTCCTTGATTTTTGGCCTTTATGGCATCTCTGAAGAAACAAGCATCGCCTTTGGTTATTTGGCTTGGACATCCCAAACCTTACTGACAATTTTATTAGGACTCGTAGGTTATATTCTTTTACCCTTCATAAATAGAAAATAATTGGTATATTGGTTGACTCTAAACACAAAAATCAACCGGATAACAAAAAATGAAAAAAACACTTCTGATTTTAGCTCTAGCCCTGAGTCTAAACGGATTTGGTCAAGTTATAAAAGACAGTATTTTTTCCAATCGCTTGGATAAATACCGTTTTCTTTCCATTTCGCTACCACCCTCTTACAGTAAAGACACCAAAAGATCCTTTCCACTATTATTAGCTTTAGATGGAGATTATCTTTTTGATCCTATTCTCGGAACCTTGAAATATGGGTATTATTGGGATGATTTACCAGAAGTTATTTTAGTCGGACTAAATCATACCACAGAAACAGAACGCGACGAAGAATGTAAAGTTGACGAAGCCACCGGACTTCCTGATGGAATTGGGGAATCGTTTTATGAATTTATTGGAGGCGAATTACTCCCTTATTTGCAAAAAAACCTTCGCATAGCCCCATTTAAAATTGTGGCAGGTCACGATGTTACTGCGGGTTTTATGAATTTTTACCTCTACAAAGACAACCCCATCTTTAATGCCTTTATCTCGTTAAGTCCTGTAATGCCATTGGATATGGAAGCCCACATTCCCGAACGAATGGCTACTTTCAAATCAAATATGTTTTACTATGTAGCATCCGCTGATGGAGATATAAAATCTATTAAAGATAAAATAACGACTTTAGACACCAACTTTAAAGCTGCAAATATTAGCACTGTAAATTATCGCTTTGATGATTTCAAGGGCTGTTCTCATTATTCTTTGGTTCCGTTTGCAATCCCAAGTGCACTGTATCAATTCTTTTCTGTGTATCAACCGATTTCTACGAATGAATTTCAAGAGAAAATTGTTACCCTTCAATCAGGCTATGCCGATTATCTAAAGAACAAATACGAGTTAGTAGAAAAAGCATTAGGTATGAAAATGAACATTCGTATCAATGACTTTAAAGCGATCGAAGCAGCTATTATCAAAAATAAAGCGTTCAATGAATTTGAACAATTAGCACAACTCGCCCGTAAAGCCTATCCAAAATCCATGTTGGCCGATTACCATATGGCACGGTTTTATGAAAATAATGGCGATATAAAAATGGCGATGAAACATTACCAAAATGCCTTTCAACTCCAACCCATCGGTGATTTGACCAAAGACATGATGATGGACAAAATAGAAGAACTTAAACCTCAAACCAAGAAAAAATAAGGAGTTACCTGTGCAATGGCTAAGCTGAAAACCACTTTTTTCTGTCAAAATTGCGGCACCCAATACGCCAAATGGCAAGGGCAATGTAATGCTTGTAAAGAATGGAATACCATCGTTGAAGAAATTATTCAAAAAGAGGAAAAAGTTGCTTGGAAAGCCACCACCGAAGTTAAAAAAGCACCCAAACCTCTGAAAATAAAAGAAATCGATTCGTCACAAGAAATCCGTTTGAATACAGGTGATGGTGAACTCAATCGTGTGCTCGGAGGCGGTATCGTTCCGGGTTCGGTAGTTTTATTAGGAGGTGAACCTGGGATTGGAAAAAGTACACTTTTACTACAACTTTCACTGATGCTTCCCTACAAAACCTTATATGTTTCAGGAGAGGAGAGTCAGAAGCAAATAAAAATGCGCGCCGAACGCATCAACCCTAATAACGAAAGTTGTTTCATTTTAACTGAAACCAAAACACAAAATATCTTCCGTCAAATTCAAGAAGTCGATCCTGAAATCTTAATCATCGACTCTATTCAAACTTTACATACCGACTACATTGAATCGACGGCTGGTAGCATTTCACAAATTCGAGAATGCACTGCTGAACTCATTAAATTCGCCAAAGAAACCAATGTACCAGTCATTCTCATCGGACATATCACCAAAGACGGCAACATCGCCGGACCTAAGATTCTCGAGCACATGGTGGATACCGTACTTCAGTTTGAAGGCGATCGCAATCATGTGTACCGCATTTTACGCGCTTTAAAAAACCGTTTTGGTTCAACTGCCGAACTCGGGATCTATGAAATGCAAGGTTCAGGTTTACGCGAAGTTTCTAACCCTTCTGAAATATTGATTTCGCATCGCGAAGAAGAACTTTCGGGCACGGCCATTGCCTCCACCTTGGAGGGTATGCGCCCTTTGATGATCGAAATCCAAGCCTTAGTTTCTACAGCGGTTTATGGTACACCGCAACGCAGTACCACAGGCTATAATGCCAAACGTCTGAATATGATTTTGGCCGTACTAGAGAAACGTGCCGGATTTCGTTTAGGCACCAAAGACGTATTCTTGAATGTAACTGGCGGTATTTCTGTTGACGATCCCGCTATTGACCTCGCTGTAGTGGGCGCCATTCTTTCTTCCAATGAAGACATTGCCGTGGGTAAAGATGTCTGCTTTGCTGGAGAAGTGGGTTTATCGGGAGAAATTCGTCCCGTAAACCGCATTGAACAACGCATTCAAGAAGCGGAAAAGTTGGGATTCACCACCATTTTTGTTTCGAAATACAACAAAATTGCGGTACACAATTCAAAAATACGTATCGTAATGGTCTCCAAGATTGAAGAAGTCGTTAGTGAATTATTTGGATGAAACGATTGAACTTTTCACGTAAAAAAATCAAAATCTTTGTTTTCAGCACCCTAGGAATTCTTCTTTTAGGTGTTGTTTTGGGACTTGTATTTCGCAATGCTATTTTAGAACAAGTCATCGCCAAAGCAGCGGTAAAAATGCAAAACGAGTACCAATGCCAACTCGTGGTTAAAAACCCCCATTTTGAAGGTTTAAACCATATTGAAATGGAAGCCATTAGCGTAAAACCCTTCAAAGCAGACACTTTGCTCTATATCGGTCATTTA
Organism: Bacteroidota bacterium; assembly: GCA_039798185.1. Lineage (GTDB taxonomy): Bacteria > Bacteroidota > Bacteroidia > Flavobacteriales > Flavobacteriaceae > Flavobacterium. The sequence goes on from JBDKGM010000030.1 coordinate 80,085, forward strand.
CGAACGGGTTTTAGTTTTTGGAAACTACTAACTGGCACCGTTCAAATTACCGATCTGGAAGTGAATCGCGGTTATATCCAATTGGTGAAAACAAAAAACGGATCCAATTTTGATGCTTTTTTGCGAAAGAAAGAAAAGCAAAAGGATACCAGCACGTTGGATTATGCAGAAGTGGCCAATCGCCTAACTTCTCGCTTCTTAAATTTGATTCCTACACAAATGAATGTCACCGGTTTTGCCTTAAAAATCAACGACAAAGGGCATAAAGTGCACGTGGACTTCACCCAATTGGCCTTAAAAAACGAACAATTAACAACTGCCATACAACTTACCGAAGGTGATATCCAACAACAATGGCAACTGTCTGGTTTTGCTGATCCAAGGAATCGTAAAGCCGACTTGGTCTTTAAAAATCCAAAGAACGACACCGTTGTTTTACCGTATTTACAACATAAATTTCGTTTAAAAACTGCCTTTCGATCGGCTGCTTTTCATTTAGACAATTTAGGAATGGACAGTGGCGATTTCCATACAGATGGATATGCTTCCATTCAACAATTGGTTCTCAACCACCCAAAAATCGCCTCCAAGGATGTAGAAGTAGCCAATGCCCGGATGGATTTTCATTGGATTATTGGCGAACGAAGTATCGCATTAGACTCGAGTTCGCTGCTTACTTTGGGCAAATTGAAATGCCGTCCGTATCTTTTCTATGAAAAAGCGGAAAGCAAAACCTATGCGCTCCAACTTCACATCCCCAAAACGAAAGCACAAGATTTTATTGATGCCTTGCCCAAAGGATTGTTTTCCCATTTTGAAGGCATGAAAACAATGGGAAGTTTTAGTTATTCTCTGAATTTCAAATACAATGACCAAAAACCCAATGAAGTCGTTTTTGAAAATAAACTGGAACCGGAAGGTTTGAAAATTGTGTTATATGGTGCGGCCGACTTGAGTAAAATTAATACCGAATTTGTTTACCGTGCCATGGAACGCGGCGTACCGCAACGCCCTATTTTGGTGAGTATCGACAACCCAATGTACACTCCGCTTTCTGAAATTTCGCCTTACCTTCAGAAATGTGTTTTGACAAGCGAAGACCCTTCGTTTATGCACCACCGCGGATTCATATCGGAAGCCTTTAAACAATCCATTGCAAAAAATATTCGCACCAAAAAATTTGCGCGTGGTGCAAGTACCATCAGTATGCAATTGGTAAAAAATGTATTTCTCACCCGAGAAAAAACGTTATCCCGAAAATTGGAAGAAATCCTTCTAGTTTATATATTAGAAAACCAACGCATTGCCACCAAAGAACGCATGCTGGAAGTTTATTTCAACATTATCGAATGGGGGCCTGATGTGTATGGAATTGGCGAAGCGGCGGCCTATTATTTCCAAAAGAGACCCTCAGAACTCACCTTAAAAGAATGCTTGTATTTGGCAACGATTATACCCAAGCCCAAAGGTTTTATGTACCGATTTGATGGCGATCGGAGTCAGAAAAAATTCGCCCTACAACAACAAGATTTTTTAACCAAATTGATGTTACGACGCCAGTTAATTACCGCTGAAGACACCCTTGGCTATCATGAACCGCTGCGATTAACCGGGCCTGCTTTGAGTCGAATCAAAGGAAATAAAGTAGACTCCTTAGCGATTGACAGTTTACAAATCGAGTTTCCTGAATTCTAATCGGATATACGAAAAACGGGAATTGCTACGTTAGTTAAAAAAACACCAACCATGAAAATCTTTTGGCTACTTTGCTGTGCTTTTGCACTAGCTCTTGTATCGTGTCAAAGCGACACTATGCTCCATGAAACCTATGAATTTCCTGAAAACCATCAATGGCTTAAATCAGAGGCCAGAACATTTATACTTCACGTCAAAGAAGCTGGTAATTATAGCGGCTTTATTCAAGGAAGTTTTGTGTATGGATCACAATTTGCTCAATTACCGTTACAGGTTACGGTTTCTAAAACAGCGGTTTTGAATAAAGAATCGGTTGCATTACGGATTAAAAACGAAAAAGGAGAAGAAGTTGGCGATTGTACGGGTGATGTTTGTGATGTAAAACAGCTGCTTTTTTCAGGAAAACATTTCGAACCCGGAACCTATACCTTCACGTTGGCGAATCAATTTGAATTTCCCTATTTCCCAAACATTATTGCGTTAGGTATTGCTTTAGAAAAAGAAAAATAACATCCTTTCCAACCTTTTTATACAACGGCTCCTCTTAGAAGAAAAGCCTTTGTATGAAAAAATTACTTTTTATCCCGTTTTGTCTTATCCTTTGGAGTTTTAGCCTTAGTGATAATCCCTTTGAAAAATATTTAACCCGCATCACTGATCCTGAAATTATCAAACGGGATCTGGCAACTATTACGGTTTGGAATTCCAATTTCAAAAAGGAAAGCGATCAAAAAATCACTGCAGAAAGCCAATGGGAAATGCTTTACCGCTATGAGTCGGGATGGCATGAAAATATGCCCAATCAACGTGCTACTATTTCAGAGCTTGCTGTGGGAAATCCCGGTAATCGTATTTCGGGAGCAACCATCTTAGATTATGTGAAATCTTGCCGTCAAGACACCCTGTTGTACAGCGGAGATCCACTTATGGTGAATCTGCTTTCTGAAGCGCGTGGTGCTCCTTATAATGGTAAATGGGTCGTTTTTTCTTTACGTGATAATCGCATCTGTTTGCGGTATGTGCACAGTTATCCCAACGGCAATCAATCAAGTTGGTATCATAGAACGGAGTATTATTTTCAACAAAAAAAGTAAACATGAAAACACTACTTCTTCTATCCCTATGCTCGTTTTCAATTTGGGCACAACATCCTCATTTTGCGAAAGCGGAATTGCAATCGGCAACGGTATATTTTTCAGGAGCCGAACTTCGTCAAAAAGCAACCTTAGCTCTACCTGAAGGCACCTCTGAAATCGTGCTTTCCAACGTAGCCAATCAACTGGATGAATCTTCCTTGCGGATAAGCGCACCAAAATCTGTAACCGTATTGGCCTCCCAATTCACCCAAAATTATGCTTCCGAATACGATCCGCAATTTGATCATCCCGAACTGCAACCCGTTCACGATAGTTTGCGAAAGTTCAATAACTTGTTACAAAAAGCAGTCATCCAACGCAATGCCGCAGACAAAACATTGGGCTTATTATTGGCCAATACCCTTTTACAAAATCCATCATCGGGATTAATTACCCAACAACTGACTTCGTTTTCAACGTATTTTCAAACTAAAATTGTCGCGCTAAAATGGGAAGCTTTACTATGGGAAGAGCAACAAAATCAACTGGAACAAAAAATAGCGGTTTGGCAAAGTCGGCTGACACCAAAGTCAAGTGATCCGTCGCTTTCAAAAGGACAATTGGTGCTGTATGTTTCCCATACCCAATCTGGCCCCGTAACTTTAAACATATCCTATATCACACCATTAGCCGGTTGGGAACCTACCTATGACTTAAAAGCCCATTCTTTAACAGAACCGTTGGACTTGGTCATGAAAAGTATGTTGTGGCAAACCACCGGCATCCCTTGGAAAAAAGTTAAACTCACCCTCTCCAATGGAAATCCGGCAACCCAGCATGAAGCACCATTACAACAAGCGTGGACCTTGGTCTATCGCAATCTGTATGGAAGAAAAGAAAAAGTGGCTATTCTTAACAATGCTCCCGTATTAAATTCGCTTCAAGGTCAACTTGCCGGTGTCAATATTACAGGTGCTACAGGCAACCCTGGTTCAGAAAGTAAAATTATCATTCGAGGATATTCTTCTGGTAAGGCCAATGTCGAACCTTTATACATCATCAATGGTAAGCCTTCAAGCGCAGAGAATTTTCGTAGTCTCCCTCCTAATGCGATTAAAAGTGTGGAAGTGTTAAAAGATGCCAGTGCAGTGGCTGAATTTGGCACGCGTGGTTCCAACGGAGTGATCATTATTACCACGAAACAAGACGTTTCGGATTACACCGAAGTGGTAGAGCGTGAACTCAACGTTTCGTTTGAAATCGATTTGCCGTATGATATTGTTTCGAATGGGAAAAAACACGGAATTGAAATTAAAAATCTGGAGATTCCAGCTTCTTATCAGTATTATTGTGTACCCAAAATCAATACCGATGTGTTTTTAATGGCATCCATCACCGACTTTGGAAAATATAATTTATTGCCGGGCAAAGCCCAGTTGTATTTTGAAGATACGGTAGTGGGTTCGACCCAATTAAATCCCAATGAAACCCAAGACACTTTGCGCCTCAGTTTGGGTCGGGATAAAAAAATAACGGTGCTTCGCGAAAAAGTGAACCAGCAATCAGGAATTCGTTTTCTATCGACCCAAAAAGAGCAACACTTCACTTATGAAATTACCGTTCGAAACAACAAAAAAGAAGCCGTTGAAATTGATCTTAGGGATCAATATCCTTTAAGCAATGATGCATCGATTCGCATCGAACTCACTGAGAAAAGTAAATCAAAAATAGACGAAGAAAAAGGCTTTTTACGCTGGACTATTACTTTGCAATCGAATGCTTCTAAAAAAGTGCGCTTTAGCTACCAAATTCGTTCCGATAAAAATAAATCGTTAGGAAAATTATAACTACAAACAATAGAAACCATGACACCGACGTTAACACAAATAACCAACCGAAAACCAAACATGAAAAATATTCTTTGGCTGTTACTCCTTCCTATGAGTATCTGGGCCCAGAAACCTTTGTTTACTACCGCCAAAACACAGGGCGCAACGGTCTATTTCAGTGGTGCCGAATTGCAACATTCTGCCCAAGTAAACTTACCTGTTGGAAACAGTGAAATCGTAATTAAAAATGTAGCGGATTACATCAACGAGAGCACGTTGCAGATCAAAGCCCCAAAATCAGTTACCGTAATGTCGGTGCAGTTTACTAAAAATTACATCTCTGAATTTGAAATTGACGAAAGCAATCCCGCTATTAAAAAAGTGCGCGATAGCATTGAAATCGTTAAAAAAGAAATCAAAAAAGTTCAGATTCAAATCTACTCCTACCAACAAACGATTGGCTTGTTAGACACCAACCAACAAGTAGGTGGCGCAAATTCTGGTTTGAATACGGCTGAATTAATGAAAATGGTGGAGTATTACAAGGCGAAACGCATCGAATTGGACAACCAGATTGAAGCATTCAAAGAAAAAGAAACCAAGTGGAACAAAACCTTGGCCAACTTAAATGCGCGTTTGCAACTGAATACCGCCAAGGAAGAAAAAATGTCAAAAGGGAAATTGGTTTTGCAAGTATTAAATGAAGTGGCAGGAACTGTCAACCTAAATTTTTCCTATATCACCAACAGCGCAGGTTGGAAACCGTTATACGATTTACGGGCCAACAGTATCAAAGACCCGATTCAATTGCTATACAAAGCACAAGTTTGGCAAACTACAGGTATCGATTGGAAAAAAATTAAAATGAGTTTATCCAGCGGCAACCCGAATCAAAGCAATGAAGCGCCGTTGCAAGAAGCATGGTTTTTGAGGTATCAGGATAATAGAATACAAGAAGTAGTTGTCCAAGGTTATAGAGCCATGTCAAATTCTTACACTAAAAATGATGCCGCAAAAAAAGAATATAAATATTCAGATACAACTTATGCTGATGGAGATTATGACAGAGGCATCGACGACTATACCCAAATCTCCGAATCCCAACTCAACGTGAATTTCGACATTGACATTCCGTATGATGTGTTGTCCAATGGAAAAATGCACAGTGTATCGCTGAAAGAAATTCAGATTCCGGCCACTTACAAATTCTACAGTGCGCCGCGTTTAGAAAAAGAAGCTTATTTATTAGCAAAAATCGACAATTACGGGCAATACAATTTATTGCCAGGTGAAGCTAATATTGTTTTTGAAGAAATGAATGTGGGTAAAACTTTCATCAATCCAGAGCAAACGGGCGACACCTTGAGTTTGAGTATGGGTCGGGACAAAAAGATTTCCATCAAACGGGAGAAAGTCGTAGATAAGTCGGGCACCAAGTTTTTATCTTCCTACAAAGAGCAAACGTTTACCTACGACATTA
>JBDKGM010000031.1:0-5123 GCA_039798185.1 Bacteroidota bacterium
GGGTTTTGATTTTTGTGGTACCTCCAGTCCCGAAGCATCGGGAGAACCAGGGACATTAGAATCCTTTGTTTTCAATAATAGCATTGAGTAAAGAAGGATTGTCAATTATTTTTTTAATGAACACTTTGCTTTTCATGTTTTTGATAAATCGTTCCAGTCGGAGAATAGTGGTTCTTGAGGGATGTTCAAAAGACAAAACTACCGTCCAATCTTCAGCAATCTTTGTAAAGTTTTTGGTGTAGGTGTGAGAATTATGTCGATCCAATCGTGTGTTAAGATGATGTGTCTCACCAATATAATAGCGGTCTAATTTTTTGGAATGTAAAATATATAAAGTTGTCATGGCGAATAAATAAAAAAGCCCAAACTACTTGTCTGGGCTTTTGTGGTACCTCCAGGAATCGAACCAGGGACACACGGATTTTCAGTCCGTTGCTCTACCAACTGAGCTAAGGTACCGTTGCTAATGCGGGTGCAAATATAGAACCATTTTTAATTTATCCAAAAGAAAAATCAAAAAAAATCTATTTGTACTTTTACACTCTAATTCATTTTGCCATGCTACTAATTCTTGATTTTGGAAATACACAAATCAAAGCTGCTGTTTTTGAGGGAACTAGTCTTGTAAATAAGTACTGGCTTGACTATTCAGACTATGAAAAAGCATTTGAAAATATTTTTTCAATTCATACAAATATTGAGGAAATAGGGTATGTTTCTGTAAATTCGGAGGCTGCAATAGTGATAACCCACCTCAAAGAACGGTATGCTGTTTTTCAAGTGGAACGAAATTGGAGCTATCCATTTTTAAATGCGTATGCAACTCCCGATACTTTAGGGTTGGATCGTATGGTCTTGGCGGCGGGTGCTGTTATGCGTTATCCCAGGCAAAATCGATTAATCATTGATGCAGGAACGTGTATTACCTATGATTACATTAGTGCAGATGATGTATATCGTGGAGGAGCAATAAGTCCTGGTATGCAAATGCGTTATCAGGCGCTTCACCAACATACTTCAAAATTACCCCTATTAATAGCTGAAGAGCACCCTAAATTGGTTGGAAATTCAACTTCAGCTTCGATTCATTCAGGAGTAATAAACGGACTTCAATTTGAATTGGAAGGATTCATTAACAGTTATTGTGAAGAAAAAGAGAACATTATCATAATTTTAACGGGTGGAGACGCCAATTTTTTGGCTGGTCACTTAAAAAACACCATATTTGCCAATCCTAATTTTTTATTAGAAAGTATTGTCTTATTACATCAATATCAAACGAATGATTAAAAATATTGCATCCGTAGTTCTTTTTTTAATTTCCAGTTTAGCAATAGCTCAACAGGGTACTAGTTCTCCCTATTCATTCTACGGAATAGGCGATGTGCGATTCAAAGGAACCATTGAAAATCGTGCCATGGGCGGAATTACATCGCAAGCGGATAGTATACACGTAAATTTGCAAAATCCGGCTTATTTTTCTTCAATCCGACTAACATCGTTTACCGTTGGGGGAACTTTTGGTTCGGGTAAAATTGAATCAAATTCAGATTCGAGTAAAGCACAACGTACGAGTTTGGATTACATCGCTGCCGTTATTCCAACCAAAAATATGGGATTCGCATTTGGAGTTATGCCGTATTCATCGGTTGGGTATAATGTTTTAAATGCAAATCAATCTAATTTAATTCGTCAGTATACTGGGTCAGGAGGGATCAATAAGGTTTTCTTCGGAACTGCTTATTCTATTACACCTAATTTTTCAGTAGGAGCCGATGTGCACTATAATTTTGGGCGTATCGAAACCAAAGCCATCAATGCCTACAGCGGAGTAGAATATGCGACCCGAGAAATTAATGTTTCAAATGCAGGTGGTGTGAATTTCAATTTGGGAATGCGTTATCAAAAAGCAATTAAAAAAAGTTATTTCCTTTACACCTCATTAACGTATAGTCCAGAATCTACTTTGCGTTTTAAAAACGATCGATCATTATCTTTAATTAGTTGGACTTCTAGTGGTGGGGAAATTGCTGTGCAAGAAGAGACGTTGAATGTAGATGATTCAAAATTAAAACTTCCGTCAAAATTTGATTTTGCATTAGGATTTGGTAAAAAAAATCATTGGTCTTTAGGAGCGAATGTTTTAATGCAGAACTCTAGCAATTTTGGAAATCGCTATAATGAAATTGATAATGTACAATTTGAGAATGCGATGCGTTATAGCTTTGGAGGCTATTATATCCCCAACTATAAATCGTTTACCAGTTATTTTCAACGTGTGGTCTATCGTGCCGGAATCCGTTATGAAAATACAGGTTTAGTGATCAATAATAAATCTATTACTGATACAGCTATAACTGCTGGACTTGGTTTGCCAGTGCGTGGGACTTTCTCCAATATGAATTTACTTTTTGAATACGGAACTAAAGGAACAACTACTAACAACCTAGTGCGTGAACGCTATTTTAATATTGGTTTTAGCTTGTCGTTCAATGATCAATGGTTCCAAAAAAGAAAATTTGATTAATCGTAAAATTTTTGACGATGAAAAAATACATCCAACTATTTCTATTCTTGTGTTTCTTGTCAAGTCAAGGACAAAATGAAAATTGTAATCTACCGGATGATTTCCAAGACTTTTATCGTTACGGGAAATCGGAAAGTTTATTGGAAATGTGGCAACAGTACGAGTCCAATTGCCTAGAAAAAACCTTTAAAGAATATGCCAAAGGTGAGCAAATCTTGCGTTACGAATACGATAATGCGACACCTGAAAATAAAAAAGAAAAGCAAACCCAGCTTTTAAATTACTATTTTAACTTCCAAAAATATTTTCCAGATGTAACCACCAATACGGTTTCCAAAAGAGCCTTATTGCTTTCTGAAGATAGCGAAATTTCCAAGCTTGAAATCTTTCAATTACTTCAAGAGGCAATGGTGAAGAGGAAAGAGCAGTTTGAAGATCCAATGGCTTTAAAATTGTACTTTGATACGGTTTTAGCGTTGGATAAGAAAGAAAATAAATTGTCCCTGAATATCGTTGAAGAGTATTTGAAAGTTAAAATCAAAGCGATTCAAAATGCGAAGTTGTTTCCTAATAAAGCCGTTGAATTTGAAAATTTAATTCAATACATGAGCTCTAATTCAATCATTAAAGAACGTGTGACTTGTGAAAGTCTAGAAAAAACGATTCAAAATGTGATTGATACTAAACTTAATGATTTTGATTTGTATTTGGCTTTTACGAATGAAATGTTTGAAAAATGTCCGAGAAGCACAACTTTTATGACGATTGCATTACATACCTACAAGTTAAAAGAAACGGCGCAATCTTCCTACTTATTTGGCATGGCCAAGTTTAAGTTAGAATCCCTAGAGCGTGCTGAACCTTATTTGCTAGCATCTGTTGATACAGAAGAGAATCTGGCTGTAAAAGCGGAGCGAGCAAGTAATTTAGCTATGCTATTTTTAGGATATGATCCAGGAAAATCAGCCACTCTACTCAAGAAAGCGATGCAGGCAGACCCTAAAAACCCAAATTATCCTTTATTGATGGGTGAAGTGTATCAAGCTTCGATTGCTTTTTGTGAGTTTAAAGACAAGCAAATCGATGCGTTGTATTTTTTAGCAGCACAAGCAGTATCGGAAGCCGGTAATATTGATCCAAAATACACAGCTGCAGCTCAGAAAAAAGCATTGGAATATAAAGCAAAAATGAAAACGCCTGCTTCAAAAGGCAAAAAGAATACGGCAGACTTAGGTTGTTGGATCAATCAAAAAGTGAACTGGTAAGGATGAAACGAATTTCTATTGCACTAATGGTAACTGCTTTTACAACACTTATGGCTTGTGAAGGGAATTTCCGTGAAGTACAGAAATCTGTTTTTTCAGAATTTAATCCCAGCGGTGATGCAGACTCAATTGCAATTAAATACACCGATTCTGGGCGAATTAAATCCATCTTGGAAAGTCCGAAAATGTTGGATTATGCCACAGTAAAGTATCCTTTTACCGAGTTTCCCAAAGGTGTTCGTGTCACTTTATATGATGAAAAAGGAACACCCACTTATGTGACTGCAAAATACGGAGTGAGTTTCAAAGATACAGACTTGATTGATTTGCAGGGTAATGTAAAAATAACCAACACTGCGGGTCAAGTTTTTGAAACAGAGCAATTGTATTTTGATCAAAAAAACGAATGGTTTTTTACCGAAAAACGATATAAATTTTCTGATCCAAAAGGAGTATCTTATGGGGAAGGTGTCGATTTTAGTAAAGATTTAAAAATAATTAATTCACAACGCGTTTCAGGTGAATTAGAACAAACAGAATAAAATGGGGTATCTAAATTTTACAAAATATCTTTATTTGGTAGCAGCACTTTTTTTTACTTTTGATGCAGCAACCCATTGGCAAGAGGAGCCAAAACCTTGGATAAGTGTCGGAATTGCCTTGGTTTCGTTATTTTTGTTTTTCTTTCGAAATCATTTTGCCAAGAAATTTAAAAATCGACAAAATTCATCACAATCGTAAATGAATATACTCGTAATCATCATCTGCCTGATATTGTGCGCCTTTTTTTCAGGGATGGAGATTGCTTATGTTTCCTCAAACAAAATTTATTTAGAGATTGAGAAAAAGCAAGACACGTTTTTGTCTCGTGTGCTAACCAAAATCACTGAAAAACCTTCCAAGTTTATAGCAACCATGCTCGTTGGAAACAACGTCTCATTGGTTGTTTATGGGTTTTTTATGGGGGATTTAATCACGCACAAAATCTTCGATTGGGGTTTTAAATTTGATGATCTGACCAATGTGTTGATTCAATCCGTGGTGTCAACCTTTATCGTTTTGATTACCTCCGAGTTTCTTCCAAAGGTGTTTTTTCAGATTTATGCGAATAGCGTGATGAAATTCTTTGCCGTTCCCAGCTATGTATTTTATACGCTTTTCAATTTTATTTCTTCGTTTATTATTTGGATTTCCGATTTTTTGCTAAAAAAATTCTTCAAAACAGAAGGGGATTATGTGCCTTCGTTTTTCAGTAAAATCGAACTAGGAAATTATATTTCCGAACAGATGAATGCCAAAGATGAAAATGAAGAGGTCGACTCTGAAATTCA
>JBDKGM010000032.1:0-48925 GCA_039798185.1 Bacteroidota bacterium
ATGAAGGAAGAATTCTAACGACCAAAGTCTAAAATAAAAATTCCAATATTTTAAATTCCAAATAACAAAATTCCTGTAGAAGTGAAGTTACGGGACTAAAATCTAAATTCTAAATTCTAAATTCTAAAATCTAAATTCTAAAATCTAAATTTAAAATAACAAATATTTAGAGTATTTTTGAATTTGAATAATAGATAGTTTCTTATGAGAAATATTGATGGAAAAAGTATAGAAAATGCCTTTCGCTTGTTCGAATCTAATGACATTGAAAAAATTGAAATTGGAACGACAAAGGGCTTATTACAAATACATCATTATCTATTTAATGGTTTGTATGATTTTGCTGGAAATGTTCGAACTGTGAATATATCTAAAGGCGGATTTAGATTTGCAAATGCGCTCTATTTAAATGAAATTTTAATTAAGATTGAACAAATGCCAGAAAACAGTTTTGAAGAAATAATCTCAAAATATGTTGAAATGAATATCGCTCATCCTTTTATGGAAGGAAATGGCAGAACCATGAGAATCTGGCTTGATTTGATTTTAAAGTCAAGACTAAAAAAAATAGTTAACTGGCAGTTTGTAGATAAATCACTTTATTTACAAGCTATGGAGCGAAGTCCAATAAATGATTTAGAACTACGAACTCTATTAGGACAAAACTTAACAGATGAAATTGAAAATAGAGAAGTCATCTTCAAAGGAATTGAACAATCCTATTATTATGAAGGTTATAAGAAAGAAGATGATGAATAATTTGCTTTTTAAAAACGCCACTAGTCACTCTAACGACTAAAGTCGAAAGTCGAAAGTCGAAAGTCGAAAGTCGAAAGTCAAAAGTCGAAAGTCGAAAGTCAAAAGTCAAAAGTCGAAAGTCGAAAGTCGAAAGTCGAAAGTCGAAAGTCGAAAGTCGAAAGTCAAAAGTCAAAAGTCGAAAGTCAAAAGTCTTAAGTCATAAGTCTAATCACTAGTCACTAATCACTAATCACTAGTCACTAGTCACTAGTCACTAGTCACTCTAACGACTAACGTCTAAAGTCTAAAGTCACCCTTTCTTCACCAATCGTTTTATCTTAGCAATGAATCCTTTCGAATCTTGATTTTGATTCTGATAACGGGCGCAATGCGCATTGAAGTCTTCGATTTCTTGTGGGGTGGGTGTGTGGTCTTCCCAGACATTCTGCTGGCATAGGGTGCAAAAGCGTGCCCGTTCTTCGGGATTGAGTTCGAGCCAATTCTCGCGGCACGATTTAGGCATGTGGTCCGCAGTAGGCATTTATTCGGTGATTTTGATTTCGAATAGTTTGTCCCAGTTCTTGCCCGTTACAAAGAATGTTTGGGTAGTCGGATTGTAGGCAATGCCGTTAAGTACGTCGGTATCGGGTAACTTGGTGATTTTGGCTTCTAAACCGGATAAATCCAATACGCCTTCCACCGCGCCCGTTTTTGGATCGATGACTACAATGGCTTTCTGTTGGTATACGTTGCTATAGATTTTACCGTCTACCCATTCCAATTCGTTGAGTTCTTTCACTTTGGAGTCCAACGAGTAGACATTGATGTTTCCGGTGATTTTTAAAGTCTCTGGATTCAACGTATAGATTTTTTCACTTCCGTCCGATTGGTACAAATTCGTTCCATCGTTGGTCAATCCCCAACCCTCAATTTGTTTGTCGTATTGGAATTCTTTAATCTTTTTAAAGTTGGAGACCTCATAGACAAATCCGGTGGTTTCTTGCCAGGTCAACTGGTATATTTTTCCATTCAAAACGGTTATCCCTTCCCCAAAATACTTCGGGTCAAGATTCACGTTTAAATCGGCTTTCCCGGTTTTGTAATCGGTACGCAACAACTTGGATTCGCCATATTGGCCGGTGCCTTCGTACAAGACGCCGTTATAAAACTGCAAGCCTTGGGTGTACGAGGTAATATCGTGGGGGTAGGTATTTACGATGGTATATTTTAAAAACTTCGGTTGGATACTGGAAACCAACTCCAAACGGGTGGTGTCTGCTGTGGGTTTGCCTTCGCTGTAAACGGTGGCAATCAAATCATGGTAGCCCAATTTGGATTCCTTGAATGGAAAGGAAAAGCCTGTAGGGGTTTTGGTCGAACCGATACGTTGGTTGTTTAAGGTAAACGCAATACTGTCAATGGGTAGGTTATTGGGATTAGAAATCGCAGGATTTACGGTCTCTCCTTGGGTATAGGTGGCTTTAATTTTGGTTTCGTCGATTTGGAATCCGGTTTCTGTTGGGGCACAACTGGTCACGGCAATTCCGGCTAATAAAATGACTGTGAAGTGTTTAAATGATTTCATGTTCTTTTTAATCGAAATAGTGATTACAAATGTATTATTTATGGTGTTAAGATGTTGCAAAAAAATAAAAAGAATGTATCTTTGCATCGGCAAGTCCTACACGACCAGCTCCTGCAAAATCCTCCAGGATGGGAACATAGCAAAGGTATGTGGTTGTAGCGGTGCGATGTAGGTCGCTTGCCATTTTTTTTTGAATTTTCCCTTCCTCAATTCCCTTTCGTTTTTATGGTTCTTCAGTGGCATATCATAAAACTACCGCTCAAGGAAACCTTTTCCATCAGTTACGGGAATTATCAATACAGAGAAGCTTTACTGGTTCAATTATCGCATGCGGGTTTTACAGGTTATGGCGAATGCACGGCCATTACGTATTATCATATCGATTTGCAAGCCTTCCATCAGTTGTTACAGCGCCATGAAGCCGTAATCAATGGGTGGGGGATGCACCATCCGTGTGCATTTTATTCGTTCCTTACGCAATTACAACTGCCTGATTTTTTAAAGTCGGCACTCGATTGTGCCTATTGGGATTTGTTTGGCAAATTAGAACAGCGTTCGTTTATTGAAATGAATGGGATTTCGACTCACAGCATGCCCGTATCGAGTTGGACGATTTCCGTAGCTCCTGTGGCAACACAAATCCAAAAAATGCAGGCTTCGGCTTGGCCTAAGTTCAAAGTAAAGTGCAATGGTTTTGACCCCGTTGCTATACAAACCTTAGTCGATTCGGGTTATCCGATTTCCTTAGATTCGAATGCGAGTTTTACCCCTGCGGATTGTGTGGGGTTGCAACAAATTCAGGGCATAGAGCGGATTTTGTATGCGGAACAACCGATGGCGGTGGGACCAGAGAATTACAACTATTTAAACGCAACCGATGCGATTAATTGGATGGCGGATGAAGAGGCGCAACATGTATCGGATTTGGTGGCGTTGCAGCCGCATTACCGTAGTGTGAATGTCAAAGTGATGAAATGTGGCGGACTCACGCCGGCGCTCGAAATGGTGCGTACGGCCAAAGCGATGGGCTTCCAAGTCATGTTAGGGTGCATGACCGAATCGACAGTAGGGATTTCGGCAGGCGCGGTATTGGCACCGTTGTGTGATTTTGCTGATTTGGACGGTTCCAATCTGATTGCCAACGACATTGCCACGGGAACGGCTATTCGCAACGGTAGTATCGAATTGGCTACGACACCGGGCTTAGGGATTCAGTTAAAATAAATATCTTTATCAAAAAATGACCAACATGAAATTTCAACCGATAGTCCCGATGATTTGGACCCGTGAATTGGAAGCTACGGTTTCGTTTTACTGCGAAATCTTGGGTTTCCATTTGGGGAATTACAGTGAAGAGTGGGGTTGGGCTGCCATCAGTAAGGACGAATGCGAAATAATGATTGCCCGTCCGAATGAGAGCACCCCTTTTGAACGCCCTTATTTCTCGGGAACTTTTTACATCAAAACAGACGATGTGACCACCTTTTGGAACCAAATCAAAGACAAGGTAAAAGTTGCCTATGAACTAGAAGACTTTGATTGGGGCATGCGGGAGTTTGCGATTTATGATAACAATAGTTATATGCTGCAATTCGGGCAGGAGATAGGGTAGTCGAAAGTCGAAAGTCGAAAGTTGAAAGACAAAAGTCGAAAGTCAAAAGTCGTAAGTCGTAAGTCGTAAGTCGTAAGTCGTAAGTCGAAAGTCAAAAGTCAAAAGTCAAAAGTCGAAAGTCGTAAGTCATAAGTCTAGTCACTAATCACTAGTTACTAGTCACTCTAAACTCTAAATTCTAAACTCTAAACTCTAAATTCAAAACACCAATGAACAAAATAGTTTTCATCACCGGAGGTTCTTCGGGTATAGGCCGAGCGATCGGTGAGTTTTTACAAGAAAAGGGATGCACGGTCTACGGAACGAGTCGGAACCCCGAGCGTGTGACGGATTCGAAGATCAAACTTTTGGCTTTGGATGTTCGTGAGCCGGCAACGATACAAGCTGCGGTGGCCCAATTGGTGCACGAAGCGGGTCGTATCGATGTATTGATTAACAATGCAGGTGTGGGCATTACGGGTCCGATAGAAGAAATCCCTACGGATGAAATCAAAAACAACTTTGAGACCAATGTGTTTGGTCCGATTGAAGTGATGAAAGCGGTGTTGCCCCACATGCGTGCGCAACGTTCGGGTTTAATCATCAATATTACCTCGATTGCAGGTTATATGGGATTGCCCTACCGCGGCGTGTATTCGGCTTCCAAAGGCGCTTTAGAGTTAATTACGGAAGCGGTAAGTATGGAAGTACAAGGCTTTGGGATTCAGGTGACCAATGTAGCGCCGGGTGATTTTGCGACCAATATTGCAGCGGGAAGGTATCATGCGCCTGTTGTTGCGGGTTCGGCCTATGAAGCGACCTATGGCAAAACCTTGGCAGCGATGAACCAACATGTGGATTCGGGCAGTAATCCGCTGGAAATGGCGCAAGCGATTTATACGATCATGCAGGCCAAACAGCCTAAATTGCATTATAAGATTGGTGCGTTTATGCAACGCTTCTCCATTGTTTTGAAACGGGTTTTACCGGATCGGGTGTATGAGAAGATGTTGATGAAGCATTATGAGTTGTGATTTTTGAGTCGAAAGATAAAAGTCGAAAGTCGAAAGTCGAAAGTCGAAAGTCAAAAGTCGAAAGTCAAAAGTCTAGTCACTAATCACTAGTTACTAGTCACTCTGACGTCAAAAGTCAAAAGTCGAAAGTCGTAAGTCTTTTTCAAGTTGATGAGTGGAAAAAGGTTAAAAGTGTAGTTGGAGTATAATGAAGATAATTATTATAGTGGATTATGGAGGAAGTTGAAAATCCAAAGTCTAGTCACGGAATACAAAATTTCTTTATATAAAACTAGTGTAGTACATTTATACACAATTTATTAAATACAATTTTATGATTGAGCTTTTCAAATTTGCAATTGGTTTAGTTATACTAGCGGTACTTTGGTATTTTTTTAAAACCATCGCTCGTTTTGTTGATAATGCGGCTCATTTTAATAATACCCAAAAAGAAATTCTTGAAAGGTTAAATCAGATTCAAAGTGATTTAGATGATTTAAAAAAGTCAACTTCTAATGATAAAAGTCATAAGTCATAAGTCATAAGTCGTAAGTCAAAAGTCGAAAGTCAAAAGTCGAAAGTCAAAAGTCGTAAGTCTAGTCACTAATCACTAGTCACTAATCACTCTAAATTCTAAAATCTAAATTCTAAGTCAAAATACGTTTTTACCAAAAAAGTGACATTCGGTTAACTATTTTTTATATTTTTAAATATCTAATTCGATTACACAATGAAAAAAATATACGCCTTTATTTTTGTTTTGGTTTCATCATTCACTTCGGCACAAATTCTCAATTTTCCAGATGTCAATTTCAAAAATAAATTGCTTGAGGCGGATGTGAACAATATGATTGCGCTTGATATAAATCTAAACCCTTTTAAAATTGATAGCAATTCAAATGGATATATTGAATTGAATGAAGCGAGTCTAGTAGGATCATTGTATTTAAGCAATGCCAATATTACTGATTTAGAGGGTTTACAGTATTTTACGCAATTAAAAGTTATTTATTGTGATGGTAACCCGATTACATCATTTTATTTCCCTTCTCTTACATTACTTGAGTCCGTAGAAATTTATTGCTTTGCAATAGGTACAATTACCGCTTCAAATTTTTATTTATCATCCGATTTGAAAGAAGTGATTTTACACTCAGTTTCTCAAATGAATGGAGGGGTAGAAATAGATTTTAGTTCAATGACTCAATTGGAATATTTAGTTCTAGATTATGCTAGTAATGGCTCATTTACTCCGGCATACTATCCTTCGAGTTTGAAATATTTTTATATGTTACACTCTTCAAATTCCCAAATGGATTTAAGTGCGTTAGTAAATTTAGAAACCGTTTCATTGAAATTCATGTATTCATTAACTAGTTTGCAATTACCGAATACGTCTTCATTGAAAACTGTTGAATTGGAAAATGTTGCATTGTCTCAGTTAAATACCGGTATGTTTCCCAATTTGGAAAAGTTGGTTTATTATTCCAATGTTTTTACGACCCCTTTGGATTTATCTGCTAATACGAACCTAAAAGAATTTAGCTATAGTAATGAAAATCCGAACGGTTACTATATTTCAAATTCAAATCTTCAAAATTACCCGAATTTAAAAAATTTTACAATTGAAAGTACTCCTATTAATGGAAGTTTAGCATTGCATTTTTTGACTCAAAATCAATTAGAAAAGGTAGTTATTCGAGATTGTGGATTGACTAGTGTAGATATTCGCTATCCTAATTCCGTAAATCAACTTTATTTTGGTCTAACGTTGTCACAAAATCCATTATTAACAACTTTTGATTCCACGCATATCCCAAAATTGAATTATTTATCATTGTACAATAATTCGATATCCTCACTAAACTTAAGCAGTAGTTCTATTCAAACTTTTGTGCTTCGTGGAACTAATATAAGCACGTTGGATTTGCGTAATAATTCAATAAAAAACCTTACTGTGGTTTCTTATTTTTTGACAGAATTGCTCATTAAAGATGGTGTTAACGTGGTTGCATTAAATTTAGATTGTCCAAATTTGAATTACATCTGCGGGGATACGGGCGAATTAAATACAATTCAGGGACGTGTTAATTTTTACGGCTATACTAATTGTCAGGTGAATTCATATTGTGATTTGGGGTCAGGAGGAGTTCCTTATGTTATCACTGGTACGATTCGTTACGACAGTAATTCGAATGGATGCACGGCAAATGATATCCTTGGGTCATCGATTCAAATGAAAGCCGTTCAAGGTTCGATTACCGAGATGGGATATACAACAGGAAATGGGATGTATTCTTTAGAAGGAACAGCCAATTCGTATACGTTGACGCCAATATTGGAAAATCCGTCTTATTTTACTGTGAGTCCAACTTCGGCAACAGTCAATTTTCCAACTGCAGCGAGTCCGTTTACGCAAGATTTTTGTTTGACCAAAGTAGGGAATAAGAACGATTTTGAGGTTGCTTTTATTCCGATTACCAATGCTCGACCTGGATTTTCGGCTACCTATTTGGTGGTGTATCGCAATAAAGGAAATACTACACAATCGGGATGGATTAATTTAACGTATCCCAATGCGCTGGCACACTTTGCCTCAGCTACGCAGCCTGTGGTTACTCAAACGGCCACTACATTATATTGGAATTTTAATGCCTTGTTACCGTTTGAAACCCGATCGTTTTATGTGACCTTTACACTCAATACTCCTACTGCTAGTCCACCTTTGAATGGGGGAGATGTACTTTCGTTTTTGGCTAATGTTACAGGTACGTCTGAAGTTACCCCCGCAGACAATACGGCAACATTGAGTCAAATTGTAGTAAATTCGTTTGATCCAAATGACAAACAATGTTTGGAAGGTACGGTAGTAGGTACAGACAAGATTGGTCAATATGTACATTATGTGATACGTTTTGAAAACACAGGAACGTTTGCTGCACAAAATATTGTGGTGGCTGACGTAATAAATACCAATCAATTGGATTTGAATTCGTTGATCCCTTTGGTAGGAAGTCATCCCTTTACGACTCGAATTGTAAATGGCAATCGTGTTGAGTTTATTTTTGAAAACATCAATTTGCCTTTTGATGATGCAACGAATGACGGTTTTGTTTCCTTTAAAATTAAAACAAAATCAAGTCTAGTGGCTGGTGATACCTTTACCAATTCAGCCCAAATCTATTTTGATTACAATTATCCTATTATTACGAATACGGCTTCCACTTTAATTCAAAACTTGGGAGTTCAAGAGAACACGCTTACGGAATTTGCTTTAGAAACAAATCCAGTAAAAAATAAAATGATTTTTGCTCCTCATGAACTTCGGATTGAATCAGTTTCTATTTACGCTTTAAACGGTCAATTATTGCAGATTACTATGCATCCCAATGCTGAGGGTGTCGACGTAAGTCGTTTAGCTCCGGGAACCTATTTTGTTCAGGTATTCACTGCCGATGGAACACAAGTTTTGAAAATGATGAAAGAGTAAAGTCGAAAGTCGAAAGTCGAAAGTCTATCACTAAACACTAGTCACTAATCACTAGTTACTAGTCACTAATCACTAGTTACTAGTCACTCTAAAGTCTAAAGTCTAACGACTAACGACTAACGACTAAAAAATTTCCTCAATCAAAACAGGTGTTGTATTTTTGCACGCGGTTGCGCTAGGGATGGAGGGATTGTTGGAGCTCACCCGAAGCATGAGGGTAGCGACTCCCGACAGCCCGACCCCGGAAGTATGGAGGGGTAGCGCCCAAATATTGTATCACGAAACACAACGATTTTAAATAGATTTTTATGAAGTTTTTTATTGACACGGCGAATTTGAATGACATTCGCGAGGCACAAGGATTAGGAATTTTGGATGGCGTTACTACGAATCCTTCGTTAATGGCGAAAGAGGGGATTACGGGTATCGATAACATTTTGAAGCATTATGTGGACATTTGTAACATCGTGGAAGGTGACGTGAGTGCGGAAGTGAACGCCACAGATTATGAAGGTATGGTGCGCGAAGGGGAGCAATTGGCTGACCTACATCCGCAGATTGTAGTGAAGTTGCCGATGACCAAAGACGGTGTGCGTGCGTGTAAATATTTTTCGGATAAAGGCATCAAAACGAATGTAACGTTGGTGTTTTCTGCGGGTCAGGCGATTTTAGCAGCTAAAGCAGGTGCGACGTATGTATCGCCATTCGTGGGTCGTTTGGATGATATTTCGACTGACGGTTTGAACCTTATTCAAGAGATTCGTGAGATCTATGATAACTACGGCTATGAAACGGAAATCTTAGCGGCTTCTGTACGTCATACGATGCATATTGTCAACTGTGCGAAGATTGGTGCTGATGTAATGACGGGACCGTTGTCGGCGATTTTAGGGTTGTTGAAACACCCATTAACCGATATCGGATTGGCGCAGTTTATTGCAGATTACCAAAAAGGAAATCAATAATTACCTATAGAGTATTAAAAAAGCCCCGAGTATATCGGGGCTTATTTTATTTAAGGTCTTCTTCAAAACGAATATCAAACATATTGGTGAATCCGTTTTTGATGGTTTTGTCTTTGTTGATGATGAGTGTGCGGTGCACTTTGGTAATGGCCCATTTACTTTTAATATCGTCAAAATTACTGCAATGGTACTGACGAATGGGTCCGAAGTCATATTTCTCCAACGCCTTTTTCCATGTTTCATAATCGCGATCAAGGTTGATGGCTACGAATTCGTAATTGGGGTATTTCTTTTGGAGTTCGATCGCCTTTTTATGAGCTGCGAGTAGGTGCGAACTTAATTTGTCGCTCCAGAAGAATAGAATTGTATTTTTTTGAATCAAGGCAGTAGACGAAATGGTTTTTCCGTCTTTGGATTGCAATTGCACTTCGGGTAAAGCTTTACCGTCGGTAAGTAGGCTGATGGCTTGACCTAATTTTAGAATCTCGTTTTTCTTACTGCGGTCGGTAGAGATTTTATAGTAGTGTTTTAGAAATTCTTGGTTGTTGACCATATTTTGGTCTTCGAGTAAATACTGAAAGGCAATACTATTGACCACGATATTTTTAACCTTTTCATTTTTGATTAAGGTGTCGGCTACTTTTAATTTGTTGATATTGGTTTTCAGCGCCAAGTCCACTTCATTAAAATGGTTGTGGTAGTGAATGGAACCCACATTATTCAACATAATGTTGAGATACATCACAAAGGGGTTGAAGTCCGTTAACTTTTCATTACTAAAATCAATGGTTTTCCGGAAGTCGTAATAATCTTTTGGCAATTGATTAACGATATCATTACCGGTCCGCATTTTGTGGATGATGGGGTAAATTTCTTTGCGGGTGAAATGGGGATATTGGTACATTCCTTGCGCATAGACATCAAAATCATCGCTCCAATTGATTTCTTCTTTTTTGGATTGGTAGAACTTTTCGTTATCGGAATTGACTTTTTGAATGTAGGCGTTGTATTTTTTTACGTCGTAGTCAAAGGTTTCAAACATGTTGTTTTTTTCCTTTTCGTTGCGTAAAAACATTTCCATTAGAAAGTTATTCTTTTGGTCGCCACGGCCACAGAACACAATGGATTGGTCAAAGTCTTTGGAATCGATGTGTACACGAAGTGAATCGTTTTTGTCGAAATAGACATATTGGTATTCGGGTTCGTGTTTGAATGAATAAAGGCCGGGGGCTAAGGAATCAAATTTTTTGAAAAAGGTATTGTCCTTATTTAGTGGGATGGTGTCAATGACTTGGTTGTTTTGACAGAATAGTACATAGCGATTCTGCGGATTCTCTACTTCGCCACCAAAATAGGCGGTGTAGTTATCTGCGGCAAATTCACTTTTTTTACAGGATGTAAACAGCGCAAAGAAGGCTGTTGTCAAGCATAAATATGTTGAGGCAATTTTACTATTCATCTACTATCCCTATTGTTATCAACAAATGTATTCAGTAATGGTTTAAATTTCTGTTAACCATTAGTTAAACTTGGTTGTTGTCCTTTATCCGATTGCGATACTACAAAATTTGATTTACATTTGAAAATTAATGGATTTATTTAGAATGAAAGTAAAATTGACCCTTTGGGTTTTGTTCCTGGTTTTTGGTGTTCAAGCGCAAAACGATACGGTTTTTAACGGTTTGAATGTAAGTGCGTTGTGTCGCAACTTTGTGGCTTGGCAAACCTATCAAGACACCCAAATAGCATTGTATACCAATTTTGAAGCTATGGATGAAAAGGGTGAATCGATAACCCGATTGGCATTTATGCAAAAATTGGAAACGGGTACTTTTGTCTGTATTGCCAATCCGGAGCAACCCCAACAGTACCGTCTTTTTCCGTTACCCCAGGATGCGAATCCGGGTGTTGGTGCTATATTAAGCGAATTGGGTTTTAATGGTATTCGGCATGTGCAGTTGGAGGGAACGGATTTTCCTGCTTTGGATGCGGTTGATTTAACGGGAAAACAAATCTCCAATGCCTCGTTAAAGGGGAAGTACGTTGTGATAAAATGTTGGTACATTCATTGTCCGGTTTGTGTAAAAGAATTTCCAGAGGTTAATGCGTTGGCTACTACCTATACCGCAATGCGCAATGATGTTGTTTTTTTAAGTTTGGCGGAAGATAGTCCGGAAGATTTAAAGGTTTTTTTAACCAAAAAGAAATTGGATTACCTTGTGATTCCCAAGATGAAAGACTTTATGAATCTCACGTTAGGTTTAAATGCCTTTCCTACTCATTTTTTATTGGATAAAGAGGGGAAAATCATCAAAGTAGTCTCTACTGTTGACGCCTTGGAATGGGTATTAAAAACCTATTTACACTCCTGAAAAAACAAGGGTTAAAAAAGATGGATTAAGTCGGGCTATTTGCTTACTTTTGCACCGAATTAAAAAAGACTTGATACATGTTAACAGTATCCAATTTATCGGTTCAGTTTGGAAAACGCATTTTGTTTGATGAAGTGAATACGTCGTTTACCCAAGGCAATTGTTATGGAATCATTGGAGCCAATGGTGCGGGGAAATCTACCTTTCTAAAAATCTTAGCGGGCGATATGGACCCTACTTCGGGTCGTGTAATCTTAGAACCGGGCAAGCGAATGTCGGTTTTGAATCAGAACCACAATATGTTTGATGACCATACGGTATTGGAAACGGTATTGATGGGTAATAAAGTGTTGCATGCGATTAAATCAGAGATGGATGCCTTGTATGCGGATTATTCGGATGAAAATGCGGATCGTATTGGCGAATTACAAATCCAGTTTGACGAAATGAACGGATGGAACGCGGATAGTGATGCGGCAGCATTATTGTCTAACTTAGGCATAGGCGCTGATTTTCATTACACCTTGATGGCAGAAATGGAAGGGAAGTTGAAAGTTCGTGTCCTTTTGGCACAAGCTTTATTTGGCAACCCGGATGTATTGATCATGGATGAGCCGACCAACGACTTGGACTTTGAAACCATTGGTTGGTTGGAGAATTTCTTAGCGAATTATGAAAATACGGTGATTGTGGTTTCCCACGACCGTCACTTTTTGGATGCGGTTTGTACCCATATTTCCGATATTGACTTTAGTAAAATTACCCACTATTCAGGGAACTATACCTTCTGGTACGAATCCAGTCAGTTAGCCGCTAAACAACGCGCGCAACAAAACAAGAAAGCGGAAGAGAAGAAGCAAGAGTTGGAGGAGTTCATTCGTCGTTTTAGTGCGAATGTGGCCAAGTCGAAGCAAGCGACTTCCCGTAAGAAAATGTTGGAGAAATTGAACTTAGACGAAATCAAACCGTCGAGTCGTCGTTATCCAGCGATTATTTTTGATCAAGAACGTGAAGCCGGTGATCAAATTTTAAACATTCAAAACTTGGCCGCATCGATTGATGGTGAAGTGTTGTTTAAGAATGTGGATTTGAACATGGCAAAAGGAGATAAAGTAGTGGTGTTCTCTAAAGATTCCCGTGCTACTACTGCGTTTTATGAAATCTTAAACGGACATTTAACGGCAGATGCAGGAACCTATGAATGGGGTGTAACCACGATTCAATCGTATTTACCCAACGACAACCATGAGTTTTTCCAATCGGACATTAATTTAGTTGATTGGTTACGTCAATGGGCTAAAACCGAAGAAGAGCGTGACGAAGTGTATGTGCGTGGTTTCTTAGGTAAAATGATTTTCTCAGGTGAAGAAGCCTTGAAGAAATGTAATGTATTGTCGGGAGGAGAAAAAGTACGTTGTATGTTATCGCGCATGATGATGTTGCGTGCCAACGTATTAATGTTGGATGAACCGACCAATCACTTGGATTTGGAATCGATTACTGCTTTCAACAACTCGTTGAAAAACTTCAAAGGTTCGGTGTTGTTTACTACCCATGACCACGAGTTTGCGCAAACGGTTGCTACGCGTGTATTGGAATTAACACCTAATGGAGCGATTGATCGTTATATGACTTTCGATGATTATTTGGATGATCCGAAAGTAAAAGAATTACGTGCTAAAATGTACTAAGATGTTTATAAAAAAATCCCGTAGTGAAAGCTTCGGGATTTTTTTTAGTCTTTTCTGCGTTTGTGTTTCCAACGCTTATGGGTCCACATATAAAATTCGGGTTGTTCATGGATTTGTTCTTCCACTTTTGCCATAAACCGTTCGGAGATTTTATAATCGGGTTCGCTATGCACATCTTCTGAAAGCACTTCAAAGGTACCTTCATAAAAGCCGCGTTTTACTTTTTTCACCCGAAGGTAAATCATATTCATATCAAACTGTTTGGCTAGGGATTCTGCCCCATAATGAATAGGCGTTTCGATTCCCATGAAATGGTGCCAATACAAATTGGTTTCACTCCAACGTGGGGTTTGATCACTGGCGAAACCGTACAGACTCAAAACACCGTTTTGGGCATTGGCCTCAATAGTTGGTTTTGTTTCTTTGGTAGTAATCAAATAGGCTTTGAAACGGGAGCGTATTTTTTTAACCAAGCGATCAAAATAGGGATTATTGATGCGTTTGTAGATGGCAAAACCTTTGAAATGAATGTGGCGGTTCATAGAGATCACCCATTCATAACTGGCATAATGTGCACAAAGAAGCGCGATGCTTTTCCCTTTCTTTTCTAAATCGGTGTATACTTCTAAATTGGAGTAGGTAAAACGCTTTTCTATTTCTTTTTGCGAAATGGATAGTGTTTTGATCATTTCCAAGAACATATCACACAAATGGCGGTAGGATTTCTTTTCAATGTCTAATCGTTCAGCATCGGAAAGATGGGGTAGCGCCAAATGGATATTGCGACGGACTGCTTTTTTACGGTAACCGATAACGCGGTACAATAGGAAATAAACGCCATCAGAGAGCAAATAGAGCAGTGGAAAGGGTAATTTAGAAATTAACCAAATCAACGGGTAAACGAGGATGTATGCGAGTAATTGCATTCAAAAAATTTGTGCAAATATACACGGAATCGCGTATCTTTCGCGTTGATTTAACAAATCTTACACACGTATATATTTCATTTTTATTTCGAGAATTATGTTGGTATTGTATCTTCTTATTGCCATGAATGTCCTCATGAGTTATCGCGGTTTTAAGGACCGACTTTTTTTTCATCAGTATCTTTTTCATGTGGGGAGTATCCGTGCGGGTGATCAAGTGCGGATGTTTTCCTCAGCATTTTTACATGCCGACATGACTCATTTGGCGTTTAATATGATTGCCTTGTACAGTTTTTCTCCTGTGGTGATCGCCAAATTTGGAACACTTACTTTTCTTTTGATTTATGCTGCAAGTTTGGTCTTTGGCAGTATGTTGAGTTTGTATATGCATCGGGACCATCCCAGTTATACCGCGGTAGGAGCTTCGGGAGCTGTAACAGGAATTATCTATGCTTCGATATTAATAGAACCTGAAGGCGGAATCTATTTGTTTTTTATTCCGTTTGCTATTCCGGCCTACATTTTCGGATTTGGGTATTTGTTGTTTACCATTTATGGGATGCGGGCCAAATCAGACAACATAGGTCATGATGCCCATTTTGGTGGTGCCATTGGCGGATTAGTATTTACGTTAATGAAGGCCCCCGAATTGTTTCAACTCAATCCGTTGTTGGTCATTGGGTTAGTAATTCCCATTGTGATTATGTTTATTTTATTGCGATTAGGGAAACTTTAATGGCATAACTTTTGAGTCAAGTCCATACAATCTATAATTGAAATACACATGAAAAAATTAATTTTCGCCTTATGTTTAGTGACGGGAAGTTTACTACAGGCACAGGAATCCAAAATAGAACCGCAAATCACCGTTTCTGGTCAAGGCAAAGTGAAAGTAGCTCCTGATTATGCGGTACTGACATTTGGAGTTGAAAATTCAGGCAAAGAAGTGACGGAAGTCAAAAAAATAAATGATGAAGCGGTGGATAAAGTCATCAAGTTTTTAAAGAAATTTGGTGTGGCTGCTGCGGATTACCAAACCTCTGATGTTTCTTTAGGTCGCAATTTTGACGAATCCAAAAAGAAATATTCATATCAAGCGAGTCAGACGCTTACTGTAACACTTCGGGATTTAAGTAAGTATGATTTGCTTACCATGGGACTTTTGGATAATGGAATCAATTCGATTTCAGGGGTCGAATTCAAATCTACAAAAATTGAAGAGTTGCGTTCACAAGCTCGAAAATTAGCTACTCAAGATGCATTAAAACGCGCTCAAGATTATGTAGCGCCATTAAATCAAAAAGTAGGAAAAGCGGTCACCATTACAGAGACGGGCGGTGAGTTTTATCCCATGTTTAAGGTAGCTTATGAAAGTTATAATAGTGCTAAAGATGCCCCGCAAGAAACTTTAGGGGTTGGAGAAGTTGAAATCACCTCATCCATTACGATAAGTTTTCGTTTAGAATAAAAAAAAAGCCACCAAAAATGAACATGCCCCAAAAAGTTAGACACTATTTGGGGCATTTTTTATGGTATTTTTATTTTTTTCTTTTGTTTGATTTGATCGCCATTTTTTATTACATCTTCCATAACAACGAGTGTTTTGGATGTTCGTTTTACAATGCAATTCACATAAGGTTCTTCGTCACAAATATACCGATGGGCACGACCGAATTCCAACCATTGGTTATCTTTAACTGTGAAAAATCGGTACTGTCCCCAGCATCCAATAATCCAGCCGGGTACAACAATTATTTCTTGAATTCCATCTTTATTAATATCTCCAATGGCTTCGATTCCGGCATCCACAGCATTGGATAATTGAATTTTTGAATTCGTATATGAAAATGAAATTTCGACTTCACAGCCACCGTCTTTACAATTTCCCCAATTTTCTTCGTCAGTATATTTAGGCATTTTGACAAAAGCGGTATCGATGCTTGTATCGTTATTCATGTCGCCCAAAATAACTTTCTTAAAGTCATACGTCACAGTATTTGAAAGGGTGTCACTGGTGGACTTCGCTTGACTCCAGGATAGAGTGTGCCAAAGTAAAATGAGAAGTAGTGCTAGTTTAGTCATAAGCGGCATTGCTGGTTGGGATGCGGTCTTCAGCATTTAAATCGTAGAGCGATCCTTTTTGTGTTTTTAAAATACCACGAATATCGGTTTGTTTTTGGGTGGCCAAATTCAAAACGCGAACACCAATGGAATGGGTGTTTCCTTCTTCAAAATAGATTTCGTAAATAATGTATTTATACCCTTCATTTTCAAAGGTTAGGTATTTTAAATCTAAAGCTGATTTTGAAGTGCCGCTTCCGCGAATCCAAGAGGAATAGGTGAATTTTTGAAAACTGGTACTGTCTTTTACTTGGGGAAATTCGAAGTCTGTTTTTTGGGAATCACCGAATCGATAAACGAGATAAGAATCATCGTTGGCTTTATTTACAGTAACTTGTTTTCCTTTTGCCGTTTGAAAGCCAAATAAGGTTATCTCATGGGTTGGAGTTGTGTATTGGGCCAGACTGGAATTCGCAATTGCTAGACAAAAAATAAATACTAGTGTAATTGTTTTTTTCATGGTAAAAAGTTGATTTACTTTGGGCTACGCAAAATCTGTTCCATTTTTTTTCCTTTGGCTAATTCATCAACTAATTTGTCTAAATAGCGCACTTTTTGTGTCAATGGATTTGTGATTTCTTCAACGCGATAGCCACAGATCACTCCTTTAATGGTTGCGGCTTCAGGTGGGAGTTTGGCTTTTTCAAAAAAAGATTCGAAAGTATCGTTGTTTTCAATACAAGCGGCTAAAGTGGCTTTTGTAAATCCGGTGAGCCATAAGATTACGGGGATTAGTTCTTCTTCAGTGCGCCCTTTTTTTACCACTTTTAATCGATAATGCGGATAAACCGAGGCAAAGCGCATGGAAGCGATTTTTGCATCATGATGTTCGGTTGATATTGTCATGGTTACTAAATTTCGTTCTAAAATACAATTTTGTCACTGAAATTAGAAAGAAACTATCGATTAGGCAAGTTTGGAAGGATGGATTGAGGGTTCGGGTTTAAAAATAAAATCTAAAAATTTATTCCACGACATGGGGTCTAGTAACATTTTAGGACATTCTTTTCGACTAATATCATAATGGCGAAGAATATGATTTCGATCAATACAGTATTTATTTGCTAGATGTCGGGTGAGCAGTGCCGCTTGTTCTAAAGTACGGTCAAAATTCCCATCCCGATTTACACACATTTCGATACCAATCGTCACATTGTTAGCTGATTTTTGTTTTCCCATTAGCATTCGTGCAAGTGGGGTGTAATTATAAAATGCAGTTCCTACATGAAATCCCGCTTCATCTTCTGGTAAGCATTGAATGATTTGATGGTCATCAACTAGAAAATGAGGCGATGTATATACTAGTTGCCGTCCATCATATTGTTTTTCACTATAATAGTGATGAAGTGCTAAGGCATCGGCTCCTTCACGTTCATTGGCGGTGCAGTGTAAGACAATAGCTTTGGCTTCACTTAATTTTCTACCGGTTCGATTGTGGTTGTTTAAAACCATGGATTTGATTGGAAACATGATTTTACGGTTATGAAAATTTGATTTTTGATTTCGTGTTTTTAGTTCTAAATAGTCGGATTAATAGAATGAATGGAATAGGAGAAAGCGTACCACTAAGAATGACAAAAGTCAAGGTATACATCACTTCTTCGGAGGCTTGTAACCATCCCATGACTCCATAGCCCACAAGGAAGCTTAGTAGTAAACAAACAATTGGATTGCATCGATTCCAGAAATAGGTATCATTTTTTCGGATAATAACCCAACGGTAATGAAGATAGGCCAGACGTAAACCTTGACCTAACATACCTAAAATACCACCGTTAATCAATACACATAAATTACCTGACATACTTATGAATTGGTTGAAATTATTCAGTGTCAATACAGTAGATTTTTGGGATTATTCATTTAAAAAAATGTACAGTTAAGGGTCCGAAGACCCTTTTTCTGTACAAAAGGCGTATAAATCGAATTTGGCTTACGTATGAATAATGGAATTGTCTTTCATGTTTGTCATTGCCGATACAAGAATACAACCATTGAAAAATTTAATCACTAGGGTTTTTCCTATTTTTAAAAAGTATTTTTCCTAGTGAGTTGTTTGTAAAACCCCTATTTTTAATTGTAAAATCCTGAAAGTAAATTGATTACATATTATTTTTAAGGTTTGGTAAATTTTATGCTTACAAGGGGAAAAACCCTATTTTAACAAAAAGGTAGAGCGGTTTGTAAGGGGAATGTTTGTAATCTTACAAATTAATTGGAGTTACTTCAGACTGTAAAGCTCTAATGGAAGTCCGTCAGGGTCAAAAAAGAATGTAAATTGTTTACTTGTATATTCGTCAATTCGTAGGGGTTCGACCTCCACTTGATGCGATTTTAATTTAGAAACAGCCGCTTCAATATCATCCACAGCAAAAGCTAAATGGCGTAAACCTAAAGCTTCGGGTCGGCTAGCACGTGGTTGGTAATCCGGAAAAGAAAAGAGTTCGATACAGTATTCCCCCTGCAACGCCAAATCCAATTTGTACGATTGTCGTTCTTCTCGATAAACTTCTTGTAGTATTTCAAATCCTAAAACTTCGGTATAAAATACCTTTGATTTCTCATAATCCGAGACAATGATAGCGATATGATGAACGGCTTGCAACATAATAGATTTTTGTTTAGGATGATGTAGTTGCTACAAATTTCAGGCTTTCCTATAAAAACACCTATTTTTTTAACCAAAGTTTGATAAAATCGGGATTTCCACTAATTGGGTAGAGGTAAAAAGTGGAGCAAACCTTCCATAAGGGTGATTCTTCTACAGGATCAAATAGCACACCGATATTGTTTTTGTAATAGGAATGAATAAATGCCAATTGATTCCCTTTTCGGTATATAAATCCGACGTGAATGGTATTAAATCCTATAAAGTGAATACCTTCAGGTACTGAAGTTTTTAATTGCTGAATACCCTCTTCTTTTGAAGTAAAGTCCAATTGAATGATCGGTTTACCACCACTCAAAAGTTGGGCTTCTTCTAAAGGAGCCAATTGTGCCATTTTATACCGATTAAGGGGTACACCTGCATCTCTCAAAACGGTTGCTACAAAATAACTACAGGCCACAGGTTGCTTGCCAGGTTGTTCGGGATGACCTTCAAATGACCATGGAGTGCCCAACCAGTGGGGAAGTAATTTTTGGTATAATTGTTCGGTAAATAAATCAGATTGTTTGGAAAGATTAGTTGAAGCTCTTGCTGCAACTTTGATTCCGTTGGTTTGGGCTTTGATTGCTGTATAGGATTCTTTTGGTTTTTCAGGTGCTTCTAAAAGCTTGTGAGCCTTGTTTTTTGGTTCCAATGCTGGCGCTTGTGAAGTTGTATTTTGGCAACTTACCCATAACGGTAAGCAAAAAAGTAAAAGTCGGAATCGCATCACGGGTTTATGTATACAAACTCCGACTTTCAATTTTTAGTATTATATGCGGAAGTTAAGTGCCAAGATGACACGATGTTCTTCTTTTCGTAAATCGGCTTTCCAATCGGAGGGTAGTGGATCCGAAGCAAATCCTGTAGGGGAGGTGGTTCCTCCTTTTCCTGCAAAATAAGGCACATTGGATTGACGGTAATCGTATTCCAAACGAAAAGTCATATAATCCGTGGGCATCCAATCTAATGTGGCACTGGTTTGGAACATCCGTAATTTTTCTCCCTTCGCCATTGCAACTTCATAGCCGTTTGGAGTGGTATTGGTTTGCGCCGGAGTGAAGGCCAAATAACTCCCGGGATTGGTTACGTAGTCGGCACGAGTGGTCAGTGCGAGTTGGTTATTGTGCCACCAAATACGATGGGCTAGTGAGCTTCCCGTCATGAAATTCGATTTTCCTGAAACACCCGGGCCATTTTGAAAACCGTAATGGTTATTTACACTCAAAGCCGCTTGCGTAATGCCGTGTTTTTTGTTGTTAGGGTGGTAATAGCGATACACCACACTATTGTCATGATGAAAGCGCAGCACATCTGAAAGACTTCCATCGGGGTTGCGACTGTCACGACCCAAATAGAAATTGGCTACTAATTGAATATTCTCAGTGGGGCGGTAGTAATTCGAACTCCCGATTCCCGGACTTTTACTCCAACTGTTGTACGATTGCCATCCGTTCAGGAGCCATAATTCGGTACGGTAGTTTTTGGTCGGAAAATATTGCAAACGAGCTCCTTGAAAATAGAAGGGCGTAAAATCACAAACCATACTGCGTTGGTAACTCCAATTTTCTTGCGTAATATAGCTCTCCAATCCGATGTAACTCATAAATATTCCCATCTCTACATTGAGTCCGTAATTCACGTTAAAATGATAGCCTGCTGCCGCTTCGCGGATAAATTTTAAATTTCCAGTTCCTGTATTGCGTCCTCGGGTTATTGACCCATCCGTTTCTTGGATGATGTGCAACATACTTCCCGTTTGTAGCCACAAGCGTCCAATTGTATTTTTATAATTGGATTCTAAACCAATACTTGCCAAAGCAATGCTAAACTCATTCGCGCGTCCTGTGACTGCTGATATCGTTTGGGTATTGTCTTTCGGATGATTAAAATTGTAATTGAAATAGCCATCCAAATAGACGACACCTGTAACCACCGTTTCCCCATTTTTATCTTTTAATTGTAAGGGGAAATCCTGTTGGCGGTTTTGACCGTTTACCCAACGAAGGTTGTAATTTTCAAAAGGAATTTTTATCGAATCGGTTTGTGCTTGGGCAAAAAAGGTGATGCACAAGCTTCCTAGAATGTGTTTTATTTTCATAAATAATACAATGAATTAAAAGTAGATATGTATTTGATTTTCAAATAGAAAAACTGAAATGATTTCTTCATGTTTTACAGTGATGCCTTCCACTTGTAGGAGTTGGATAATCGTTGGCGTTGGTGCTAACGGATCGACTTCATGAAAATCCCAACGCTCTACAAAATGACGGGATCCATGATAAAATCCAGTGAATACTCCACAGTATTGTTGGCCGTTGCGTAATGTTATTCGAACTTTCAAATCGTGTAAGCGATCGAGTTGTTCGTATAAGATTCGAGATTTATCGGTTTCCATGTTGCTCACGATTTAGTTCAAACGGTGCTGCGGGTTGATAAACTAGCGGAACATCTTCTACAATCACATCGCTTTTATCCAAACCAAAGGCTTTTTCATCACTAATGCCCATATGTTTGAGGTAATAATAACTGTTTAGTAAAATGCTGTCTCGAATTTTGAATTCATTTTCTACCGATAAATATTTTTCAATGACGATGAATTTAAAATCGGGTTCGCTATTGTACTTGGTCGAACCATCAGGACGGATATGCAAATTGAGTTCTTTGCATTGCACCAAATCCTGTACAATTTTCTTGAATAACAATTCGGTTTTGGGCTGGATACGAAATCCGATATTCAAATTCACTTTGATGACTTTATCATCTACGAGTTCGGTTACATTATAGCTTAATGTATATGGATCATTGGTGCGGTTGATGTGTAAGAACCAATAGACATCGGCGCGTTTTGGCTTTTTACCAAATAAAGATTTAATGATTTTATCCTCAATTTGATGACGACGGTCCGCTTTGGTTAAATAAATTAAATGCGTTGCGGTTTTGGGAATGCTATCGTCTTCCGATAATTCAGAAAGTAATTGACTGTATTGACCTAATTCGGAAAAACGGGTGTAACGGTTATGGATTTTTCGCGCTTCATACCAGATATACATCACACTAAAAATTCCCAATTCGAAAAATAAAAACATCCAACGTTCTTTGATTTTTGCCACATTAGCAATAAAGAAAGAGGTTTCCACAATACTGAACAATGCCAATAGACCAACGACCTGCCAACGTTGCCATTTCAATCGGTAATACAAGAAGTAACCGAGTAACACAGTGGTCATCATCATGGTGATTGTAATGGAAAATCCGTAAGCCGCCTCCATGTGCTCGGAGGAACGGAAATAGAGAATCATTAATACACAACCAAACCATAAGACGGTATTGACGGACGGTATGTAAATTTGACCTTTTAATTCAGAAGGCTGACGAACAGCGACACGTGGCCAAAAATTCAAGTTCATGGCTTCATTGATTAGTGTATAACTACCACTGATTAAGGCCTGTGAAGCAATTACGGTAGCCATGGTTGCAATAATAATTGAAGGCACCAAGAACCAATCGGGGACTATTTCATAAAATGGATTTTTTCCATCTAAAAAGGCACTCTTTTGGTGCATCATCCAAGCCGCTTGTCCTAAATAGTTAACAACCAAACTGATTTTAACAAACACCCAACTTATACGTATGTTTTTTAAACCACAATGGCCTAAATCGGAATACAAGGCTTCTGCACCTGTTGTACATAGGAAAACCGAACCCAACAACCAGAATCCTGCAGGATAGTGACGCAGCATTTCATAGGCATAATAGGGATTTAAAGCTTTTAAAATTTCGGGATGATAGGTGATTTGATGGATTCCCAAAATAAATAACATACTGAACCAAACTAACATCACAGGACCAAACGATCGTCCGATGATATGCGTTCCAAAACGTTGGAAGAAAAATAGTAAGGATAGAATCAAAATGACGATTCCAATGGTTAAAGAATTCCCAGCAACAATCATATTTTCCAAGCCTTTTACCATGCCCAAACCCTCTACAGCCGATGCGACAGAAATGGGTGGTGTAATGATACCATCGGCGAGGAGTGTAGTAGCGCCTAAAATAGCGGGTATGACTAGTTTTTTGCCATAACGTCGAACGAGAGCATACAGTGAAAAGATTCCGCCTTCGCCATTATTATCTGCTTTTAGCGTAAGCCAAATGTATTTAATAGAGGTTTGTAAAGTGAGGGTCCAAAAAATAGCGGAAACTCCACCATAGACTAATAATTCTTCAATTTTGCGATTGCCCATGACCGCGCGTAAGGCATAGAGCGGACTCGTTCCGATGTCCCCATAAATAATTCCGAGTGCCACCAAAACGGAGGCTAGAGTAACTTTTTGTGAAAGCGTTTGCTTTGAATTCATGACGATTAACTTTGATGGGACAAAGTTCGGGCGTCATCTATTGGTAAAATCTAAAGAAATAGGAGTTGCGTATAAAGATTATATAAAGAGGGAAATGGTTCGAAACTCAAAATATAATTCATAATTTAAAATTTATAATAATCAAACAAACCGGTAGCCCACGCCACTTTCCGTCAAAATATGTTCGGGTTTATTAGAATTGACTTCGATTTTTTTGCGAAGGGTCCCTACAAACACCCGTAAATACTGCGTTTCTGTTTGTGCACCTACACCCCAGATTTCTTTGAGGATGAATTGATGGGTGAGTACACGGCCTTCATTTTTGATCAAAAGAGCTAATAACGCAAATTCAGTGACGGTTAGTTTGATGAATTCTCCGGCTTTTTTTACGGTATGGGCCGTTAAGTCGACTTCAAGTTCACCCGAAGCATACACAGTTGCGCCATTCGTCGATTGCTGAATGCGAAGCGCCGAACGAATGCGTGCTTGTAATTCGGCTGTGCGAAAGGGTTTGGTTAAATAATCGTTAGCACCCTGGTCTAAAGCTTTGACAACCTCCGCTTCTTGGTCTAAGGCAGATATTATAAAAACAGGCTTTTGGTACCATAATCGCAATTCACGCAATACGTCATGACCACTTTGATCGGGCAAGCCCAAGTCCAACAGAATTAAATCGGGATTGTGGTTGGCCGCTAAAAGGATGCCTTGTTTTCCGTTTTCAGCTAGCAACACTTTGTAATCACTGTTTTCTAAGGTGATTTCAAGTAAACGCCGAATCTGGGGTTCGTCATCAATGATTAAAATACGCGCGTTATTCATTTTTCAACTGATTCAAATAATTGGTAGAAACGGGAATAGTCATTGTGATAATCAATCCGCTTGCATCCCTACGGTTGGCGGCTGTTACAGTTCCATGCATCACTTCAATATACCCCTTTACAATAGAAAGGCCCAAACCTGTACCACCCGTAATGGACTGTGGAAGACGGTAAAACTTTGCAAACAAATCCGTCAAATGATTTTCGGGAACACCCGGACCGTAATCCCCAATAACGAGAGTGCATTGGTTTTGTGCAACGGTAACCGTCAGTTCAACGGGACCTTGGGTATACAGTAATGCATTTTTTAAAACATTCAACAGAATTTGCTCCCAGAGTCCGGCATCGGTTTGACATAATGGCAACGACTCATTTGATGTGTAGTGAATACGATTTTGATCGGGAAAATGATTTTGAATCGTGTCGTTTATGATTTCATTCCAATCACACCATTCCATTTTGGGAGCCAACAAACCCGATTCCAAGCGACTTACATTTAAAATATTATTCACTTGTAAATGCAATTGATGTCCTGCCGATTCAATTTGTTGCAACAAATCCGATTCTTCATTGGCCGCTAATTTATTTTTAAGTGTTTGCAAGGTCTCCGCTGAACCAATTATGGTTGCAATTGGCGTGCGTAATTCGTGCGAAAGGGAATTAAAAAAAGTAGCATACAATTGAAGGGTACGCTCTTTCTCTGCTTCTTGTTGGTTTCGTTTTTCCATCCGACGAATACGCGTCATGAACACTGCATTCACCATAGCGACCACAAAATACATGGAAAATAACAACACATCTTCAGTGCTAGAGATGTGGAAGGTGAAAATAGGCGGGATGAAGAAAAAATTCCAAATTAAAGCGCTAATCGCCGCAAGAACAAGGATTGGAACTACTTCAAAAGACATAGCCATTAGCGAAAGTAGCATCAATAACAACAAAGCCACCACGCGATATCCTAAAACCTCTCGAAAGACAAAACACGGCACGCAAACAACTAGCAGAAGTACAACTCCCGTCCCTAATTGCTTTATCCAAGGTTGTATTTGCATGATACAAAGGTACGCAGTTGCATATAAAGAAAATATAAAATAGCAACGTTTCTATCGCATCCATTTTTTTAATGGGCAGCAGCTGTTGATCCTTTCTAGGGAAGCTTGGTCCCGCTTTCGCCTTTATCTCTCCGCTACGCTTCGAGGATATCGGCTCTACCTGCCTGCCGGCAGGCAGGTCGGGGCTGTATCGACGGGCTATTATAAAATCAAGCTAGGATGACAACAAAAACGATTTCAAATCAGCGTAGGTAGCAATCGTTGTCTTTACTTTTTTAAGTTCCATAAGTTGGGCAATCGACTCGGGAATAGGTAGTTTAATTTTCAAGGTGGATTCCACTTCTTCCAAGAATTTAACAGGATGTGCGGTTTCCAAAAAGAGGCCCAATGCTTCGGGGTGTTTTTGAAGTGCGTGTTGTAAACCCAAATAACCCACCGCGCCGTGTGGTTCTGCGATATATCCTGTTTGCTCATAAAGCGCAACCATCACTTCCCGCGTTTGTGCATCGGTGTAGGCAAACGAAGAAAAGTCTTTTAAAAGTGCTTCTAGATTGTTGTCATACAACGCTTGGATGCGCACAAAGTTACTCGGATTGCCCACATCCATGGCATTGGAAATAGTGGGTTGCGAAGGTTTGGCAATGTAGCGCCCCGTTTGTAAAAATTCGGGAACTGTATCGTTCACATTGGTAGCTGCCATAAACTTAGCAATCGGCAATCCCATTTTTTTAGCTAATAATCCGGCGCAAATATTGCCAAAATTCCCACTCGGACACGAAATAACTAATTCTTTATGGTGTTTTTTTACTTGTTGCCAAGCAAAAAAGTAATAGAACATTTGCGGGAGCCATCGTGCGACATTGATTGAATTCGCTGAGGTGAGTCCGAGTGCTTTTAAATCATTATCCAAAAACGCCGATTTGACCATATCTTGGCAATCATCAAAAACGCCTTTGACTTCTAAGGCACGTATGTTTTGCCCCAATGTGGTTAATTGCCGTTCTTGAATATCGCTCACTTTCCCTGAGGGATAGAGAATCACTACATCTACTCCTTTAATGCCTAAAAATCCATTGGCCACAGCACCACCCGTATCGCCTGATGTAGCTACTAATACCGTCGATTTTTGCGTAGTATTTTGATTGAAATACCCTAAACAACGCGACATGAATCGGGCACCCACATCTTTGAAGGCTAGGGTCGGACCGTGGTACAATTCCAAGCTGTAAACGGCATCATGAACCGGTAGGCAAGGAAAATCAAAACAAAGGGTTTCGGAAATGATTTTACGTAATTCTTTTTCAGGGATGGTTGAGCCTACATAAGGAGCGATTACTCGATAGGCAATCTCCTCCGGTGTGTAATCTTCAATATGGGCTATAAATTCGTCGCTTAGTGTTGGAATCGTTTCCGGAAAATAAAGTCCGCGATCGGGCGCTAAGCCAGCAATCACCGCTTTTTTAAAGTTGACTTTATGGTTGGGGTTGTGAAGACTGTAATAGTTCATGGGATGGGTAAAAGGTTTCAAGTTTCAAGTTTAAAGTTGCTCTCGAAATTTTGGAATCAGGTTTAGAATTGTATTTTTATTCCATTAGTCGCACGCCTTCCGAATCAATTGCTGAAATATGAATATCAAATTCAATTCCGGTTTCCAAATAGGCTTGACTCATCGCAAAGGCCGTTTTTTCCGCTTGATCCCGTCCGCGACATAAGGCAAAAACAGAGGGGCCTGCACCTGATATACCTGCGCCTAATGCACCACTATGGAGCGCAGCTGTTTTTAATTCGTCAAAAAATGGAATAAACTTCTTGCGAACGGGTTCGATAATCACATCGTGTAACGAACGACTGATTAAACCATAATCTTGTGTGCATAATCCCGCAATTAAACCGCCAACGTTGCCCCATTGGGTTATGGCTGCTTTTAACGGAATTGATGGCGCCAAAACGGCTCGGGCATCGGCTGTTTTTATTTCTATCTGTGGATGTAACACTACGGCAAACAAGTCACTCGGGGAGGGGATTTCGACTACATCTAACGGACCGTAGCCGCGAATCAGGGTGAAATTACCCAGCATACAAGGCGCTACATTATCGGCATGTTCACTGCCACTGGCTAGGGCTTCGCCTTTCATGGCTGCCGCTACTAATTCCTTTTTGGAAAGCGGATAACCCAAAAGCGCATTGACTCCAAATGCAGCGCCTGAAGCACTGGCTGACGAACTCCCAATACCACTACCTGTCCGGATTTTTTTATGAATTTCGATTTCAATGCCAAAATCGGGTTCGCCCACTTGATTCAATACGGCTTGAGCAGCTACTCCAGCAACGTTTTTATCAATTTCAAAGGGTAATGAAGCCCCTGTGATTTTTGAAATTCGCAGTCCTTTTTCTGGAACTTTTCTAAAAATCATTTCGTCACCAATCGCTTGCAAACAAACACCCAGTACATCAAAGCCACAATTTAAATTGGCAATAGAAGCCGGTGCAAAAATTCGTATTTCGTTGCTCATAAATCCGTTTAATTAAAAGTTACCCATTCGGATGACATCGGCAAAAATCCCTGAAGCGGTAACCGCAGCACCCGCACCCGCACCTTTGATAAGCAGTGGTTGATCCACATACCGATCGGTGTAAAATAACACAATATTATCTTTTCCTTCCAAATTATAAAAGGGATGGTCTTTGGGGATGAATTGCAGTCCTACAGCGGCTTTTCCTTGGTCAAATTCGGCAACAAACTTGATGCGACTTTCATTGGCGTTTGCTTCGTCCAAAAGCGCATTAAAATGGGCTTCATGTTGGATAAGTGACGCAAAAAAATCAATATTATTCGTCGTTTGCATACAAGCATCCGGTAAGAAACATCGGTTTTCAATGGCTTCTATATTC
The DNA here is from genome assembly GCA_039798185.1 of Bacteroidota bacterium. Taxonomy (GTDB): domain Bacteria; phylum Bacteroidota; class Bacteroidia; order Flavobacteriales; family Flavobacteriaceae; genus Flavobacterium. Next base: position 28,263 of record JBDKGM010000032.1, read on the forward strand.
ATTTGATAACCGCTTTCGCGAATGAGAATTAAGATTTTTCGCGCTACATCCACACCGCTCAAATCGATTTTCGGATCAGGTTCGGTAAATCCTTGAACACCGGCTTCTTTGACGACATCATGGAAACTGTAGGTCGAACTAAAATTATTGAAAATAAAATTCAAACTACCGGATAAAACGGCTTGAATTTTATGTACTTTATCACCTGAAGCGATAAGGTGTTTTAAGGTATCAATGATGGGAAGTCCGGCACCCACATTGGTTTCAAATAAAAAGGGAGCATTGTACTTTCGTGACAAGTCTTTGAGTTTGCGGTAATGCGCATACTCCGAAGAACAGGCGATTTTGTTGCACGTCACCACAGCTACCGATTCTTTTAAAAAATGTTCATAGAGTAATGCAACGGATTCATTAGCCGTGTTGTCTACAAAAATACTGTTCCGAAGATTGAGTGCACGAACGGTTGCTATGAATTCGTCGGGATTAGCGGTTTGACCTTGCTCTAATGCTTGTTTCCAGTCTTTTAACCCAATTCCTTCTTCTTCAAAAACCATTTTTTTGGAATTGGCTAAGGCTACCACGCGAACATTTAACTTGAGATTTTCTTTCAAGAATTTCTTTTGTTGGTGAATTTGATCCAAAAATTTCTCACCCACATTACCAACGCCCATAACAAACAAATTCAGCTGTTTGAGATTGTCTTCAAAGAAACGTTCATGTAAGGTGTTGAGTGCTTTTTTGACATCTTTTTCATTGATCACTACGGAAATATTTCGTTCGGATGCCCCTTGTGCAATGGCGCGAATATTGACGTTGTTTTTCCCTAAGGTGCTAAACATTTTTCCTGAAATCCCTTGGTGGTTTTTCATGTTTTCACCTACTAAAGCCACAATGCATAAATCCGTTTCAACCTGGCAGTTATCGATTTTTCCTTGTGCCATTTCTAAAGCAAATTCTTGATTAACTGCGGTTTTGGCTTTTTCCGCTTCAAAGGATTGGATGCCCACACAAATTGAATGTTCGGAAGAAGCTTGGGTGATAAAAATTACATTGATCTGTTCACGTGACAATACGTCAAATAATCGTTTTGACGAACCTGCAACGCCTATCATTCCAGAACCTTCTAGCGTGAGTAAAGCGATTTGGTCCACGTGGGAAATCCCTTTGATGGGATTGGTGATTCCTGTGGGCTGCGCGCAAATTAAGGTGCCTTCCGCTTCGGGTTCGAAGGTATTTTTAATCCAAATTGGAATTTGTGATTTTAATACAGGTTGAATGGTGGGTGGGTATAACACTTTAGCCCCAAAATGCGACAATTCCATTGCTTCTTGATACGAAATGGAAGCAATGGGTTGGGCTTGCTTGACCAATTTGGGATTGGCTGTAAACATGCCGTTGACATCGGTCCAAATTTCTAAATCAGAAGCACCGATTGCATTGGCAATAATTGCTGCCGTGTAATCTGAACCGCCACGACCCAATGTAGTGGTGTTATCATTACTATCTCGAGCGATGAATCCAGGTAAAACAGTAACTTTATGATTTGAAGAAGAAAAATACGTTTTAATTAATGTGTTGGTTCTTTCGAAATCCACTTGTGCTTTGCCGTAATTCGCATCGGTTACAATCAATTCGCGGCTGTCTTTAAAGCCACTTTCAGGCAATTGAAGTTGCAGGGCTTTGGCCATAATTTGCGCGCTTAAGAGTTCGCCCATCCCCGCAATGGCATCTGCGGTTCTCGGACTTCGTTCGCCCAATAAAAAACAACCGTCCAAAAGCGTTTTGAGTTGCTGCAATTCGTTTTGAATCGCTGCTACAAGTTCTTGTTGTTCAACCGCCGGAACTAATTCGTCAATGGCGGTTTTGTGTTTGTTTTCAATTTCTTGAAAAAGTAGCCGGTATGCAGTATCTTTTCGGGCTGCTTTTTGAGAAGCTTGAAGCAATAAATCCGTCACGCCACTAAATGCGGATACCACAACGGCTAACGATTCGTGTTTGGATTTTTCCAGAATTATGGAAAGACATTTTTGTATGTTGGTGGCGTTGGCTACAGAAGTTCCGCCGAATTTTAGGGATTTCATAATTGGGTTTAAGGTTTCAAGTTTCAGGTTTGCTGAAAATTATGCAATAAGTTATAGATATAAAGATTGGCATGCTTTTAACTAGCATCCGCAAATGGACGATATGTGTACAATGAACCCCTTAAGGGGTCGTGTTAGTTGTAGATGTGGTGCCATAGAAAGCGCTAGCCGAAGAAGTGGCTACTGTTGAAGCAAATGCTATTTTCAATGACAAATTCATAATGACAAAGTTAAAACATTGAATTTAATATCAAAGTTATCCAATTACTTTTGCGAATATGTCATCATTACAACGTTATCGAAAACTGATTTTTCAAGATTTGATTTTTAAAACGAAGGAATTTAGGGATATGCTAAAAAAATGTAGTGGAATTAGTTGCATATTCCCTTGGGTTTGTTGAATTTTGGGCACAAATCAAACCTAATGGAAACCATACACTACATCAGTTCGGAGGTTTTATCCTTGGAACAACTACATGATATCATCAATCAAGGAATGACTATTGCTTTATCGGAAGAAGCTAAAGTTAGTATTCAAAAATGCCGTACCTATTTGGATGAAAAAATGGCCTCGCAAGGTGAACCCATTTATGGAATCAATACGGGATTTGGATCGCTATGTAATGTAAAAATATCCAATGATAACTTGTCGCAATTGCAAGTGAATCTCATGAAGTCACATGCTTGTGGTACAGGACCTGAAGTACCGCATGAAATTGTCAAGCTGATGTTATTGTTAAAAGTACAATCCTTGAGTTATGGCCATTCGGGTGTGCAACTGGCTACGGTAGAACGATTGATTGATTTTTACAATCATGATGTGATTCCTGTAGTCTATGAGCTTGGTTCGTTGGGCGCCAGCGGTGATTTAGCTCCTTTAGCTCATTTGTGTTTGCCACTTATTGGAGAAGGGGAAGTGTATGTGGATGGTTTCCGTCAACCGGCTTCCAAAGTATTACAAAATAAAGGTTGGGAACCCATTGTACTTCAATCTAAAGAAGGGTTGGCCTTGTTGAATGGGACGCAATTCATGAGTGCATACGGTTGTTTTGTGTTATTAAAAGCCTTGAAACTTTCCTATTTAGCCGATGTGGTTGCTGCTATTTCCTTAGAAGCTTTTGATGGACGTATCGAACCATTTGATGATTTGATTCATTATGTTCGTCCGCACAAAGGGCAGGTGACTACCGCTGAACGTATGCGCGATTTATTGGAAGGGAGTGAAATTATTGGACGATCTAAACAACATGTTCAGGATCCGTATTCTTTCCGTTGTATTCCACAAGTGCATGGTGCGAGTAAAGATGCTTTAGACTACGTTAAAAAAGTTTTTAAAACTGAAATCAATTCAGTTACCGACAATCCAAATATCTTTCGCGAAAGCGATAAAATCATCTCAGGCGGTAATTTCCATGGGCAACCGTTGGCCTTAGCGCTGGATTTTATGGGAATTGCTTTAGCAGAGATCGGAAATATTTCGGAACGCCGTACCTATCAACTCATTTCAGGTTTACGGGATTTACCAGCATTCTTAGTGAATGATCCCGGATTAAATTCAGGTTTTATGATTCCCCAGTATACGGCTGCTAGTATTGTGAGTCAGAACAAACAATTGGCTACACCCGCGTCAATCGATAGTATTGTTTCCAGTAATGGACAAGAAGATCATGTGAGTATGGGTTCGAATGCCGCTACGAAAGCGTTACGCATTGTAGATAATTTGGAACGAATTTTAGGGATTGAATTAATGAATGCCTCTCAGGCCATTGAATTCCGTCGTCCTTTGCGCAGTAGTGAATTTTTGGAAAGTTTCATAAAATCCTATCGCGAAGAAGTGCCACTTGTTGAAGTCGATCGCATTTTACATTACGATATCGAAAAATCGGTGGCGTATTTACAGAGTTTTGTCATTGATTTAGAATAAAACAACAAAGGTTTCAGCGTTGATCTGAAACCTTTTTTTTATAACGGATTTTCTTTTTTCCGAAACCAATCCCCAATGCGTTGCCAAAGATTTCGGGGTCCGTTGAATTCTTTACCATCCACCCAAAAATGACTTTTTTCTGAGAGATAATAGGCTTTGCTTCCGTCGGGATATTCTGTTTTAGTACAACTCGTTAATGGAAAACTCAATTCGTGTTCGATGCCATTTTTTCTAAATTTCCCTTTGAAATAGCCCGTTTCTTGAAGTGTCCACCCCACAAATTCATACACGTTCGTTTTTCTTTTCTCTTCTACAGCAGAAAAATCAGCATCCGTGAGTTCGACCTCCAAACAATCTACATTTTTATAAAACGAAATTTCAATTTCCATTTCGGTATTGGGACGGTTTTTGTCAATGTTTAAGCCTCGTTCACCACGCAAATACACGCAATTCATTACCGCTTCATAACAATAGGAATCTGGATTGAAGCGCACAGGAACCGTTGTTTCTTCCCAGCGTTTTTCACCTTTTTCATTGAGGACCAAACGCCAAACTTTCATGTCGGGATCAAATTTTTTACCTTTTGCCAACGGAAAACAAAAGCGAACCATTGTGTTAAGGGGTAGTGATTTAAACGCTTCGTCATTGGGTTCAAATAAATACATTCCCGCTGTTTTGATTAATTTTTCATTTTTATCAATGGCAAAAATTCGATCGCGAATCATGCTTTTGGTATCAAAATAGGCTGCAATATTTTTGAAATAGGGCGGTGCAAAAGCAATCGTATCGATCTTTTCTTCCATTAAGCCACAACCTCGAATGCGTCTATGTTCGACCATAACCTTGCGTTGTTTTGCATTATTTTCTGCAGCTGAATAAATACCGTTGCCATTTGCAATGCATTGATAATCGGCCTGACTTCCTTTGGATTCCAAATAGTCCGCTACCGCACACGCCCGTTGTTCAGAAAGCCATTGGTTGAAGGAAAGCGGCCCTGTTTCATCGGTAAAACCGGTGACATGAAACTCGTGTTTTAATCCGGTGCCTTTGTCAAACGGAAAAAGCGAATCCAATTGTTGCCGATGTTCATTGGTTATTCGAAATTGGTTGGTGTCAAAGTAGACGATTACTGTTGATTTCTCAGTATTGTTTTGGCTCCAAGCATGAAATAATAATGTTGGGAATAAGTAGAAAAAAAGATATTTCATGGGATGTAACTTAACTTCGTTTAATAATTTTTCCATAGAAGACCTTTTCTTCAGTGGAGACTTTCAAATAATAAACCGCATTGGGTAAACCGGTAAGATCGAGGGTATATTCCGTTGCTTTGTCTGTTTTATAGAAAATCAATTTGCCTGTAGTGTCGTATAAAAAGACCTCATAGGCAGGAATGTCTATGCGAATGGTCACCACATCGGTAGTTGGATTGGGAGCATAGGAAAACGTAATGGGTTTGTCTTTGGCACTTTGTTCGTTCAGTATTGAATTTTGTGCAAAATCCTCTTCATTCTGATCACATAAATTTACCGCGCCAAATTGTTGAATAATACGCAACAGTAATTCGTTGAGCATTTCTACTTTGGTACTTTCAGCAGAAGGCGAGATATGGTTATCCCCAATTCCGCTATGGTTGGTTAAGGTGAGATAGGTTCCATTGGTTTCCAGGGCCAAAGCACGCATCAAATACTCAGTAGATTTGTCAATTCCACTGGCTGCAAGCGGAATGATACGAATTCCCTTTTCTGCGGCTTGGCGACCCAATTCGTGTAACTTCTTTACGTTCGCTTCTGAATAATGAGGTGGCGCATCCAAAACTACAAAAAGCAATTTTGAAGTCGCATCATCTTCCCAACTCATTTGATGGATGGCATTGTCCAAGCCTTCGATAACTGCTTCGGGATAATCACCTCCGCCACCTGCACTTTGTCTTTTTATAAAATCAATTACTTTCGGAATATCCGATGTGAAATCAAAGTTTTTTACCACATAATCATCGGTTGTGTCTCGATAAAACAGACTACTCATTTTTACAGATGCTTGTGGTAGATGTTGTTTTGTTTTTTCAATTACATCATACAGTTCCGATTGTAAATAACTGATTTCGTCTCCCATCGAACCTGTAGCATCAACCATAAATCCAATATTGATTTTGGCTTGTGTGGTGCATTCTTTTTGAAGCGTGTAGAAGTTGATGCCGTCATGAAACTCTTTGGCGAGGGCACACAGTACACGACCATTTTCATCTGTAATTTGTACGTCCGATCCTGTGTTCAAACCATCTGTTTCAGGAGTATTCCACAATTCTGCACGACCGGTATTGTCAGTTCGGGCTTCCCAAAGTATTGTTTTTCCGGCTTGCAACTTTACTTTTTTATTGACAACAGGATATCCGTTTTCATTTTTTACAATGAATGAATAACGAAGTGTTGGACAGATTTTCCATTGATTTTTCCATTGATTTAATTCACTTTCTGTGAGACCTTGCCAGTAGGTGTAATGGCTAAAGTCATTGACTTCGGTAGCGGTTAACTGACCTGCTTTTGGTGATGAAGATGTTGAAGCAGTTCCTGATGTTGAAGGTGCTGCCATAGCCATTTCTTTATCACTTGCAACCGATTCACTTACAGTTACTCGTTCGACACTACTGGTCATTTTTCGTTTTACTTTTGTACTATATCCTGTAACTACAACTTCTGATAATGTTGTTGTATTTTCACGTAATACCACATTCATTATAGGATGCGTTACTTTGATTTCACTAGTTTCATATCCAACAAAATGAATCACTAAGACGTCGCCTATTTTTGCATCGATACCAAAATAGCCATCAATATCGGTTTGCACACCATTTTTGGTTCCTTTAATCATGACATTAGCAAAAGGCAACGCTTCGTATTTGTCGAAAACACGACCAATAACACTGTTTTTAAACGGGTTTTTATAGCGTTCGTGATCTTTTACAGTCAGTACTACTGGGGCTTTTAAAGTGCGTTGGTGTTTTCTATCGGCTCGTTTTTGTTTTCGAGTTTCTTTTTTCTGTTTTTGTATCGCTTCTTGTTCGCGTTCTTGCTTTACTTTTTCAAGATTAATAATAAAAGAATGCGTTTTGGTTACGGTTACCAAATACCTTTCACCATTAAAAAGCAATTTTAGTTGGTTGCCTTTTTCTCCTTTAATCTCAAAATTACCTTCAAGAGTTGGAATGGCAACATGATTGTTGGAAAGGTTCAGGATTTCTAAACCGGCTATATTTTCTGGATGTAAACTTTCAATTTTTCCTTTAATGGTTTGGGAAAATGAAAATTGAAATAATAGAATTCCAATCCAAATAGGGAAAATAGAAATGCGAAGGGTAGGGAATACGTTCATAATGTCTCTTTTAGTTAAAGAGCATTATTGAAATCAAAAGGTTGGAATGGGAATTGTTTTTTTTTTAGATTTCTATTGAAATGTTGAAAAAATTAGGCTTAAAATTCCCAATAATGCGGGAAGGCTTTGTACATAGAAAATGCGTTTTGATGCGGTAGCCGCTCCATATAATCCAGCAATAAATACACAGATTAAGAAAAATAAAGCCACATTTTTAAACCAATTCGGATCTTCTATACAAAGTGACCAAAACAAACCTGCTGCTAAAAATCCATTGTATAAGCCTTGGTTTGCTGCCAAGACTTTTGTTTTTTCAAATAGATCTTCGGGTATTGTTTTGAATACTTTTTTCGCTCGTGTGGTCCAAGCAAACATTTCAAGCCAAAGAATATACACATGCACTAGTGCAATCAAGGCAATACTTATTTTTGCGATTAACTCCATCATTTAATTTTCAATTATGCGTTCGATACGTTTGTCGGGAACCAACCAAATAAAGGCAACTAATATATAAATTGAACCTGCAATCCAAGGGTAAGTATTGGCAAATAGTATTGCAATGGCATACAATAATACGGATCCTTTTCCTTTGAAATCTTTACCCACCGCTTTGGCCAAAGGGGCTTCTTCTTTACCGTGATGATGTATAATTACATTTTGTAAAATAAAGTAAGCAATCGCATTACAAAGTAAAATGACACCGTATAGCATCATAGGGAAAGCTGCAAAGTTGTTGTCACCCGCCCAAGCCGTTACGAAAGGAATTAAGGACAGCCAAAACAGCAAATGCAAATTTGCCCACAAAATACTTCCGGTCACTCGTTTTACCGTATGGAGCATATGATGGTGGTTGTTCCAATAAATCCCCACATAAATAAAACTTAGAATATAAGCCAAAAATTTGGGCAGCAGTGGCAGTATGGCCTTGCAATCCATGCCATCAGGAACTTTTAATTCCAAAACCATGATGGTGATGATAATGGCTAAAACGCCGTCGCTAAAGGCCTCTAAACGGTTTTTGTTCATTTTGTGGGATTGGTGGGTGGGTTAGTTAGTGAATAGTGAATAGTGACTAGTAACTAGTGACTAGTTGATTATTTCTTTTCTCTTTCTTCTTTCTTCTTTCTTCTTTCTTCTTTCTTTTTTATCAAATAGAACCTAAGGTCTTATGTATCCTCCGTTTGTGTTTGGTTTGTTTCAATTGTGCATCTCCTGAAATTACACTAATATTTCCGTCAATTTCTAACATAGCCAATCGGACTTCTTGGTAATGCTCTATTCCATGTTCGCGAATGGCTTCCATCAATTCGTCATGGGTTATTCCTAATTTTGCTAAGGTTTTGAATTCGATAATTCCGTTATGAATCAAAATCTCGGGTTTGTCTTGAACCAGTTTTTTTAGGGCGGGAACATAGAACATCAATTTTTTGAATAAAAAATTAACGATAAACAAGGCTAACGCTGCAACTAAACCGCCTAAGAGTCCGGTATTGCTACCCACCATAGCATTTTGAACGGCATTACTAATCAGTAAAATGAGGATGACATCCGCCGTATTGAGTTGTGATAATTCTTTTTTCCCAAATAAACGTATGGCCGCTACCATGAACAAATAGACCGAAACACTTCGAAACAAGATATCTAAATAAGCGTTCATATTTCGGTTTTGTTTTATTAAAAAATAGAAGGCTCTTTACCGTCTTTATTCAAGGAATTCATGATTAGAAAAACGATCAAAGCAATAAGATATAAAAAACCTGCAATGCCAAACATTACGTAGGCTTCGGGTTGGTTTGTGTAGTTAAAAACTAATCCTAAAAATAGAATTAAAGTAGCTTTAGAAGCAATGATAATCGAGGGGATAAACTTTTTTTTCATGGGATTTAATTCATTATTTGAACTCTCATTTCAACTTCAGAATTGGGTACATCTTTCAAATAGGTTAAAAGCACTAACTCATTGGTTGTTATTCCGATGATTTTGGTGTAAACAACTAAATCAGATTTGAGGAATTCTTGTGTTTTTTTGGTGGGTGTTAAACTATAGGTACAGTCATCTATCCAGTTGACAATAAAATCCAATTTATCGGTAGTACCTACAATAGACTCCGTTTGTAAAGATCCTTTTCGTTCAATGATGTAGGTTACATTCGAAGAAGCATCTACTAACTTAAATTTTCCATTGTGATAATTGTTGCAATTTTTTTGTGCAAAAATCGGTTCCATAAAACCGAGTACAAGGAGTAGAAAAAATAGAAGTCGAGTAGCTTTCATAGTTTTTATTTTACTAAAGGTAGGAATAATAATTCAATTCAAATGCGATGCGCATCTATTTCCATTTGATACTTTTTTCAATGGATTTAATCATTTCACCGGCAATGTCTTTGTTCGTAGCGCCTTCAATTCCTTCAAGACCTGGTGAGGAGTTAACTTCAAGGAGTAACGGACCTTTGGATGAACGAATGATATCTACTCCGGCTACTTTTAAATCCATCGCTTTGGCAGCTTTGATGGCAATGCGTTTTTCTTCGGGTGTAACTTTCACCACAGAAGCAGTGCCTCCCATGTGAATGTTAGCTCTAAATTCTCCCGGAGCGGCTTCGCGTTGCATGGCGGCTACCACTTTTCCATCTACAACAAATAACCGCAGGTCTTTTCCGTCGGCTTCTTTGATGAACTCTTGCACCAAAATATTGGCATTCAAACTTTTAAATGCATTGATAACCGATTCGGCAGCTTTCTTGGTTTCTGCCAAAACGACTCCTTTTCCTTGCGTTCCTTCTAATAATTTTACAATCAAAGGGGTGCCACCAACCATTTTTATCAAATCATCGGTATCCAAAGGAGAATTGGCAAATCCTGTTGTGGGAATATCAATGCCGTGGTGCAATAACAATTGAAGGGAATATAATTTATCGCGGGATTGTGTAATGGCTTTGGCAGAGTTTAAACAGTAGACTTTCATGGCCTCAAATTGGCGGGTTAGGGCACAACCATAAAAAGTAATACTCGGACGAATTCGCGGGATGATCGCATCAAAATTGTCCAATATTTTTCCGCCACGGTAATGAATTTCTGGTTTGTCGGCATCCAATTTCATGTAACATTCTTTGATGTTCAAAAAATGCATTTCATGGCCACGGGCTTCTCCCGCTTCAATAATACGGCGATTGCTGTACAATTCAGGATTACTCGCTAGGAGTCCGATACGCAATCCTGTTTTTTGTGCTACCGACTTTTGATATATTTCTTTTAAATATTCTGCTGTGGGTTCGCCCAATAAATATTTTTGCTCGGGATCTACTAAAATCCGACCACTCATGGCTTCGCGACCTAACAACATCCGGAAACCCATGGAATCTCGATTGGTTAAGGTTACTTCAGCAGTCCATGATTCTTCACCGAGTTGCAATTCGGTTTGTATCACATAGCGTTGTTCGCGGTAGCCGCTCGAACTTTTAACAATGCGTTTATCGACCAATTTAGCTTCACAATGAATGATGGTTTTTTGATTTTTTTGAATGGGATTGATATCAAATTTAACCCAAGTTTCACCCTCTTTTTGAAAAGGAGCAATATTTAAGGCGTGAAGGGCAGAAGTTTTTGCTCCTGAATCTACACGGGCTTTAATGGCTGGTAGTCCTAAGGCAGGAAATCCGCACCATTCTTCAGAACCTAAGATTAGTTTTTGCATAATAAAAAGAAACCACGAATAAACGAAATAAATAGATTTCGGTCAATCGTGGTTTGTATTTTAAGTTATAAAATTATTAATTCGTAGGTTCTTCTGTTTTTTGAACCGTTACAGTCAATTCATCCGCACCATCTTCAATATCCATAAAGATTTCATCTCCTGAATTAATTTTAGAGGTAATGATTTCTTCGGCTAAAGTATCTTCAACATACTTCTGAATCGCTCTTTTTAAGGGACGCGCACCAAATTGTTTGTCAAATCCTTTATCGGCAATAAAGGCTTTGGCTTTATCGGATAGTTTCAATTTATAGCCTAAATCAGCGATGCGAACATATAATTTTGCCAATTCAATTTCGATGATTTTGTCGATGTCTTCTTTTTCTAGAGCATTAAACACAATCACATCGTCAATACGGTTTAAGAATTCAGGTGCAAACGTTTTCTTTAATGCATTTTCAATAATACCTTTCGAATGATCATCGGCTTGAGCTACTTTAGCTGCGGTACCAAATCCGACACCTTGACCAAAATCTTTCAATTGACGCGCACCTACGTTCGATGTCATAATGATAATGGTGTTTTTGAAATCAATTTTTCGACCCAAACTATCGGTTAAATAACCGTCATCTAACACTTGAAGCATCATATTGAATACATCAGGGTGGGCTTTTTCAATTTCATCCAAGAGTACTACGCAATAAGGTTTGCGACGTACTTTTTCTGTTAACTGTCCACCTTCTTCATAACCTACGTATCCTGGAGGTGCACCAATTAATCGAGATATGGCAAATTTCTCCATGTATTCGCTCATGTCGATACGTACTAAAGCATCTTCAGAATCAAATAATTCTTTTGCCAATACTTTCGCCAATTGCGTTTTACCAACCCCTGTTGATCCAAGGAAAATAAATGAACCAATTGGGCGGTTTGGATCTTTCAAACCGGCACGATTTCGTTGGATTGAACGAGCGATTTTTAAAACGGCTTCATTTTGCCCAATAACTTTACCTTGAAGAAGTTCGGGTAAATTAGCTAACTTATTACTTTCTGTTTGCGCAATGCGGTTAACAGGAATACCTGTCATCATAGAAACGACATCAGCAACATTGTCTTCGGTAACTTGGATACGGTTGTTTTTAGAATCTTCTTCCCATTGTTCTTGGGCGATGGCTAATTCTTTCTCCAACTTTTTCTCGTCGTCACGTAATTTGGCTGCTTCTTCATATTTCTGACGTTTTACAACCGAATTTTTCAATTCACGAACTTCTTCCAATTGGCGTTCCAAGTCCAAGATTTGTTTGGGTACATCAATGTTAGTAATGTGAACACGCGAACCGGCTTCGTCTAACGCATCAATCGCTTTGTCTGGAAGAAAACGCTCCGACATATAGCGATCAGTCAGTTTGACACAGGCTTCAATCGCTTCATCCGTGTAGGTGACATTGTGATGGTCTTCGTATTTATTTTTAATATTATTTAAAATAGTAATCGTTTCAGGAACCGATGTTGGTTCGACAATTACCTTTTGAAAACGACGTTCTAAAGCACCATCTTTTTCAATATACTGACGGTATTCGTCTAATGTTGTGGCACCAATACATTGGATTTCACCTCGAGCTAAAGCGGGTTTGAACATATTGGAAGCATCCAACGAACCCGTAGCACCACCGGCACCAACAATAGTGTGGATTTCATCAATAAAGAGAATGATATCGTCGTTTTTCTCCAATTCATTCATCACTGCTTTCATTCGCTCCTCAAATTGCCCACGGTATTTTGTTCCAGCCACTAATGAAGCTAGGTCCAAGGTTACCACACGTTTATTGAAAAGAATACGGGATACCTTTTTTTGGATGATGCGCAAGGCCAATCCTTCTGCAATAGCGGATTTACCAACACCAGGTTCACCAATTAAAAGCGGATTGTTCTTTTTGCGTCGGCTTAAGATTTGTGATACGCGCTCAATTTCTTTCTCGCGTCCCACAACGGGGTCTAATTTGCCTTCTTCGGCCAATTCGGTCAAATCACGTCCAAAATTATCAAGTACAGGAGTTTTTGATTTTTTATTGGATTTATTTGTTGGGTTATTAAAGCTTTCGCCTTTCAAACCGTCATCTTGTCCAGAATCTTCATTGAAGGATTCGTTTTTCGGCAAGTTTTCCATGAAATCTTCGTCTTTTGGAGTCATTTGTAAATATTGTTCTTTTGCTACTTCATAGTCGATTTTCAACTTATTCAATAGCTTGGTTGTAGGATCATTTTCGTTTCGTAATATACACAATAATAGATGGGCAGTACTTATCGAGGTGCTTTGAAAAACTTTAGCTTCTAAAAAAGTTGTTTTTAAAGCGCGTTCTGCTTGTCGGGTTAAGTGTAGGTTTTTCTTTTCGATACTTTGGTCTGCGTTCGGATTTGGCGGACTCAGCACTTCTACTTTTCTGCGTAAATGATCGAGGTCTACGGCAAGGTTGTTGAGTATTGTGATGGCCTTTCCATTTCCGTCGCGTAAAATACCGAGCATGAGATGTTCGGTACCAATAAAGTCATGGCCTAAACGCAAGGCTTCTTCTTTACTGTACGTGATTACATCTTTGACGCGTGGTGAAAAATTATCATCCATAGGGATTCGATTATGGGTTTAGTAAAACTAATGATTTTCGGTTGGAATTACAAAAATCATTCCGTGGCAGTGCCTGTCAGTAAAATGACAAAAAAAAGTGCAATATTAAAAAGGATTTGGACTTGATTTATTAACCGTTTCAACACGCGATTTTGTTAATAAATAGTCGAAATATACAAGGCGCATTTCTTTAGAAAAAGTTAAAAAGACGTATATTGCGTGATTGAATATTTGAACCAAAAACTATTAAAAAATTTAGTATATGTCTGACGGAGAGAAGTTAATTCCTATCAACATTGAAGACGAAATGAAGAGTGCCTACATCGATTATTCGATGTCGGTAATCGTTTCCCGCGCACTTCCGGATGTTCGTGACGGTTTAAAACCGGTACACCGACGTGTGTTGTACGGAATGTATGACTTGGGCGTTTTTTCAAACAGAGCACACAAAAAATCAGCGAGAATCGTAGGGGAAGTACTGGGTAAGTACCACCCACACGGTGATAGCTCAGTATATGATGCCATGGTTCGTATGGCGCAAGAATGGAGTTTACGTTACCTCTTAGTGGATGGTCAAGGTAACTTCGGTTCGATTGACGGTGACAGTCCGGCGGCGATGCGTTATACGGAAGCCCGTATGAAAAAGATGTCAGAGGACATTATGGCAGATATCGACAAAGAGACAGTGGATTTCCAATTGAACTTTGACGATACGTTATACGAGCCTAAAGTTATGCCTACGCGTATTCCTAACCTATTAATTAATGGGGCGTCGGGAATTGCAGTAGGTATGGCTACCAATATGCCACCACACAACTTAACCGAAGTGGTAGATGGTACATTAGCGTATATCGATAATAACGATATTGAGATCGATGAATTAATCCAATACATCAAAGCGCCTGATTTTCCAACAGGTGGTGTGATTTATGGTTATGAAGGCGTTCGTGAAGCCTTTAAAACAGGTCGTGGTCGAGTTGTTATTCGCGGAAAAGTCAACTTTGAAGAAGTTAATGGTAAAGAAGCCATCATTGTAACCGAAATTCCTTACCAAGTGAATAAGGCGGAAATGATTAAAAAGACCGCTGACTTAATCAATGATAAAAAAATTGAAGGTATTTCAAATATCCGTGACGAATCGGATCGTACTGGTATGCGTATTGTGTACGAATTGAAACGTGATGCGGTTCCCAATGTGGTATTGAACACCTTATTTAAGTATACCCAATTACAATCTTCCTTTAGCGTAAACAATATCGCTCTAGTGAACGGTCGTCCCGAAATGTTGAATTTAAAAGATTTGATTCATTATTTCGTAGAGCACCGCCATGATGTGGTAGTACGTCGTACACAATTTGAGTTACGCAAAGCGGAAGAACGCGCCCATATTTTAGAAGGATTAATTATCGCTTCTGACAATATTGATGAAGTAATTGCAATTATCCGTGGTTCTAAAGACGGTGATGAAGCACGTACCAAATTAATGGAACGTTTCAGTTTGTCTGAAATTCAGTCGCGTGCCATTGTTGAAATGCGTTTACGTCAGTTGACCGGACTAGAGCAAGATAAGCTTCGTGCGGAATATGACGATATCATGAAATTGATTCAGCGTTTGAAAGACTTATTGGCAAGCAAAGAATTGCGTATGGAGTTGATCAAAGAAGAATTGATTGAAGTACGTGAAAAATACGGCGATGCCCGTCGTTCTGAAATTGTTTATGCAGGTGGTGATGTAAGTATTGAAGATTTAATTGCGGATGAGAATGTGGTGATTACCATTTCACATGCGGGTTACATCAAACGTACATCGTTATCAGAATATAAAACACAAAATAGAGGAGGAGTCGGACAAAAATCGGCGGCTACGCGAGATCAAGACTTCTTAGAGCATTTGTTTGTTGCAACTAATCACCAATACTTATTGTTCTTTACACAAAAAGGAAAATGTTTCTGGATGCGTGTTTACGAAATTCCTGAAGGATCAAAAGCGAGTAAAGGACGTGCTATTCAAAACTTAATCAATATTGAAAGCGACGACAAAGTAAAAGCATTCATTTGTACCAAAGACTTAAAAGACGAAGAATACATCAATAATCATTTTGTGATTATGGCGACCAAACAAGGTCAGGTGAAGAAAACGCCTTTAGAGCAATATTCTCGTCCCCGTCAAAATGGTATTAATGCAATTACGATTCGTGAAGATGACGAATTATTAGAAGCAAAATTAACAACGGGTAACAGTCAGGTATTAGTGGCTGTAAAATCAGGTAAGTTAGTTCGATTCGAAGAAAGTAAAACCCGTCCAATGGGTCGTACAGCTTCGGGTGTTCGAGGAATTACTTTAGCTAGTGAAACCGATGAAGTAATCGGAATGGTTGCTATCGATGAAAAAGAAGTCAACGAAAAACAAATTCTAGTTGTTACTGAAAATGGTTATGGAAAACGAACCAAATTAGTCGATGACGATGGAGAAGATGTTTATCGAATTACAAACCGAGGAGGTAAAGGAGTGAAAACTTTAAACATTACCGAAAAAACGGGTCAGTTAATTTCGATTTCAGATGTTACCGATGAAGATGATTTGATGATCATTAATAAATCTGGGTTAACTATTCGTATGATGGTTTCCGATTTACGTGTGATGGGTCGTGCTACTCAAGGAGTTCGTTTGATAAATATTAAAAACAACGATTCTATTGCTGCGGTTACCAAAGTAATGCGAGAAGAAGAAGAAGAAGGTATCGAAGATGTAGAAAGTACTGAATTCAATGAAGGGGAAATTTCAAATGAAGAAATGAACTCGGATAGCGAAGAATAACTATTATATACTGTAAAAGCCATGAACTCTGATAACGAATCATGGCTTTTATTTTTTAAAATCAATACTTATGAAAATCAAAAATGTAATTTTAGGCGGAACACTTTTGATCGGACTTGTTTCGTTTGCTCAAAAAGATGAGTTTAAGGCTCTAAAAAAATTATACGCAAAAGATGCCTTGAAACCAGAGGAAATGGTAGAGTATAAAAATTTGACTCAAAAATTAGAGTCTTTAGCTACCGAAGAATCAGATAAAGTGTATTTAAAATTTTATAAAGCGATGTCTCCTTTAGTTGAAATGTCGACTTTATCTCCAACTTCTTCTCCTGCAGTAGTTCAAGCGCAAATGTTCAAATTATTTACACCAACTAATTTAGAGTTTATTGGTGTAACACTTCGCGAAACTTTGGATTATGAAGCTAAAACAGGCAAAAAAATCTACACCGAAGATATTAATGAAACCATTCAAAATTTCCGAAATGATTTATTGAATATGGCAATCAGCTTAGGTAATGCCAAAAAATATAGTGAATCGTCAAAAGTACTTTATAGTATTTATTTGATGGATAATAAAGACTTAGATAATTTGTATTACGCTGCCAATTATGCAATTGAGGGTAAAGATTATGAAAGTGCTCTAAAATATTTTAAGGAGTTACGAAAATTAAATTATACAGGGGAAGCTACATTGTACACTGCTGTAAATAAAGCAAACGGACAAACGGAATCATTTAAGGATAAAGCTACTCGTGATAAATTAGTTGAATTGGGTTCGTATTCAGATCCAAAAGTTGAGAAAGTGCCATCTAGAAGTGGCGAAATTATTCGAAATTTGGCTTTGATTTTAATCGAAACTGGAAAAATTGAAGAAGCGAAAAGTGCTATTGCTGAAGCCCGTAAAGAAAATCCAACTGATGATGGTTTGATAGTTTCTGAAGCTGATATTTATTTAAAATTAAATGACATCCCAACGTATCAACGTTTGATTAAAGAAGCTTTGGATAAAAATCCTAATGATGCGGTGTTGATTTTCAATTTAGGAGTTACTAGTGCTAATAATAAACAGTACGAGGAAGCTGAAAAATATTATAAAAGAGTTATCGAAATTGATCCTAAATACGTAGATGCCTATTTGAACTTATCGGATGTTATGCTTAAACCCGATCAAAAGATGGTCGATGAAATGGCTAAGCTTGGTTATACAGAAAAAGATCAAAAGCGTTTTGAATTTTTGAAAGCTGAACGTCAAAAGTTATTCAACAAAGTTTTGCCCTATTTGGAAAAAGCACATGAGTTAAAACCGGATAATAAAGATGTGATTAATGGTTTAATTACGGTCTATAAGTTTTTAGAACGAATGGATAAAGTAAAAGAAATGAAAGCTAAATTATAATTAAAAAAAAGCGTCCTGAATTCAGGACGCTTTTTTTATATAATCTTTTTAATAACACGCAGTCGATGGGTGTGACGGTTTTGTTCTGCATTGTAAATTCCCAAATGGTCCAGTCGGTCAACACGAACTTTCCCGCTGGCGTGAATGATATAATTATTCTCAAGCATAATGCCCACGTGAATAATTTTACCTTCTTCATTGTCAAAAAAGGCCAAATCGCCAGGTTCACTTTCTTCAATAAAACTCAACACTTCACCCTGAGTAGCTTGTTGTGAGGCATCACGTAATAGTGAATAGCCATTTAATTTGTAAACCATTTGCGTAAAACCCGAACAGTCTATACCAAAAGGCGTTTTTCCACCCCATAAATATGGTGCGTTTAAATACAAATAGGCTGTTGCAACTAATTCGCTTTTGGGTTTACAGCCACTTACTTTCATTCCTTCAAAAATGAAATTAGAAGTGTTGATTTCAGGATGGTGTAAAAAAGAAAGTGTTGCGCCTAATAGTAAGGGGGTCAGTTGGTTTTCTGGTGTGACAGCATATTCGACCAAGTCTGCATTTAAAATAAGTGCATCACCCGACAATTTATCATAACTTTCTTTCGATATAATTTGATATTGTTTGCTGTCTACCCAACCTTCGTATTGATCAAAATGTAAGCGAATCTTGGACCATTGACGGTCTTTTTCTATAATTTCAAAATGTTCGCCAAACAATACCTGCGATACAATTTCACTACGATCACTGGCTTCAGCGCGTAACGGAATAACAGATAAATTACAAAGGGCAAACATGAGTAAATCTTAAAATTATAAACGTTCGATAATTAATGCAGAAGCTCCACCACCACCGTTACAGATAGCAGCAGCTCCAATTTTTGCATTATTTTGTTCCAAAACATGGATCAAAGTAACGATGATTCGCGCACCTGAACATCCTAGTGGATGACCTAGTGAAACAGCTCCACCATTCACATTGATTTTTGAATTATCTAAATTTAATAGTTTCGCATTGGCTAATCCAACAACTGAAAAGGCTTCGTTAAATTCGAAAAAGTCAACTTCTTCCAATGATAATCCTGCTTTGGCTAATGCTTTTGGCAACGCTTTTGCTGGCGCTGTTGTAAACCATTTCGGTTCTTGAGCAGCATCGGCATAGCCACGAATTACAGCTAGAGGTGATAATCCCATTGCTTTTGCTTTTTCTTCAGTCATTAAAACAACAGCCGCTGCACCATCGTTTATAGTAGATGCATTTGCCGCTGTAACGGTACCTTCTTTAGTAAATACAGCGTTGAGTGTTGGAATTTTATCTAAACGAACATTTGTATATTCTTCATCTTTAGTTACAAGGATTGGATCTCCTTTGCGTTGTGGAACCGCAACGGGTACAATTTCTGAATCAAATTTACCGGCACCCCAAGCTTGAGCCGAACGCTGATAGGATTGAATTGCAAAATTATCTTGTTCTTCACGAGTAATATTGTATTCAGTTGCACACAAGTCCGCGCAAACTCCCATAGCATTATTATCGTAAGCGTCAGTTAGACCATCTTTTTGCATACCGTCCAGGAAAGTTGTAGGTCCGAACTTCACACCATTACGTAAGTGAACATAGTGGGGAATCATACTCATATTCTCCATTCCTCCAGCTACAACAATTTCAGCATCTCCTGAAAGTATCGCTTGCGCACCTTGCATAATCGCTTTCATTCCAGAAGCACAAACTTTGTTTACAGTTGTACAAGCTACTTCTTCTGACAAGCCAGCGAAAAGGGCAGCTTGGCGTGCCGGTGCTTGACCTACTCCCGCTTGAACTACATTTCCCATTAAGACTTCATCGACTAATTTAGGGTCTAAATTAATTTTATCTAAAGCACCTTTTATGGCAGCTGCACCTAAACGTGGCGCAGGAACTGTAGACAATGCTCCCATGAAACTTCCAATAGGAGTTCGAGCAGCCGAAACGATAACAACTTTTTTACTCATGATTTTGTACTATTTTGAATTGGTTTGTTTGTTGTGCAAATCTACTATTTTTTGCTAAATACGCCCGAAATTTGGCTTGTTTTTAAATCTATTTGCAGTTTTTTTAGGCCTATTTTGTTGATAACGAATTGCTTTGATTCAGTGACGAAATTAATTCTTAAAAAATCATCAGAAATTGTTGTATTTTTTAGAATGTTACTTTACATTTGCAACCGCTTTACAGCGAAAGTTCTTTTACTTTAAGAATTAGGAGAGGTGCCGGAGTGGTAACGGAGCAGATTGCTAATCTGTCGACGGGTAACCGTCGCCAGGGTTCGAGTCCCTGTCTCTCCGCTTCTTTTCGGGGTGTAGCGTAGCCCGGTTATCGCGCCTGCTTTGGGAGCAGGAGGCCGCAGGTTCGAATCCTGCCACCCCGACTTAGGTCCAGTAGCTCAGCTGGATAGAGCAACTGCCTTCTAAGCAGTAGGTCTCAGGTTCGAATCCTGACTGGATCACATGAAAGCCTCTGTTTTTGGGGCTTTTTTTGTTTAAAAAAATTAAAGGTCTCAGGTTCTCCCGAATAATCGGGACTGACTGGATCATAGGAAAGCTCTGTTTTTGGGGCTTTTTTTGTTTAAAAAATTAAAGGTCTCAGGTTCTCCCGAACAATCGGGACTGACTGGAACATAGGAAAGCTCTGTTTTTGGGGCTTTTTTTGTTTAAAAAAATTAAAGGTCTCAGGTTCTCCCGAATAATCGGGACTGACTGGATCATAGGAAAGCTCTGTTTTTGGGG
>JBDKGM010000033.1:0-12406 GCA_039798185.1 Bacteroidota bacterium
ACGAAGTGGCGCAACGCTTGAAACAATTTAAAGCGCTGACGCAATTTGAAATAGAATTATAGTAACTTTATGCCTCGAAATTTTCGGGGCATTTTTGTTTACTTTAAAAATAAATGTTTTGGGAATTTCATTGGTTTTCAGAATACTAAACAACAACACACAACACAACAACAATTTATGAGTGATGCAGTAAAACACGAATGTGGAATTGCTCTTTTACGGTTGAAGAAACCGTTGGATTACTACAAACAAAAATATGGTTCGGCTTTCTATGGCATACAGAAAATGTACTTGCTGATGGAAAAGCAACACAACCGTGGGCAAGATGGTGCCGGATTTGCATCGATTAAATTTGATGTCGATCCAGGAGAACGATACATTAGTAGAATACGTTCCAATGATGCACAACCGATTCAAGATGTCTTTGCCCAAATTAATGAACGCATTAATAGCGAACTTGAAGCACATCCCGATAAAGTGGATGATGTAGCATGGCAAAAAGCAACGATTCCCTACATAGGTGAATTGTTTTTAGGTCATGTGCGGTATGGAACTTTTGGTAAGAACAGTATCGAAAGTGTGCATCCCTTTTTACGTCAAAACAATTGGATGCACCGTAATTTAATCGTGGCGGGGAATTTCAACATGACCAATGTGAAGGAGCTTTTTGCTAGTTTGGTCGAATTGGGACAGCATCCCAAAGAAATGGCGGATACGGTTACGGTTATGGAAAAAATTGGCCATTTCTTGGACGATGAAGTAACCGATTTGTACCAAGAATGTAAAAATGAAGGATTGTCTAAGCGCGAAGCGTCTCCAGTGATTGCTGAGCGTTTGAATATCAACCGAATTTTAAAGCGTGCCTCTCGGGGTTGGGACGGCGGATATGCGATGGCCGGATTGTTTGGTCATGGTGATGCTTTTGTGTTGCGTGACCCAGCCGGAATTCGTCCCGCGTTTTTTTATGAAGATGATGAGGTGGTAGTTGTCGCTTCTGAGCGCCCTGTGATTCAAACGGTATTTAATGTGGCTTTTGAATCCATCCAAGAATTGCAACCCGGGAATGCGTTAATCATTAAGAAAAACGGAACGGTTACTGAAGAAGAGATAATTGTTCCCGTTGAGAAACGCGCTTGTTCCTTTGAGCGTATCTATTTCTCAAGAGGTAGTGATGCTGAAATTTATCAAGAGCGAAAAGAATTAGGGAAATTGATTTTACCCGATGTATTGGAGTCAATCCATCAAGATACAGACAACACGGTATTCTCATACATTCCCAATACGGCAGAAACATCGTTCTTTGGAATGGTGGAAGCAGCCAATGATTTTTTGAATCAACGAAAGAATCAATACATTTTAAATAATCGCAAAACATTAACCAAAGAAAAGTTAGAAGAAATCTTGGCGGTTAAAATCCGCACCGAGAAAATTGCGATTAAAGATGCTAAGTTGCGCACTTTTATCACCGAAGATAGCAGTCGGGATGATTTGGTGGCACACGTCTATGATGTTACGTATGGAGTGATTCAATCTTCTGATAATTTAGTCATTATTGACGATAGTATTGTACGCGGAACAACTTTGAAAAACAGTATCCTGCGCATGATGGATCGTTTGAATCCGAAGAAGATTGTGGTGGTTTCGTCTGCACCGCAAATTCGTTATCCCGATTGTTATGGAATTGATATGGCCAAGTTAGAAGGACTTATTGCCTTCCAAGCAGCGGTAGCGTTGTTGAAAGAAACCAATCAATTTCATATCGTTGAAGAAGTTTATCGTCAATGTAAAGCGCAAGAGGGCAAACCCGATACTGAAATTATAAACCATGTGAAGGCAATCTATTCGTCTTTTAGCGATAAAGAAATTTCTAAAAAGATAGCCGAGCTATTGAAACCAGAGGGAATTCAAGCCGAAGTGGATATTATATTTCAAACGGTAGATAACTTGCATCTGGCGTGTCCAAAGCACACAGGAGATTGGTATTTTACAGGCGATTATCCGACACCTGGAGGGAATCGAGTTGTGAATCGAGCCTTCATGAATTTTTACGAAGGAAAAGACGCAAGAGCGTACTAAAATTCTGAAAAACATGCACTTTATCGATTTTTATGGTTGTTCGTCAAAAATATTTTGAATCAGGTAAAGCGTCGCTATATATTTGGATCACCATAGCATTAGTAGGTTAAGTTTATGGTAGATTTGGGGCAAAAAGGGTGAAAAGAAATTTTCACCTTTTTTATTTTTATCCGCTTTCATTCAACCGCTTTCATTTCCCTAGTATTCCCTCTTATTCATACCGTTTTAGCTTAAAATTTTGTAAACAGTTGTTTAACAAAGCATATATTATTAACTTTGTGTTACCATAGAATTTAGTAGGTTAAGTTTATGGTAGATTTGGGGCAAAAAGGCGTTCGTATCCACGAACGTCTTTTTTAATTTATATCCATAAAAAAACCCGACTGCAGGGCAATCGGGCTTGATTCTTAGGGCAAACGTTTCTTATTTTTTCGCCTCGTATAAACGCGTTACTTCGTTCCAATTAATCACATTGAAGAAAGCTTCAATATAATCTGGACGACGGTTTTGATAGTTTAAATAATACGCATGTTCCCAAACATCCATTCCTAAAATAGGAAATCCCTGACAAGCAACACCTGGCATTAAAGGATTGTCTTGGTTTGGTGTTGAACAAACTTCTAATTTTCCTCCTTTGTGAACGCACAACCAGGCCCATCCAGAACCAAATTGTGTAGCACCTGCTTTTGCAAATTGTGCTTTAAATTCTTCGAAAGAACCAAAATCACGGTCGATAGCTGCACCTAAATCGCCAGAAGGAGTGCCGCCTGCGTTAGGAGCCATGATGTTCCAAAACAAGTTGTGGTTGTAAAAACCACCTCCGTTATTACGGATAGCTCCTTTGGTCATATCTAAGTTTTCTAAAATCTCTTCGATTGATTTTCCTTCTAAATCGGTTCCAGCAATAGCTGCATTCAGGTTGGTTGTATATGCGTTATGGTGTTTACTGTGGTGTATTTCCATAGTACGCGCATCAATATGAGGTTCCAATGCGTCGTAAGCATAGGGTAATTGTGGTAACTCAAAAGCCATAATTATTTCGTTTAAGTGAATACTAATTTGAATCCAAATTTATACATTTAACTTCGGAATAGAAAATACTATTTCTCGATTTAACGATAGTTTTAACGTATTCTTAATGACACATTTTTCGCTACAGCCCTTGGATTTAGAAGGGGATAAAATTCGGTTACTTCCACTACGTCCTGAACATTTTGAGGTCCTTTTTGCTGTAGCTGCTGACCCGTTACTGTGGGCGCAACATCCCAATCCGAATCGGTACCAAAGGGATGTCTTTGCCAATTTCTTTGAAGGAGCGATCGCTTCACAAGGTGCTTTTTTGGTCGTAGAAAAAGAAACAGAAGCTGTTGTTGGTTGTAGTCGGTTTTATGATTATAATGGGGTTACCAATTCGATTTTGATTGGCTACACCTTTGTGGGAAGAACCTATTGGGGAAAAGCCTACAACCGAGAATTGAAGCGCTTGATGTTGGCATACATATTCCAATATGTCGATACGGTTTTCTTTCATATTGGAGCACAGAATGTACGTTCGCAAAAAGCGATTGAAAAAATTGGAGCGGTAAAAGTGGGCGAAATTGAAGTAGCTTATTACTGCGAGCCTGAAAAGATTAACTTTGTCTATGAATTTAAAAGCCATCAAATTTCTGGATTATGAAAACACCTGCCTTTTCATTATATGACGCCTCTGCGGGTTCGGGGAAAACCTACACGTTAGTCAAAGAATATTTAAAAATACTCTTGTTATCTCCTAAACCCGATGCGTATCGTACCATATTAGCCATAACATTCACCAATAAAGCGGTGCATGAAATGAAAAGCAGGGTCGTGGAAAGTTTGTCTCAATTTGCCAAAGAAAAACCCTCTCCAAAAGCGATGGATTTTATGCAAGAAATTGCACGGGATACCGGACTTTCTTTATCTTCTATTCAAGAAAAAGCGCGAATTATAATTAAGCATTTGATCCATAATTATGCGGCATTTGACATTTCAACTATTGATAAGTTTACCCATAAAGTAATCCGTGCCTTTGCCCACGATTTGAATTTACCCATAACCTTTGAAGTATCTTTAGATACCGATAGTTTACTCGCCGAAGCCGTTGATGCCATTATTGCTCAGGCTGGAGAAGATGAGACATTGACACAATTGTTGGTCAATTTCACGATGGAAAAAACCGATGAAGATAAAAGTTGGGATATTTCTAAAGAAATTGTTGAGACCGGAAAGTTGATGTTGAATGAAAATAACCGTGAGGAAATACTTCAATTGCAGGAAAAATCGATTCAGGATTTTGTAGTACTCAAGAACAAACTTATCGAACTCACGCGTCAACTTGAAGAAGAAGCGGCCGAAGTTGCACAACAAATTTTGAACCTATTATCCCATCATGGCGTTGATTTGGCCTCCTTTAGCGGAAGCTATTTTCCAAAACATATTCAAACCGTTGTAGCAAAGTCATTTTCACGAAAAACCAAATCCTATCGTGAATTAGAAGATATTAAAATCAACAGCAAAGCCAAAGATCGATCGGTCATAGAAAGTTTGTTGACCGAAATTAAAACACTACTTGATTCCATGTATGAACGATTGGATAAGCAATTGTTTTATGAAGCTATTTTAAAAAATGTAACGCCACTCTCACTTTTAAATACATTACAAAAGAAATTACAATCCTTGCAAGAGGAACAAAATATATTGTCCATCACTGAATTTAATAAACTGATTCACGATCAAATTCAGCACCAACCCGCACCTTTCATTTATGAAAAATTAGGGGAGCGTTACCGTCATTTCTTTATCGATGAGTTTCAGGATACCTCCGAATTGCAATGGAAGAATTTAATTCCGTTGATCGACAACGCTTTGGCGGGCGAAGAAAATGGCGTTGCGGGTTCGTTACTCTTGGTTGGCGACCCTAAACAGTCGATTTACCGTTGGCGAGGTGGTAAAGCAGAACAGTTTATCGATTTAGGTAAAGGTTTGAATCCCTTTTCAAATAAAGACTTTGAACGAAAAACATTGGAAACCAATTACCGCAGTTATTCAGAAGTCATTGCGTTTAACAATGATTTTTTTCAATTTTTGTCTGGAAAATTTGAAAATGAAGATTATAAAACCTTGTATGCCAAATACAGCAGTCAGAAAACGAATTCCAAGAAAGGCGGCTTCGTCTCTTTTGAATTTTTGCCCGTAATACCTAAAAAGGAACAAGAAGAAGATACACCAGAAAAAGAAGTACTTTATCTATCAGCCATTGAAAAAACTATAGCTCAAGTGCGCTCCATGGGATTTGCCTATCGCGATATTGCGATATTAATTCGCAACAATAGTAAAGGGTCTTTAATTGCCAATCATTTAACCCAGCTATCTATTCCTATTGTATCTTCGGAGAGCTTAATGTTAGCTTCCTCGGGAGAAGTTCGCGTTTTGATTGCAGCACTTAAGTATCTGCAGAATGCTTCCCAATTAGAAGCGAAAGCACATATTCTCTATTATTTGGCCAAAATTCATTTTCCCGATGCAATTCACTCGTTTTTGGCCGCAGGTTTAGCGCTAAAAGAAGAGGCCGCTTTTGAATCATGGATAATAGCGCAATTAGGTCCGTCTTGGGCGCATTTTTCTTTCCAAAATTTACGTAAAAAATCACTCTTCGATGCGGTTGAATACTTGTCGGAATTAGTTATCCCTTTGGACAAGCACAATGCGTATTTGCAGTATTTTCAAGATTTGATTTTGGAGCAAGATTTGCGCAAACAAAACGGACTTTCGGACTTTTTGACGTATTGGGATACCAATTCCCATAAATTTAGCATACCCTCTCCCGAAGGAAATGATGCCATTCGAATCATGACCATTCATAAATCCAAAGGTTTAGAGTTTCCGGTTGTGCTCTTTCCTTTTGCCGAAGAAGATCTTTCCCGAAATAATAATGATAAGTTGTGGCTCAATGCTGATCCGGATGAATTGGGAATTTCTAAAGCATTAGTGTCCAAAAATAAAGAAGTCGCCTTATTTAATACGGATGCCGCTAAGGTATATGAACAACAAAAACAAGAAGATTTGTTGGATGTTATCAATGTTCTGTATGTCGCGATGACGCGAGCTGCCGAGCAACTGTATGTAATTTCAGCGGAAAACCGAACATCTAAAGGAGAATTGACCAATAATTTATCCTCGTATTTCATAGAGTTTTTTGAAAGTCAAGGCAAAACAATTGATCATGAACCTATTAGTATGGGAGATCCCAATCGTTTGTCAACTGAGGAAGCTTCTGAAAAAAACGTCATAGAACTGCCTAAAGTCCGTCAAAAGTTTGACCCTACCCAAATAAAAATTGCGCAACGCGAAAGTTTGATGTGGAATACCCATCAACAAGAAGCTATTGCTTATGGGAATTTAGTGCATGAAATCATGGCAAAAATTTATATAGCATCCGATTTAGAAGGAGCATTACTACGTTCCTTAGAAGAAGGATTAATAACGGTTGAGCAAGTTCCGATGCTACGCACAACGGTGCAACAAATTGTTAATCATAATGATTTATCTGATTTTTTTATGTCGGATGGGAAAGTATATAATGAGCAAACCTTATTACAACCCGAAGGCGCCGTATTACAACCCGATCGGGTGGTGGTTAAGGCGAATCAAGCCTTTTTATTGGATTATAAAACAGGCGCCCATCAAGATAAATACAAGTTGCAAGTGGAAGGTTATGAAAAAGCACTTCAGGCGATGGGTTTTAATGTCGTGAAAAAATCATTGGTTTATATTGGCGACCAAGTCGAAATTGTACATTTGCACTAACAAACTAACGAATACTATGTACGGAAAAATTCAACAGCATTTGCAAAATGAAATCCAATCGATTAAAGACGGTGGGATATTCAAAAAAGAGCGCATCATAACCTCTCCGCAGGGAGCAGAAATCACTGTTAACGGCGAAACGGTATTAAATTTTTGTGCCAATAATTATTTAGGACTTTCTTCACACCCTGAAGTGATACAGGCGGCTAAAGATGCTATGGACAGCCATGGTTTTGGGATGTCATCTGTGCGGTTTATTTGTGGAACTCAGGATATACACAAAACCCTTGAGCAAAAAATTGCCGATTTCTATGGCACTGAAGATACGATTCTATATGCTGCAGCTTTTGATGCTAATGGAGGTGTGTTCGAACCGCTTTTAGGGGAAGAAGATTGTATTATTTCAGATAGTTTGAATCACGCTTCGATTATTGATGGTGTGCGTTTGTGTAAAGCAGCACGTTACCGTTATGAAAACAACAATATCGCTGATTTGGAAGTGCAACTTCAAAAAGCCACTGCGGCGGGACATCGATTTAAGTTGATTGTTACCGATGGAGTTTTTTCTATGGACGGTCTAGTTGCGCCTTTAGATGCCATTTGTGATTTAGCGGATCAATACGATGCTTTAGTCATGGTCGATGAATGTCATGCAGCCGGATTTATTGGAGCTACAGGTAAAGGAACCTTGGAAGCCAAAAGAGTAATGGGTCGTGTCGATATTATTACGGGTACCCTAGGAAAAGCGTTGGGAGGAGCCATGGGCGGTTATACAACGGCTAAAAAAGAAATCATTGAAATCTTAAGACAACGCTCTCGTCCGTATTTGTTTTCAAATTCGTTAGCTCCTAGTATTGTGGGTGCTTCGATTAAAGTTTTCGAGTTGTTGGAAAAAGATACAACGCTTCGTGATCAGTTGGAGTGGAATACCAATTATTTCAAAAAAGGGATGAAAGCGGCAGGTTTTGATATCATTGATGGCGACTCAGCTATTGTCCCCGTGATGCTGTATGATGCTAAATTATCTCAAGTCATGGCGGATGAACTCTTGAAAAAAGGCATTTATGTAATTGGGTTCTTTTACCCTGTTGTACCTAAGGATAAAGCCCGTATTCGTGTGCAACTTTCTGCGGCTCACACCCAAAATCATTTGGACAAAGCGATAGCTGCTTTTACCGAGGTAGGAAAAAGCCTAAATATAATCAAGTGAAATGTGGCTTAACATTTTGATATTTCATTAATTGGTTATAATTTTGCACCATATTCATATAATATCTAACAAAATTAAGTATGAGACATCTTAACAAATTATGTGCTATTTTGATGCTTGCCGGATTAAGTGTTCAGGCTCAAGATAGTAACAACAAATGGGCGATCTCTTTCGGTGCTAACGCAGTTGACGGTGGAAGAGTAAGTGCAGCTTCAAAAATTGATGATCAGTTTTCACAATTTTTTGATGCAAAAAAATACTGGAGCATTCTTCCTTCTGCTACTAGTATCAATGTTTCTAAATACGTAGGTAACAACTTTTCATTTGGTGTTACAGGTTCTGTAAACAAAATCAACAAATTTGTTGGTGAGCGTATTTATGATGCAGCAACAAATACTTCAGATTATCCTGTAGCTAATCCTGGTGATTTAATGTACTACAGCTTTGATGGAGTTGTTAAGTACAGCATGATGAACTTAATCAAATCGAAAACAATTGAACCTACAGCACACATTGGTGGAGGTTACACATGGTTAGGTAATGCTTCTGCAGGTACTGTAAACGGTGGTTTAGGTTTGACTTACTGGTTTGGTAAACAAATCGGTTTAACATACTCAGCAACATACAAATATTCATTTGATGATGCTAGAAATCCAACTTTTGATGTTCCTACACACGTACAACACTTTGCTGGATTAATTTTCAAATTTGGTGCTAAAGACTCTGATAATGATGGTCTTTATGATAACGAAGATGCTTGTCCAACTGATGCAGGTACATTAGAATTTAAAGGATGTCCAGATTCAGACGGTGATAAAATCATTGACAAAGAAGATGCTTGTCCTGATACTCCAGGTTTAACTCAATTCGGTGGTTGTCCTGATACTGACGGTGATGGTATCCAAGATAAAGAAGATGCTTGTCCAGATGCAGCAGGTGTAAAAGCTTTAGGCGGATGTCCTGATGCTGACGGTGATGGTATCGCTGACAAAGATGACAAATGTATCGATGTTAAAGGTCCTAAAGAAAACGGTGGTTGTCCTTGGCCAGACAGAGACGGTGATAACGTTTTAGATAAAGACGATCAGTGTCCAGATGTTAAAGGAACAGCAGCAAACAAAGGTTGTCCAGAAGTAACTGAAGACGTAATGAAACGTTTGAATGACTATGGAAAAACTATCTTGTTTGACACAGGAAAAGCTTCTTTCCAAAAACAAACTTATCCAGTATTGGAAGCAATGACAGCTATCTTTAAAGAGTATCCAAATGCTCAATTCTCTATCGAAGGTCACACAGATAGCGATGGTAAAGATGCTACTAACTTGAAACTTTCAGAAGAAAGAGCTGCTGCTGTTAAAAGCTTCTTAGTTGCAAACGGAATCGACGGTACTCGTTTATCTTCAAAAGGTTACGGTGAAACTATGCCTGTAGCTTCTAACAAAACGAAAGCTGGTAAATCTCAAAACAGACGTGTTGAAGTGAAATTAGTAAAATAATTTCTTTCGAAATATTCTTAGAAAACGCTCCGAAATTTCGGAGCGTTTTTTATTTTTATAGAATGCAAACAAAAACATTTCTTCATCAACTCGCCGCCATAATTGTAAATGAACACGCCCACCGGCTTCAGGATATTATCATTATTTTACCGAATAAACGGGCCCGTGTTTTTTTAATTAAAGAACTCCAACATCAATTAAAAGCTACCCATTTTGCACCTCAAATTATCAGTATTGAAGATTTTATTCAAGATATTGCTGGGATACAGAGTATAGACAGTATCGAACTGTTGTTTGAGTTCTATGAAGTGTACCGTTCACTTACCCCAATTCAGCCAGAACCCTTTGAACTGTTTGCAAATTGGGCGAAAACACTTTTACAAGATTTTAATGAAATCGATAGGTATTTATTAGAACCGAACAAAATCTTGCGCTATCTAGAAGATATTAAAGAAATCGAACATTGGGCTTTACGTGTTGAGAATCATACCGAACTTATTGAAAAGCATTTGGCCTTTTGGCGTAAACTACCCGATTACTATCAAGCCTTGTACCAGCATTTAATTGCCAAAAAACGCGGCTATCAAGGATTAATTTATCGTGAGGCCAAAGAAAAATTGGACCAATTTTCAAATTCGTTGGAACAGCAATTTTTTCTATTTGCAGGATTTAATGCCCTCAATAAAGCCGAAGAAGTAATTGTACAGCATTTATTAGAATTAGATAAAGCCAAAGTGTATTGGGATATTGACCGTCAGTTTTTGGAGGATCCCTTACATGATGCAGGGCTTTTTGTGCGTCGTTTTCAAAAGGAATGGCCGTATTACAAAACCAATCCTTTGCAATGGGTGCAAAACGAATTCGCACAATCGAAAAACATTAAAGTCATTGGTACTTCAAAATCTATCGGACAAGCAAAATTGGTTGGAACTATTTTGGAAGAACAACTTATTGCAAATCCAGCATCCAATTTACAGCATTGTGCCGTTGTTTTAGGAGAAGAATCCCTGTTACTTCCTATTCTTTATAATTTACCTGCTGAGATTCCGTCGTTAAATATTACGATGGGGTATTCCAGTAAAAATAATCCAGCTCAAATCTTAGTAAGTAAATGGTTTAAAATGCATACCAATGCCCGTTCAAGAAATGCGTCCTCGTATGTGTTTTATTACAAAGAAGTGTTGGATATATTAACGCATCCGTTGATTGAACCCTATGCGCAAGCACAACATCTTGTGCATCGAATTCGAAGCAATAATTTTACCTTTATTCCCCAAAAACGATTGTTTGAAATGATGGGTGAAAGCGCACCGTTATTTCATCTTTTATTCGAAAAATGGGACAATCAACCCCAATTGATTCTACAACAACTGTCGGATTTACTGCTTGAAGTTAAAAAACAATTGAACTACGATAATACGGAAGAGAAAATCAGCAATGCATTTCTGTATTCTGTGTTTAAAATTTGTAATAAACTCACGAATTATTATCAAAATCATTCGGTGGATAATACACCCGAAACGGTTTACGCGTTATACAAACAAATTATCGATTTGGCTGAGGTTTCTTTTGAAGGTGAGCCACTTGAAGGGTTACAAATCATGGGGGTTTTAGAGAGCCGTGTGCTTGATTTTGAGACCGTAATTATCACTTCAGTAAATGAAGGCAAGTTCCCTTCTGGAAAGTCTGGAAATTCATTTATTCCCTATGATGTGAAACGCGAGTACGGTTTGCCTACTTTTAAAGAAAAAGATGCGATTTACACCTATCACTTTTATCATTTGTTGCAGCGGGCCAAAAATATTTATCTCATTTATAATGCCGATTCTGAAGGTTTGGATGCCAATGAACGCAGTCGTTTTATCACCCAACTTGAAGTTGAAAAACAACCCAATCATTCTTTAACGTTCGAAACGTACCACCCGAATGTTCCAGAGATGGCTTATGAGCCCATTGTTGTTCCAAAAGATGAGGCGGTACTCGCACAATTAAAAGAAATTGCAACTCAGAAATATTTTTCGCCTTCATCATTGACAAATTATATTCGAAACCCCATACAATTCTATTTTCAACGATTGCTCCGTATTTCTGAAGCTGAAGAAGTTGAAGAAAACATTGCGGTTAATACCTTAGGTACAATTATTCATGCCGTTCTGGAGGTGCTTTATACGCCTTTTATCGGTCGAATTGTGACGGAACAGGATATTGAAAACTGTTTCTCAAAAATTGACAAAATAGTTATAGAAAAGTTTAAAGAAGTTTATAAAGAAGGCGAAATCAAAAAAGGGCGAAACCTGCTTGCTTTTGAAGTAGCCAAGCGCAATGTGTATAATTTTCTTAAGCTCGAACAAGAAACCTTAAAACAAGGAGATGTTGTTCAAATAGTAGCTCTTGAACAAGGGTTCGAACGTGAGTTTGTTCATCCTCAATTACCCTTTCCAATTAAGATTGGAGGGAATGTTGACCGTATCGAATTACGAAACGGGCGTGTGCGCATTATCGATTACAAAACAGGAAAAGTAGAAGCCAGGTCAGTTACTTTATCCACTTGGGATGGTTTAACTGAAGACATCAAAAATGACAAAATTATACAGTTGTTGGCCTATGCTTTCTTATACGAAGAACATGCAAAAGGACAACCTGTCGAAGTGGGGATTATTTCTTTTAAAAATTTAAAAGCAGGTTTCTTGCCGTTTACATTTAAAGATAATAAAGAGCTACAAACCGAAGTTACTCCTGAACTTTTGTCGGCTTATTTGAATGAATTAGCTACGTTGTTGGCAGAAATTATGAATCC
>JBDKGM010000034.1:0-6401 GCA_039798185.1 Bacteroidota bacterium
AGTAAAACTTAGTAATAATTCATGGTTTAATTTCTTTTTAAATAAATTAAGTTTAAATACATGGATTGATTTTGAAACAGAGATAGCCAAAGTATTAGATGATTTATCTGTTATGTTTGAAGAATCATTTCAAAGAAAAGGAGGCTTTAATTATTATCAAAAAGATTTGATTAACGTTTATACAGATTTTAGGCCATTTAAATTTGTAAAAAGCGATAAGGAAATTGTTGAAATTGATTCAAAATTTTGGGTTATTGGTGAAAATCGGCTCAAAGAATTGGAGATATTTAAAATTTTAAATGATGATTTAAATGGGTTTACTTATATTTTTAATGAGTATCTACAAAAGATAGTTGTTCCATTTTTAAACGTTCCAAATCAAGTTTTTTTAAATGTTTACAATCAATTTGAAAGAGTTTTTACTTTTAATTACACAAGTACTATTTCAACTATTTATAATTATCCAAATGAAAAAATAAGTTACTTACATGGAAAATCTGATTCAATTAATTTTAATATTGTTTTAGGAGTTTCAGACATTAATGAGAAACTAAAAAGGCTTAAACTTTTTAATATTGCAAAGTATTATCAGAAAATTATAAATGGTTGTAATTCAAGTTTTTTAAGTAAGGTAAATTCAAAAACCATTAAAGAGCAAATAATATTTTATGTTTTTGGACATTCATTAGATTATTCTGACAAAGTATATGTACAAGAATTATTTGATTTTGTAAGTCAAGAGAAAAGATTGAATTCAAAAATCATTATCTTTTATTTAGATGATATTGATAAAGAAAGTAAATTGAATAATATATTGTCAATAATTAATAATGAAAAGATTATAGAGCTTTACAGAGATAAAAGATTAGATTTCATGATAATAAATGAGGAAAATTTAAAAAAAATTAAAAGTGAAAAATTATATAGGCAACCAGGCTTGACATTGCATTAATATCAATTCCTAATTTATAATTCATCATTCAAAACAACTCCCGTCTACAGCCCCGATTGAAGCAAGCTATCCTGCCGTTCTCTTTTATTGATTTGATCATAAAACGTTCAACGGCAGATAGCGCGGAAAGCGGGAAGCCACGTGATAGAAGCACACAACAGCTGCTGCATAAAAAAAACGGCACTTGTTAGCACCGTTTTTCATTTATAATTTATCATTCAAAATTCAAAATAGTTTGATTTGATTACTCCAAAAAAAACGGCCCCTCAAGGCCGTCTCTATCAATTAGTGCAATTATATTCTTTTCACAGGGAACAAACTGTATACTGCGACTGCGACTGTATACTAGTTTTCGTTCATTAATGCTTCAATTTCCTCCGCTTCAATCGGGATGTTGCGCATTAAATTGAGCGGTGCGCCATTGGCTTGGATCACCACATCATCTTCCAAACGAATTCCGAATCCTTCGGCAGGAATATAGATGCCGGGTTCTACGGTAAACACCATATTCGGTTGCATCGGTTCGTAAAGTAAACCATAATCATGGGTGTCTAAGCCCAAATGGTGTGAGGTACCGTGCATGAAATATTTTTTGTAGGCGGGCCATGCGGGATCTTCGTTTTGTACATCGGCTTTGTCCAGTAAGCCCAAACCAAGCAATTCAGAAGTCATGATTTTACCCACTTCCACATGGTATTCTTTCCAAAGTGTACCGGGAACCAACAATTTTGTTGCTTCGTTTTTCACCTGTAAAACCGCATTGTATACGGCACGTTGACGCTCGGTAAAACGGCCCGAAACAGGAATCGTACGACTCAAATCGCTGGAATAATTGGCGTATTCTGCACCGACATCCAATAGCAATAAATCGCCGGCCTTACATTCCTGATTGTTTTCGATATAATGCAATACATTGGCATTGGCACCGCTAGCGATAATCGGTGTGTAGGCAAAACCTTTGGAGCGGTTGCGCAAGAATTCGTGAGCAAACTCGGCTTCTATTTCGTATTCCATAACGCCTGGTTTTACAAAATTCAAGATGCGACGAAATCCTTTCTCGGTGATGTCGCAAGCCGTTTGCATCAAAGCTAATTCTTGATTTTCTTTTACCGAACGTAAGCGTTGTAAAATCGGGTTGGATTTCTCCACTTTGTGTGCGGGATAGGTTTCTTTCCACCATTTGATAAAACGATCTTCACGGGTTTGTGTCTCTACTGCAGAACGGTAATGTTCGTTGGTGTTGATATACATCGTGTCGGCATACGTCATCACTTCTTTTAACGTTTTTTGGAAATCTTGTAACCAAATAATGTTGCGGATTCCGGACACTTCAAACGCGCGTTCTTTGGTCAGTTTTTCCCCTTCCCAAATGGCGATATGTTCGTTGGTTTCACGTAAGAATAAAATTTCACGCAAATGCGCATAGGGCGCATCGGGAAACAACAATAAGATACTTTCCTCTTGATCGGCACCCGATAAATAGAAGATATCACGGTGTTGCGCAAAAGGCAACGTACTGTCTGCAGATACAGGATAAATATCGTTGGAGTTGAAAATAGCAACGCTATTGGGTTTCATTTGTGCCGTAAACTTGGCGCGGTTCGCGATAAATAGTTCGCGGTCGATAGCATGGTATTTCATATTTTTTAATTTGAAGATTTTTTAATTTGAAAATTTGAAAATGATTTACCAAAAGTAAAGATAAGTCAGTAGCGATAAGTAGCCATTTGGCATTATTTTATGTTTTTGCGAATGCGACTCATGTGACGGTTAGAAATTCCGAGAAATGAAGCCAAATAATGCAAAGGCACTTGCTGAATTAGTTCGGCGTCGTTTTGTAACAATTTTAAATAGCGTTCTTCGGGGGACAGCGTGAGTAAGTCGATGCGGTATTCATCGATTAAACAGATTTGTCGTTGGATGAGTTCAAAATAAAATTGATGAAACGGTGGATGATGGGTGATTAAATCTTGAAAGGTAGGCAGGTCAATAACCCATAAACGGCAATCGGCGAGTGCTTTGATATGTTTTCGTGAGGGTTTTTGGTGTAAAAAACTATAAAGAGAAGCCGTAAACGTGTGGCGCAAGGATAAATAAGTTGTTTTTTCTTCGCCGTCAATTTCGATAGCATGTTGGAGCAGGCCACTTTCGATAAAGCAAAAGTAGGGGCACACTTGATGTTCTTTCACAAGAAAACCATTTTTTGGGAGTTCCAAAAGGGTGAATCGGTGTTGTGAAAGGGCAAGTACTTCGGAGAGCTGACTTTGAGTGGGATGCAAGTGCGAATTCATACTTCAATATTAGGTAATTTTTGGAAATGAAAGCAAATGTGTATTTTTAGAAAAAAAATGACCATGAAAAAGTTGGCTCTACTATGTTTTGTTTTTCTAGGAATAGGATTGCAAGCACAGGATAAATTAGCGTATCAATTATTTGATAAAAATGGGAAAAAAGTATCCTATTCTAAACTATTAAAAGCAGGATTAGCATCGGAAGTAGTATTGTTTGGGGAATACCATAATAATGCTATTTGCCATTGGTTAGAATTGGAATTGACCAAAGACATAGCCGCAGAAAAGCAAATTGTGATGGGAGCTGAAATGTTTGAAGCTGACAATCAAAAGGCGGTAAATCGCTATTTAGCGGATAGTATAACTCAGAAAAAATTGGACAGTACCGCACGGTTGTGGCCTAATTATAAAACGGATTATAAGCCGTTATTGGATTTTGCTAAAGAACAAAAAATCAAATTTGTCGCCACCAACATTCCTCGTCGATATGCCTCTATGGTTTCTAAAAAAGGTTTTGAAGCTCTAGACGCCTTAACTACTGAGGAAAAAACATGGATAGCGCCCTTGCCCATGCCGTATGACGAAAATTTGCCTGGTTATGTCAACATGATGAAAATGATGGGCGAACATACGAGTCCGAACATGCCTAAGGCCCAGGCAACTAAAGACGCCACGATGGGTTATTTTATTGCAAAAAATGTAGCGCCCAATGCCGTGTTTGTGCATTACAACGGGACGTATCATTCTGATAATTTTGAGGGAATTAGTTGGTATTTGAAAACGTATAAACCTGAAGTTAAAATTATCACGATTGCTACTGTAGAGCAAAAAGACTTGAAAAATCTAGAAACAGAACATTACAATAAAGCCGACTTTATTCTCGTTATTGATGAAGATGTAACAAAGACCTACTAGATTCGTCTTGTTCAATAACCTAATCCAAGTCAAATGAAGAAATTCATTGCAATATTCGTTGCTTTTCTGGTGTTTGTGCCGTTTTATTCTTGTGACAAAGAAGAAGCGTCAACTGAGCGCTATTTGATTGTAAAATTCAAGTTTGACCCAACACAAGCCCGCTTAAACAATTTAGGGCAACCCACAACAGTGCCTGTGGGTCATGGCGCTCAATCGCCAAGTTTTAATACGATTTCTTCCCATTATGTAGAGATGGCGCCCAATGCGACAACCCAATTAGGGCAAGGTACGGTTTTGTATCATGCTCCAGAAACTATGGCAGGAGGCGCTACAGCTATTGATTTTAGTCAGGCCAAAATTGTTGCGGAAGATGAAGTTTTTTTAAAAATTCCGTTGAAACAAGTTGCTTCAGGAACTTATCAATGGATGCGGGTATCGTTATCGTATCAAAATTATGGAATATCGGTGCGGCACTCGGGCGTTGATTACCAAGGAACTTTGGCGAGTTTTGTCGGTTTTAACACCTATTTGACCAATCATTCCATTGGAAATACTTTTTTTACGGTGAATGGTAATCGCTCGCAAGGCTACTGGGCTTTTGCGCTGAATGATTTTCCCTATTCTAGTTCGGGTCAAGCCCCAGCAGGAGCGACCACGGTGCCCAATCCTTTGGCCGCGACTTCGCCAATTCCAGCGGGATCTTGTGTCGTGACAGGTCAGTTTGCAGCACCTTTGCAAATTTCAGGAAATGAGACTAATGATGTTGTTGTTACTCTTTCATTATCCACCAATAATAGCTTTGAATGGATGGATTCCACACCTGATGGAAAATTTGAACCTTCAGCTGGAGAGACGGTTGTAGACATGGGATTACGGGGTTTGGTGCCCACCTATGTAAAATAAAGCCACTTTTTTTATTGGATTGCCTTTTTTTAGTTTGATAATCTGTTGATTTTCAAATGCCCTTAAACGCTTTTTAAATTCATTATAAATAAGCGCGAAAAGGTTGTAGTTAAGTGCAAGAAGCCTTATTTTTGTTTGATTTTTTTAAAAACTGTTACAATCAACTATTAATTATGGCAAAATCTGCACTTCTAAAGTCGTCCATTGCAAAAAAATATTGGATGGCTCTTACGGGTTTATTTTTATGCTTGTTTTTGACAGGTCACTTATTAGGAAATCTTCAATTGATTTTCAGCGATGCAAAACACTTTAACGAGTACGCATTGTTTATGACCTCCAATCCAGCAGTAAAAATTCTTTCTTATTTAACGTACATTTCCATTCTTTTCCATGCTATCGACGGATTGATGTTAGCGGCACAAAACAAGGCAGCGCGTCCAGTTGGATATGCAAAAACTAATCCTTCAGCAAACAGCTCTTTTGCTTCGCGTAATATGGCTGTTTTGGGAACGGTAATTTTGATTTTTATCGTAACGCACATGGTTAACTTTTGGGCGAAAATGCATTTTGACAAAAATATGCCTCTAGCACAACAAGAAAGCATGCAAATGCCAGGTCAGATGGAATATATTGGAGCTCCAGGTTACCGAGTACAATCGATTCCTGCTCAAGGAAAATCATTGCATGAAATGGTAGAAGAGGTTAACAAACAAGCAATGGCACAAGCGCAAGCGATGGGTGAGAAAAACCTTGAAAAAGCGAGAAAGTTTGAAGTGGAAGGATCAGATGCAATTAAAGATTTGAAAAAGGGAGAAATCATCTTCAAAGGATATAAGGATTTACACAAAATCACTATTGATTTCTTTAAGGAGCCAAAATACGGATTGTTGTTTACATTGTTGTATGCCGCTTCGATGATTGTATTAGCATTCCACTTATTGCATGGTTTTCAAAGTGCTTTCCAGTCATTGGGTGCTACGAGCAGTAAATTTACTCCAGCAATCAAATTCTTCGGGACTGCATTTGCAATTGTAGTACCAGCATTATTTGCGGCTATTCCAGTTTACATTCACTTTTTCTTAAAATAATCAACATCGCGATATGAAGTTAGATTCGAAAATACCGGAAGGTCACATTTCAGAGAAGTGGACCAATCACAAGAATAACTTAAAATTAGTTGCACCAAATAACCGTCCAAAAATTGATATTATCGTTGTTGGAACTGGTTTGGCTGGAGCAGCGGCAGCAGCCTCTTTGGGAGAAATGGGTTACAATGTAAAAGCCTTTTGTTTCCAAGATTCACCGCGTCGTGCACACTCGATTGCGGCACAAGGTGGGAT
>JBDKGM010000035.1:0-38954 GCA_039798185.1 Bacteroidota bacterium
CCTTTTACTTTGGCATAAATCACCTCAGCAACAGGACGCCAATCCGTGGAAACAATTTCCAATTGCGATTTCTCATGTTCTGAAATAAAGATTTCCTCTTTATTCTCATTCTCAATCAAGAATCGTTTGACAAAATAGCGTTCTTTTTCGCCGTCATAATAAATACAGGAAATCGGCTTCTTCGGATTCCATTTCTCCAAAACGATCATGTCTTCGTCAAAATGGGTTGTTAACTCGGGTATAATGGTTTTCAGTTTCCCACTTTGGTTGATAATCAATAAACGATCGTTGGGTTTGAATTCGCCCAAGAGTTCGCCTCTTCCATCCACATTCAAGCGTTGTACGGTATCGTCAAACCATACTTTTCGCGGACGTAGTGTCGAAATGCCTTTTTCTTTCAATTCAATTTTCTTGATCGGGTATTTGGACACGGTATTTCCTCGTGAGGCCCGACCTTTAATCATAATATCGGCAAAGTCGACATCCCATTTCAATTTTTTTACACTGCCCACTTGACGCAATAAAATAGTCACGGTTTCTGCTTCCCCATTCGGATTCGCAGAGAAATACAGCACCATACTGCCCGCTTTTTCTTGGGTAAGATCATACAACTTATCGCGGGTCACGCCGCTTACGTTAAAGCGTTTGATAAATGCAGCGCCATTCTTCCCGTCGCGGTAAATCATATTGTAGATGGTACGCTTGTCGTTTTTGTCAAATACCGCCAAATGGATAATGTCTTTCCCGATGAACTTTTTATCGTCCACTTTGGTGATCATCATTTTTCCATCACGCAGAAAGACAATCACATCATCGATATCCGAGCAATCGGCAACGTATTCATCCCGCTTCAAACTTGTTCCAATGAACCCTTCTTCGCGATTCACGTATAATTTGGTATTGCGCAATACCACTTTAGTTGCTTCAATGGTATCGAAGTTACGAATTTCCGTTTGGCGCTCCCGACCTTTGCCGTATTTGTCTTTGATGGTTTGAAAAAAGGCAATGGCATATTCGGTTAAATGATCCAAGTCGTATTTCACTTGTTCCATTTCAGCTTCCAATTTGGCAATCGCGTCATCGGCTTTATCCGAGTCGAATCGCGTGATACGAATCATCGGAATCTGTGTCAGCTTCTGCAAATCGTCATCGTGGATATCGCGCACAAAGTCCTTTTTAAACGGCTCAAAACGCTGGTATAAGTATTGGTATAAGTTTTCACGATCGGAGTACAATTTGAAATCGATGTACATTTCTTCCCGAATGAAAATCTTCTCCAAGGTAGACAAATGCCACTTGTTTTCAAGTTCGTCCAGCTGGATTTCCAACTCGCGCTTGAGCAAGTTCTTGGTGCGTTCGGTCGAAATGCGCAACATTTCAGAAACGCCCATAAATATCGGATTGTTATCGACAATCACACAGCCCAGTGGTGCAATGGATGTTTCACACGCGGTAAACGCATACAAGGCATCAATGGTTTTATCAGGAGACACACCGGGCGGAAGGTGAATCAAAATTTCAACTTCAGCTGCAGTATTGTCTTCAATCTTTTTGACTTTGATTTTCCCTTTTTCGTTGGCTTTCAAAATACTATCAATCAAGGTTGATGTATTCGTTGAAAACGGAATTTGGGTAATCACCAACGTTTGTTTGTCCAATTGTGAGATTTTGGCTCGAACCCGAACACGGCCGCCGCGCATCCCATCGTTGTAATTGGACATATCGGCAATACCCGCTGTTGGAAAATCGGGGAATATCGTAAAGGATTTGCCCTTCAATACTTTGATGGACGCATCGATGAGTTCGTTGAAATTGTGCGGTAAAATCTTGGTAGACAACCCTACGGCAATCCCTTCCGCCCCTTGCGCCAATAACAATGGAAACTTTACGGGCAAATGGATCGGTTCATTTTTACGACCATCGTAGCTCAATTGCCAGTTGGTCACTTTGGGTGAATACAAGATATCCTGCCCCAATTTGGAAATACGTGCCTCAATATAACGGGAAGCTGCGGCACCATCTCCGGTGAGAATATTTCCCCAGTTTCCTTGCATATCGATCAGCAAGTCTTTTTGTCCAATCTGCACAATGGCATCCCCGATACTCGCATCACCGTGTGGATGGTACTGCATGGTATGTCCGACGATATTCGCCACTTTGTTGTATCGCCCATCGTCCAACTCTTTCATGGAGTGCATAATACGTCGTTGCACGGGTTTGAATCCGTCTTCAATGGCAGGCACAGCACGCTCTAGGATTACATACGAGGCATAATCCAAGAACCAATCCTTGTACATACCGGTTACTTTGGTAATGGTATCTTCTGGATTTTCATTGTTTTCGTAAAAATGACTTCCCGAAGCGGGACGAATTACATCGTCGAAGCCCTCTTCGGTTTGCTCTTGCGGCGCATCGTTTCCTGAATCGTCTGGCGATCCGTCTTCATTGGGAACAATATCCTCTTCTTCGTCTTTCATATTTAGCTTCTAAGTCGCTAAGTCGCTAAGTCACTGAGCTTGAACCTAGGTCCAACACCTCAATAACTACTATGACTTCGTGCTTATATTTATTTTTACTTTCATTTAACAACCTCTCGCTCAGCTACTCAGAAACTCAGTAGCTTAATTCTCCAACACATCCAATTCCACTTTCAAGTTATTGATAATAAAATCTTGACGGTCTGGGGTATTTTTACCCATATAAAACTCCAACAAGGTCTCAATCGACGTGGCTTTATCCAACATCACGGGATCAAGTCGGATATCTTCGCCAATGAAATACTTAAACTCATCGGGCGAAATTTCACCTAATCCTTTGAATCGGGTGATTTCGGGTTTGGGTTTCAGTTTTTCAATAGCGGCAACACGTTCTTCATCGCTGTAACAATAGATGGTTTCTTTTTTATTACGTACACGGAACAAGGGCGTTTGCAAAATGAACAAGTGCCCTTCTTTGATTAATTCAGGAAAAAACTGCAAGAAAAACGTAATCAACAACAAGCGAATGTGCATCCCATCGACATCGGCATCGGTGGCGATGACAATGTTGTTGTAGCGCAAGCTGTCGTAATCTTCTTCAATATCTAAAGCTGCTTGGAGCAAGTTAAATTCTTCGTTTTCGTACACAATTTTTTTGGACATCCCATAGGAGTTCAACGGTTTTCCGCGCAAACTAAACACGGCTTGTGTATTCACATCTCGACTTTTGGTGATCGAACCCGAAGCCGAGTCTCCCTCGGTGATGAATAAGGTACTTTCAAGGCAGCGTTCATTTTTGGAATCGGTGAGATGGATA
This sequence comes from Bacteroidota bacterium, assembly GCA_039798185.1. Taxonomy (GTDB): domain Bacteria; phylum Bacteroidota; class Bacteroidia; order Flavobacteriales; family Flavobacteriaceae; genus Flavobacterium. The sequence goes on from JBDKGM010000035.1 coordinate 3,295, forward strand.
CGGCAATCGCGGAGTTTTTTATTGTGCAAACTCGCTTTCTTCGCGCGATCACGCGCTAACTTACGAATACCTGAAAGTTCTTTACGCTCACGTTCGGCCTGTAAGATCTTTTTCAATAAAGCTTCGGCCGCATCTGGATTTTTATGTAAATAATTATCCAGTTTGGTCGATACGAAATCGTTAATAAAGGTACGAATCGAAGGGCCATTGGGTCCGATGTCGGTAGAACCTAATTTCGTTTTGGTTTGGGACTCGAACACGGGTTCTTCCACCTTAACGGAAACGGCAGCAACAATGGACTTACGAATATCGGAGGCTTCGAAGTTTTTATTGTAAAAATCACGAATGGTTTTCACCACCGATTCGCGAAATGCATTTAAGTGTGTTCCTCCTTGTGTGGTATTTTGTCCGTTCACAAAGGAATGGTATTCTTCAGAATATTGCGTTTTACTGTGGGTGAGTGCAAATTCGATATCATCCCCAACCAAGTGAATGATTGGATAAACCGAATCTTCTTCGGTGATGGTTTCTTGTAATAAATCTTTAAGACCGTAATCCGAGTAGTATTTCTCGCCATTGAAATAAATAGTTAGCCCTGTATTGAGGTAACAATAGTTTTTCAACATCCGCACCACATACTCGTTGCGGTATTTATAATTTTTGAAAATGGTATCGTCGGCGATAAAGGAGACTTTCGTCCCGCGGCGCTTGGTCGACTCTTGAATCTCTTCTTCGGCAGTTAAATTACCTGCAGAGAATTCAGCAACTTTTTGTTGGTTATCCCGAACGGATTCTACGCGAAAGAAGTTGGACAACGCATTCACTGCTTTGGTACCGACCCCATTCAAACCTACTGATTTTTTGAAGGCTTTGGAATCGTATTTACCACCGGTATTCATTTTGGACACTACATCCACCACTTTCCCCAACGGAATACCACGACCGTAGTCGCGAACACTCACTAATTTGTCTTTAATGGTTACTTCGATGGTTTTTCCTGTACCCATGACAAATTCGTCGATACAGTTATCGATTACCTCTTTCAGTAAAATATAAATACCATCATCGGGCGAGGAACCGTCACCTAACTTTCCAATATACATCCCGGGTCGCATCCGGATGTGTTCTTTCCAGTCGAGTGAGCGTATGTTATCCTCATTATATTGCACCTGATCAGTCATAATCCAAAACGTAACGATTTTCAGCTAATATAAGGTTTCCGAGGCGGTTTTGGAAGGCAAAAAAAGGAAAGTTATTAAAAATGTTTTTGACAGGATTTTATCTGTTTTTTATTGAACAAAATGGCTTAAAACTCTCTTAGTTTTTCACAAATTTTTTCAATTTCAAATTCAATTCTTTTGGATTAAAAGGTTTGATAATGTATTCGTTAATTCCAATCTCAAGGGCACGTTCTAAATAGCCATACGAAGCTGAAGCAGTCAAGGCAATAATTGGAATTGTTGTATCGGTCTCTCGAATAATTCGTGTGGCTTCATAGCCATCCATCACGGGCATGGACAAATCCATTAAAATCACATCATAACTGCCTTTTTCGTGCATTTGTACCCCAATAAGACCATTCTCGGCTACATCAACTTGTACACCCCAATGTCCCATGATTTTTTCTGCAATTTTGATGTTTATTTTATTGTCTTCAACCAATAATACCTGCAAACCGTTCAACATGACTTCAGTTTGTCCATCATCCTGTAAATCGGTTTTCGTCGATTGCGCGTCAACTGGTAAACTAAGGGTAAAATAAAAATTAGTTCCGAAGCCTAATTTACTTTCAAAGGCGATATCCGAATCAAACAAATGCAACAAGCGTTTGGTGATAACGAGTCCAAGACCGGTCCCTCCAAATTGACGTGAAGTTCGTGTTTCGGCTTGGGAAAATTTTTCAAATATGGAGGTAAATTGTTCTTTATCAATCCCAATTCCCGTATCCACTACTTCGATTTTAAACGTTGAAATTCCGCCGGTTACATCCAATTGTGTTGCGCGAATGGTAATAGTTCCTTTTTGGGTAAACTTAATCGCATTGGAAACCAAATTGGTAATAATTTGATTCATCCGCAACGGGTCACTGATCACATGAGAAACAAAATTATCATCGATTTCTAGGCGAATTTTATTGAGATTTTCATTGGCACGTGCTTGCAAAGCGCGCGCAATTTGTTGAATCAAACTTTTGAAATCAAACGGGATTTTTTCCAAATCGATTTTACCTGCTTCAATTTTATTAAAGTCTAAGATATCATTAATGAGCAAGAAGAGATTTTGTGCCGATAATTTAAGAACTTCAATGTTTTCACGATAACTCTCTAGCGAATCCTCTTTCTCCATAATATAAACGAGTCCGATAATCGCATTCAAAGGCGTTCGTATTTCATGGCTCATAATGGAAAGAAATTCCGATTTGGCTTCATTGGCATTTTCTGCATCAATTTTGGCCTGATTGAGCATCATTTGATATTCGTGTTTGATTTCGATTTCTCGGTTGAGAATGTGAATCAAATTTAAAAGATTGGCTTCTCCTTCTAGCGGTTTATTTTCGCCATTAAGCTGTTGAATGAGCTCAATTAAACGGGCTTCAAACAACTGTTTTTTAGCCAATTCCTCTTTCAATCGGTTATTGATTTCAAAATACTCCCGATCGTTGAGTAATGTAGAATGCTCAAAAAGTTCGGCTTCTTTTTCGTAATTCAGATACGTTTGATTAATTACTTCAATGAAGGCGGCGAGTTCTGGAGAATTTGACAACTTATTTTCAGACAAATACTTATCGATCTGGCGGTTTAAATGGCGGTGGAGTAACGATCTATCCATATATTTATACTTCGAACAAAGTTGCAATGGTCATGGTTTGGTTATGCAACTCACATCCTAATTTATGTTTATTGGGGGAAATTTCACCATAGGAATAAAACCCAAACAATACGGTTTCTTTTCCTAAAGTATTTTTTATCACTTCTAATTCTTCTAATACCCGTTCAGCCAAAACGATACGTCGACCCACACAACTTACAAGAAAAGCGAGTTGTGGTTGGTTGGGAAGCGTTTTCCGTATTTGCGAAGCGGCGGCTTCAGCAGCATCGACTAAACGATCTAAATTACCACGCATTAATCGCACATGAGCACCCACCGGTATATTTCCTGCAAAGGTCATTGACTTCTGGGTTTCATCAATGGAAAGAATAGTGCGCACTACAGGTTCTGACTCCGGAGTTTCTTTCATGGATAATGGAAAATACAAAGCTGAACCGGGAAGCTCATCGGCATATTTTCCGAGATATTCTTTGTATAAATCCAATGCATACCGATCACCAATTTTGTACAGAACATTTTTATCGGAGGCGGTTACTTCACGTTCGGGACCGAAATCAGCCCAACCGCCTTCACTGGCAAATCCAAACTCGATGGCCTCACCATAAAATCCAACTGCAACAATTTTACCCGGCGAAGCTTCAGCATTGAGTCCGACAATCGTTTTTTCAAAACTAAACTCATCGCCTGCCAATCCTCCAAAAAACGGAATTTTGCCATGGGTTTGACCTTCTAATTCTTGAATAAGTTCAGAACCATTTACGTTGGTTCCTTCAGAAAGTACGAGAATGGCTTTTAAATCATTGGCAGCTAACTCTTGGCGTACTTTTTCTCCTAATTGTTGAATTGAATCACCGTCCAACACGTCATAAACAACAGATTTTAGTTGTGTTTTTTCAAATTGAACTGCGGTAACAACAATCTCACTTTCAAGATTCATACGATCGGAAATTTGTCCCGAAGAGGAACAAGTTACCACAAAAGCATTCGGATACAATGCGCATATAGCTGTATATGATGGAACTTCCTCTAAAAGCGTTCGTTGTCCAAATACCAATACCAATTGCACTTGATCAGAATTAATACCCGGAGTTTCTTGAAGAATAGTAGCTTTAGCTTGATGATCAAGTAAAAGTTGTTGTGTTTTCATTAAAGCGGTGTTGTTTGTTTCTCCTTAAATTTATAAAAAATATTAATGCATCGCATAAGTAAAAAGAAAAATAAAACTCAAAAAAAGGGAGAAGTAATTTATCCAATCGAATGAATACTACATTTATTTCTATAAAAGCAAACTACCAAACAAAATCTAAAAGTCTGCATAACAATAGTTCAGAGAATTGTAATGATTTTTATTTAAAGGCTGCAAATCCTATAGCTAACAAAAAATTGACAGCTGTTAAACCCTTTTTTATTTTGTACGAATTGTAGTTCGAAATATCCAATTTAAGGATTATTGTTGGAGCTGATTTTAGCCTAAACAATTCCTAATTTATTTATTGCTAATATGTACCGAAATACATCCCAAAAGTATTGATTGATGCATTTAGAAAAGAGTACAAATAAAAAAAACACGGCTTTCGACCGTGTTTTCATTTATTCAAATTAATGAATTATACATTAAAACGGAAATGCATCACATCGCCATCTTTTACAATATATTCTTTTCCTTCGACGCGTAATTTACCGGCTTCTTTCACTTTAGATTCAGAGCCATAGGTTACATAATCCTCATAAGCAATTACCTCGGCACGGATAAATCCTTTTTCGAAATCAGTATGGATCACACCGGCTGCTTTCGGAGCAGTATCACCTACATGAATAGTCCAAGCACGAACTTCTTTCACACCTGCCGTGAAATAGGTTTGTAAATCTAACAATTTATAAGCGGCACGAATTAATTTAGACACACCCGGTTCTTCCAAGCCCATATCTTCTAAAAACATTTGGCGTTCTTCATAGGTTTCTAATTCGGTGATATCCGCTTCGGTGGCTACTGCTAAAACAATTACTTCTGCATTTTCAGATTTTACCAACTCGCGCACTTGTTCCACATATTGATTACCATTAACCGCAGCAGTTTCATCTACATTACATACATACAAAACAGGTTTGGTGGTAATTAATTGAAAAGCTTCTAGCAAATCGGCTTCATCTTGGTTTTGAGCTACAACAGTTCGTGCCGATTTTCCTTGTAATAGCAAATCGCGAATTTGGTTCAATAACGATTGTTCCAAAACGGCCTCTTTCAGACCTGCTTTGGCCGTGCGATTCACTTTTTCTAAACGTTTTTCTACCGTTTCTAAGTCTTTCAATTGCAATTCGATATCGATGGTTTCTTTATCGCGAATCGGATTTACATTCCCGTCAACGTGAATAATATTGTCGTTATCAAAACAACGCAACACGTGAATAATCGCGTTACATTCACGGATATTGGCTAAGAATTGATTTCCTAAACCTTCACCTTTACTTGCTCCTTTCACTAAACCTGCGATATCTACAATTTCAACAGTAGCTGGCAATACACGCTCGGGATTGACCAACTCTTCCAATTTCTCTAATCGAGGATCGGGTACGTTTACCACACCAATATTGGGTTCGATCGTACAAAATGGGAAGTTTGCACTCTGCGCTTTGGCATTGGACAAACAATTAAATAAAGTTGATTTTCCGACGTTGGGTAAGCCCACGATTCCTGCTTTCATTTCAATTGAATTTTAAAGTGCGCAAATATAACGTATTCAACGCATTTACAAAACAGGCATTTTAAGGTTCGTCTGCAATACTTTTGATAATGTTTTCCTCTTCGGGTGTTGGAGTCAATCCGGAAACATTCCAATAATCGGTAAGAATTTTATCTTTTAAATTGAATAAGGCTTTGTCTTTAAACACTTCACTTTCTTTAAATGTGAATTCATTTTGGCTAAAATTGGTGGTAACAAAGTAGTTGCGGACTTCGATTTCAGTTCGAACATTCTTTTTATCCACCCGTTCAAAACCAATTTCTTCGCGGGAGGAAACCAAATAGTATTCGTGATCCCCGTTATAACGGTAGTTATTTTTAAAATTGGACTTGTACATATTACGGGCACCAACGGCCGTTTTCTCTGTGGCATTGGCAACCGAATTGGGGGTGACTGAAGAACTTACTTCAATAATAACTTTTTTCTTTTTATCATAAATAATGGAATAATCGTCTTTAAAACCTTTCACCGGATCCAATGCATTGATTACCATAATATAATAATTATCATTCTTGGTATAGGATTTTATAACAAAATCATAGTCTTTTTTGGCACGGGATTCCATTAAAGGTTCGAGGTACTTGAAAGTATAATAATTCTCCATGATATTATTCAAATCATACCCTAACAAATCATTGGGCACATCCTCGTCTATGAGTCCGATGGAGCGGTTTTGTTCCACCAAAATAGCATTTTTAAAATCTTTATTTTTCCCAGAAATTTGGAAATTCATCAGTCCGTCGTTGTAAAAAACATAATTTCCATTGCGCTTAAAAAACTCACGGGAATACACTTTCAAACGACAGGGGGTGGTGAGTTTGGCGACCGAATTTTCAATCAATGTTTTTAGGATTTTTTGCGGATGTTGTTTGGTGATAATAATCTCATCTAAGGTGTTGACGACACTTTTAAGTAGCACAACATTTTCTTTTTCTTTAAGCGCGGTAGATCGTACCGTTTGGGTTTCATATTGCGTATGGGTAATTTGAATACTAGAAACTCCAGACAGCGGAAAAGAAACCCGTCCTTCAGCATTGCTCAAATAATTTTGTTTGGTCCGGAGCACAACTACCGTTACATCCTCAATGGGTGCAAGGGTTTCAGCATCTTTGAGAATAAGATGTATATCTCCTTTTTGGGCGTTGGTTAGCGAGAAATTGAAGACCAACAATAGCAGCAGCAATCTTCTCATAGGGTTTGGGTTTGAACCAAATTTAAGAAAATAACCTTACAAATGTTAAATGGGTAACGAAAAAACATAAAAAAACACCTGTATTGCTACAAGTGTTTCTTCTATTTGTTAAAATAATTTATTATTCGTTGTGCAAGAAAGCTTGTCTATTCAATAGGGTTTCTTCACTTTCCACATGATTGTCATCTGGAATACAACAGTCAACTGGGCAAACGGCTGCACATTGTGGTTCTTCGTGAAATCCTTTACATTCGGTACATTTTCCGGGAACGATGTAATACAAATCATCTGAAATCGGTTTTTGAGGTGCATCAGCATCGACTTCCGTTCCATCAGGTAATACGATTTTCCCACGAAGTTTTGTTCCGTCTTTATACCGCCAATCGTCAGCACCTTCATAAATAGCTGTGTTCGGACATTCAGGCTCGCAAGCTCCACAGTTAATACATTCGTCAGTTATAATGATTGCCATAGCGAAATTTATTAATTTTGCGCAAATTTACAATCAATACCCTTCATACACAAGCAACCTATGTTACAAATCGATAAAAAAACCGCTTTCCTGCATTTGGGTCAGTTTTTACAGCAATTTGGCTCCGAAAATCCAACACCCAATCCAGCTGTTTTACACAATGATTTGTTTTTTGATCGTATGTTGGGCCATATTGAATCTGCGCAACACCATAACGGATGGTTTACTCCAGAGCAAATGCGTTTTGCTATTCATTCATGGGCTGCTGCTTTAAGCGAATCGAATTTATCAACTTGGTTAGACGGCTATGCATTGGCTCCAAGTTCGCCCAAAACCATCGGCTTAGTTTTGGCAGGAAACATTCCTTTAGTTGGCTTTCACGATGTGTTGAGTGTTTTAGTATCGGGGCACCATGCATTGGTAAAAACCTCTTCCAACGATCAAAAAATGCTACCTTTTTTGGTTGACTATTTGGTGGCTTGCAAACCTGAATTGAAAAATTGCATTCAGTTTACGGAAGGGAAATTAGAAGGATTTGACGCTGTGATTGCTACAGGCAGCAACAATACAGCACGTTATTTCGAATTTTATTTCAAAGATAAACCGTCCATTATTCGCAAAAATCGCAATTCGGTGGCTGTTTTAAATGGAACGGAAACCAAAGAAGAATTAATTCAATTAGGCGAAGATATCTTCCGATATTTTGGATTGGGATGCCGAAATGTATCCAAACTATTTGTTCCCGAGGGGTATTCTTTTGATGCATTCTTTGATGCGATATTTGAATGTAAAGACATTATCCATTATGATAAATACGCCAATAACTATGATTACAACAAGGCGGTTTTTTTAATGAGTTTGTTTCCAATTTTAGATAATGGTTTTCTCACTTTAAAAGAAGATACGGGTTATGCCTCACCGATTTCTTCTGTCTTTTACGAATATTACAGTGATTTATCTACAGTCCAGGAACGCTTGGAACGCGAAAAAGACCAACTACAATGCATCGTTTCCAAAGGACTTGTTAAGGATAGCCTACCGTTTGGTAAAACGCAACAGCCTGAACTTTGGGACTATGCCGATCATGTAAATACATTAGATTTTTTAAAATCGATTTAAAAATATACTACATTTACAGTAAAATGTAATTGTATGAAGCCTTTCGTATTTGTATTCGCACTTATTTCCTTTGTTTGTAATGGACAAACTTTAACGGCCCTATACCCTACTTCAGGCTATTCGGGTAATTCTTTTGGCCACCAAGTAGCTTTAGATGAAAATGGACACTTTTTTGCTGCTACAAAAAACACATTTTTTAATGGGCAAAAGGGTAGAATTTACCGATTTGACATCACAATTGGAAATCCTATTCAGACCAATTTTTTAGAAGTTTCCGCATTAACTTCCGATGATGAATTTGCGTACAGCTTTGATGTCAATCAAAATTTTGTGGTAGCTGGAGCTCCGGGAATGGATGGTGCTTTTACAAATTCAGGAAGTGTTTATGTTTTTGAAAATTCAAATTCAGGGACATTAGTACAAACAATTTCCGCTCCTAATCCAGCTGCAGAGGCGCATTTTGGTAGAAATATTCATCTTTTGGGTAATTTTTTATTCGTAAGTCAAATTTCTAGTCTCAGCGGAAATTCGGGATCCGTGTATGTTTATCAATTCAACGGGACTACCTTCTCCTTTGTACAACAAATTACCGCTCCTGGCACCCCTTACTTTGGGAGTAAAATTTGGAGCCACAACAATAGAATCTACTTAGGTTGTGGCATTTTTGGCTACAATTCCGGCGATTTTCAGTCGTTTGCAGCCTTCGATTGGAATGGAACAGCTTGGGTAAATAATTCCACTTTTGGTTTTACCAACACTTCGGGACATATGATTCGTGATATTGCGTTTCACAACAATGATTTACTTGTACTCACCAACGATTTTTCAGCCAATTACCTGACAACCTGGAGTCACAATGGTACAAGTTGGAACTCGGTAAACAACATAAATCTTAACTTTGGCGACTACATTGTTAATTCGTTAAAAGTTCGAGGTGATATTATGGCTATTGGAGCTAGTAATTACATTTTACAAGTGGAACGAAAATTTCCTGTTCGAATTTACCAATGGAGCAACACTACTTGGAATCTAAGCCATTCTCTTAATGGACAAGGAGCTGACAACCAAGATGATGCTTTTGGAATTAATAGTGCGATGAATTCACAAGGTATAGGATTGGGAGCACCCTTAGAAAATATTTTTGGCAATAACGACGGTAGAGCTTATTTCATCCCCTTTAGTAGTTTGGGAGCGAACGCTTTTGCTACTCCTTCCTTTACTTTGTATCCTAATCCTGCGCAAGATTTCATTCAACTGAATCCCGATTTTCACTTCCAAAAAATCCAACTTTTTGACCTACTAGGTAAAGAAGTAACATTTTCGATTGAAAAAGGGAGTATTCCAATCGCTCATCTTGAATCTGGAATGTATATTTTACAAGCCACGCAAGAAAACGGTGTGATTTCCGCAACAAAATTCTTAAAAAACTAAAAAGACAATTATCAACTATAACGTTTTAGTTGATAAGTCGGATTGTAATCTATTTTTCGAATTTCGGATATCTCTTTTGTAATGTTGAAATTTGCACGCGAATTACAACACAACTATGAATTTATTCGGAATTAGATTATGAAAAAACACAATTACAGTGCGGGTCCGTGCATTTTACCACAAGAAGTTTTCGAGCAATCGGCACAAGCCATTTTAGATTTTAACCAATCTGGATTATCGATTCTTGAAATTTCGCACCGCAGCAAAGATTTTATTGCCGTGATGGAGGAAGCGCGCAGCTTGGTGCTTGAATTATTAGGATTAGAAGGCAAAGGCTATCAAGTGCTTTTTTTACAAGGAGGAGCGAGTATGGAATTTTTACGCGTTCCTTACAACTATATGAAAATTGACGGTAAAGCAGCCTATTTGGATACAGGAACTTGGGCCGCGAATGCAATTAAGGAAGCCCAACTTTTTGGAGAAACGGTTATTGTAGGTTCTTCAAAGGCGTCCAATTACAATTATATCCCCAAAGATTATACTATTCCAACTGACGTAGATTATTTCCATTGCACTAGTAACAACACCATTTTTGGAACGCAAATACAATCGTTTCCGAAAACAGAAGTGCCTATGATTTGTGATATGAGTTCGGATATTTTTTCCCGCTCACTCGATTTCTCTCAATTTGCCCTAATTTATGCAGGAGCACAGAAAAACATGGGCCCTGCCGGCACTACGCTTGTTGTGATTAAAGAAGAATACCTTGGAAAAACAGGGAGAACGCTGCCAAGTATGATGGATTATCAAAAACAAATTAAGGCTGAAAGTATGTATAATACGCCTGCTGTTTTCCCAGTTTATGCGTCTTTACTAACTTTGCAATGGTTAAAAAAACAAGGCGGTATTGCGGGTATTGAAAAAATTAACGCGGCCAAAGCAGCTTTGTTGTATCAAGAAATTGATCGCAATCCTTTGTTTGAGGGCGCTGCAGCCGTAGAAGACCGCAGTATGATGAATGCCACTTTTCTACTCAAGGACGCAGCCCACACTGAAAAATTTGACGCTTTATGGAAAGCAGCAGGTATTTCGGGATTGAATGGACACCGTTCAGTTGGAGGTTATCGCGCATCAATGTACAATGCCTTACCGTTAGAAAGTGTACAAGTTTTAGTAAATGCAATGCAAGAATTGGAGCGTTCTTTATAACACGAACTAGCCCGGATAGCAGCGGTATCCTTTTATGGAGCGCTAGCGGAATAAAAGATAAAGCGGATAGCCGGAATAGCTCCAAAAAAATAAACAATAGCAATGAAAGTTTTAGCAAATGATGGCATTTCCAAAAGTGGAATTGCAGCCTTGGAAAAAGGCGGATATGAAGTAATTACGACGAAAGTTGCCCAAGAGCAAGTGGCGAATTACATCAACGAAAAAGGGGTTGAAGTTGTGCTGGTGCGCAGTGCTACTAAAATTCGAAAAGACATTATCGATGCGTGTCCTGGCTTAAAAATAATTGGCCGTGGTGGAGTTGGGATGGACAATATCGATGTGGATTACGCCCGCAGTAAAGGCATTCACGTTATTAATACGCCTGCCTCTTCTTCAGAGAGTGTGGCGGAATTAGTGTTTGCGCATTTATTTACTGGTGTTCGATTTCTCCACGATGCCAACCGAAACATGCCTTTGGAAGGAGATTCTAATTTTGATGGGTTGAAAAAGGCATATGCCAACGGAACCGAATTGCGGGGAAAAACCTTGGGAATAATCGGATTTGGACGTATTGGTCAAGCAGTTGCTAAAATGGCTCTGGGCTTGGGAATGCGCGTGATTGCTGCCGATAGTTTTATCGACAAAGCTTCGATTCGTGTTGAATTTTACAATGGACAATTTATTGATGTTGAAATTTTGACCGAACCTTTGCATGATGTTTTGAAACATTCTGATTTCATTACGTTACATGTTCCTTCGCAAGAAAAGTACATCATAGATACGGAAGAATTAGCAATGATGAAAGAAAGCGCTGGTATTGTGAACTGTGCCCGAGGTGGCGTGATTAACGAAGTGGCGTTGGTTGAAGCGTTGGATCAAGAAAAAATTGCCTTTGCTGGTTTGGATGTTTTTGAAAAAGAACCCCAACCTGAAATTCAAATTTTAATGCACCCTAAGATTTCGTTGACACCGCATATTGGAGCGGCAACCTTAGAAGCACAAGACCGCATCGGAACTGAATTGGCCGAACAAATCATTGGCCTTTTAGGTAAAAAATAAAAAAGGAAGCACTCGAGAGGGTGCTTTTTTTATGTTAAAAACAAATAAAAATCAAGTAATTAGCTGACTTTTTTAGTACTTTTAAATTATGAAAAAGTGTATACTTCTCGGACTACTAGCCTTGGGATTATGGGCGTGCTCAAGTTCTTCGCACACCCCGTCGCGAGGGGCACAAGAAGTGGCACAAATGAAAGACACGGTACGCATTGCTAATGATTCTTTGGAATATGAAGTAGTGATCATCGAACCTGGTTTTAATGGATGGTTGCAATCCACAGCGCGTCCACGGGGTTATTACTCAGAAAATTATTTAGAAAGTAGAAATCGGCAATGGGTCATGGAATGGAACAGTCGCGTGAACCAACCCAATCGTTACGACCCAAATTTGTATGAAATGTGCATCAATTACGACTTTGGCATCCATTACGGCTATGAGGTAAATTATTTGATCTACAACTATTTTATTTATTTTCAAATGCACTACAAACAAAAATTAGGAACCTTTGATGTGCGCCCCTAATTCATTACTTTTGTGGCATGGGAAATTTTAAAGAGCGGTACAACATCACTTCAAATTGGCAGTATTTTGTCATAGTGGTGGTTTTCGCGCTTACTGGTTCGTCCTCAGCCCTACTTGCGAAACCTTTATTACCTTTTTTAGGTATTACGAAATCGGCACTTCCCTACCCTGTTTATTTGGTTTTGTATATCGTTATTATTTTTCCTATTTATCAAATTCTACTGGTGACAATTGGTTTTCTTTTTGGCCAATTTAAATTCTTTTGGTTGTTTGAAAAAAACATGTTACGCGCCTTGAAACTAGGATTTATCGCTGACTTTTTGGAAAAAAAATAAGGAACCGAAGTTCCCTATTCTTACTGTTTCTCTCCTAACAAGCGGAAAAAATCATCTCTAAATTCTTTTTGTTCAAATATTCCTCCATATTGCAAGGTGGATGTATAACTAGTTTCATCTTTTATACCACGACTTGACACACATAAATGCTTTGCTTCCATCACCACCATAACATCATCGGTATCCAATACTTCTTTTAATTCATTGAAAACTTGCATCACCATGCGTTCTTGAACTTGCGGACGACGTGCAAAATAATCGACAATACGGTTTAATTTTGAGAGTCCAATTACCTTACCGTTGGACACATATCCAATATGTGCTTTTCCAATAATGGGCAAAAAGTGATGTTCACAAGTTGAGTTAAAGTTGATATTGGCTTCCACCAACATTTTATCGTAGTGGTACGAATTTTCAAAAACTGAAATTTTTGGTTTGTTGTCCGGATGTAAACCCGAAAAAATTTCTTGAACAAACATTTTAGCCACTCGATGCGGCGTTCCTCGTAAACTATCATCGGTTAAATCAAGTCCTAAGGCTTCCATAATTTGTTCAAAATGGTGTTCAATTACCGTCATCTTCTCCGCATCCGATTTGACAAAGGCATCCGGACGTAAAGGGGTGTCGGCAGCGGTCATTTGGTGGTCATCACCAAGGATTTCAAATAATTCTTTTTCTGTGACGGTGCTCATGAGTGTAAATTTTGTTTAACAAATATACGCAACAATTAAACAAAAGGATGTTTTTAACGAATATTTAATAGCTGTACACCAAATAAGTTTGAAGCATCCTACTTGCAACATTCCCGTTTTTCTTTGTTTCTTTGTAAAAAATGTCATTCATGATTACGGCAAAGAATATCCAAAAACACTACGACCAATTGCATGTCCTTAAGGGTGTGGATTTAACCATTAAAAAAGGAGAAATCGTATCCATTGTTGGGGCTTCAGGAGCAGGTAAAACAACCTTACTACAGATTTTGGGCACGTTGGATCATGCAGACAAAGGCACCACAGAATTAGCCATTGATGGTGTTAATGTTTTGGATTTAAATGACAAAAAATTATCCCTATTCCGGAATCAAAAACTAGGATTCATCTTTCAATTTCACCAACTCTTACCGGAGTTTACGGCGCTTGAAAATGTATGCATTCCAGCTTTTATTGCGGGTAAATCAAAAACAGAAGCGGAAACCGCTGCAAAAAAACATCTGGAATACCTAGGATTGGGCGAGCGCTTGCACCACAAACCATCTGAATTATCTGGTGGTGAACAGCAACGTGTAGCCGTAGCACGGGCTTTAATCAATAATCCGGCCGTGATTTTTGCAGACGAACCTTCGGGTAATCTGGATACTGCAACCGCGGAAAATTTGCACCAGTTGTTTTTCAAACTTCGAGACGAACTTGGTCAGACCTTTGTCATTGTCACCCACAATGAAGAATTGGCCAACCAAGCGGATCGTAAACTCGTCATGGTTGACGGTAAAATTGCCTAGTATATGGTACTTATCCTGATTTCTTGGTTATACATTGCCTTTACACTACACCTCTGGGGAACTGCTGGAAATCATGGATTGCGTTTAAAAATAACCTTACCTATTGTACAAACAACTGTAGGTTTGGCATTACTCACTTTTTTTGCAGGAGTTTGGTCCATATTTGGACGATTAAACTGGGAGTTTCATGCTGCTTTATTGTTACTCAATCTCGGATTGGCATTCGTGTATAAACGCCAATGGATAGCAGAATTACACGAAACGAAACAACGTATTTTACACCTATCTCCTTTTTTAAAAACCTATCTTTTGGGGATGACATTTTTGATTGTAGCACAATGTGCTGCAGCGCCTTATGTCATCGATAATGAATCCTATTACCTCCAAAACATCAAATGGTTGAATGAATATGGAATGGTGAAAGGACTTATCAATTTGCACTTCTTTTTGGGACAGTTGAGTGGCTGGCATATTGCGCAAAGTGCCCTTAATTTTTCTTTTCTGTTTGATCGATTCAATGACCTTAGTGGTATATTTCTGCTTTATGGCATTGGTTTTTCCGTACAACAATTGCATCAGTTTTTTGAAAATGGAAAGCGCCATGCTTTGGTTGTCGGACTATTTCCTATGGCCAGTGTGCTCTTATTTCAATTCATTAGTGCGCCTTCACCCGATGTAGTGGTGTATGTGCTGACCTTTGTGATTTTTTATCTTTTTATCGAAAATTATTCAAACCCGACAAAGGAAATCTTTGTGCAACTCACCCTTCTGGTTTTATTTACCCTGTTTATAAAAAATACGGCCATGACTTTGGCACTGCTACCCATTTTTTGGTTTGTAGTGCATTTCAACACCGTAAAAAAGGTACTACCGAAAACGTTTGTCCTTTGTTTGGCTACATTGGGTCTATTTGTGATTAAAAACCTCGTTATTTGTGGAGTTCCTGTTTTTCCATCTAAATTATTTTCGAGTAATTATTTCGACTATTCGCTACCTGTTGAAATCGAGCATTTTTATTATGAAGAACTTAAAAAATACGGCTATTTCCTAACCACTGAAAATTACGATTCCTTCAGCAAATGGGATTTATTTCTCCGTTGGTTACAACTTCCTAAAATGAATGGACTGTTCAATAAACTAGGAATTGGATTGTTACTTGTCGCTCCTTTTTTCTTTTTAAAAATCAAAGAAAAAGCCTACCGAATACTTTATGTCGTGATCATCATTCAATTGGGGTTACTTTTTGCCACTTCGCCACAATATCGTTTTTTCCTAAATGGTATACTTTGGCTGGGATTTTTGGGTTTGAGTTTACTTTTTGTGCAACGGAAATCAATCTATATTCTTTTAACAATAAGCAGTTTACCTTTAGTATTTCTGGTTTTTGTTCCTGTCAATTTAAATCAATTTTCCAATTATAAATTCATGTTGGAACTGAGTCACTTCAAGACCGAATACACGATTATTCCCCATGGAAATTCGAAATATACTATGGCGTTTGAAAAGGTTAAAGAAGGCAATTTAGAGTACTACAGTCCGATAAACAACACCTTCTTCTGGGGAACCTATGACGGACCTTTACCCACGGTGAATAAAGACCAAGTCAACTATTTCAAAACCTATTTCAACTTGATTCCACAGCAGCGCACTAGTGATTTAAAAGACGGTTTTTATTCTAAAAAAATTACCCATGACGCCCAACGAACTCCGTGATTTTTTAGACGAAAAGGTTACATTGTACAATCGACCGGACTTTATTGAAACGGATCCGATTCAAATTCCCCATTTGTTTACCCAAAAGGAAGATATTGAAATCGCTGGATTTTTGGCGGCTACTATTGCTTGGGGGAATCGAAAAATGATTATCAATTCGGCACACAAAATAATCCAACGCATGGGTAATTCTCCCTATGATTTTGTGATGGAGCATCGGGCATCTGATTTGGAAAAATTCGATGATTTTGTGCATCGCACATTCAATGCCCTCGATTTAAAGACTTTTGTCAGTGGATTACGGCATATTTATTTGAACCATAATGGTATGGAATCGGTATTTCAAAAGTACCAATCTGGAGACTCGATGCAACCGGCTATTAGTGCTTTTAAAAAAATCTTTTTTGAAATTGATCATCAAGCGCGAACACACAAGCACATTTCAGATCCACTCAACAATTCGGCCGCAAAACGCATCAATATGTATTTACGCTGGATGGTTCGCCAAGATACAACTGGAGTCGATTTAGGAATTTGGAAATCCATTCCGATGCATAAACTCTCATGCCCATTGGATGTGCATTCGGGGAATGTTGCTCGTAAACTCGGACTTCTTTCGCGCAAGCAAAATGATGCCAAAGCACTTTTAGAATTGGACACCAGCTTACGTCAAATGGATCCGATAGACCCTGTAAAGTATGATTTTGCGTTATTTGGATTGGGTGTCTTTGAGAAATTCTAAAGTTGGAAACGATAGTAAATTTGCAACTTTTGTACTTCGTGCGTTCGTTAGAATCGAACTAAAATTGCTACTTTTGTTTTCGAATGTAAAGAAAACAACACAAATGCTGATTATTGGAATTGCTGGAGGAACAGGATCCGGAAAAACTACGGTAGTACACCAAATTATGAATGAACTTCCCCAAACCGAAGTGGGAATCATTTCGCAAGACTCTTATTACAAACACAATCCCCATTTAAGTTATGAAGAACGCAGTATGATCAACTTTGACCATCCTCGTGCAATTGACTTTGATTTGTTGGTTCAGCATTTACAAGATTTAAAAGCAGGAAAGACGATTGAACAACCTGTCTATTCCTTTGTTACGCACAACCGAACGGATGATACAGTGATTACACATCCGCGAAAAGTAATGATTGTGGAAGGGATTTTAATCTTCAACAGTCCGGATTTACGGGATATGTTTGATGTCAAAGTATTCGTTCATGCCGACTCTGACGAACGTTTAATTCGTCGTTTAAAACGAGATATTGCTGAACGTGGTCGCGACATGGAAGAAGTTTTAAATCGCTATCAAACTACATTAAAACCGATGCATCAGCAGTTTATCGAACCTACGAAAGCTTTTGCTGACATTATCATACCCAATGATAAATACAATACCGTTGCCATTGATGTGGTACGTGCTGTAATTAACCAAAGAATTGCTTAATCCATGAAACAGTGGTATCGAAACTTAATTGCCCATTATCCTATCCTAGCCTTTTTGGGTAGTGGTTACTTTTTAGTTTTGATTTTCTTTATTGTTTGGATGTTGTTTTTGGATAATTATTCCTACTTCGATCATCGTATTCTCGACAAAGAAATTGATGAATTGGAGGCCAATAAGGAATACTATCAACAGGAAATTACCAAAGACGAAAAGAGTATAAAAGAAATGAATTATCCAGGTCATATCGAACGGTATGCCCGCGAAAAATATTACATGAAACGCGACAGCGAAGATATCTATATCATTGATATTGAAGAAGAACGCAAGAAAGACAGTATTGAAGGAGCGAAACTTTAGTACCTAAACGAAACGTCCTTCGTGTTGTAGGCACTCCATGACCATCGGAAAAAGCGTACTCCTTTCGGAGTTGACGGCCGATTTTAAACGAGAAATCAACTTAAAAAATAGGAATTCGTGAGTCAAAACAACCTTTTTTCTGACTTTGAAGCAGTAAGTTCAAAGCAATGGAAACAACAGATTCAGTTCGAACTCAAAGGCGCTGATTATAACGAAACTTTAGTTTGGGAAAGTCCAGAAGGTATTAAGGTAAAACCCTTTTACCACCGTGATGAATTTGAACCCAAGTTTCAATCCTCGACTCCTTCTCATGGGTTTCAAATCACGCAAAATATTTTTGTTCATGATGTTCCGAAATCCAATGCCCGTGCTTTAGATACACTTAATCGCGGTGCGGAATCCATTCGTTTTACATTAGAGAATGATCAAATTCAGATTGATGAATTGATGAACGGTTTACCGCTTGAAACGGTTACCTATTTTTTTTATTTGCCTTTCCTCGCTATCGATTTCGTAAACCAACTCAACCAATTTGCAGAAAAACACCAAGCGCGTTTTATCCTTCAATTGGATCCGATTGGGCAGTTGGGAAAAGATGGGAATTGGTTTGCAAATTTGGATCAAGATTTTGAAAAACTCAACACCTTAGCGCATTCCGTTGCGATTCCTCACTTATGCATTCATAGTGGACTGTATCAAAATGCGGGGGCAAACATGATCCAACAGTTGGCCTATACCCTTGCGCATGCGAATGAGTACTTCAATCGGATTGCTGTTCACAAACAACCTTTCACTGTAGAAGTTGCGGTGGGATCGAATTATTTCTTTGAAATCGCCAAATTGCGCGCTTTACGTTTGTTGTTTCAAACCTTGGCACACGAATACCATCATGAACATGAAGTGAAAATAATCGCTACACCGAGTCGACGCAACAAAACCTTGTACGATTACAATGTCAATATGCTGCGTACCACTACAGAATGTATGAGTGCTGTATTAGGTGGAGCCGATTTTGTGGCCAATCTTCCCTATGATGCGTTGTATCATAAGGACAATGAGTTTGGAGATCGTATTGCACGCAATCAATTGTTGATTTTAAAACACGAAAGTTATTTAGATACGGTTCATAACGCTGCCGATGGGGCGTATTACATTGAGTCGTTGACCGAACAAATGGCGGAAAAAGCGTTGACTTTATTTAAAGATATTGAGGCCAATGGTGGTTTCATTACCCAATTAATTGAAGGAACCATTCAGCGTAAAATTGCTGAAAGTGCCCAAAAAGAACAAGAATCTTTTGACAACGGGAAAGAAATATTATTAGGCACGAATAAATATCCGAATAAAAATGATCGGATGAAAGGGGATTTGGAACTGTATCCTTTTGTCAAACAAAATCCACGCAAGACATTAATCGTTCCGATTATAGAAAAACGATTGGCAGAGAAAATGGAACAAGAACGTTTAGCTACAGAAGAATAGTCATGAGAAAGAATATACAACATTTACAACTCGCACCGCGTTCTTCTGAACCTAAAACAAATGAGGTGCCTGCAACGTTTACCACTGCGGAAGGGATTGCTATCAAACCTAGGTATTCAGCTGGAGATTTGGCGGGATTGGAACATTTGGATTTTGGAGCCGGATTTGCACCAAATTTACGAGGGCCTTATGCCACAATGTATGTGCGACGTCCCTGGACAATTCGGCAATATGCTGGATTTTCTACTGCTGAAGAAAGTAATGCGTTCTATCGCCGTAATTTGGCGGCCGGACAAAAGGGATTATCGGTTGCTTTCGACTTGGCGACACACCGCGGTTATGACTCTGATCATGAACGTGTGGTGGGCGATGTTGGAAAAGCAGGTGTAGCCATTGACTCGGTGGAAGATATGAAGATCTTATTTGATCAAATTCCTTTGGGTGAAATGTCGGTTTCCATGACCATGAATGGTGCTGTTTTACCCATTATGGCCTTTTATATTGTTGCTGCAGAAGAGCAAGGCGTAGCACCTCATTTATTATCGGGGACCATTCAAAACGATATATTAAAGGAGTTCATGGTACGAAATACGTACATCTATCCTCCTACACCCTCCATGAAAATCATCGCGGATATTTTTGAATATACGAGCAAAAATATGCCGAAGTTCAACTCGATTTCTATATCGGGTTATCATATGCAAGAAGCCGGAGCAACTGCCGACATTGAGTTGGCGTATACCCTAGCCGACGGTTTAGAATATATCCGAACTGGAATGGCAGCCGGTATGGACATTGATACCTTTGCACCGCGCTTATCCTTCTTTTGGGCGATTGGAATGAACCATTTTATGGAAATTGCCAAAATGCGAGCGGGAAGAATGTTATGGTCGAAGTTGTTGAAGCAATTTGAACCGAAGGATGAAAAATCGTTAGCTTTACGTACCCATTGCCAGACATCGGGTTGGAGTTTAACCGAACAAGATCCGTTTAACAATGTGGCCCGTACCGCGATTGAAGCTGCAGCTGCCGCTTTTGGAGGCACCCAATCGTTACATACCAATGCCTTGGATGAGGCTATTGCTTTACCAACGGATTTCTCGGCCCGTATCGCTCGTAATACACAAATCTATTTGCAAGAAGAAACCAAGATTTGCAAAACTGTGGATCCTTGGGCGGGCAGTTATTATGTCGAACAATTAACAGCGGACATCGCAGAAAAAGCATGGGCTTTAATTGAAGAAGTGGAGTCCCTTGGAGGTATGACCAAAGCGATTGAAGCGGGAATTCCGAAGTTGCGTATTGAAGAAGCAGCAGCCCGTAAACAAGCGCGTATCGACAGTGGTCAAGATGTGATTGTTGGGGTGAACAAATACCGATTAGAAAAAGAAGATCCTTTACATATTTTAGAGGTTGATAACCAAACCGTGCGTCGTCAGCAGATTGAACGATTGGAGCAAATCAAAGCGAATCGTGACACACAAGCGGTTGAAGCAGCTTTGGCTCGTTTGACAGAATCTGCGAAAAACGGTGGTGAGAATTTATTATCTTTAGCGGTAGAAGCAGCGCGATTACGTGCAACCTTAGGTGAAATTAGTGATGCTTTAGAATCCGTTTTTGGACGGTACAAAGCACAGATTAGAAGTTTTAGTGGCGTGTATAGTAAAGAAATAAAAAACGATGCGAGTTTTGCTAAAGCTCAAGAATTAGCCGATGCCTTTGCTAAAAAAGAAGGGCGTCGTCCGCGTATAATGATTGCCAAAATGGGGCAAGACGGACATGACCGTGGTGCTAAAGTAGTAGCCACAGGATATGCTGATGTGGGATTTGATGTAGATATTGGACCGTTATTCCAAACTCCGGCTGAAGCGGCTAAACAAGCTGTAGAAAATGATGTTCATATTTTGGGCGTTTCCTCGTTAGCTGCTGGACATAAGACATTAGTTCCTCAAGTAATTGAAGAATTGAAAAAATATGGCCGTGAAGATATCATGGTGATTGTGGGCGGTGTGATTCCGGCACAGGATTACCAATTCTTGTTTGATTCAGGGGCAGTTGCCGTTTTCGGTCCTGGAACGAAGATCAGTGATGCCGCGATCAGTATACTGGAAGTTTTACTCGAAGATTAATATAAAGCACCTAATTGGGTGCTTTTTTTATCTAAAACTTTAACATGGTACGATTCTATAAATAATTATATTTAAGTTTTAATTTATAATCATATGAAAAAAACATTTTTTGTATTCGCTGTTAGTTTATTTTTTACTTCATTTTCAACATGGTCGCAAACGAATCGATTTGATATTAATGCCAATTCGGGCTTTTTATTTTTTAATGCAGATGAGACAAAAGAACAAGCTGAAGGTTCTATGTACTTTGATGAGCAATTTATGCCTTGTAAAATTACATGTTTTACAGGTGAAATTCCTTTTATAAGATACAATGCTTATAAAGATGAAATGGAATTTAAACGTAATGATCAATTGTTTTACTTAGCTAAAAATGATACCTGTGCAATAGCATTTGCTACAAAAGTATTTCGCTATGCTTTTTATACAGAAAATGAAGGAGAAACCAGTGGTTATCTTGAAATTCTTAATGAAGAACCTAAAGCAAACTACAGTTTATATAAAAAAAGTAAAATAAAATTACAACCCGCTGAACCCGCAATCAACAGTTATAAGGAAGATAAACCTGCGAAATTTACTCCAGAAAAAGCTAAATACTTTATCAAAGTTGGAAATCAAATCGTTGAATTCCCAAAAAAGAAAAAAGATATCATCGCTTTTTTTGAAGGAAAAAAAGAAGCAGTTGAAAAGTATTTGAAGGAAAACAGAAATGCTTTAAACAGTGATAAAGATATGATTTCCTTTATAAATTTTGTAAATACACTATAAACAGAGCGGCTTTAAAAAGCCGCTTTTTTTTGTCTCAATTTCTTACAAATCAATTATTTTTTACATTTCGTCGAAAAATAGTAGGGTGTTTTAAAATAAAGGTGTTTTACCCTTGAACAAATGTTAAATCCATTTATTCATGGGAAAACTAAACACACTCACCCTTAGGATTTTTCTTTTGCTCCAAATCTTCGGATTCCTAAGTCCGGCCCAAACAACCTGCGCTACCGCACTGTCTGCCCCTATTAACGGACCGTGTATTACTTCTGCAACTGTCAATGACGCCACCCAAAACGCGCCCAACCTCAACGCGTCTTGTGGTACCGTTTCTTTTCGCCATGAGCGATGGTATACTTTTACTGTTGCTGGTGGTCCATTGAATGTAAGCATCATTGCGCAAGCTGCAGACCGTAATTTATATTTACAATTAATTTCTTCAACAGCTTCTTGTGTAGGATTAGCGCAAATCGCTTGTGCTAATGCGGATACGAATAATAATACCCCACAAACGGAAACCTTGAACCAACTATTGCCCAATGGTATTTACTATTTAAAAGTAGTCAATGTGGGAGGTGGGAGTTCGATGACCCTAAACAGTCTTTGTATTACAGCACCTGCCAATGCCTGCAGTAGTATAACGACAATCGCATCGTGTGGAACATCTACTTCAATTACCATTCCAGCAGCCGAGGGGATGTATAGCTCGTTTGCTTGTGGTTATGGCACGACTGGTGCTGAAAAAATTGTTTCATTTACACCCACAATTACAGGAAATTATAGTATTGAACAATTGAGTTCGACTGATATCGTTAATTATCAATTTAAACCCGCATCTGACGGATGTAACGGAACTAACTGGCTTTGTATTGGGGATTTATTCGATGCTTCTACAAGTAATTCTTTCGTATTAACGGGTGGTGTGACGTATTACTTCTTACTTGATACCTACACAAATGCAGGTGATACTGTCAATTTCATGATAAATTGTAGTACGCCTCTTTTGTTTAATGATGAATGTTTGAATGCCACAACTATTCTTGCCAACTCACTAAACACGTGTACCTATACATTAAGCGGGAATACAACTGGCGCTACCAATTCCCAACCTGAATGTACAGGTACCGCGGATGATGACGTATGGTATACTTTTCAAGCTATTTCTTCTACCCATATTCTAACGGTTACACCGGGGACTTTAAACAATGCTGTTCTTGAAGTTTTTGATGGTTCTTGTGACTTCGGACTCACTTCTATTGCGTGTCAAGATTTGACAACAGGTAGTGCTGCTGAGACTTTAACGCTTACCGGATTATCCATTGGTGTCTATTATTATGTTCGCATTCATAGTTTTGCGAATGCAAGCGGTCAAGGTACGTTTACTTTTTGTATCAGTTCGCCACCCAACCCTTGTTCATCAATTACTACGGTTGCGGTATGTGGTGTTCCAATTAATCAAACTGTAGCGGCAGGCTATGGAAGATACATTTCATACGCTTGTGGATATGAAACTCCTGGTATTGAATACATTTATGCCTTTACGCCACCGCAAGATGGCTTGTATTATGTACAAATGAATTCCAGTACTATTGCAGTTGATTTTCAATACAAAGAAGCTTCTTGGGGTTGTGATGAATTCAGTTGGAACTGTTTAAGTTCTGCTATTCCTAACAATTCCTTGAGTCCTTATATGGATTTATTGGGGGGTGTAACGTATTACATTTTGCTCGATCCACAAGATGTAGAAGGTGGTACTGTTAACTTTACAATTGGTTGTCGTGTAGCTACACCTACCAATGATAATTGTGACAATGCCAACAATGTTCCCGTAAACCCAACATCTACATGTACCTCATCTCTAAATGGAACTTCGGTTGGTGCAGAAGAATCGGTACCTGCTTGTTCGGGTTCAGCTGATGATGATGTTTGGTATCAATTTGCTGCTACCAGTGATACCCATATCGTTACTATTACACCCAATACTATGGTCAATGCGGCATTCGAAGTCTTTCTTGATGATTGTGCTGATTTGCAAAGCATTGGTTGTTTTGACACTACGATTGATAAGGATATCGAATTCGGATTATTACAAGGATTGACGATTGGCAATAATTACATCGTTCGGGTTTATAGTTCTGATTTAGATGTAGGATTTGGTAGTTTTAACATTTGTGTGACTACTCCACCTAATCCCTGTGATACAATTATCCCTATTGCTGCTTGTGCTACTCCCGTTTCAACCACTATACCTACTGGAATTGGAAATTATTGGAGTTCGTATTGTGGAACCAATACAGATGGTATCGAACGTATTTATTCCTTTACACCCACGGATTCAGCCTATTATACCATCCAACAAAATTCTTCAACAGGTACTATTAGTTATCAATTTAAAGAAGAATTCTGGGGTTGCGACATGAACTTTTGGAATTGTGCGGGTGAATTAACGGGTACTGAAACCTCTCCTTATTTTTATTTAGAAGCAGGTGTCAATTATTATTTTTTATTGGACCCCTTAGTGAGTTCGGGTGATACCGTAAACTTCCAAATTACATGTGGTGTTATACCTCCAGCTAATGATGATCCTTGTAACGCAATTTTGCTTGATACTTTTGATTCTGTATGTAATTTCAATACTTTCTCCAATACGAATGCTAGTGCTACCTATTGGGAGCCTTCGCCGAGTTGTGGTAACTATGTTAATAATGATGTGTGGTTTTATACGCAAGTTCCTACCACTGGATTGGTACAAATTGATATGCAAGCCATTCAAATGACGAATGGCGGTTTGGCAGTATACACGGGCGATTGTTTCAGTCTTACTGAGATTGCTTGTGATGACAATAGCAGTAGTAACCCCAATATGCCTTTTGTGACATTGAATGGGTTAACTCCGGGAACACTTTTATATATCCGAGTTTGGGAAAATGGCGGAGGCGCAAGTGGTGATTTTGGCATTTGTTCATCCACACTACCCTTTTGTGATCCACCTACGGCACAGCCGACCAACTTAGTACTTACAACTACTGGAAGTACTACAGTCAATGGAACTTTTAGTCCTGTAGTTGGAGCTACGGGTTATCTTGTCATTCAGTCTACGAGTGCGACGCCACCAAGTACTTTACAGCCGGGTATTATTTATAATGCAACCAATATTGCCACATTAGGAGCGAATCTCACCTTCATTCAAGCGGGACCTACAACTACTTTTACAGTAACCGATTTGATTGGAAATACGAGGTATTACTATTATGTCTACGCGTATTATACTGCTACGGATTGTGCCGGCCCTGTGTATGCATTAGACCCTGAATTAACAAATAGTGCAATAACTTGTGTGGATGTACCTAATACTGTAGAAATTACTGCCACAACACTTACCGGATTTACTTTAGATTGGTTTGTACCGATTGGAGGGAATGCCAATCCGATTGTATATACGATTGAAATATTCACGAATCCAAGCTTTACTGCACCGATTGCGGGCTCTCCTTTCACAGTCAATAATCCAACTACCTTACTGAATGTAACAGGATTAAACCCCAATACCATCTACTATTACCGCATCAAAGCAACAGCAGGTAGTTGTAGTAGTACCTATATATCAGGTTCGACATTTACAGGCTATTGTCAATCGGGATCTACCACTTCTACCCGCTATATTGATTCTTTTGTCACTACAGGTGGTACGGCGAATATCTCGAACGTAGGTTCAGGCTATTCAGCGTTGGGCTATGGTGATTTTACAAGTCAAGTGGTCAGCAAGAGTTTATATGGTACATTGAGTTTTAACGCGCTTTTCTTTAATGGCCCCTTTTCGTATGGGTTTAATATTTGGGTCGATTGGAATGATGATTTGGATTTTAATGATACTGGGGAGAAAGTGTATGCTTCAGGTATTTTGGTTAACAGTGCTACTGGTTCTTTTTTAATCACTGGAAATGCTGCTTTGGGCCAACATCGTATGCGTATCAAGGCTGATACAAGCACTCCTAACCCTAATCCTTGTGGTATTACCGCTACGGGAGAAACCGAAGATTATACACTGGAAGTTCTCCCTCTTGCTTGTAGCGCAAATCCGAGTCAGGTGAGTTTTTTATTTACTGGTCCTAATACTGCCGAAGTGAGTTGGACCCCTTCAAATCCTGTTCCTACGAATGGCTACCAATACTTTTTCAGCACTTCTGCCAATCCGCCTTTATATACTTCATTTCCTTCGGGATCAACAGTAAGTTCGCAAACGAGTGTTGTATTGAATGGTTTGATTCCATCTTTTACCTATTATTTCTGGGTGCGCTCCTATTGTTCGGTTGCTGATGGCTATGGCAGTTGGATTGGACCCATTGCGATTTCGTATTCAGCTTGTACGCCGGGCACTAGTCAGGGAACCAGTACTGCAGGATGTCCGACTGTATTAGCTGGGGGATTAAACTTGAATGGGCAAGACCCTGCTCCTATTGGAAGTTGTGGTTCTTCAGGGTGTACCACTTTGACGGCAACTTATTTACCTTTGGGTGATACGACTGATTATTCGGTTCAATCCATTCCGTATAACCCGCCTTATCAATTTGGGTGTTTGCAAAATCCTGTGAGTATAAACACTGATGATGTTTGGTCGCCACTCATTAACTTACCTTTCAACTTTTGTTATTACGGAAACAATTATAACAAATGTATTATTAGTTCAAACGGCGCTATCTCTTTTGATGTTTCAACCAATGTCCCGAGTGGCTATTCCTCTTGGTCATTTGCAAGTAGTATTCCGAGTCCAATTTTATTTAAAAACACCATTTTTGGTGTGTATCAAGATATTCATCCAGGATTGGGTGGACAGATTGGTTGGGAATTAATCACCTTAGACACGGGTTGTCGTGCTTTGGTTGCTTCCTTCCGCAATGTACCTATGTACTCTTGTTCTTCCTTATTGTATACCGGAATGATCGTGTTGTATGAAAACACGAATGTCATCGAAGTGTATGTTCAAGAAAAACGCGTATGTAGTTCGTGGAATGGCGGTAATGCCATCATTGGTTTACAAAATGCAACAGGCACACAAGGTGTATTTGCGCCTAACCGAAATGGTTTAGACCCTGATTGGACTGCATTTAATGAAGCTTGGCGTTTTGTACCTAGTGGTACTTCTATCACTAGCTTTCAATGGCATGAAGGAGATATCAATGGACCTGTTGTGAGTACCAATCC
Organism: Bacteroidota bacterium; assembly: GCA_039798185.1. Classification (GTDB taxonomy): domain Bacteria; phylum Bacteroidota; class Bacteroidia; order Flavobacteriales; family Flavobacteriaceae; genus Flavobacterium. The sequence continues at coordinate 30,802 of JBDKGM010000035.1, forward strand.
AACACTGACGGTTTGTCCTACCTCAACAACTACGTATACGGCAGAGGTTAATTATTCCCTTTGTAATGGTACATTACTTACTGAAATAGATGCAACAACTGTTATCGTAAACGGCACTAAAACCTGGAATGGATCGGTGGATACCAATTGGGAAGTGAATCAAAACTGGACTCCTGTGGGTATTCCTAATTCAGGGGATTGTGTGGTGATTCCTTTAACGGCTAACCAACCGATATTGAATGTTGGTGCATTGGGTTATGCCGGTACATTAACCGTGTTGAACGGAGCGGTACTCACTACTTTACCTCAGAGTATTTTAACGGTTACAAATCTCGTTACAGTTGAGCCTTCGGGTACCTATACCCTAGAGAATACTTCTAGTTTGATCCAAATTGATGATGTGGTAAATGTGGGGTCGATCCAGTACCATCGCGATACAACGATCCGTAAATTTGATTACGTTTATTGGAGTGCTCCTGTGAGTAATTTTAACATATCACAATTGGCTGCACCCTTGATTAACGGCCCTGTATTCAAATGGAATACGACTGTTGCCAATACGAATGGTGGACAAGGTAACTGGCAAGTAGCTGATACGGATGTGATGGCTGCTGGAAAAGGGTATATAGTGCGTGGACCGGATAGTTTTACGAATACTACTGCGAGTCCTTTTACGGGCTTGTTTACGGGTGTTCCCAATAACGGAACCTTATTAGTTCCTATACAACGCGGAACCGACACCAATGCTTTGTTCCATGCAGGTGTTAATGGTACTGAGATTACCAATATGACGGACAATATGAATTTATTGGGTAACCCCTATCCTTCGGCGTTGAGTGGAAGTCAATTCTTATTTGCGAATGCGTTTACTGTCCATGGAAGTATTGCGTTATGGAGTCATCAGACGTTACCGACTTCTTTAATCAGTCCGTTTTATGGCACTTTTGCATACAATTATACACCCAATGATTATATCACCTATAACTTTACGGGGACTTCGTGTTGTCCTGCTGCGGCAGCGGATTTATCCATAGGTTCGGGTCAAGGGTTTATGGTTCAAATGTTGGATGGTCCTGCTGGAAACGACGTTGTGGAGTTCAACAACACGATGCGTAGTGCGCAATTGAACAATACGGCCTTTTACCGTGCGGCACAGTCCAATGCGATTACCCAGTTGGAACGTCATCGGTACTGGTTGGATATTATTGGGCCGGATGGATCGACGGATCGCACCTTGATTGGTTATGTGCAAAATGCTACCCTTCAAGCGGATCATTTCTTTGACAACCGCATTGCTGTGATGTCACAAATTCAATTGTTTTCCAAAATAGACCAAGACAAATACAATATTCAAGGGCGGCCTTTACCTTTCCAAGTCAATGATGAAGTTCCATTGGGTGTTCATTTACCGGAGCAAGGCCTTTACCGAATTGGTATTGCGGCCACCGATGGGCAGTTTAACCAACAGGCGATTTACTTAAAAGATAACTTATTGGGGGTTTATCATGATTTGAAAGCGAATCCGTATCAATTTACAGCAGTGCCGGGTGCACAGTTGGATCGATTCTCGATAGTGTATCAAACGCAGGCCTTGGAAAACCCGAATTGGGAATGGGATGCATCGGTTACGGTGGTAACTAATGAGCACTTGGCGGTACATGCTACCCAAGTCCCCGTTAGTGAAGTTACCGTTTATGATTTAGTAGGACGTTTGGTCGATGTTTATCCGAACACACGACCAGAGCCTGTTGTGTTGAGTCGTTTACAACGTCAACATGCGGGTTGGATCTTGAAAATAAAATTAGAAAACGGCGCTATCGTTTACCGTAAGGCATTGTATTAATGGGTTTGTACACCCTATGAAATTTCGTTACCTTCGTCGGAAAGCGTTAGTGTATGCAATCTAAACTTCCGAATGTAGGAACGAGTATATTCACGGTGATGTCGCAATTGGCGGCACAACACCAAGCTATTAATTTATCGCAAGGGTTTCCGAACTTCCCTGTTGATCCCCGTTTGCGGGACAGTCTGTCGCGTTGGGCCCATTCGGAAATGCATCAATATGCGCCGATGAGTGGCTATCCGCCATTGTTGGAACGCTTGGCACGACTCACCCTCGATTCGTATGGGCGAACGGTGGATGCAGCTACTGAGGTGCTGGTTACTGCGGGCGCTACTGAGGGACTTTTTGCTACGATTCAAGCCTTGGTGCATCCGGGTGATGAGGTGGTGATTTTGGACCCTAGTTATGACAGTTATGAAACACCCATAGTGTTGTGTCAGGGGGTACCGGTGCGGATTTCGATGGCATCGGATTTCTTACCCGATTGGGAGCGCATTGGAAACACGGTTACGGCGAAGACCCGCATGTTGATTATCAACAATCCGCATAATCCGTCGGGGCGTGTGTGGTCGGAGGGTGACTTTATGCAGTTGGAGCGCTTAATGGCCTTACATCCGCAGTTGCTACTACTTTCTGATGAGGTATATGAATACATTACGTTTGAACAAAAACACCGGTCGGTACATCAGTATCCTTCGTTGTGGGACCGTGTGATTACGGTTTCCTCATTTGGAAAATCGTTTCATATTACCGGGTGGAAAGTGGGTTATGTGATTGCGTCGGCGCCGTTGATGCACGAGATTAAAAAGGTACATCAGTTTTTGGTGTTCAGTGTGAACTCGGTGGCACAGGTGGCGTTGACGGAGTATATGGACTTTGTCGACGTACAGCAGTTGGGGGCCTTTTATCAAAAGAAAAGGGATTATTTTCGGGAGTTGATGGCTTCGACGCGGTTTGAATTATTGCCTTGTGAAGGGTCGTATTTCCAGTTGGCTTCGTACCGAATGCTATCGGATGAAAACGACTTGGATTTCACCCGTAGGATGGTAACGGACTACGGTGTTGCGAGTGTCCCGCTCTCCCCTTTTTACAAGGATGGAACTCAGAATCAATGCATTCGGTTTTGTTTTGCGAAGGAGGATGCCACATTGGAGCAGGCGGTGGAGCGATTACGTAAAATTTAGTGTTTTAAAAACGAAAAATAAGTCTATATTTGCAACGCAAAAATCGGGATGTAGCGCAGCCTGGTAGCGTACTAGCATGGGGTGCTAGGGGTCGCTGGTTCGAATCCAGTCATCCCGACCGAAGAAAAACCGGACAGTGTCCGGTTTTTTTGTTTGTATACTGAGCGCAAAGTTTACTTTGTAGCGAAGGATACAAACAAAAAAACGGCTGCGTAGCGGCGGGTTTTCATCGAGCAACGTTCCCTCGTTCTGGATCACGGAGTAATCCGGTTTTTTTTTTGTTTCAAGTTTAAAGTTTAAGGTTTAAGGTTTTGGTGCGCAGGGTGGTAAGTGCTTTTTGATACGCTTTGAGGAATAACTGTATGGGATTTGATTTTTGTTTCAAGTTTCAGGTTTAAAGTTGTGGTGGGCAAGTTGGTAAGTGCTTTTTGATACGCTTTGAGGAATAACTGTATGGGATTTGGTTTTTGTTTTTTGTTTATTCCGCTTCGCTCCATCAGTCGGCTAAAGCCTCTTGTCAAGTTTAAAGTTTAAGGTTTCAGGTTAGTGGGTTATGAGGACGTATGTGGGATTGCGGGTGGAAAAGTTTAAAAAAGTGTAATGGGTATGGTGGGCGCTATTACACCTAATAGGAGCACAACGTTACACAAGGTTGGGCACAAGGTTGCACAACATTTTTTTAATGAACCGCAAAGTGGCAAAGAATTCGAGAAGTTCGCGAAGTTTTTAAGGGGAGGAAGGCGCTGCGCTTTTGGTAAGATTCAAGTTTAAGGTTTCAAGTTTCAAGTTTAAGGTTTAAGGTTTGTTGGTTAATGGGAAGAATTTGCTATAATTGACTGCAGAAACTCTTCTATAAAATGCGCATGTTCTAAAATAAAATGCGCATGCTCTAAAATAAAATGCGCACACTCTAATGTTAAATGCGCATGCTCTAATGTTAAATGCGCACGCTCTAATATAAATTGCGCATGCTCTACTATAAAATGCGCACGCTCTACTATAAAATGCGCATGCTCTAAAATAAAATGCGCATGCTCTAATGTTAAATGCGCACGCTCTAATGTTAAATGCGCATGCTCTACTATAAAATGCGCATGCTCTAAAATAAAATGCGCACGCTCTACTATTATTATCGGGGGTAAAAGGTGAAAATAAGGAAGGAATCGATGAATAGGAGTTTGTGGATTTGGCGTTTAGTGGATGGCGAATTGTATATGGTATTTGAAAGAGTTGGGTTAATTGTTTTTACTTGTATAAAATGGAAACGGCTTGTAACCTAATGGCTTCGATATGTGATCTACAGTTTATTTCAGGTTTCAAAACGAAGTGCTTGAAGGATCAAGCCGTTTTCCGTTTTGTTTACGAACGTTTACTTTCTTGGTTTTTTAAAGGCGATAGCACTCACATTTGCATACTCGGGGCTGTTGGCGCCGAAGGCTGCTTTGACGTACTTTTTGACTTCGCTTGCGATTTCGATGAGGTTATCGGGTGCGGAGTAGAGTGTGGCATTGCGGGCGTTGCGGGAGACACTTACGTTGGCGTAGGCGGTGGCGACGTCGTTGTTTTTTGTGGTAAGGTCGGCGATTTTTGCGGTTAGCGTACCGGTTTGTAGTTCGACCTCATTGGGGGTGTAGGTGGGTTCGTTTTGCAGCACGGCCACGAGTGCGGCGAGGTGTTGGATTTGTTGGTCGTAAGACTGCTGGCTGTTGGAGATCGTGTTGGGCACGGGGCTGTTGGGATCAAGGGGTGTGGCGATGGATTTGGCGCGGTAGCCTTGCAGTTTTTTGTTGAATCCTTTGGCATCGGCGATGGTTTCTGAGGATGCGTCTGTGGATTGGAGGGCGTTTACGAGTCGTGTAGCGAGGGGTTTCACGTCTTTAAAGGCGGCTACGCGTTCGTTGACTTTGGTGTTGTAGGTGGTGTTTTTCGCGATGACGTTGGCGAGTGCATTTTCTGCTGCGGTGTGCAAGGCGTTGAGTTGGGGAATTTGTAAAGCGGCTTTGGAGGGGTTGTAGTGAGCTCCGAAGGCGTTTACGAAGGCAATTAGATCTTGGAAATTCGCCACATTTTTGGCGTGTCCTGTTTCGACTGTTGATGTCATAACATTTTGAATTTAAGGGTTATAAAAAAATTAAAAGTAAAAATTGATAAACAAATTATGTGCCAATTTTTTTTAGTCGCAGTTTTCAGTCGCAGTCGCAGTTACAGTTGCAGTGAACGGGATTGCGTTTAAAAGTGGAGAGAGAAAAATTGGAAAGGGTTAAACGCGCGGGGGAGTTAATGGATTTGGGTGTTGGATGTACTATAAAAAAATACTACATTTATCGTTTCTGATTGATTTGTACTTATCTGCCGTATTTTGGAGTCATAAGAAGAATTCTTCAGGGGGTTAAACGAGTTACCAGCAAGCAAACATAAATATCTTAAAAATGGAAATAATTTTACAAACGACGAAAGGAGATAAGCAAATTGATGAACAAAGTTTAATTTCAGAAAGTATTGAATTTAAAAAAATCGAATCTTCATTATGGGACGGAGAAATGTTAATAAATTATATTATTCCATTTACACCAGCATTAATAGCTTCAATCGTAACAATTGTGGTTCAAAATATTAGAGCACGCAAACACGTAAAAATTATTGATAATGGTGTAGAAATTCACGGTTTATCTGCAGAAAATGCAAAAGAAATCTTAGAAACAATATATGCCAACAGAGCTAAAAAAAAATCAAAATAAATTTGTAGAATATATATCGAAAACTATTCTCAACTTACACAAGAATATTTTTGATACCGAAGCATATAAAACTTATGTTAATGATGCTCCTGAACTTCAAAAATATATTGAGTTATCACGATTACAAAAAGAAAATGCCCAAATAAACTTTGCTTACTATGACACAATATATTTATTCGTAGAAAAAGTTTTAAGAAAGCACAATCTTTTTGTAACTTTCCATACTATATATTCTTTAAACAGGAAGAATGAAACGGTAACATTAAATGGCAGGAAATTCATAATTTATGACCAATACTTGGGTAAAACATTTAACTTATTTAATAAAGCATTTCTGCAGCTTAAAGATAGTAAACCTCTTGACCATTATTGTACAAGATATTTAGTTGAATCGTTTAGAGTACGCGGAATGGGGTTAGAATCCGATATAGTAATCAATTTTGGGTTAAAGACCGACTCTTTCCTTAAGCTAAATAAAGCCTACTCTTCTGAAAGTACAATATCCGCCTATACTTATATTCAAGAAACATTTATAATCTTTCATGAAATTGCTCATTTAATAGTGAATGAAAACACACGCTATCTAAGTTTTAGATTTAAACAAATAAATGATTATATCGACAAACAACCATCATCGATATTTAATAAAATAAATGAAAGTGATAGTCGAATTGGCAGCTTTGAGTTAGATCTACATAGACGTAAAAATCTTATTGAGGAGATTGTTTGTGATTACATAGCAACGAAATATACATTTGAAAGTTTGTTTGAACTGAATTTATTAAAACCACAAGATTTTTGCGAAGCAATCTATTTAGGTTTACGAACAATGAGATCACTTAACCTTATGGATGGCTATATAGATTCATACTCCATGAGAAAAAGTGAACATCGAATTGATAATTTAAGCCAACTATTTAAAGAATCGAGCGTAAGATTTTGGCTAATAAAAGACAGTATTTCATCAATGTATAAAACTAAATATCGAAAAAAATTTAAAACCGATCCGTTAGTTAACCTCTTGATGAAAGATATTGATAAGTATAGTGAATTCTATGAAGATCCTTTTCATAGAGTTAATCATTTATTAGATATTTTAGCAAAGACAATACCACCGGAAATTGTTAAAAAAGTATCTTTTAATGAACAATTAGAAGTATTGAATTATACGGATAAAGTTTTAGGACGAATATCATAATTGGCAGCTGCTAACAGCCGTTTTGCGCTATTGCGAGAAAAGCGCAAAATTGACGTTTATCTTTCGCAAAAAGTTGTAATTTAGTAGAAAATTCGTAGTTCCGAAGCTCTCAACAGACGCAAAGCGGCGAAACGTTATAGGCAAGCGTTCACCACATCCCGCAAAAATCAGCATCTAAATGAAAATCTTACCTGAAAAATCAGTTTTCAAAAATCTTCCTGTACAAATGGACGGGTATCAACTTTTGATTTTTGATACAATTCGAGTTACATTCGAAATGATTGAGTATGATTACGAGGAACTAGAAAAAGAACTTTATAATCTTTCCCAACCAAATTCTAAAAAACAACACGTATCAAGGGTATTTAGCCATGCATGGGGAATCATAGATCATACTTCAAGACTTATTAAGTTATTTCAAAAACTTCCATCAGATAGTGAACATAAAATATTGGATCCGATTATGCCTGTTAATGCTTTTCGCAATACAATTCAACATTTGCACGAAAGAATTGATGAGTCGATGATAGAGAACAAAAGTCCATTTTATGGAATTTTGTCCTGGTATCATAAAAATTTAGAAACAGAAAAGTTAACACCAAAAATATTAGTAAGTGGAATTGCATGGGCTTTTTCAGCAAATCTGAAAATTCCTGACGTATCAGACAGCTCAAACGAGATAAATGACATAACTCTTCAGACAGTAAATAAAAAGGAAACAATTTTGATTAGTCTTTCTGAACTAATGAAAAATTTAAAGAGCATCGCAGATTCTAATGAAGAAAAAGTTGGAAACTTCTTTAAACAGCAGGGATGGAACTTATGCGATTGGTCAAAAAGACAGGACATTATGATTAAGATAAAAAGTCAAGATGAAGAAAAAAAAGACACTTAAAAAAACGCCAGCCTATAACAGCGGTTTCGCGCTATTGCTGGTTTTTCTTGAGTTGTACTTCTTTCTTCACGAAAATATTTTATCTTAGTAGACAGTACGCAGTTCGCTGGTTTCGCAACAGACGCGAAGCCGCGGAACGTTAGGTGCAATTTAAAACAACACTCACTTTCAAATGACAATTAAAGGAACATGGTATATTTTAGGAAATGGAATTTATTTTGAAAAAGATGAAGTGGAAATTTTACCATATTTAAAACTAAGAAAAATAAATAAATTATCAGTTTTCGAATTAGCT
>JBDKGM010000036.1:0-35365 GCA_039798185.1 Bacteroidota bacterium
ATTTTACATAATATAAATTATAGTTTAAATTATATAATTTATTTAAATCGGATTAGGGTTTTTAGTTTTTCATTTGTTTAGATAAAAAGATAAAAAACATCGACGAAATGCATCATAATTTAATTATGAAATTTCTTACTTTTAATATCATTTTTTACATTTTATCGATGATATTTTAATTATTATGTATTTCATCGATTATATACATACTAAAATGAGTATTTTTGAATAGTACATTTTCCCCAAAAGTGTATTGTTTAGAAACTTAACCTTACTGCTTATGAAAAAATTAGTTTTGATTTTCTTCGTTGCATTATCTTTTGCAATGCAAGGCCAAACTTCTACGGTAACTTATCCAGTTTCTTCTACAGCGATTGCGAATCCTGAACGTGGATTTTTTAAATTCACTGAAACACATTCCAACGCCTACAGTTCGCTCAACGCAACCACCCTAACAAATTATCGCGTGAATCAAAAGATTACCTTGATTTACCGGGCATTTTATTTGGAAAATTTTATTAACACACCGATTTCTGCGGCTTATCTAACATTAATGCAACAGGATTTTGATAAAATTCGCCAAGCTGGATTGAAATGTATTATTCGTTTTGCCTATGCCGATGATGAAAGTGCCATTCAACGGGATGCGACCAAAACTCAAATGCTTAGTCATATTCAACAAATAGCTCCATTACTTCAAGCTAATGAAGATGTTATCAGTGTTTTACAAGCTGGATTTATCGGACTTTGGGGCGAATGGTATTACACCAGTCAACCCGAATTTGGTGGTTGGGGTTACAATCAAACAAACCTCACTACTACAAACAATAACCACAGACGCGACATCATGAATGCATTATTGAATGCTTTGCCTGCAAGTCGAATGATACAAGTGCGTTATCCTTCGTTTAAACAAACTATGTATTCGTCAACAGCAGTAAGCACATCACAAGCATTTACGCAAACTAATTTGGCGCGTCTTGCGCATCACAACGATTGTTTTTTAGCGAGTTCGACTGACTTTGGAACGTATGACAATGTGAGTACGCAGTATCCGTATTTGGAACAAGACACCAAATTTGTAGCTATGGGCGGTGAAACTTGCGCCATTAATCTTCCGCGTTCAGGATGTGCTTCAGCATTACAAGAAATGTCTAAATTTCATTGGTCATTTTTAAACATGGATTATTTTCCAGGTGTAATTTCAGGATTTCAAACGGACAATTGCTTTGCAGACATCGAAAATAAATTAGGTTATCGTTTAGAAATGCGCTCGTCTACATTTCCAGTAACGGCTATGGTAGGTTCCATTCTTCCCGTTACGATGCGCTTATTTAATACGGGATTTGCTAGTCCCTACAACGCACGAAATGTTAGTTTAATTTTAAAAAACCAAACTACTAATCAAATTATTGCATTACCATTGAACACTGATCCTAGACGGTGGTTAGGTCCCAATGAGATTACAATTTCCGAAAACATTCAATTACCTAGTTCCTTGCCTGTTGGTAACTATCGTCTCTATTTACATATCGCTGATGCGAGTCCGAGTCTTGCAACTCGCCCTGAATATGCCATTCAGCTAGCGAATACCAATATGTGGGATGCAACTAATGGTTACAACAATTTGAATTATATTTTAAATGTAACCTCGCCTTTGGCACTTGCTGAAACCGTGAAGATTGAAAGTGTTATTTATCCCGTTCCTGCACAAGATGAATTATATGTAGAAATGGCAGGAATTGAGGATTATCAAGTGATTTTATACAATGCTTTAGGTCAAAAAATTGATACCCAACAAACGGTATCCAATAATCGTAAAACATTATATGTAAGAGGTTTAGGCGAAGGTGTTTATTTTGTTGAAGTTTCAAAAGATGGAATCAAAGACACCCAACGCGTAGTTTTGACTGATGATTAATTCATATAGCAAATCAAATAAAAAAGGGACTCCGTTACGAGTCCCTTTTTTTATCGGCGTTTCCGTGGTTTAAAATTGTGTTTTAATCCGAATGAAACGGCATTGGAATAGTATTTTTGTTGGTTGAAAAATTCTACTTGTACGGTTAAAGCGGTAAAATCAAGTAATTGATACGACATCGAACCCGTAAAACGTTTGAAATTTTTAGCAAAATCATCGAAGAAATAACCGCCTTCAAGTCGGGCTTTCAAATTTTCTGTTGTCAGCTCCCATCCTAGTCCGCCACCTCCAAATAAACGTTCTTTAAGCATCCAATAGGGATAACCCAATTGTAAATCGCGTGATCCAAGCATAAATTGTCCTTCAACAAAAGGAATGAATTTAGAAAGTTGTTTCTTTTTTTCATCCCATAACAATCGAGCGGATAAATGACCACTATACGAAGCATCAAATTCTTCAACTTTTAAACTTCCATCGGGTAACTCTGTGATTTTAATTCTGTTTTCTGCATTTGAAGTCATTTTCAAATCCTTTCCTGGACTTCTTCTGAAAATGGTATCTCGAGACAACATTCCATCCGTGTAATAATCACCTTCAAATGTTACAGCGAGATTGATTTTCTTAAAAATTTGAGTATCGTAATACCCTGTTAATCGAATATCGTATATTTTTTGATTCATGGCAGAGGCCGTTTCTGCCGGAAAAGCACTTAATTCAGCCGAATAATAGTTCTTTCCTTTCGTCTTATTCAACCCTACTGCTGCTTGAAAATACAATTCTGTTGCCTTACTTAATTCAAAACGAGTTCGTGTCCAATATTGTGCCTTGTTTTCAACTGGAGCTGTTCGGAATTGGTATTCCAATCCACCCATACTGTTATCGGTATTGAAATCATATCGCTTCCCATTACGGAAATCAATTTCATAGTAATTGGTATAAGTAATCCCAAAAGTATGCGTCCGTTTTTTTGCATCTAATCGATTGTATGACAGTACATTTTTAAAAATTGAAGGATCAGCTTGATTGGTTTCAACCCCCGATTTATAATCTACAAAATCACCATACTCCAAACGTATGGACTTGGTTAATTTTTTCAAAACCTCAGGATAAAACAATTGAACTTGGGTATCAATTAATAATTGCTGCACTGGCATTTCTTCGTAAACCACATCTTTGTTTAGTGTTTTACGTAATTCTTCTTTTGCTGGAGACTCCCCCATTCCATTGGCCACTGTCCATGCTTCTGTAAATTTGCCTAAACCATGGTAAATGGTAGCCATCAATTCTTTAGCATCATTATCATTGGGATTCTTTTTGATGTAGTCATTGTAAAGCGGAATCACTTTAGCCGATTGTCCCATTTCTACATACCATTGCATTTTCTGTTTGAATGCAATTTCGCTACTATACGCAGCCCATTCCAAAGCTTTTTTGAAATCACCAGCATCAGCGTACATCCACGTAAAGGTTGTGGCCATAGTATCCCAATCTTTACTGGGCTTTATTATATCTACAGCTACTTTTGCTTCTTGTGGATAAAATGCGAGAAGATGATTGATATAATTTTTATGATTTTCTAATGTCGGTTCTAATTCAAAAATACGTTGCAACAAGGGTTTTATCTTATCCTTATTCTCATCAGTATTGAAATTAGCCACATAAGCTTTTAAAATTTCAATTGAATTTGGAGCCACTTTAGTATGTTCAAACATCCATTTTTCTTTGACCACATCATTTGGATAGCCAATAACCCGATCCAACTCAATAGAATATAAAATATTAGCAGGAAAAGGGAACTTGGCAACATGCTTTTCATATGCGGTCCAAACATCGGCACCTTTATCTTCCCAAGATAAATACTTGGCATATTTGTTCCAAACAGTGGAATCAATTACGGCATTGTCTAGCATTTTATATTTTAGAGACAACAACTCCAATTCGTGCTTTTTCACAAATTCGTCTTCCCAAATACCGCCGCTTAGAAATCGTGCTACCTCTTTTTTATACAAACTGTATTGGTTTTTAGCAATGGTTACGGCGACTTCTAACTTTTCTGCATTTGACGTTTCTTTCTCTAAATAATCGGTAATAGAGATGTGATCTTTTGGAGTTTTTATACTGTATAAAAACCCATTCATCATTAATGATTTTGAAAATTCATAGCCTTGTTTACGTAGTGCCGCTTCTGTTTGATTACTTTTTTCACGCGAACCAAACATGAACCAATAATTATTATCAACTTGAATTGCATTGGTTTGAGAAACCGTATAAACTTCCTTATTGGATTGATGCGTATATCGCGAAGCACGCCATTTCATTACCGTTGTTCCCCCATCATTTCCGTTCACAAAATGCATTTGAGGATACACCTTTTTAAAATCGGAAATAAAGGATTTAAATTCAGGATACATAGCAGTTGCTGCGTTTCGGGATTTTCTCCATCCATAATTTAAACGATTACGCAAATTATACCCGCCAGCACTTTTATTGGCTGTTGCCGGAATTTGAAAAACGTCATCAGGATGTACGAAATGCGTCCACACCCCTGTAAACAAATACATGGATTTGGTGGCATAATTTTCATCATCGCTAAAATAAAATCCGCTGGAAATACGGGGATAGTCAAAGAAATTCGGGCTGTAGGGATCGTAATCAAATTCGCGGTCGCCTCCCTCCTCTTTTTGTCCTAAAAATAAACTACACATATACTTTAAAGAAGGCATCGTATATTTTAATTCTTGAACTCCGTATGCATCAATCTCATTGGAGGGCGGTACATAAGTGGTTGGGAACTTTCCATAATTACTTAATTCCCATTTTTTCTTCACCGAACTCATCGACGTTTCAATCATTTGCTTATCTGGCCATAATTTTTTCGTCAGTGAAACGTGATTATAGCCGTGAAACGCCAATTCGTGATTTCCTTTTTTTAATTCATGGACAAACCAATCTGGTAATGCTTCTGTGTGATTATTATTTTTTATTTTCATTGAATTCCATTGGTCTAATGTAAATGGAGGAACAATTTTGTTACGGTAATCAAAGGTTAACATGGCTGCATAAGGAATATCAAACTCCGTTGCCAATTTACTCATGTCGGGCCACCAAACTTTTGAAATAAAATCAGCAGTTGACAAATTCATTTCTGAAAGAATAGGTTCCGCTTTGATATCATACTGTGGCGCTGGAAAGTCATCTAAAAAAACAGTGGCTGTATTTGCAATGGGATAAGGAACATTTTCCAATCCTTTCAATACACCCGCAAATAAGAATCCGCGGTCAATTTTACCAAAATCACCCGAAGTATTGTACAATAAAACACGACCTAATCCAATTTTGTTTTCCACAATTGTAGGATAGGAAGGATCGGTAATTGACGTCGCTAATACGGTAACTTTATCAGAGAAATTTTGAGCATCAAAACCAAACAATTTGAATTCTGGATTACGGTTTTTATTTTGCAATCCGGGTAAAATAGGCGTATTAAAATGCCAACCCAAAGCTTTCGTATTCGTTGCATATTCAGCTTCTGGCTTGAAACCATATAAAAATGCCATTCGTTTATCTTCACTAGCAAACGGTACGAATAAATGGCCGCCTTTCATGACAAAATCAAAAAGCTTTGCAATTGCAGCATCGGATAATTTACGGGTATTGTACACCATAATTACCCGTGTTTTTTCAGAAATAGACAATGTAGAATTCCATTGGTTTTCCGACACACAATTAAAAGGTAATTTACTGTAATCACAAGCCTTTCGGATCTCAGCATTGTATAATCGACTGTATTTAACTTGGTCATCAAACAACGATAAAACAAGCGGCGTAGCACTTAGTTCGGGTTCTTGATAACGAATAAAATTATCGGTTTGTTCTAAATCTTCATCCGAACGAAACCAGTCCATAATTGGATTGGAATCTTGACCTTCTCGTTTTGCACAAGAAGTGACTAAAGAAACTGCGATAAATAATAAAACTAAAGGGTATATTTTCTTCATATGTACAGGCTTAAAACAATAAATCGTTGATTTTACTTTGCTTTGCTTGATTTACAATTTCATAGACATGGAGAATCGGACTCTTGTAAATTAATTGAATTTGGCGCCCTTTTTTACGATAGGTCTTGAGTGCTTGAACCAATTGGGACTGATAATGCTTATTCTCAGCAAATACGTTCTTCTCTACGCTACTCGATTCCACCAAAACAAAAACAAAAATACTTTTAGAAACTGCATATTCAGGATTCATTAAAAAGAAATGAGGGTCTTTGCGATGTTCGAATTGAATAGAATCTATTTTGGGATAATCCTTTAAAAAGTATTCATAATTCATAAAATAATGCGAATTCAAACTAATCACTTGCGTCGCGGGATCATTCACCACACAATAGGTTTGGTTATAATACGTCGAAGCAATATGATCGTAGGCATTTAACATATATTTTGGAGTGTCATCAGAAATCGTTAATTGTTTAATCTGATCTTCTTGAAAACGATACGCACCAAATACGGCTATTACAAATACAATTGGGAGGGTAATTGGACTCCAATTTTCAGATTTTTTTAAAGCCCAATTCACAATAACCATAAATAATGCACAATGGAATCCAATTACTAAGGGTAAGAAAACGGCCATTGCATTGTTTAATAAATCGTGATCCAACCATTTAATTCGGAATGAAGTCAACAATACTAAAAAGTTGAAATAGGAAAAGTATGTCAATGGGATTCTCCAACTGGTTTTCTTAAACAATAACAAGATAAAAATCACACCAAATCCGATAAATGTACTTACCTGAACATAGTGTAAGATCGTTTTATAGGGAAGAATTAATTGAGGCACATACGTATAGGAACTAATTGAGATTAAATTGGATTGAATGTATTCTATTAATCCTAAACCTTGGTATTGACAGGCAATTTGATAGATGACACCAATTACAACACTCGCCACCAAAAATCCTGTTAATGCAATCAATACGCGACTCACATTTCCTTTTTTAGTCAAAACACCCGCAATAATCAAAAACGGCGGAATTAAAATACAATAGGTAAATAAATCTATCAAGCCTATGGCTGTAAATCCGAGTATATATGCCAATGCATAACTCTTTTTATTCCCTTTAAAAACATAAGGTCGGGAATACATTACAAATAAAGGTAAAGCCAAAGAAAGTGCTAAAAATGTGGGATTCCCTTTTAATAGAAAATAGACGTTCAAAGGAGTTAATACATACACTAAACCAAAAAACAGCGCAGTAATTAGTGGAGCCACATATTTTGATGCCGTAAGCTTGTGAATGGTCCAAAATAAAACAATGGCCAAAATTACCGATTCTAAAATCGCAATGACTTGCAAACCAATGGCCGGACTCACATCCGTGATTTTACTATAAAAATTTACTAATGAAAGTTCGCCATCCGTAGATAATTCGAGCGTTGCCCATGACTGGTTATCATATTGAATTACTTTATTCAAATCATTGATCCAAGCATCTGAAAGGGAATAATTATCATGAATAATAAAGTAATACCGACTAACAAAAGTAACTGCTCCTAAAAATACCACACACCAAAATAGAATTCGGTTTTCTGTTCGAACACTTGGATCTTTGGGTAAAATAGAAAGGTAATATTGAATTGGTTTTCTATTTTCAACCGCTTTGATAAAATTAATAATTGAGCTTTTAAGCGACTCTTTAATAAATTTTTTGGGATTTTTCAGATGTTGAATTCCAATGGTGTCCAAGCCAATTAAAAGCGCTAATATAAAATAGCAATTGAAAAGATTGTAGGCACTCAATTGGACCAAAATAAAGATGACAACGACCAATAAAGCACCATATCGCAACCAATTTTGCACAATAAAATCGAGAAAATTGACATGCTTTTCTTTATTCACCAATTTTCTGTTGAGATAAAATAGGAAGAGTATTATGAAACAAAGTCGCATAAAACCTATTAAAATCGAACTGGTCAAAAACATTTCCATGGTGAATACTAAAAATTGGGGCGAGTTTGTAAATCAATCTTACCGATAAAAAATTCGAAATCGGTGGTGTCGATGCGTTGGTGAATTTGGTCGGCCAATACTTTTTGATCGGCATATTCAATGAATACAACTGGAACCTTAAGTTCGGCCTGCATTTTTTGAATAGTAGTTACCAACATTTGATATTGTTTTGCTTCGCGTAAACGGTATGTTTTAGTTGGAAATTGATAATCACTAGCAATGGATTCAAAAGCTACCCCACAGATATAGGGATGTGTTTCTTGAAGTAAGTCCATGCCCGCATTTTGCAAAAACAACTTCTCAGGATACTTGGCTTTTAATTCTTTAAGCAAGGCTATAATTCCTGCTTTTTGAGATTTCAGCGGACCGAATTGTGCATAATTATCAAAATTATCCATAAAGATTCCATCAAAACCTTTTTGAAAAATAGATTCAATAACGTGTAATATAATTTCACGTGTTTTTGGAGTATTTAAATCCAAATAATAACTGTTCCAAATTTCATTTTTCCCTAAGGTATGGTCTTTTAATTCGGTGTAATGAGGGGCATTTTCATTCACTTCTCCCATACTGAAATAGGCAAATACTTTTTTGTTTTGGGCTTTAAATACGCGAATATTACTAGCCAAATAATGGTTGGATTCCAGAATGACATAGTGATATCCTTGAACCGTTTCTGGTTTTAACTTTCCATAACAAACGAGTACTGATTCTTTGCGCATAGTATAATTAAATGCAATGATGATGAGAATTACTGGAATGAAGAGTAAAAGGAATTTAATACGCTGCATAATAGTGGTAATCCAGATTTTTAAAGTACCTCAAAGTATCTTTAATAGTGATTAATAAAAATAATACGGAACCCGCAAAAAGTCCGACCACACTCCATTCATATCCTACCATCCGACTAAGAACAAAGCCAACAACAAGATTGAGTAAGGATGCGTACAACAAGGCTTTCAACGGTTTTTTTACTTGTCCTAGTGTAAATAAATACAACGCATTAAGGATTCCCCATGCTAAAAACAAATAGGCGCTTCCTCCAATTAAGAATACGCGAAAACTAAGTCTTGAAAGTTCATGATTAAATTTAGCTTTGAAGCCCCATGCCGCATCAATTAATTCAAAAATCAGAAAAAATGCGATGCACCCTGTGATGAATAAAAGCAGTACTTGTTGCCAATACATTTTTCGAATATGTCCGCTGTATTGCTCTGGATTGGAAGCACTGATAACTTTCTGTCCAATATCCATGAAACGTGTGAAAGAGGCGATTCCATATTCTAAAACTCCAGCCAACATTAGGTAAACCATGATGGCGAAATCCATTCCTAATTCGTATTTTTTTTCAAAATAAACCATAAAAGGTTGACTGGCGCCTTCTCCCGCAGACCATGCTAAAATACGGTCAATGAAAATAAAGAAGTAAATCAGTAAACCATAAAAGAAATACTGGTAATTATGGTAAATAAAAACCGGAATATTGATGTCTTTCCCTGAATTTGTAGAAGTGTTTCGAACTAATTTCTTTAGATACAAATACAAGGTAGTTCGCGCAAAAAGCAAGGCTACTCCTATCCCAATCCAATGCACATAATAAATGGAAATACTTGTTTTCTCTTTTAAAATTCCTGCTGAAAGTGTTCCTAATGCAATAGATACCGTAATTGCCCATCGTTTTTTTATTGTGTGAAAAGGTGCGATTGTTAAAACCAAAACACCAATTAAAAAAGCATACACAAATACGATCAAAAGCAATTCGTAAGGATACAAATGGAAAAAGAAATTGACAATGAAAATGAGTACCAATACTGTAAAAATGGAAACTATCCCAATTTTGAGCAAGTAATTAATGGTTTTTTCAACGCGATGGTAATCTTGATAATTCCAATAAAATGAAGCTTGTCTACCTATGACTTGGATAAATCCTCCTGTAGAAATCAATCCTACAACTACTCCCAAAACAACAGCTGTAGATTGAATTTCATTGAATCCGACAAAAGTCCAAAGCGAAAACCCAAAAACAATAATGGTTGCAATTTGGATTAATACCGGTAATAAATGAAAGATTCCGAGAGTATAATATTGAATAAAAATTTTAGCTTTCTCAAAAATGTAATCCGAGAATTTATGGCGAATAGGCGATACAATTTCCGTTTCTCTTTCTTTACTATTTTTCAATTCCCTACTGTCGGAGGCATCATAAATTGTAGTAAATACATGGGAAGCCAATGTTGTAATCGACTGAAAACCGAAATCTTCCTGGGTATCTTCTTCACGAATACCAAAGGACTCAATCGTCGCTTCAACTACGTGAATGCTCACAGGTTTTCCGATCTTGTCTTTAATTTGTTCAATTAAATCAAGCGTATTTTGATTGGTTTTTTCCATGTTGTAGACTTTGGGGATCTTTAAATGGTTATCAATTTAAGAAGCTTCCATAGCCAGTTTCGAATTCACATCCAAACTGTACACTGCTTCGTATGTTTTTGCCTCAATTACTTCATTGTAGGCGTTTTCATATTCTTTAATAAATTTATCAATTGTAAAATTACGCACCACTTTACGACGGGCATTTTCTCCCATTTGTTTACGTAATGTCTCATTTTGAAGCAATTCTATGATCCGATTTCCAATAGCTTCATAATCTTTGGGTTTACAAAGAAATCCACATTGCTCATCCAAGGCTTCTGCTACTCCTCCCACTGCAGTTGCCACAACGGGAACACCACAGCTCATCGATTCAATTACGGTATAAGGAAAACCTTCTGATATTGAGGTTAAAATTGAAACATCTCCTTCACAAAACAACTCTTGTGGATTTTCGTGATAGCCTGCAAATTTAAAATTTTGCCCTACTCCAAGTTCTTGAATCAATTGCAAACATTCTTGCGTATACTCAGGCACAGCTTGATCATCACCATATACCAAATACTGTACATTCGGAATTTGATTTTTAACGACAGCACAAGAACGGATCATGGTTTTGATATCTTTTAAATCAAACACTCGAGCAGCAGCTACAACGGTTGGAACGTCTTTTAAATGCGCTGGTTTTTCTTTTGGGACAAATAATTTTTCATCTATTCCATTGTAAATCACTTCGATTTTCTTGGCATCAGCTCCATATTTTAATTCCCAAGAAATATTAAACGAATTCACAGAAATTATTTTATCCGCTTTATGATAAACCAATTTGGTAATGCACTCTGAAAATCGAATTAACAAATTCTTTAAAAAGAAAGAGTATTCCGAGGTATTTATCGCTAATAATCGTTCACGAATAAATACGCCGTGTTCCGTCAATATTAGGGGTGTACCATATTTATACTTTAAAACCAAAGCGGGAAGAACAGGAAAACCGGATAACGTTAAATGCGCTACATCAACTTTAGGAACCGGAATAGAAATCGGCAACATAAAGCGATACATCCAACGCATTCCTACGGTTAAGTCGTATAAACTTACTTCATAGTGTCCGTCACGCTGACTTACTTCGGTTACGGTATCATAAAAACAACGCCATACAGCCCAACTTTTCATCGTCTTTTTATAGTCGTGTTTCTGAAAGAACTTCCACATTTGATATATTGTAACATCAATGGCTTTGGGCTCTTGACGCTCAGCATAAATATGATTTAATAATTCTTTAAATAAAGGGATAAAGATATCGCGGATTGCATCACAATCGTCTTTTTCTTTACGTGTAACAAATTTGTGGTACTTTTTCCCATATCCTACCAATTCTTGTGGCTCTAATGGCGACCACATAGGAACTTGAAGCACGTTTTTTACATTCGAACTCAATACATACTTCGACTTTTCTTCAAAATTTGCATTGATAGAATACAACGTAAAATCAGCATTTGAAACTTGTTGGCATAATGAATGCGCCCAAGTTGATACACCTCCGCCATTGAATGGGTAAGTGCCTTCCATAATTAGCATTACTTCATTTTTTGTTTGCATATGAATTTAATAGGGTTTTTTAATCTGGGGCGATTAAATAACTCGGCTAATACTTAAACTTGAAACAAATATATTTTGGAGGTTTTAAGTGGCTCATAAAATCAGGTGTAAACCTTATATACTCGATGAACTACATAAATTGATGTTCAGAAAAGTACTACAAGAAGTAATAAGTGTTATTACATCGATAAAATGGTGTTTTTCATCGAATTAGGGAAAATTAATCTTCAGCGAGAAGTTTTTCACGCATTTTTTTACTAGTAGCTAGTATTAATTTCTCTTTATAATCTTCAATTAACCAAAGGCGGTAATTTTTAGTTGTGTTTCCTAACATAACACAATATTGACGCACACGGTATTCGATATCGTCTGCCAATTCCTTTGTTAAAAACTTGGCTGCGATTTGATCATCAGCATTTTCAACACAAATACGGGCATGTTGATCAATGGATTTATCGATTACGGTTTTTGCCTTGAGGTTGTTTTTAACTGTGAATTTAAATTCTTCATGGATATCAAAATCGAAATCCGTTGACTTTGCAAATTTCTTGCGTAATTCAGGTGGCATTTCATACTTGAAATTACTTTCGATTTCGGCATCATCACGCAAACTGGCTAGGTAAAACTCAGGAGCTTTGAAAATATGTTGCCAATCTACAGGGTTATTCCAAAGTCCGAATCGAAGCGCATTATTCCCTAAATCAATAATGGTGAACGTTTCCTTATTCGGCAATCGACGTGAACCGCGCCCAATCATCTGAAAATATAAGGTTATAGATTTCGTCGCCCGATTTAAAATGATACTTTCAACTGTGGGTTCGTCAAAACCCGTTGTCAAAATACTGACAGAAGTTAAAATAGCATCAGGAGTTTTCTTAAACCATTTTAAGATATCTTTTCGTTCATCATTAGGCGTCGTATTATCCAAATGACGAATATTTAATCCTGCTTTTTTAAAGGTTTCATAAACATACAAGGAAGTACTAATCCCGTTATTAAAAATCAAGGTTTTCTTACCCATTGATTTTTCCATATATGCATGCAATAATTTTTCTTGCATTACTAAATTGGAATACAATTCGTCGGATGATTTTACGGTATAATCCCCGTTTATTCCGACTTTTAACGATGTCAATCCAACATTGTAGCTATAGGTCGTTGCTTTGGCTAAATAGTTCTGGTCAATTAAATTTTGAATGGTATCACCAACGATCAGTTCATTGTAATTTTGATACATGGGTAATTTTACATTCGAACTCAATGGCGTGGCGGTAACTCCTAAAATAAAAGTGTCTTTGAATGCGCTAAATAATTTTCGAAATGAATTAAAATGGGCTTCATCTACAATGACTAAACCGACATCTTGAATGGCTAATTTTTTATCGTTCAAACGGTTTTTCAACGTTTCAACCATAGCCACAAAACACGAAAATTCATCTTGATCAGGTAATTCTTTAATGTCGCTATTAATCACTTTGTTTTTAACACTAAACGTAGAAAGCATTTTGGAAGTTTGCTTGCACAACTCAATTCGGTGTGTTAAAACCACTACTTTTTTCTGATATTTTTCAAGATAACGTCGGGTAATTTCTGAGAAAATAACCGTTTTCCCTCCACCCGTAGGCAATTGATACAACAAATGATAATTGGAAGGCGCATTGTCTAAACGCTCGAAAATCTTATCGATATCACGAATTTGGTAATCATAGAGTTCCTTTCGATCCTCTAATTCATCAAAAAGTTGTAGTTCGGACATTCAAAAATGAAATTTTGCAAAAATAAGTTTAAAAAAGAGTGGCAACCTAATTTTTAACACAAAATATATTCCTCATTTGTAAACAATTTAACCTTGTAGTAGGGAAAATCTAATTCTTGATTCCTAATTTTGTAGCAAATCAATAACTCATGACTACCCTATTTCGATATATTGCGCTCTTAGAAGGTATTTCTTATCTTTTACTTTTTTCAAACATGTTGTTTATCAAACCCTTTCATTTGGAAGTATACAAAACCTTATTATTCCCCATTGGAATGTCACATGGACTTTTATTCATAGCTTATGTTTATCTTGGATTTGCCATTCGCGAAAAACAGCAATGGAGTTGGAAAGATATGGGATGGATTCAATTGGCTTCCCTCCTACCTTTTGGAACATTTGTAATGGAGAAAAAATACTTGTAATATGCATCAAAAACTCGAATCATTATTTGGATGGTTATATCCATTTCTTCGAAAAATAGGTTTCGGAGATACCGTGGCTTCCTATACTAGTTTGGTTGTCAACATGGCCGAAATGATTGTTTTTGCGTATTTAATTTATATCCTTTTCCGACTGATTCTTGTGACTTTTATGGCTGTAATTGCCAAAAAAACACGAACCAATTTTGATGATTTATTAGTTAGTAATAAAACTGCAAAATACATTTCATATTTAATTCCCTTTCTTTTCATTTACAAATCGGTTCCTGTAATTTTGGAAAACTATGTGTATTGGGAAGCTTTTTTTGGAAAAGTAGTTGGCGTTTATATAGTGGTTTTAACCTTATGGATTATTCGAAGTATTTTGAAATCCATTCGGGATTACATGAAAGAAAAACCGAAATACAGCGATAAACCCATCGATAGCTTTATTCAAGTTATCATGATTATGCTCTGGATTTTCGGAATCGGAATTATTATTTCGAAAATATTTGACATCTCAACGAATGCGCTACTGGGTACTTTAGGAGCCGTTTCTGCCTTTGTAATTTTAATTTTTAGAGATACCATTTTAGGTTTTGTAGCCAGTGTTCAAGTGGCTTTAAATGATATGGTACGAATTGGCGACTGGATTACATTTGACAAATTTGGTGCAGATGGTGATGTAATCGAAATCAATTTAGCCACGGTGAAAGTTAGAAACTTTGACAATACCACCACAACGATTCCTACGTATAGTTTGATTTCAGATTCCTTTCGCAATTGGCGGGGCATGTTGGATTCTGATGGTCGTCGAATTAAGCGTTCAATTTTAATTAAATCAAAAAGTATTCGGTTTTTAAACGATGATGAATTACAGAAACTTAAACGAATTCAGTTAATTGCTAATTACATTGATCAACGTCAATTGGAGATTTCAGAATACAATCAAATCCATAGCATTGATAAATCGCTTTTAGTGAATGGGCGAAACATGACCAATTTTGGTTTATTTCGAAAATACATTACGGGTTATTTGGAACAACATCCTGGATTAAATAAAGAAATGATATTGTTGTGCCGTCAATTACAACCCACTCCCCATGGTATGCCTTTAGAAATTTATGTTTTTTCAAAAGACCAACGATTTGAACAATATGAATATATTATGGCAGATATTTTTGACCATATATTAGCCTCGGTTCCCTATTTTGATTTGGAAATTTTCGAATTAGCTACCGACTCAAAGTCAATTGTTTAATTTTTATTGTTTAAACGATCGCTTATATACTCAACTTTTGTCTTTCCATGTGCTTTTGGCTTCCCGTTTTCATCGACGCCAACCATGGTTATGACATCAATTGAAATAATCGTTTCACGAGTCATCATATTGCGAACTTCACAAAGTAACGTAAGTGAAGTCGTACCAAACTTTACTACATCAATACCAATTTCAATAATATCACCTTGTTTAGCAGAACTACGGAAATTTATTTCTGACATATGTTTAGTTACAACTCGTGGAGTTTCAAGTTGGACAATTGCGTACAACGCAACTTCTTCGTCTATCCATGCTAACAACCGACCTCCAAATAAGGTACTGTTCGGATTTAAATCTTCGGGTTTAACCCACTTACGAGTATGAAAACGCATGGCATATTTTTTTTAAATTATAATCTCAAACTTCAAAGTAAGAAAAAACTTATTTTTGTTAATGAAGTTGTTTGTAAAATTACGGAATCTTTTAACACATTTCCTTGGTAATAACCTCCAAACTACTATATTTGCAACACAAAGTATAAATTTAACAAATTCCAATATGAAGAAAATTACTTTGTTGTCGTTTTTAATTGCTTCATCTGTAGCACTTCAAGCACAGAAAAAAGAAGAAGTAAAAGACACAACCGCAACATCTGAATTTAACAAATGGACTATAGAAGCTACCGTAGGTCAAGCTAAAGGCGTTAAACCTTATGCTGTCGGTTACTATTCAAGTGATCCAGGTGCTTTCTTAGGAAAACCACAAGCCAATAGTTTTTCACTTTCAACCCGTTATATGTTAAGTCCAATTTTTGGATTTAAAGGTTCATTGCATTATGATGATTTAAAAAACATTAAGGGTAATGGAAGTAAACCATTTGAAATGCAACAATTTGGAGTGGGCTTAGAAGGAGTTGTAAATTTATCTCGTTTATTAGGCATTCAAGAAAATTTAAACCGTTTTGGCTTACTAGCACACGGTGGTATCAAAATTGATGCGATGACTTCAAAAACAGCTAATGTGTTTGAAAATGATCACAACAATGGGGTTACCGAATGGAATGGTGGATTGGTTATTGGTATTACTCCTCAATTTAGAGTGACAAATAAATTAGCATTAATGCTTGATGTTTCTGTTCAAAATAACTACCGCCAACACTTTAATTGGGATGGTTCGTATTCTGAAATCACCAACAACTTGAATGGTCAATTAATCACAGGTTCATTTGGATTGTCTTATTCATTTGGGTCTAATGAAATTCACGGTGATTGGGCGGTTATTCGCGATAAAAAATCGGATGAAATCGAAGCGTTGGGCAAACGTATAGACGACATGGAAACATTGATGAACGATACGGACAAAGACGGTGTGCCAGATTATTTAGATCAAGAAAACAACTCTGTTGCAGGTGTAGCTGTTGATACACGTGGTAAAATGGTCGACATAAACCGTAATGGTGTACCCGATGAGTTAGAACGTTATGTTGACAAAACAACGAAAGAAGTTACGCAACAGTCTAATGAAGATATGGTGAAAAAATTAATCAATGAAGGTTATGTAACGACCTATTTTGATACAAATAAAGCTACACCAACCAATGTATCTACAGAAGGAATTGATTTCATGTTGACTTATTTGAGAAACTTCCCGAATGCTAAAATTGAAATTGTTGGACATGCGGATGAAGTTGGTTCAAATACTTTCAACAATAACTTAGCAAACAAACGTGCAGAAGCAGTTAAAGCAATATTGGTGAAAGCAGGTATCGCTGCAGACCGTATGACTGTTGTGTCACAAGGTGAGGATACTTCAGTAGATCCAAACTCTGATGGTGCTAGAAAACTTGTAAGACGTGTTACTTTCCGAGTTAAATAATTAACAACGAAGTATTCATAACTATACTAAAGCCTCTGCAAATTGCAGAGGCTTTTTTTATAACTTTAAAAGAAAAATGGAACCGAGAGACCCAAGTCTAATGGAATTGCGAGGCAATGCTATAGGCACTATCAACCCGAACTCTTCAACCGAAGAAGTATTCCAAAATCAAACCTTACGCCCTATTCTAAAATTGCAAAATGATCTATTCATAGAAGTATTTCGAAATTATGCTGTGAAACAAAAGAACGTCTTCTTTTCACTTAGTCCAGATAAAAAAATGACCTACATTGAGAATGTAATTCAACGCGACATTAAGTTTAGAAATTCATTGAAAGGAATGGTCATCGGTTTGTTTACTGTTCAAGAATATCAAGAATATATTTTGAATTCCTCCAATCTTAATAAACGAATGATGAATATGTTGATTGAACGTCTAAAAAGTCAGATTCAACTTTTCGAAAACCCATAAAAAAAACCGGAGTGTATTGCTCCGGTTTTTTTATTATGTATATCATTTAGTCTTCATCCTCATGAGTTTCCATGGTAGAAGACGAAGCAGCATTTCCTTCGTTTCGAATTTCTGTATGGCGAATTTCTCCTCCTGAAGTACCCGTAGCTTTACCTAACAAAACTCCAGCAATCGAAAGCACTAATGCAATAATAGTAAACCATTTTGCTTTTGCGTTTTCTTTCACATTCATAAACCACCCAATTAGTGAAACTAAGCCTAAAGCATACATAAGCAAAGCAAATTTTTCAGCAATTTCCTCATGTTCATGAATTATTTTATGACCAACCTCAGGAAGTTCTTCTACCATTTCTTCTGCACCTTCACCTGTTGCCATACTAGCCACTGTTCCAATTGCAGCAATAATAAATAAAAAGTAAGCCGTATTTTGAATTGTTTTATTTTTCAAAATAATCCCACCTACTAATACTATAAATCCTAAAATAATTCCAATGATGGGGAAATGATTTACCACCATATGCAAATGTGCATCATTCATAATCTATGTTTGTTTAAAAATTACTAACCTTCTAATTGTACACCAATTAGCGATCCGATTCCATAAGTTACAGCTGCTGCCGCTAATCCAAATCCAATTTGTCGCAATCCTGAATACCAAATTGATTTTCCGGTAAACAATGTAATAGAAGCTCCTATTGTAAATAAACCCACGACACTGGAAGTTAAACTTACTAAAATGGCAACAGAACCCGATAAAAAGAAAAAAGGAAAAAGTGGAATTATGGCGCCAATGGAAAATAACAAAAAAGAAGTAATTGCTGCTTCCCAAGCTGAACCACCTAACTCTTCTTTATCGATACCCAACTCTTCTTCAATTAATGTGTCCAAAGCAGATTCTTTGGTTTCAAATGCTTTATTGGCTAATTTTTGAGCTTCTTCTTCAGTTAACCCTTTGGCTTGGTACAATAAAACCAATTCTTTTTTCTCTTCTTCTGGAGAAGCTTCTAGTTCGGCCATTTCTAAATCAATTTGGCGCTGATGCAATTCACGCGAACTCTGTACGGACAACCATTCGCCCAAAGCCATTGATATTGCCCCAGCCAACAATCCGGCAGTTCCCGTTAAAAGTATGGTATTGTTCTGCGCTGCTGCTCCGGCCACTCCCATCACCAAACTCATATTGGAGACTAAACCGTCATTGGCACCTAAAACGGCAGCGCGCAATGCATTTCCGCCTACCGATTTATGCCGACTCTCAAACTTGGATAAAAATCCGCCCGATACATTCAATGCTTGATTTGCATTAACGGCTTCTATGATTCGTAAATGATTGTGTTCAAATCCGGATAATTCCTCTCCTCTTTTCTTTTTGCTTTGAATCGTTTTAACCGCAAACTGCTTTTCAACATTGGCCAAACTACTGATGATGGAACTGTATCCAAAAACTTTTCCCAATCGTAATTGCAATTTTGCTCTTCGAGAAGGATTAGGCATAGAGTAGCTCGGACTAACTTTCTGTATTTCACCCAACATATGCTGGGCATGTCCTTCTTCAATTTTTGCTAAGGCTTCTAAAACCCGATATAAACTTTGGTCTTCTTGAATGGCCGCGATGCTATGGTATAAAAAGGCGGTATCAACTTCAGTTTGCAATTGTGCTTGTAATCGGGAAAAATCCATAACTATTCAATTAAATCATAAACACCTTTCAGAACTATTTTGGATTCAGGTTTTATTTTACCTTCTATAGAAATTTCTTCAAAATCATCTGAACTAGCCCCTATTTTTACGGGAACTTTAGTAAAATGAATTCCTTTTCCATCTTCATGGTGATATAAAAGTACGAAATATTTATCGTTTTCTTTCCCTAAAGCATCTTTTGGAACCGCATATCCTTTTTTTCGATCAACAATAATATTTGCCTCAATAAACATTCCTGTCAACAACTTTTGTTTCACTTTTTCATCCAAATGACCATGAACATTAGTCGTACGATCAGAACCTTCAATGGATTTACCAATTAAATGCACAGTTCCTTCAAACACTTCTTTTGAAGCTTCAGGGACAGTAAACTTGATCAATTGATTTTCTTTAACTTTTAAAATATCTTTTTCAAAAACACTTAATTCGACATGCAATTCTTTATTGTCTACAATTTCCATCAACATATCTGATGGATTTACAGCCATTCCAACTGCAGCATTTACCGTTGTCACATCCCCTGAAATTGGGGCATACAAAGTAATTGACGATACAATTTTTCCTTTTTCTACTTGCCCTGGATTTACTTTCATCATGATTAATTTTTGACGTAAAGTTTGGTATTGCCCCAGCGCTGTTTTGTAATCACTATCCGCTTTCAAATAATTCTTTTGAGAAGTGATTTTTTCATCATACAATGTTTTTTGACGGGTATATTCTGATTTAAGATACTCAATTTGACGGGCTACTGTAAGATAATCTTTCTGCATATCAACAATCTCTGGACTTTCAATAGTAAGCAAGGCCTGACCCTGAGTCACTTTATCCCCAATGAGTAAGTTAGAACTTTTAACAAATCCCGAAATAAAAGTGGTAATCTTGGCTCGATTTTTAGGTGGAACATCAATCCGCCCTGATGCTTTGACTGCCACATCGAAATCCATTAATACGGGAGTCCCCATTTCCATTCCCATATTTTTGAATTGGGCTTTGGTAACTGTAACATAACCCGAATCCTCTGCTTTTTCTGGTGTTGAAACCGCTTCGTTTTTACAACTTAAAGCTAAGAAACTTAACGTTATTACTATATATTTTTTCATATTAAGGAAGTGTCAAATAAATTAATTGATATTGAATAGCATTGTATTGGTAAACCGCATCCAGGTATTCTGCTCGAATTCCAGTAGCATTTTCTAAGCTAAGGATATATTGAAAAAAGTCAATTTCGCCATGCTTATAACTCATTTCGGCTACTTTAATAATTTCGTTTGCCAATTGGTTTCCTGTCTCTTGATAATACTGCATCGTTTTTTGGTATTTTTCTAATTCCTTTTTTCGCGCAGTAATAGATTGTTCTAATCGTTTAAGTTCGTTTTGCCTTTGGGATTCCCAGCGTTGTTGCTCTAATTTTGCAACCTTGTTTTTGGCCTCTACCGAACCATAAAATAAGGGAACCGCAACTCCTACTTGAAAACCATAAAGTGATGTGGCTAATCCATTATTTTTTCCTTGAAAATATTCCAAATTAATATCCGGATACCATCCTTGTTTTTGCAAATAAACATTTTGAGATGTGACATCACTAAGTTTTTGAAAATAAGACTCATAAACCTGTTTACTTGCACTATAATCGAGCTCCAAAACGGGTTCTAATCGCTGTGCTTGAATTGGTTTTAATTCGTTGTCTTGAACCAAGGCATTCAATCGCGCATAGGCGGCTTGTAAATCCAAATCCAATTGCTCTAATTTGGTATGTATTTGACGAAACTTACTCTGAGCCGTAATTTTTTCTAAATAATTACTTTCCCCTAATTCAAACTTACGACCGCTGGCTTTTGAAAAGTTTTGGTACAAACTATCCAAATAGCGATACATTTTCTTCTGGTTATTCACATAAACAACCGTATTGTAAAGTTGCGCTACTTCTTGAGCCAATTGTACTTTCTGAATTTCTAAGGCTGCCTTTTCCTTGTCATATTCTGCACTAAGTAATTTTTTCTGTGCACTATACACCGTTGGGAAACTAAATTTTTGTTGTACCCCCACTACCTTTAACGGCAAATTGTTTAAAGCCAAATTGTTTTGATCGTAGCCGTAATAGAAGTTTGTTTTATCTATCGAATACGCGGTTCCTTGGGCAGCTTTCGCTTTTTCAATGCCTGTATTGGTGGCTTTGATTCCGAGATTGTTTTCGGTAGCTTTTTGAATTAAAGCCTCCAACTCATTGTTTTTTTGTTGGCCAAACGATTGCATACCGGTAAGCATTAGTCCTACAACGATTACTGCTGGATTGATTTTGAATTTGGCTTCTTTCCCTTTTTTAGTATCTAAAAGCTTATAGAGTACTGGCAATACAATCATCGTTAAAAGTGTTGCTGTGAATAATCCCCCAATTACAACTGTGGCTAATGGACGTTGCACTTCAGCACCCGCAGAGCCTGAAATTGCCATCGGCAAGAATCCTAATGCGGCAGCTGCGGCAGTTAAAAGAACGGGGCGTAATCGATCGCTGGTTCCTTTTTTAATTAGTTCGTCAATATCACTAATACCTTGATGTTTCAATTCTTTAAAATGTTCGATTAATACAATACCATTCAAAACTGCAATTCCGAATAATGCTATAAATCCGACTCCTGCCGATATACTAAAAGGTAAATCGCGTAACCATAAAAATAAGATTCCACCCACAGCTGACAACGGAATGGCAGAATAGACCATTAAAGCTTCTTTTACGGATTGAAAAGCAAAATATAACAAAACAAAAATGAGAAATAAGGCAATTGGAACCGCAATCATTAATCGAGCTTTAGCACTTTGTAAGTTTTCAAACTGTCCTCCATACGTTACGTAATAGCCTGGGGGCAATTTGATTTTCTCATTGATAATTTTTTGCACATCATCAACCACACTTTGCATATCACGGTTTCGCACATTGATTCCAACTACAATTCTGCGGTGGGTATTGTCGCGGGAAATCTTGGCCGGCCCCTCTGTATATTCAATTTTTGCTAACTGATACAATGGAATTTGTTCGCCTCGTGGCGTGGTCACATATAAATTCCGTAAGTCATCGATATTCTGACGTTTATCCTTATCCAAACGGATAACCATATCAAATCGTTTTTCCCCTTCGAAAACCGTACCCACAGTCGCACCCGCAAATCCCAAAGCAATCATTTCATTCAAATCGGCTGTATTTAAACCATAACGAGCAATTTTTGCACGATCAAATTGCACCGACATTTGGGGTAATCCTTCTGTTTTTTCAACAATAATATCGGAAGCTCCTTCCACATCTATAATGGCGTTTTTAATCTGTGCTGCACGTTTGGCTAACACATTTAAATCTTCACCAAAAATCTTTACCGCCACATCACTGCGCGTTCCCGATATCAATTCGTTGAATCGCATTTCAATGGGTTGGGTAAATTCTATTTCAATATTGGGAATTTGTTTTTCAACGGCGGCTTTGATTTTATCTGCCAATTCATCTTTAGTCGAGGCTGAAGTCCACTCTCCTTTTGGTTTTAATTTTACAATAATATCACTTTCCTCCATACTCATAGGGTCAGTCGGTACTTCGGCAGCACCAATTCGACTAACCACCTGTTGTACTTCGGGGAAGTTTTTCAAAATTGTTTTCTCAATTTCCGTGGTGATTTTTATTGTTTTGGATAACGATGTTCCTGTTTTTAATACGGGTTGTATCACAAAATCCCCTTCATCCAAAGTGGGAATAAACTCTCCTCCCATCGTTGTAAATAAGGCAATGGCTAGCACCAACAAAGCACCTGCACTGTACATCACTTTTTTGGTATTGTTGAGTGCCCAAGCAATTATGGGACTGTAAACTGCATTGAGTTTATTAATTAATCGAACCGAAAAGGTATCTGTTCGTTCCACTTTAGCCTTTAAAAATAAGGAAGAAACCACGGGAACATAAGTAAAACAGAACAACATTGCTCCAACTAATGCAAAGCTAAATGTCATTGCCATCGGCTTGAACATTTTGCCTTCTACACCTGATAAAGATAGAATGGGAATGAAAACAATCAAAATAATCAATTGGCCAAATACCGCGGAATTCATCATTTTAGAAGCACTTTTAAAAGTGATTTCATCAATTTGAATTTGTCGTTCTTCTTTGGATAAATGTCCTAGATGCTTGGATTTATGAGCAATTTGAAACGCAATGAATTCGACAATAATGACCGCACCATCGATAATTATTCCAAAGTCGATTGCTCCTAAACTCATCAGGTTAGCATCGATATTAAAGATATTCATGAACGAAATGGCAAAAAGTAAACATAGCGGAATTACTGAAGCGACAACAAGTCCGGAGCGCCAATTTCCTAATAATACAACCACCACAAATATCACAATCAAACAGCCTAAAATAAGGTTCTCCGCTACGGTGAATGTGGTTTTACCAACCAATTCTGAACGCTCAATAACTGGATTAATATAAACGCCTTTGGGTAACGTTTTTTGAATAGCGGCTACTCTTGTTTTTACATCATGAATCACTTGTTTCGAGTTACCTCCTTTTAACATCATGATTTGCCCCATCACTTTTTCACCTTCACCATTTCCGGTAATCGCTCCAAAACGATTGGCACTACCAAAGCGAACTTGCGCTACATCATTAATATAAATGGGAAGTCCGTTTTTATTGGCAACCACAATGTTTCCTATATCCTCTAGAGAGCTTACCTTCCCTTCACCACGAATAAAATAACTTTGATTTACCTTTTCAATATAGGAACCACCGGCGATACTGTTGTTTTTTTCTAATGCGGTAAAAACTTCTGCGGTCGAAATATTCATCGCTTTAAGCTTTGACGTATTGATGGCCACCTCGTATTGTTTTAAATAACCACCCCACGTATTAATTTCAACCACTCCTTTGATTCCAGATAGTTGACGCTTAACCGTCCAATCTTGAATTGTACGCAAATCGGAAGCATCATACAAATCTTGGTAAGCGGGTTTTACTTCTAACGTATATTGATAAATTTCACCTAAACCTGTTGTGATCGGACCCATTTGTGGGGTTCCAAATCCGGGTGGAATGTTTTCTGAGGCTGTTTTAATTTTCTCAGCAATTAATTGACGAGGCAAATAAGTGCCCATATCATCTTCAAAAACAATGGTAACCACTGAAAGTCCGAATTTTGAAACCGAGCGAATTTCCTTTACGCCGGGTAAATTTGCCATTTCAATTTCTACCGGATAGGTGATAAACTGTTCAATGTCTTGCGTTGAAAGATTACGCGAAGTGGTAATCACTTGAACCTGATTATTCGTCACATCAGGAACTGCGCCTATGGAGATTTGAAATACTGAAAATATACCAAAACCTAAGACTAAGGCGGTGAATAACAATACAATTAACTTGTTCTTTAAGCTAAAGGCAATGATTTTTTGGAGCATAGCTTCTAAATTATACTACAAATGTACCAAAGTGAAATAGGGATAAGTTTAAGATAGACTTAATTTTCTTCAGGAAAGACTAACCTAAATCGGGTTCCTTGTCCTACTATTGAATCCACATTTATTTGAATTCCGAGTACATCTGAAAGGCGTTTTACTATCGACAATCCCAGTCCGTTTCCTTTGATTTCGATTAAATCTTGCGTGGATTTTGTTCGATAGAATGAATTAAATATCTTTTGGAGTTCATCGTCTGCTATTCCCATTCCGTTATCTTGGATAACTAATTCAATATTTTTTTCATTGCTATTGATATAGAAATCTATTGTTCCGCCTTCTTGTGTATATTTCAAAGCATTCGAAATTATATTATTGAGAATAATAGATAAAAAATAGAAATCAGATACCACCTCATTATTTTGGGAATAATGCTCTTTAATTTGAATTTTACGGGTTAAAATACGATCGTCAAAACGAGATAAACATTCACTTACTGCGTTATTTAAACTTAAATTTTGAAGATTTAAAGATTGTTTCTGATTTTCCAATCGGGCCAATAACAACAATTGATCGACCATTTTATTAATACGATCCACCTCTTGAATACAATACCCAATTTTTTGGTTGTATTCCTCAACAGTTCGGGGTTTGCGCGCTAAAACTTCGAGTGTACCTTTAATGACGGCTAATGGTGTGCGCAATTCATGGGAAGCATCCGAGGTGAATTGCTTTTCCCGCTCGACAGCATTCTCAATTCGGTCCAACAAATTATTGATGGTTTCCGTAAGGATATAAATTTCATCGCGATTTTGAGGCAGTTGGATACGCGCATTTAAATTATCACGTGATATAGAATCGGAAGTGGCAATGACATTTTGAATGGGACGAATACTTCGACCAGCGATATATCGAGCAATTAAAAACAACAATAAAAGTATCGTAGGATAAGCAATCTCGAGCACAAAAAGTAAATTGTTCATGACCAACATGGCATCTTCCAACGACATAGCAACAAGTAGGTAGCCTACTTTTTCATCATTTTCAAAAATAGGAATTTGAATTTGACGAATTTTATGATGATCCAACTGACTGTCAAACAATTCCCGATCCTCTTTATTTTTATCAAGGGAAAGGGTGTGATTTTTTAAATTGGGTGATTTTTCAAATATTTTCCCATTTTGATCGGTGAATTGAACAAAAACCGGATTGACATCCAATGTATTGTGCTCCCGTTCCATCCATTCTTGCTCGTGTACAATTTTAATCTCACCATAATGTACCGAAATTTCAGTCATATGCTTTTGCACTTCTGCATCGATATCGGTATCCACGTGTTGATAAACACTAAATTTCACCATATTATAAATCACAAAAAAGGCAACAAACACCAATATTCCTGTGGTAAGAATATAGTATAAAGCAATTCTGTTTTTTATCGGTCGGTTAAACATGATGTGCATCATTATGGGGTTCGATATGAATCAAAACATGACCCAATTGTGGGATTTCATTTCGCAATGTATCTTTCAAAAGATGGGCAATATCATGTCCCTGTTTAACGGTTAAATCACCATTGACAATAGCATGCAAATCCACATGGTATTTCATGCCGGCTTTACGAATAAAACATTTTTCAGTGTCCAATATACCGGGGACTTTAAGCGACTCAATGCGAATCTCATCCACCAAATCATCATAAAAATGTTCATCCATGATTTCGCCTAAGGCTGGACGAAAAATCAAATAACTGTTATACAAAATAAAACCCGAAGCAAATAAGGCGGCCCAATCGTCTGCCGCTTCATAACCCGGTCCCATATAAAGTGCAATTGAAATCCCTAAAAATGCAGCCACGGAAGTAATCGCATCACTTCGATGGTGCCAAGCATCTGCTTTAAGCGATGAACTGTGAGTTTCTTTACTTTTTTTCAGAACAATTCGAAATGATATTTCTTTCCAAATGATGATTGCCCCTAAAACAATAAGAGTAAAAGGCTTGGGTAAATCATGAGGTGTGGCAATGTTTTGAATGCTTTCATAAGCAATAATTGATGCTGAAATCACTAAAAAAGCAACAACTAAAAAAGTAATTAAAGGTTCGATTCGACCATGTCCATAGGGATGATTTTCATCGGCGGGTCGACTCGCATATTTAAGTCCGAATAAAACTAAGAGCGATGCAAAAATATCCGTAGTTGATTCAATGGCATCTGCAATCAATGCATAAGAATTCCCAAAAATACCTGCTAATCCTTTGATTAAAGCCAAGGAAGTATTTCCAGCAATACTGAAATAGGTTGTTTTGACAGCAGTTTCGGTGTGTTGTTGCATATTATTCGGCCATATATCCTACGCCACGGACCGTTTTAATAGATTCATTATCTTTATTCAAATGTAGTTTTTTTCGGAGTGCATTCATGAATACATCAATCACTCCGGTATCGTATTCAAAATGAATATTCCAAACTTCTTCAATAATTTGATTACGGGAACAAACTTTCCCTTTATTTTTTACTAAAAAATGAAGCAATTCAAATTCACGTTGCGTTAATGCAATCTCTTCCCCATCTTGAAAAACTTTATAGCGCTCAGGTTCGATACGAATAGATCCTAATTCGAGTACTGTTTGTTGTTGTGAATTTCGAAAATGAACTTTAATTCGTTCCAATAATTCTTCAAAACTAAAGGGCTTTTTAATATAATCATTTGCTCCCGCTTGAAAACCTTCTAAGGTTTCTTGTAGCGTATCTTTGGCCGTTAGAAATAAAATGGGAGTCGTAATATTATTTGCTCGAATCGCTTTACAAACCTCAATTCCAGACATTTTTGGCAACATCCAATCCAATAAGATTAAATCAAATTTTTCTGAAAGTGCTCGATCCAAGCCTTGTTGCCCATCTTGCGCATGGGTTACCTCGAATCCTTCTTCTTCCAATCCTTGTTTTAAAAAAGAAGCAATTCCAATTTCGTCTTCAACCACTAATATTCGCATACTGTTCGAATTTGAAACAAAGTTACACTTCCTTTTGATACAATTGTATTTCGATTTTTTGAATTAAGGAAATATTAATTCATAATGTAAAATGTAGCCTGCTGTTTTGCTAAATTTGCGGTAAACCATATTATGTATGAATTTCTTTAGCAAAAAAGCACCTTTTTATTCCTTACTACGCTTGTATGTTATAACCGGTGTCCTATTACGAATCGTATTGCTTTTTCATCCAATTACCCAGTCTCATTTTGGAGTGGTCGATTATTTAAAAATCTTTTTCTTTGGATTTTGCTCGGATTTATTAGTATTCACCGTTGCTTCCGTACTTTTATGGTTATATTTAATTACGTTGTCAAATTCTAAATTTGAAAAACCTAAAGGATATATTTTTCTAGGAATCTGGATGGTATTACTTATTTATGTCGCTTCAGGAAAATCGATTCTATCGGAATATGGTGGTTCATTGCCTGAAATTGGCTTAGCTTTCATTGGGTTAAAAACGATTCTTTTCGCTTTACTCCTTTTCTTACCGCAATACCGCAAGAACATCCGTTTGGTATTATATTCCATCACACTATTCCTTTTTGTGTTACTCATTATACAAAATGCGATCAGTGAGTTCTTTTTTTGGAACGAATTCGGTGTTCGCTACAATTTTATTGCTGTAGATTATTTAGTGTACACCAATGAAGTGATTGGAAACATAATGGAATCTTATCCTGTTGTGCCTTTATTTTCGGGTGTCGGACTAATCGCTGTTTTAGGAACCTATTATGTGATAAAGCAGTCCAAAGGCTATTTGGAAAAGTTACCCGATTTACGCACGCGTTTACTTTCGGGAGCTGCTTATGTTGTTGTTTTTGTAATTGCTCTTTTTGCTATACCTCGATTCGCGAAATTGGAAAATTCAGATAATGTTTTCACCAATGAATTGCAAGCGAGTGGGTTGTATAAATTTTATGGTGCTTTTATGAATAGTGAATTGGATTTCAAAAAATTCTACCAAACGATTCCAGACCATGAAGCAGTTGCTTTAATGCAAGCGCAAATTGGGTCCATTGAGCCGGGTAAATTTCGTACCATAAAATCAGACAGTACTGAAATACAAAAGAATGTAGTCTTAATTACGATTGAGAGTTTTAGTGCTGACTTCATGAAACATTATGGGAACACCCAAAACATCACCCCGTTTTTGGATAATTTAAGTGATCAGTCAATGTTTTTCACCAACTTATATGCGGTTGGAAATCGGACAGTTCGTGGACTTGAATCGGTAACCTTGTGCTTACCTCCTTCGCCAGGAGAAAGTGTGGTAAAACGAAAAGACAATAAAAACAAATTTAGTACAGGAAGTATTTTTGCTTCCAAAGGATATGCCGTTCGTTATTTGTATGGCGGTGATGCGTATTTTGACAATATGCAAGATTTCTTTGGAGGAAATGGCTACACCATCGTAGACAAAAAATCATTCAAACCTGAAGAAATAACTTTTTCAAATATTTGGGGTGTTTGTGATGAAGATATGGCGAAAAAGGCAATTCAGACCATGAATGCAGAAGCCCAATCGGGAAAGCCATTTTTCAATCATTGGATGACCGTGAGCAATCACCGTCCCTTCACCTATCCTGATCACAAAATCGATATTGATAGTCATTCCAAATCGCGAGAAGGCGGCGTGAAATATACGGATTATGCCTTGCAACAATTTTTTAAAATGGCTGAAAAGCAATCTTGGTTTAAGAATACCATTTTTGTAATCGTAGCGGATCACTGTGCTTCAAGTTCGGGCAAAACAGAATTACCACTAAACAAATACCGAATTCCGGCCATGATTTATGCGCCCGGCTTTATTCAGCCTCAAAAAGTAACCCAATTGGTTTCGCAAATTGATCTTATGCCTACGGTTTTAGGATTGTTGCATTTTAATTATGATAGTAAATTTATTGGACAAGATGTTTTTTCACCCAATTATAAAGAGCGTGCTTTAATTGCTACCTATCAAGATTTGGGACTCATTAAAAACAATCGATTAACCATTATTTCACCTAAACAGAAAGTAAAACAATTTGATTTGAAATTGCAGCAAATGGAAGGCGTAAGTCCTGAATTTCAATCAAATTATGAAGAAATTCCAGTAAAAAAAATGGATGAAAAATTAGTTAAAGAAACGATTGCGTACTATCAATTCACTACGGATCTTTTACAAAAAAAACAGTACCAAAAAAAGTAATTTTAAAGTAATCCGTTGTATTTACGGATAAACCATTCTGCAGCAAATAAACCTGTAATAATGATCAACAGAATTTTCCAATCAATCAATGGGGTCTTTTTAACCACATCTTTTTGAATAGCTTGATAAGTTGGATCATTTAGTAACGATTTCACCAATTCATCTATTTGACTAGGAACAAATGTTTTCCCACCTGTATGGTTGGCCACTTGTTTTAATTTTGTCACATCAGCATTTACAAATTGCTTTTCTATATCAAAATCTAAAACTTCAAAAGCACCATTATATACCGAATTGCTATTTTGTTCACGAACAGCAAATGTGTATTTCCCTGGACTAAGTCCGTCTAAATTCACTTTAAAGTTATTGGAACTACGCACTAAATCGTATTGTTTTTTTTGTTTTGTTTGCGAATTAATCAGCGTAATCGATAAGCGTGCTTTTTCATCCAACTCATAATTTTTATTGAAATATTGAGCGGTAATTTCAATAGCATCGCCAGAATTATAAAAACGTTCATGATTGACAACTAACGATTTTCGACTATCATTTGAAGCTAAATACTGAATGGTTTTATCCAAAAATTGATCGAATTTTTCAAATGATTTTTGCGCAACAAAAACGTGTGCCCGCCATTTCCAAAAATTTTCTCCAAGCAATAGCGCCGAGCGATGTCCATTTTGATCAGCAAACACCCATAATGGCTCTCCGGTTTCAACCCCTTGCACCCTTGACTCTACTAACACTTCTGCATTTTCACGAACCGTTATTGTTCCAAATAAATGCTCCAAGGGTGGAAAATTTTCAAAACCTATTGACTCTACTGAAAATACATTAAAGTCAGGATTAAAACTGGCCAGATAATTTTCCTTCTGGTTGGACATATTGCAAGTAACCATGGATTGGTATTGATTCAATAGACCGTAATCCGTTGCATTTCCTGTGATTATAAATGTATTTAAACCTACTGTTTTATTTGCCTCAAAAACGGATTTAAAGCGTGCATTAGGTTGGTATAAAATCAATACATTATATTTACTTAAATCACTAACTTGATTGGGTTTAAGCAAGGTTACTTTACGCTGTGCATTGGATTCAATACTGCGTTTTAAAGCGCCTAAATCAGGATGTGGCATATCTGATATTAAGGCTACTTCTGTTTTTTGATCTATAATTTCAACCGCAAATTTCTTGGCGTTATTATACGTATTCTTTTCTGACAGTGAAGCCGAAAGTGTAGCTGTATAAATTTGTAAACCCACCTGATTAGCGGGCAACAATACGTTCAATAACACAGCACGTTTATCTGCAGAAAACTGAACATTTTGACGGGTAAGAACATTATTCCCATTTTTAATGGTAAAAAGTGCATTGATGGGTTGTCCTCCAGTATAATTTAGAAATACTTCAGCTGGAAATTGATTTTTATGAAAAGCATATTTATTGACATTCACTTGAG
The DNA here is from genome assembly GCA_039798185.1 of Bacteroidota bacterium. Taxonomy (GTDB): domain Bacteria; phylum Bacteroidota; class Bacteroidia; order Flavobacteriales; family Flavobacteriaceae; genus Flavobacterium. The sequence goes on from JBDKGM010000036.1 coordinate 31,507, forward strand.
TGATGCGCAAATCCATAAATTGCGTTGTATCGCCCACCATTAAAGGAAAAACTTTGTGATCCGCTTGAAAACCAAATACAAAATCTGAACCCGATGTTTGGTTTCCATCCGTCAACAATACGGTAGCATACGGCAGGTTTTTATGAATGACATTGATGTTTGAACCTACTTTATCTAATTGAGATGCATTCCCTTTAAAATCCAACTCTTTTTCTGAATTCAAGGGACGAAAATCAGCATCAAATGCGTAGGATTGTATGTCAAATTTATCTTGAAGTTGCGTGTTTTCAATAATTTTTAAATAGGATTCTCGTGTAGTTTGACCGGCCTTAAGATCCTTTATAGAGGCAGAATTATCAACGACAACAGCTAAAGGTGGTTTGATAATTTCATAAGTACTCCGACTAATAATTGGATTAATCAACAGGACGAAAATCCCGAAAATAGCAACAAAACGTAATAAAGCCAGAATACGCGTTATTTTACCCGTATTTCTGGCTTTGAAATAATATTGAAAAAACGATAAACTACCTGCAACTAGTAAGGCAAGAACTAAGAGAAGAACCGTGTTTATCGTCATAAATTTTCGTGAATTAAGTTAACATTCCACCGTCAACATTCAATACTTGACCTGTCACATAAGCACTCATGTCAGAGGCTAAGAATAAACAAGCATTGGCAACATCTTCTGGAGAACCTCCGCGTTTCAACGGAATAGAATCTCTCCATCCTTGCACCACATCTTCATTCAATTTAGCTGTCATTTCCGTTTCAATAAAACCAGGAGCTATGGCGTTGCAACGAATATTACGCGAACCCAATTCTAGCGCAACTGATTTGGTAAACCCAATCATACCTGCTTTCGAAGCCGCATAGTTGGCTTGACCCGCATTTCCTTTAACACCAACAACACTACTCATGTTTACTATCGAACCTTTACGGTTTTTCAACATGATTTTTTGAACGGCTTTGGTCATGTTAAAAACGGACTTTAAGTTGATTTCGATTACTTTATCAAAATCTTCTTCACTCATACGCATTAACAAATTATCTTTAGTAATTCCGGCATTATTGATTAAAATATCTACTGTTCCAAACTCGGCAATTACATCGTCTACTAATTTTTGAGCTTCATCAAAACTTCCGGCATTGGATTGATATCCTTTTGCTTTTACACCCAAAGCGATCAATTCTTTTTCCAAAACTAAAGCAGATTCAGCAGATGAACTGAACGTAAAAGCTACTTGAGCCCCTTGTTGGGCAAAAACTTTAGCAATTCCACTACCGATACCACGACTGGCACCTGTAATAATCGCTACTTTACCTTCTAATAATTTCATATTCGGTTAATTTAGTTGTTCGATTTACAAAGTCCCAAATATAGGAACTATTTAGCGTTGGAAAAAATCTTTAACGGCGTCTAAACCTTTTTGTAGTAATTTAGTCCAACCAAAAACTCTAGACACATGAAATCGAATTCGATGCTTCTTGAAGAATTGTATGGCCGTTTTGGAACGATGGTTTACAATTTAGCATTGAATTATGTTCAAAATGTGGAAGATGCCGAAGAAATTACACAAGATGTATTTCTGGCTGTTTTTGATAATCTCACTACGTTTCAAGCGCAATCCTCGCACAAAACATGGATTTATCGAATTACTATTAACAAGTCTTTGGATTTTATAAAATACAAAAACAGTAAAAAAAGAGGGTTTGTATTTGGAACTAAAATTGATTCTGAAGCTGTGTTCCCAAGGATTTCCGACTTTAATCATCCTGGAGTTATTTTAGAAAATGAAGAAAGTTTGAAACAACTCTTTGCCTTCATAAATGCGCTGCCTGAAAATCAAAAAACAGCACATTTACTGTCCAAACTTGACGGACTTTCCAATCCGGAGATAGCTGCTGTAATGGAAACAACTGTAAGCGCTATCGAATCGTTACTTTTTAGAGCAAAAGCTACTTTAAAACAAAAAATTGAAAATAAATAAGTCAATCGCGCAAGAATAATTTTTAATCGTCGTCTAAATCAGTATGGAAACAAATTTTACATCAGAAACTTGGGAACAATCCTTGGCACAAGTGCAAAAAGTGAATCCTCGCCCTGAACTATTTAACCGAATTCAAAATTCCATTCCTACGCATGAAAAAGTATCGAATGTTACTGTATGGCTGGTTGCTGCTTCTCTTATTGCTCTTGTTGCAGTTAACTTTTTAATTCTTCAAAACAAAACAACAAAATCAGAAACAAAGATGACCTATATGGAGGCTTCTTTGAATCAATCAAATCAATTGTATCACTGATGGATCGATCAAAATTATTAACGTTGGCGGTAATCGCCTTACTAATTTTAAACTTAGGCACACTTGCCTTTTTATTGCTACCAAAACCCTATCCGCATCCAGAAATGGGACCGGGAGGACCAGCAGGACCTAGAGGGCCAAAACCTAAAACAATAATCATTGAACAATTAGGTCTGGATGCCGCACAAGTAAAAGTCTATGAAGGGCTTATCAAAGAACATCGTCAGGCCATTGACAGTTTGGATCAAGTGATACGGGAATCAAAAGATCAATTGTATCAAAACTTAGCTGCAACAGCGGGAGACCAAGTAGATACTGTTTTAGTTGCTAAAATTAATGCGGCTCAAAAACAAATTGAATTGACCCATTATAACCATTTTTTAGCTATAAAAAAATTATGTAAGCCCGAGCAAATGGAAAAATTTAATGCGTTAACGGAAGAGTTACACCGCCTATTTGGCCGTCCACCCCACCCCCGTCATGCACCGTAAATTCAGTCTTTTTTTTCTGTTATTTACTTCAGTTTTCTGGGCGCAATCGAAGCCAAGTAATGCGTCATTGGAAGTTGTTTTTCAATTTAAAAATAAAAAAGTTGAAAAAGGAAATCCCTGCATTACTTCAAAAGGCGATACCTTAACTTTTGAAAAGTTGAAATTCTATATTGCAGAAATTGAATTCATTGATGCGAATGAAAATTCGATAACTCTAGTAGAATATCCGCAACTTATTGATTGGGACCAACCTGAAACTTTAAAAATTGATTTTACTACTGTTCCTATGCAAGAAGGACAGCTTCAATTTACTTTGGGTGTTCCTTATGATTATAATGTAAATGGCGTGTTTGATGGTGATTTAGATCCCATTCACGGAATGTATTGGGCTTGGCAAAGTGGTTTTATATTTATCAAAATAGAAGGTGCTTCGAAGGCAATTCAAACCTTTAAACATAAATTTCAATATCATCTCGGTGGATATAATGGAGCAACCAATGCATTAACAACTGTCAACATTCCATTGCATTCCAATTCTAAACAATTGATTATCGATTTGGATGCTTTTTTTGAATCCATGGAGTACAAACAAATCAATACAATAATGTCACCTAGTGCTCAGGCAGTTCAATTGGCTAACCTTTTCAAAACTACTTTTCGCATCCAATGAAAATACTCGGTATCCTTATTTCAAGTAGTTTACTTTTGGGCTATGTTTTATTTGTAAATGAACCGAACCCTGTCTATTTTTCAGCACCTAAAGGTTGGCCTAAACCGCATTATAACTTTAAAGGAAATCCGTTAACCGAGGAAGGAATTCTGCTGGGAAGACATCTTTTTTATGATCCCATTTTATCGCGAGATCAAACCATATCCTGTGCGAGTTGTCATTTACAGGCTACGGGATTTGCACATGTTGACCACGAATTGAGTCATGGAATTGAAAATCGAATCGGCACGCGCAATGCCCTATCCTTGCAAAATTTAGCTTGGAATGAATCGTTCATGTGGGACGGTGGAATTAATCATTTGGATGTACAAAGTTTAGCTCCGATTACGCATCC
>JBDKGM010000037.1:0-14253 GCA_039798185.1 Bacteroidota bacterium
TTTAAAACCCTAATTTTAATATCGTTATGAATCTTGTCATTATTTAAAGTATTTATTTTTGCCAAATACATTTCTGCTCCTGTAAAATCATTTATATAATTTAATAATTGTGCTATATTTAATTTAACTTCGAAATATTCATCGCCATTATTAATTTTTTTTAAAATTTTTTCTGACTTCAAATAATTTTCAATTGCTAAATTCATATCAGAGCTTCTGTAATGCAATATGCCCTTTAACCTGTAATATCTAGCATAGCTCAACGAATCTTTAGTCTTTATACAACTCAAATAATAAGTATCGAGAAAATGACTTGAATCACTATTATAGTTAGAAATCGCACTTTTTGACAACAAATACATACAATACAGTGCTGTGGTATCTGTTTTACCTTTTAATTCATTCAATTCTTTTCGGAGTAATTTCTTTTCATTGTCGTTATTTAATAACGTGTTTCTGTTTTTTTCAATCAGTTTTTCAATTCTCTTCAATTGATTGAGGGAGTCATTGTTTACAAGTTCTTTCTTCTCACAAGAAACAAACATAAAAAGCAGTAAAAAACAAATTGTGTGACGCATAGGGAAAACAAAAAAGCGGATTTCTCCGCTCAAGTTACTTAATCCATTTAAGAAATAAAAATTCAAAAATCCCCCGCTCGGAAAGGCGTAGAAAAAACAAAGAATCCGGGCTTATACAACAGAATTAACGAAAGTGACAAATTCCGAGCCAGGGGAAATTGAATTTAAGTTTGGCTTGTACCTTTTGAAATGTGTGCTTAGAGATGGTAAAGTTAACCGACTAATTTTAACTTTTGGTACACTAAAAGTGTACATTTTGTTAAATTTTAAGGTACTGATCTCTTGTAATTAACCCACAACGCATTGATTTCTTCTTCGATACATTCCATTTCACATGAGGAAGTCCCCATACATAACCACTCGACACTTGACATTACTACATTTTTGGTTTCCCGAAACAAACTGAATTGAATACGTGGTAAGGAAAGGGATTTCTTTTCAAGATTTTCTAAATAAAAATCGCTGTAAAAAAACTCCATTTCTTGTAATGCCTTTTCCCACTGGGTAACTGAATCATAATAAAATGAAAGGGTATCCGACTGAAATACAAGCCGAAACATAATTTTGCCGGACTCAATGTTAGCGTTTTCCTGTGCTACAGGTACATTGTAAAAAAATAAGGCGCATACTAAAAAAAGAACGTATAATGGCATGGCATAAATAAACTATCGATTTCATCTTCATCTTTAACTTCATTCTCGGTTTCCCGAAGTTTGGGGCTATCAACAAGACAAAATTATAGAAGTAATTTCGTAGAATTGGTAAACAAAAAGTGTAAATTTTGTTAAATATATCCTTTCTTTTTCGCCAATTGAATAATGTCCTCGTCATTCCCCTTTTCAATTTCAAAAAACTCACGAATTTGGGCTTTCCTCTTGTCAATGGCGCTTTTGGACAACTTTAATTCAATCATAATGTTGCGCGTTTTGTATCCTTTAGCTAACATTTTGATGATTTCACGGTTGGTTGTGTCAAAAATGCGGTAATTATGCATCAACTCATCCTTTAATTGAAGTACCGTCTTGGTATAACATTTCCCCCCTTGGTAAACGTTTTCAAAGGCTTCTAACAATTCCATTGAGGTAAAATCACTTTTGATCATAATCGCTTCCGCTCGCGACTCCATAATCACTTTATAGAGCATTAACGCTTCCGAATGGGAAGTTAAAAACATGATTTTGGCAGTAGGTTGAAATTTTCGAATGATGGGAACTAAATCAAAACCATTTGATATTTGCTGCTGTTCGAAAGGTGGAATCGTAAAATCGAGAATAATAATTTCAAATTTATCCGCATTTTTTTCATCCGTCAATACTTGATAGGCTGACTCCGCATTTAGGGCTTCCGTGATGTGTAATTGGACCGCTAAACGGGTATTGGAAAGAATCGTTTTATAGCCTTCGATAATAGGCATGTGGTCATCAATAATGAGTAGTTGTAATTCCATGGCTTATAAATTTTGGGCGAAAATAAAGGAATTTATTTTAAATCTCCAAATAATTACCCGAAGCTATACTGTTGATTATCTGATCAATATTGTCTTTATATGATTTTGAAAAAGGCAATTTAACGGTAGAATTCTTTAAATGGCAAACAGAATTTCCAGTATGAATGCGACCAATAAAGTCGATATTGACAATATAACTGTTGTGAATTCGTACAAAAGGTTGTCGTAAAACTCCTTCAAAATGCTTTAATGTTTTAAAAGCTGTAATCATTTCTCCTGTATTCAAATGAATATCGGTTGAATTATTGTCGGCTTGTAAATAACAAATTTCTGAAGCATCAATATAACGGTAATCTCCGTACGATTTTACACAAATAACCAAAGGTTTATCCGGTGAATTTTGTACTACCACTCCCTGTTCTTGGGAAGCATTTGGTTTATTTTCAGGAGTTTCTTCAACTATAGACTCTGTTTCGACCACCTCTGAACCATCAGATATTACAGCTGTCTCAGCCGTTTCAATATCTTCTTCGTCTCTAGCAGGATATTCCTCTACTTCCTCAGCTAATTCAGGGTTTTCAATTGGATTACTTTCAGTTTCAACGGTTGTTATAACAGGTATTGGTACAAGACCTTTAGCTGTAGCCGTTGGTGCTTTGGACACCACAACTCCACTTTCTTTTTCAAAACGAAGAAATGTTTTGCGCAACTCCTTTGTTTCTACAGGATGAATTAAATAGTCAAATACACCGTATTTAAAGGCCTGTAAGCACAAGTTATCGTTTTTAGTCGTGATAATAATCTTGGGTAATTGCACCAAATAACGGTGCAATTCACTGATAAAATGCAAGGACAAACCAGAAGATGCATCGTCGGGTTCTATTTCTAGTAAAATAAAATCCGGTTGCTGTTCCAAAACCATATCTACACCATCATCAAACGAATTTGCAATCCCTAAAAAGGTAAGAAAAGAGAATGCCTCAGCAGTTGCCAAGGTTTTTTGGGCACGATGGGTGTCATCGTCAATAATCACGTATGTAAACGTTTTCAATTGCCTTACTTTTAGGGTAAAGCATTAGTGCACTTTTATGAAATGCGGTTAAGTTTATTGTATGGATTAAAAAAATCCTAGTAAAAGCGGGGGCGCGCTAAAATTTAATTCGGTTACATTTTAATGATAAAACAACTTCAGAAGTGATTCCTTAGGGAAATTTTTCTTCAATTTTTAAAATTAAAATGCCTGAAATCAATCCGAAAATAGAACTAATTTCACATATATGAATATAGTACGATTACAACGTCGGACTCAAGCCTTGCCGTTACTACTTTTGAACAATTTTATAAACAAAAAATAATCTCGTTTTTTTCCTTATTTTAGCACAAAACTAAATTGGATTTCGTCGTTTGATTAATCCAACATCAATACGACTTATAAAATATTTATACTTGGCAATATGGGAATTACTAAAACACAAGGTTTTTCTTTTAAAATCAATGACTTAGCTGACATATTAAAGGCTATGGGAAATCCCGCTCGATTAAAAATTTTACAGCATTTAATGATAACTCCAGCTTCTTCTTGTGGAGAAATTCTGGAAGTGTTACCCTTGGCGCAATCTACCGTTTCTAAACACTTATCAGAACTAAAACGGGTTCGATTAATTAAAGGAAAAACAAAAGGAAATAATATTTACTATTCCCTGAATCCCAAAACATGGGATAAGGTGAAAGAATTTTTACTCACTGAAATCAACTTACCTCGAGAAGAAGAATAAAAAAAAGCGACTGTATTAAGTCGCTTTTTTCATATCTATACCTTTCGGCATTTATTTTGTACGTAACAACCAATTACGCATTGAAACTTCCGAATTGATAATACCTCGTAATTCTTCGATTTTCACACGATCTTGTTGCATTGAATCCCGGTGGCGTAAAGTCACGGTTTGATCTTCTAAAGTTTGATGATCTACAGTGATACAAAACGGCGTTCCTAAAGCATCTTGACGACGGTAACGACGACCCACGGCATCTTTTTCATCATAGGAAACGTTGAAATCCCATTTCAAGTCTTCTACAATTTCGCGAGCAATTTCTGGTAATCCATCCTTTTTAACTAATGGTAAAACCGCTGCTTTGGTTGGTGCTAAAACGCTAGGTAAACGCAATACAGTACGTGTTGATCCATCTTCTAGTGTTTCTTCTTGTAAAGATTTTGAGAAAACAGCCAAAAACATACGGTCTAAACCTACTGATGTTTCTACTACATAAGGAACGTAGTTTTTATTTTCTTCAGTATCAAAATACTGTAATTTTTTACCTGAATATTGTTCATGCGCTTTTAAATCGAAATCGGTTCTGGAGTGAATACCTTCTAATTCTTTGAATCCAAACGGGAAGTTAAATTCGATATCAGCTGCAGCATTGGCATAATGTGCTAATTTCTCATGATCATGGAAACGGTAGTTTTCAGCACCTAAGCCTAACGATTGATGCCATTTTAAGCGGGTTTCTTTCCAGTATTCATACCATTTCATTTCTTCACCAGGCTTTACAAAAAATTGCATCTCCATTTGCTCAAACTCACGCATACGGAAAATGAATTGTCTTGCAACAATCTCATTACGAAATGCTTTTCCTGTTTGTGCAATTCCGAATGGAATCTTCATGCGACCTGTTTTCTGTACATTCAAGAAATTCACAAAAATTCCTTGAGCCGTTTCTGGACGCAAATACAAATCCATGGCATTTTCGGCAGCAGCTCCTAATTTGGTTCCAAACATCAAGTTGAATTGGCGTACTTCTGTCCAGTTCTTCGAACCCGTATCGGGATCGGCGATTTCCAATTCCTCGATTAATGCTTTCACATCTTCTAAATCGCCGCTATCTAAAGATCTAGCCATGCGCTCAAGAATCGATTTCTTTTTTGACAAATAATCAACTACTCGACCATTTGTAGCTACAAATTGGGCTTCATCAAAAGCATCGCCAAAGCGTTCGCGTGCTTTTTCAATTTCTTTTTGCGCCTTTTGCTGTAATTTTTCGCAATAGTCCTCAATCAAAACATCTGCGCGGAAACGTTTTTTAGAATCTCTATTATCAATCAAAGGATCATTGAAGGCATCAACGTGTCCCGACGCTTTCCATGTTGTAGGATGCATCAAAATTGCTGCATCAATACCCACAATATTTTCGTGCATTTGAACCATTGCTTTCCACCAATATTCACGGATGTTTTTCTTTAACTCCGCTCCATTTTGAGCATAGTCGTATACCGCACTTAATCCGTCATAAATTTCGCTCGATGGAAAAATAAATCCATACTCTTTTGCGTGCGAAATTACATTTTTGAAAATATCTTCTTGTTTTGCCATAGTGGTGCAAAAATATAAAAAGTGGTTTTGAAAATGTAGGATTTACAAGGTTTTTTCTATCTTTAAACTTTAATTTATACGCCTATGTTATCGAATCTTATCCGCCTGTTCTATCCAGAGAGCTGTGCCGCCTGCCATGGTTTTTTATTGCAAGACGAATTTGTGATTTGCACGCATTGCCGTCATCAACTACCAACCACCTTACATCATACCGAACCCACCCATGAGATACATCAAAAATTCTATGGACGTATTCCTCTTGTCTTTGCGGGAGCTTTGCTGTATTTTCATAAAGAAAGTTTGGTTCAAGAGTTAATTCATCAATTAAAATACAAAGGCAATGAAAACGTTGGAACTGCCCTAGGATTGTGGCATGGAGCTGTTTTAAAAGATTGCATTATATCGCCATATCCAGATTTTATTATACCGGTACCCTTGCATCCCAAAAAATTGAATGAACGGGGCTTTAATCAAGTTACAACTTATGCCAAAGCACTTGCTGAAAGTTTGGAAATTCCCTGCAATGAAGAGCTGCTTCACCGCAATTACTATTCGAAAACGCAAACAAAAAAATCAATTCTTGGGCGCTCAGAAATCATTCAGTCTATTTTTGGAATTACTTTCAACCAACAGCATCATAATAAACATTTTATGTTGGTCGATGATGTGATAACCACCGGTTCAACGTTGGAAGCTTGTTCACGCGAACTTTTAAAGATACCTGGAGCAAAAATTAGCATTGTTTGTATGGCAATGAGTCAATAATTCGTTAAATCCATTGAAAAAGATTTTATGCTAAGCAATTATAATTGTTACTTTGCGTAGCAAATTTGAATGACATGCTAAAAAAGGTTTTACTTCTATTCCCTCTAATTGTAGTGCTACTTAGTGCGCCTTCATGTGCGCGAAGAGGGTCAATAACTGGCGGTCCAAAAGACACGATTGCGCCCCAATTACTTTTTAGCTATCCCAAGAATTTAAGCACCAATTTTAGCGGAACCGAAATCAAACTTCAATTTGATGAATACATTAAATTAAAAGATTTGCAAAAACAGTTGGTTGTTTCTCCTCCTATGAATTCCGCGCCAGAAATTCTGCCACAAACGGCGAGTAAAACGCTAACGATTAAAATTAAAGATACGTTAAAGCCTAATACCACCTATAGTTTCAATTTTGGTCAGAGTATTCAAGATAATAACGAAGGAAATCCGTATTCGCAATTTAAATATGTGATTTCGACCGGCCCAACGATTGATTCTTTAAAATTGGGCGTAAAAATCAAAGATGCATTGGAACGAAAAACGGACAACTTTGTTTCTGTGATGCTGTATGAAGTCAATGCCGCTTACACGGATTCAATTGTTTACAATAAGCAACCTCAATATGTCATCAATACACTTGACAGTTTGAAAGCTGTTGTTTTGGAAAATTTAAAAGCGGGAAAATACCGATTGATCGCGGTAAAAGATGTTAATAAGAACAACAAATTTGATCCAAAAACGGAAAAGATAGCTTTTCAAAAAGATTATATATCCATTCCTAGTGATACTATTTATGAATTGGAACTTTTTAATGAAAAGAAAAAATTCAAAGCAACCACTACTTCACACCTAAAATCCAGTCGCCTGTTAGTTGGCTACCATGGAAACATTGAAAAAGCAGAAATTCAACTTCTGAGGAATTCGGAAAAAATCCCTACTCAATTGACCCGTGTTGTAGGCAAAGACTCAGCAGAAGTATGGTTTAAAGCGTCCAAAGGAGATTCGTTAACGTTACAGATAAGAAAGGACAATTCTTCCAAAACCTTTGGTTTTAAAGTGAGGGATTTTAAAAAGGATAGTCTTTCTTTATCGGTTGAACCCAAAGGAACCCTGAATTTTAGCGACACTTTGCGAATCGCCTCATCTATTCCATTGACAAATTGGGATTTGCAAAAAATTAAATTATCACGAAAAGATTCGTCTGCAGTTGCGTTTAAATCGAATTATGATTCTTTTAAAAAAGAATTTCAATTTCTTTTTGATAAAGAACCTAATCAAAAATACCGCCTTGAAGTACTTCCCGGAGCTTTTACAGATTATTTAGGAAATGTGAACGACACTTTAAAATACACTACAAACACGCTGGATGTTAGCGAATATGGTAATTTAAAAATCAATTTGGAGCGAATCAAACGATTCCCTTTAATCGTTCAACTAACCGATACGCAAGGAAAAGTAAAAGCCTCTGCCTACAGTGAAAATTCAAAATCAGTATCCTTTGATTTGATTCAACCAAGTAAGTTTTTTATCCGAGTTATTTATGACGACGATAAAGATGGCTATTGGACACCTGGAAATTATCTAGAAAAGCGCCAAAGTGAAGAAGTAATCTATCATCCTGTTGAAGTGGATGTACGATCCAATTGGGATGTAGAACAATCTGTTGATGTGGGTGGTTAATCCAATAGTTGAAAACGATCTTGATCATTTAAAAATGCAAAACGTTTACGATTTTCAAGAAGTTCATCTTTATTTATTTCAACATAAAAAATAGCCTCTGTTTCTTGTGGTGTCAAGAGATAATTTCCAAAACAATCTACTACCTGAGAATGTCCGATATAATTATGTGAATTACCATCCTGGCCTACCCGATTTACGCCTAGGGTATAACACATATTTTCTACAGCTCTAGCCCGCAATAAAACATCCCATGCCTGGATTCTCGGCTCTGGCCAATTTGCCACATATAGCGATATGTCATAATTTTCATTGTTGCGTGAGAACACTGGGAATCGAAGGTCATAACAAATTAATGGGCAAATTTTCCAACCTTTGTAATTCACTATTAAACGCTTTTGTCCAGCGGTGTATACTTGATCTTCCCCTGCTAATGTAAATCGATGCCGTTTATCATAAGTCGCTATTGTTCCATCGGGATGTACAAAGAGTAATCGATTAAAATACTGATTGTTTTCTTGTATCACTACACTGCCAACGATTGCAGCTTGTAATTTCTTGGCCCAATTTTTCATCCAAACCACAGTGGCTCCCTCCATTGTTTCAGCTCCAAGTTCGGGACGCATCGTAAACCCTGTGGTAAACATTTCGGGCAGCACTATCAAATCGGTATTTGGCGAAATAGCATTTAATTTTTCATCCAACAACACCCTGTTAGTACTGGGATTTTCCCAATGTAAAGAAGTTTGAACCAGCGCAATTTTCATGGCTATTTAATTTCGATTTCATCAATAAAAATAAACGCATCACCACCAGCACCAATATGCCAATCCGGTAATTTTCCAAAATTATACGCTTTCACTTTTATATAGCGGGTTTGAATTGGTTGTGTCAGATTGAACGCAAAATCTTGAATCGTATTTTCATCCAATTTAGGATCAACTGTGTTTGCAACAGATCCTAATAAATTAAAATTCAAGCCATCTATAGAACTGTAATACTCTACTTTTGTTGGCATCACAATCCATGAACGGGTGTCTTGTAAACAAAAGGCTTTGCATGACGAAACCCCTTTAACAGCTTGTAAATCTACAGTTGCTTCAAAATTTTGGGACTGATACCCTTGCCAATCTCCTTTTCTCCAATTGGTAGTTCCATGTATTCCATCTAACAATCCTTCTGGACCTCCCGCATGGTATTGTGGATTATATTTGGAAGCAATAGAAATCGTGTAATCGTTTGGTTTTTTGTAGAAAGTAGCCGAAACTTCTCCACTTTTATACCCCATTTTATTGGTACGAGCTACAATAGTAGTTGTAGCATCCAACGTAATCGGATTTCGGTATTCTTTCCAAACAGGTTGCGTATCCGCTTCTTTGAAATAATATTCCAATTTGTCTTGGGAATTGGATCGTATAGCAACGGATACAAAATCTTTAAAAGCTTTCCCAGGTGCATCAATGACAGGAACTGGAATAATAGCTTCTGTTGCTAAAGGAGTTAATTGGGGTTCTTTGGCTAATTCTTTCGTATATCCTACCATTCCTTTTGGTGTAATTACCAAATCTTCACCATTCTCAAATTTAATTTTTACATCATTAAAAAAGGGAGCTACACGTGACCATGTTCCGCTACCTGGAGTTACATTATAAAATCCAATGGCACTTAATACATACCAAGCACTCATTTGCCCGCAATCTTCATTTCCAATTAAACCATCAGGGGTATTTTTATAAAAATTAGAAAGAATAAAGTGTACACGATCTCTTGTTTTGTCTGGTTTGCCAACATAATTGTACAAATACGACATGTGATGACTCGGTTCATTACCATGGGCATATTGACCAATCAAACCTGTAACATCAGCTTGTTCACGCCCTGTGGTTTTGCTTTCACTATTGAACATTTCATCCAATTTAGCCTCAAATTTAGCCGCACCACCATACGCTTCAATCATTCCTGGAATATCTTGGGGCACAAAGAACGAATATTGCCAACTGTTTCCTTCGGTAAAATTGTTGTTGATTTCACGGGCATCAAAAGGTTTATCCCAACCGCCATTTTTCTTAGGTCGCATAAAAGTGACATTCCAATCAAAAACATTTTTCCACGATTGTGAACGTTGCATGAAATATTTATAATCTTCGGTTTTTCCGAGGATTTTAGCCATTTGTGCAATACACCAATCATCATAGGCATATTCCAAGGTTTTGGATACACTTTCATGTTCGTCATCCATCGAAATAAACCCTTGTCGCTTATAGGCTTCTAAACCCAAATGATCCAACATGGCGGAATGTTTTGCTGCTTCAAAGGCTTTTTCATAATCAAATCCTTTAATTCCCTTAACCATGGCATCTGCAATCACTGAAACCGAATGGTAACCAATCATACAATCGGTTTCATTAGAAGCCAATTCCCATACGGGCAAACGGCCGCCATGCTCATATTGTTTTAAAAAAGTATTGATATAATCCGAGGTGCGTTTTTTATCGATTAAGGTGTACAGTGGATGTGCCGCACGAAACGTATCCCATAAAGAAAAGACCGAATAATAGGTAAATCCTTCTGCTTTATGAATTTTATTATCGCGCCCACGGTAATTGCCATTGCGATCTTGCGCCACATTGGGTTGCATCATGGTATGATACAAAGCAGTATAAAAAACCGCTTTTTTGTCATTATCAGGCACTGAAATTTGAATTTTAGACAATTCTACATTCCAAGCACTTTCGGCTTGTTTAAGCGCTTTATCAAAGTCCCAATCGGTAATTTCACTACTGTTTAAAAAAGCGCCTTCATAAGAAGTGGGAGACAATGTAACCTTGATTTTGATTTTATCCCCCGCATTCACTTTTTTACTCATCGCAATTTTAACTTCGGTTCCGGAATAAAAGCCGTTTTTGTTGTCTTTGTTTCCAATTGCCTTAGAAACGGTCATGGGCGCATCAAACTCAATACGTGCATACACATATTGATCTTTAGCCCATGCTTCACTGCGACGCAAGATTTCTATAGTGCGTGTATCGATCACACGGATATCACCATATAGTAATTTGTCTCTATGGTTTAAATCGATAATAAGGCTTGCCATTCCTGACTTTGCGAAGGTATATTCATGAAAACCAACACGTGTTGAAGCGGTTAAACGCACATCAATTTGGTGTTTGTCTAATCGAACTTGGTAATATCCTGCCGCTGCTTTCTCGTTTGCATGTGAAAAAGTAGATGCATAAGTTTTTGGATCAAAAGAAACCTCTCCCATTACTGGCATAACCATGATATCACCATAATCGGTACAACCAGTTCCATTAAGGTGGGTATGTGAAAAACCGTATATCGTCTTATCGGAATAATGGTATCCCGAACATCCGTCCCAGCTCCCGTCAATTCTGGTATCTGGAGAAAGTTGGACCATTCCATACGGCAACGTAGCGCCCGGAAATGTGTGTCCATGTCCATCCGTTCCAATCATGGGATTGACATACTGCGATAAATTTTGAGCAGGGAGTGTAAGCGCCCAACCTGAAAGTAAGAGAGTGAATAGGGATTTCATTCGTTGTTTTTGTTTGTTGTTTTCAAATATACGTTTTTTTGTGCAGGGATTGCGAGAGGGATAGAAGCCAAGTGCCGTGCACGGCGGATAGCCCGGCCCCGTGATCTAAATTTTTTTTTAGCAGAAAATTGACGGGGCTCGCCCTAATAAAAAAGCACCTCCGAGGAAGTGCTTTTTATGAATTAACCTTTTACGGTAAAATTATTTGATACTTGCTTTTAAGTATTCGCGGTTCATGCGTGCGATGTTTTCCAAGGAAATTCCTTTTGGACATTCGATTTCGCAAGCACCGGTATTGGTACAATTTCCGAATCCTTCTTCGTCCATTTGACGTACCATATTCAATACACGTTGAGTCGCTTCCACTTTTCCTTGAGGTAACAAGGCATATTGCGACACTTTTGCGCCTACGAATAACATGGCAGAACCATTTTTACAAGTGGCTACACAAGCTCCGCAACCAATACATGCTGCCGCTTCAAATGCTTTATCTGCATCTGCTTTAGGCACAGGAATTGTATTGGCATCAATGGTGCGTCCTGAAGTATTTACTGACACGAATCCACCCGCTTGTTGAATGCGGTCAAAAGAACTACGGTCAACCACCAAGTCTTTGATAATTGGGAACGCGCGACTTCTCCATGGCTCCACGTAAATAGTGTCACCATCTTTGAACATACGCATGTGCAACTGACAGGTAGTGATACCAGTGTCTGGTCCGTGCGCACGTCCGTTGATATACAACGAACACATACCGCAGATACCTTCACGGCAATCGTGGTCGAACGCAATTGGTTCTTGTTTTTGTGATACTAATTGCTCATTCAATTGGTCTAACATTTCCAAGAATGAGCTATCGGTAGATACGTTATCTAATTTGTAATCTACCAATTGACCTTTGGCTTTGCCATTTTTTTGGCGCCAAATTTTCAAATTTATGTTGATGTTCTTTTTAGAAGCCATGTCTCCGATTATTTATAGTTTCTAGCTGCAATTTTAATAAACTCATATTTCAGCTCTTCTTTATGAAGTTCTTCTTTGCTGATGTCGTCGCCTTTGTATTCCCAAGCACCTACGAAAGAGAAATTCGCATCATCACGCAAGGTTTCACCTTCAGCATCTTGGTATTCTTCACGGAAGTGACCGCCACAGGATTCATTACGTTGTAATGCGTCCATAGCCATCAACTGACCCAATTCAATGAAATCAGCTACACGCATTGCTTTCTCCAATTCTGGATTCAATTCATCCGCACTACCTGGCACATATACTTCTTTATAGAACTCGTCGCGTAAGGCAGCAATTTCACTGATAGCTTCTTTTAAGCCTTCTGCATTACGTCCCATACCCACTTTATTCCACATAATCAATCCTAAACGTTTATGGAAGTGATCCACTGATTTAGAACCGTTATTATTTAAGAAGTTGTTGATTTGATCTTTCACACGTTTTTCCGCTTCATCAAATTCAGGTGAACTTGTTGAAATTTTACCTGTACGAATATCGTCTGCTAAATAGTTAGAAACGGTATACGGCAATACGAAATAACCATCGGCTAAACCTTGCATTAACGCAGAAGCTCCTAAACGGTTAGCGCCGTGATCTGAAAAGTTGGCTTCACCGGCTACGAAACAACCCGGAATAGTAGACTGTAAGTTGTAGTCAACCCAAACGCCACCCATAGTATAGTGTACTGCTGGATAGATCTTCATTGGGGTTTCGTATGGATTTTCGTCGGTGATTTTTTGGTACATGGTAAACAAGTTACCGTACTTTTCTTCCAACCATTTTTTACCTAAACGGGTAATTTCCTCTGCAGAAGGATTGTGGTTACCAGCAGCATAAGCAGCTTGTTTTCCTTTGTTCTGAATTTCTGTAGAGAAGTCCAAATATACTCCTTCATTGGTATCATTCGCTTCAATACCGAAACCAGCATCACAACGCTCTTTAGCAGCACGTGAAGCAACGTCACGTGGCACTAAGTTACCAAACGCCGGATATCTGCGTTCTAAGAAGTAATCTCTATCTTCTTCCGCGATTTGTGTCGGTTTTAATTTACCCGCACGAATTGCTTCTGCATCTTCTTTTTTCTTAGGAACCCAAATACGACCTGAGTTACGAAGCGACTCCGACATCAAAGTCAATTTCGATTGGTTAGTTCCATGAACAGGAATACAAGTAGGGTGAATTTGTACAAAACAAGGGTTCGCAAATAACGCTCCTTGACGGTGAATTTTCCAAGCAGCAGTCACGTTACTTCCCATTGCATTGGTCGACAAGAAATAAACGTTTCCATATCCACCGGAGGCAATAATAACAGCGTGAGCTGAATGACGCTCGATTTCACCTGTAACTAAGTTACGTGCAATGATTCCGCGAGCTTTCCCATCTACTTTTACCAAATCCAACATTTCGTGACGGTGGAACATTTGTACACGTCCCAAACCAATTTGACGAGATAGTGCTGAATACGCTCCTAACAACAATTGTTGCCCTGTTTGACCTGCTGCGTAGAAGGTACGCTGTACTTGCGTTCCACCAAAAGAACGGTTGTCCAACATTCCGCCGTATTCACGAGCGAAAGGAACACCTTGTGCCACACATTGGTCAATAATATTTCCAGAAACTTCTGCTAAACGGTGAACGTTTGCCTCGCGAGCGCGGTAGTCTCCTCCTTTAATTGTATCATAAAATAAACGGTAGGTTGAATCCCCGTCGTTTTGGTAATTTTTAGCTGCATTAATCCCACCTTGTGCCGCAATCGAGTGTGCACGACGCGGTGAATCTTGGAAACAAAAGGCTTTTACATTGTAACCCATTTCTCCCAAAGAGGCTGCTGCCGCTGCTCCAGCCAAACCAGTTC